>NZ_NXIF01000054.1 GCF_002837275.1 Malaciobacter halophilus | reverse complement strand
AAGACTCAATAATAAAGATATTTAAAAGCTTAGCTTATTTAAATATTTTTATTATTGTTTTAGCATTACTTCTTGTATTTCAAAAAGAGTATGAAGAAGCAATAAATATATATATTAGAACAAATATGATTATTTTATTTAATCTTTCAATTTTCTATAAATCAAGAGGATATGATATTGTAAGAGGATTTTATACTCTAAAGTTTCCAAGTAGTTTTGTATCTACAAGTTATTTTACTTTAAAAATGATAGATAGTTTAACAAGTGATTTTAAAAGTATAAAAAATACTTTAAAAGCTAGAGGTTTTTGTGCAAAAACAAATATGTTTACATATAATACCTTTGGTAATATATTAGGGATGCTTTTTGTAAAATCTATAAAAAAATCACAAAAATTAAAAGACTCTTTTGAAGCTAGAGGGTTTAATAAGCAAATATATTTAAATGATGAATTTCAAACTACAAAAAGAGATTATATTTTAGCTTCACTTATATTTATCGTAGTAGTTTTAAAGGTTATATTATGAGTTGTTCAATAACATTAAAAGAGCTTAGTTATGAAAATAGTTCAAAGAAAATTTTTGAAAATGTTAATTTGAATGTTGGTCATGAAGAAAAAGTTGCGATTGTTGGTGCTAATGGTGCAGGTAAAAGTACACTTTTAAGAGTAATTGCAGGTTTAGAGTACTCTTATAAAGGTGATTTGGAATTATTTCACAATAAAATATCTTCAAAAAAAGAGTATAAAAAGTTTAGAAGTGACATAGGTTATTTACCACAAGATGTAAATGACTATTTTTTATGTCCTGTTGTAATTGAAGATGTTATGTTTAATTTAAGAGCAAAAGGAATAAATAAAGAAGAGGCTTATTGTAAAGCTTTAAATATTTTAGAAAGTATGAATATTTCTCATTTAAAAGATAGAACAATATTTGATTTAAGTGGAGGAGAACAAAAGATTGTTGCACTTGCTTCTATATTAATAACTGAACCTAAAATTTTACTTTTAGATGAGCCTACAAATGCTTTAGATAGTAGTGCAGAAAAAAGAGTTGTAGATATTTTAAATAGTATAAAAAAGTCTATGATTATTGTATCTCATCATAAAACATTTATTCAAAAACTAGCTCCCACAGTATATACACTAAATAAAAATGGATTAGAATTAAATTAAAAAATATCAATAAATTAGAATTTAAGTAGAATTTTTTAACAAGACAGTTATAATCTTTTTTTGTTTAGGAGTATTCATGGAAATTGAAAAAATACTAAAAAGAATTGGAATAGATGATGAACCTTCATCATTAAAGCCTTCATATGAAAACTTAAAAAGACTACAAGAAGCTTATATATTAAGTGTGCCTTATGAGAATTTAGATTTTATTTTTAAAAAAGAGTTTTCTGTAAATATACTAAAAATCTATGAAAAAATAGTTTGTAATAATCGAGGTGGAATTTGTTATGAATCTAATACTTTATTTGTTTATTTATTAAAGCAGTTAGGATATGATGCAAAAATGATTTTTGCAAAGGTTATGGACTTGACATATATAGGTGCAGATTATCCTCATTTGGCACTATTAGCGACAATTGGAGATAAAGAGTATTTAGTTGATGTTGCAAATGGTCAAAATGTAAGAGTTCCTTTAGCTTTAGATGAAGATACAATAGTTGAGAGTGAAAATGTACAGTATCAAATAAAACCTTGTGCAAATGGTGAATATGCATTGATGTTTAATCATAAAACTAAAGGTTGGCAAATAAGGTATCAATTTTGTACAAAAGGTAAAACTGTTTCAGATTTTGAAACTGTATTTAAAGACGAAGATAATTATAAGCAGTTTTCAAATCATGCACCACTTTTAGTTACAAAAGCATTAAGAGATGGAAGAATAACTTTAACTGATGATATGATAACATATAAAAAACAGAATGATAAAAAAGTTTGGGGAATAAGCTTAGAGAATAGAGCTGAAGTATTAAGGGACTATTTTAATATTCAAGTATAAAAGGTTTACTATGAACAATGTTATTTATCATTATTGTAATATTGACTCATTTAAAGCTATAATACAAAATAAAACTTTATGGTTAAGTTCTATATATAATTTAAATGACTATAAAGAGATACATTGGATAAAAGATAAAGTAGCAAAGCGAATAAAAGAGCTAACAACAAAACATAATTTTACAAAATATGAACTTTTTGAGCAGATGTATTTAAAACAACATCCTTTAGTTTATGTGGCCTCTTTTTCTCAAGGTCAAGATTTATTAAGTCAATGGCGTGCTTATGCAAATGATGGTAAAGGTATGGCTATTGGCTTTAATTCAAAATATTTTGATAATGCAACTAATATAAAAATTTCAAAGGTTTTATATAGTGAAGAGGAACAAAATAGACAAATTGAAGAGATTTTAGACTCTATTGAAACACTTGATAGTAGTATAATAAAAACAGATTTTGAATATTTTAAAAAAGTTTGTCAAGCAACTATTACTAAAATAAATAACTTAGCTGCAAAATCTAAAAGTGAACTGTTTAAAGAAGAGCAAGAAGTAAGAGTTATACATAATCCTATTATTACAAATAATAGAGAAAAAGGTTGTTATACTTTTGAAAATAGCATTTCAAATATGAAATTTAGAACTTGCCATGATAATATTATTCCTTACTTTGAACTAAAATTTGACGATAGACAAAATAAAATAGCTCCTATTGTTGAGGTAATTAAAGGACCTAAAAATAGAGCAATTGATAAAGAAATAAGAATGTTCATGTCACTTAATGGCTTTCATGATATGCAAATCAAAAAATCTAAGGCTTCATATAGATAGCATTAATTTTTTCTTTTATATAATTTGCAAAAAATAAAGAGAACCTATGCACGATTTTTCAAATAAGAGCATGTTTGAGATATATAATATTTTAAATAAGCTTCTAAATACTTCATCTGAGGTAAGTTTTTCTGTTCTAAATCCAGATTTTTTAGACTCATGTTATGCGGGTAGAATATTAGAAATTAATAATAAAAGTTATATATATAGAGGTTTTAGCTCTTATGTGGATTTAGCATGTTTGCTTGAGTGCAAACTATTAACTCCTAAAATACTTACTAAAGAAACAATACAACTTACACTTAAAAAAATAGATAAAAATAGAAGTTTTCATAAAAATCAAGTACATAATGAAAAATATGGTGTTTCTTCAACTTTTAGTCAAATAAATAAAAATGAAGAGCCAGATTTTTTAATAAATTATATAAAGTGTTTAGAAAACGTTAAAATTAAAACTAAAAAAAGAGTTTTAAATTTAGGTGTAAATAGTGCAGGGGAGTTTGAAATAATAAAGCAACTTTGTGAAAACTTTGATGAAATTGAGTTTGTAGGAATTGATTATAGTCAAAGCGCAATAGAACTTGCAAAACAGAAGTTTAAAGAGTATAAAAATGTTAGTTTTTTTGTGCATGATATTAATAATTTAGATAGTTTGAATTTAGGAAGATTTGATTTAGTAATTAGTATAGGAACACTTCAAAGTTCAACTATTAATTTTAACGAAACTTTTATGAAAATTTATCAAAATAGTATGCTTAAAGACTCTTCAATTATTTTAGGTTTTCCAAATTGTAGGTGGCATGATGGACAGATGATTTATGGAGCAAGAGCAAAAAATTACTCTTTTTCAGAGATGTCAGTTTTATATAAAGATGTAATGTTTTGTAAAAAATATCTACAACAAAAAAAGTTTAGAGTTACACTTACTGGAAAAAACTATATATTTTTAACTGCAACTTCAATAAGAAAGTAATTTTGCAAATATTTAGATATACTTTCAGAAAAACAATTGGAGTACAATGAAATTTAAAGATTTAAATGAAGAAACAAAAGATTATTTATATGAGAAAATTACAACTTTTTCAAATAGTCTTGGAGGTATAAACTTCTTTTTGCAACTTATTGAAGATATAAAAGAACAAAAAAGTAATCCACTTTTGAATAAAAGTGCAGCTTTTCATTATAGTAAAGGAAAAATAACTTGGAATAAAACTATTTATAAAGATACTTTAGTTTTATTATATGAAACAATGAAACTTGAAGAAAAAGATAAAGAGTTTTTCCAAGCTTTAAAACCAAAAGCTAAAAAAAATACAATAAATATGATGAAAACATTAAAACCTATAAAGCTTGAAATAAGACCTAAAAATAAAGCTGATGGTGAAGGATTTAATCTTTCAATAATTGATACTTCTAATGAAGATGAGATAAAAATATCACTTCTATTTAAAATAATCTTTTTTTACAATATAAATTTTGTAAAAGATATATTAAAATATAAAAAAAGTTAAAACATGGATAATAAAAAAAGATTTGATATAAAACAAGGAATGTGTGTAAATATTGTTTTAAAACAAGACCAAAGAAGTAAAAAACTTACAAAAGGTATTGTAAAAGATATATTAACAAACTCCTCTTTTCATCCCCATGGAATTAAAGTAAGATTACAAGATGGACAAGTAGGAAGAGTTCAAGAGATTTTATAATGATTTTATATGTAGATGGGGATGCTTTCCCTAACCTTTTAAAGCCAATTCTTTTAAGAGCAATTGAAAGATTGGGCTTACAAACTATTGTAATAGCAAATAAAAAAATAAATATTGGCAAATCTTTAAATATAAGTTATATGATAGTAGAGCAAGGAGCTGATGAAGCAGATGATAAAATAGTTGAGCTTTTACAAAAAGATGATTTAGTTATCACTGCTGATATTCCTCTTGCAAATAGAGTTATACAAAAACAAGCCCACGCAATAGACCACAGAAGCTTAGAGTACACACAAGATAATATAAAAGAGTGCCTTGCAATTAGAAATCTAATGCAAGAAATACGCGATAGTGGAGAGGTTACAAAAGGACCAGCACCTTTTACTCAAAAAGATGCACAAAACTTTGCAAACCAATTAAACAATTTTTTTCAAAAATATAAAAAATAAATAAAAAGGCTTTACAATTATACTAAGTGATAAAACATTAAAAGAACAATTTCAAATATTTTGTGAAATAAATAAACCAAAAGATATGCAAACAGCTGTAAATTATTTCGCAGTCTTTGGTGGTTTAGATATTAAAGTAGATACCTCAAAACCATTGGGAACTTTAATCACAAGACATATTTTAACTCAATATGATAAGATTCAAGCTCATATACAAAAGCTTACTAAAAATGATGGTATATATCATAAAATATTAACAGGAGTTGCTTTAGGGGACAGAAGAGTTAGTACAACTTTCAAAAGAGCATCTTTAGAGTATGAAGAGGATTTTGAATCTCTTGAAGATTTAGAAGAGTTAAAATTAATTAAAAAACAAGAGCCTATAAAACTTTTAGATACTTATGTTAAACTGTCTAACAAAAATACTAAATTACTTTTTAGTACACCATTTCTAAGATTTTGGTTTGCATTTGTTTCCCCTTTATATAAAGGAATTTCAAAAAATAGTTATGATGAGTTTTTTGAAAAATTTAGTAATTATCAAATGCAGTTTATGGATTTGGTTTTTGAGCAACTTTGTGAAGAGTATTTAAAACTTTTTTATAAAGATGAAATAGTAACTATTGGAAGTTTTTGGAATGAAACAAAAGATGAGCTTCAAATAGTTGCAAAAACTAAAGAAGATAAGACTATTGTTGCTTTAAGCAAATATAATAATTCAAAGATGAAAACAAGTCAATTAAATCAATTAAAAGATTCTTGTTCATCTTTAGGAGTAAAAAGTGATATTTTTGTACTTTTTTCAAAAAATGGTTTTTCAAATGAATTAAAAGCACAAAAATCAGAAGAACTAAAACTCTTTACTGTAAAAAGTTTAAAAGCTTTAATTACATAAAGTTTCAATTTTAGAAGCAAATAGTATAGGGCACTCTAGCATTGGGTAGTGTCCTGCTTCTTCAAACTCTATAATTTCTAAGTCTTTATACCACTTTTCAAAATCTTTTTTAATAGCAAGTTTACTAAAAGTTACAAAGTCATATTTTCCAACAATAGCTTTTACAGGTATTGTTATATTAAAAGCCTCTTTTGAATAATCCTCTTGTAAATACATTCTCATGT
This sequence comes from Malaciobacter halophilus, assembly GCF_002837275.1. GTDB lineage: Bacteria > Campylobacterota > Campylobacteria > Campylobacterales > Arcobacteraceae > Malaciobacter > Malaciobacter halophilus. Next base: position 46,709 of record NZ_NXIF01000054.1, on the reverse strand, counting down.
AAGATAATCTTGCTTCTTTTGTAGATGAGGTATAAGCCATATTTATTCTATAATCTACCCATGTTTGATTGTATCTTTTGCTTGATGCTAATATAACTTCTTCAATTTTGTTTTCATATTGCATTTGTTGTAAAAGTTTTTGTTTTGTTTGTTCATTTACTTTTACACCACTTGCTTTAACAGGAGTTACTAAGATTAGAGTTTGCAGATAGTCTTGATAGTTTATTGCAAATTTTTGTGCAATTAAAGCTGACATGGAGTGGCCTACTAGATTTATTTTTTTTAAGTTTTCATTTTTTATAATTTTTAAAATATCAGTTATTGCTTCACTACTATTAAAAATACCTTTTATATTTTTTGAAAGACCATATCCACGTAAGTCAATAAAATAGTATGAAAACTCTTTTGTATTTAAATATGGAAGTATTGCTTCATAATTTCTACAATCACCCATAAGTTCATGCAAGAAAAAAACTACTTTTTCTCCTATGCCTATTTTTTTATAATTTATATTTATTTTTTATCCTTTAAAATTATATTTTTTTAGAAATATTGTACACAAAATTGCACCAATTAAAGCCATAAAAGCTCCAACTAATGAAGGATAATTATAATCTAATCCCCAAAATAAAGGAATTCCTCCAAAAAAAGCACCTAATGAGTTTGCAACATTAAATGCAGCTTGTAAAAATGCAGCACCTAGCATAGCTGAGTGTTTTGCACTATTTAGCATAATCATGTTAATGGGAGCTCCAATTGACATAGCCAAAGCTCCACAAATGAATGTTAATATTATAGAAATAATTTGAATTGATGAGAAGAAGAAAACTAAATTTAAGGCTATTACCATGCTTGATAGTAAAAATATTGATACTTTAATTGGATTTTTTTTATCTGCAAGATTTCCTCCTAAAATATTTCCTACAACCATACCAGCACCTGCTACAATCATAAGATAAGAAACATTTCCTTCATCAAAATTTGAAACATGAATTAGTAAAGGAGCAATATAACTAAACCATGCAAATAAGCCTCCAAATCCAATAGCTACAATTAATAGTATGTGCCAAGCTTTTATTGTTTTAAAAAACTCTAATTCTTCTTTAAAAGTTACAGTTCTTAATACTTCTTGTTTTGGAAGATATTTATATAAACAAACTATTGTAAGAATACCAATTAGTGAAACAATACCAAAAGCATATCTCCAATGATAGTGATGTCCTATATATGTAACAATAGGTACCATAGCTAAATTTGCAAGAGTTAAGCCTGTAAACATAGATGCAATTGCTTGTGCTGCTTTACCTTCTTTGGCTAATTTTGCTGCAACAACAGTTCCTACTCCAAAAAAAGCTCCATGAGGTAAACCACTAAAAAATCTTGCCATCATAAGCGTATTATAATCAGGTGCAATAGTTGATAAAAAATTAAAAAATGTAAATAAAATCATAAAAGTGATTAAAACATTTTTAGGTGGAAATTTTGCACTAAGAGCTACTAAAATAGGAGCTCCAATTACCACTCCAAATGCATATGCAGAAATAAGATGTCCTGCAACAGGAATTGTAATATTTATATCATTTGCAACATCTGGTAGTAAACCCATTATTACAAACTCAGTTGTTCCAATACCAAGACCTCCTAAGGCCAAAGGAAATAGTTGTTTTGTCATCATTTAAAGCTACTTTATTAAAAAATTTTGCGAATTATAGTAATAATAGTTTACTAAAAACTTAAAAAAAGTATCTTTTTTAATATTGACTCTTTAAGTATTAACTAAGTATATATTAAGTTGTACTTAAGTATAATCCCCTACTTTTTTAGAAAACTTACATGTTTCCTAGAATGGTAGTATCGTTTCAACAATATGTTGAAGTCGCACGAGAAGCATGAGCATTGCTTTAATTGCTCAAACCAATTTAATTAAAGGGAAAAAATGCCTACTATTAATCAGCTTATTAGAAAAGAGCGAAAAAAGGTGATTAAAACATCAAAATCACCAGCATTAGAAAAATGTCCACAAAGAAGAGGTGTATGTACAAGAGTATATACTACAACTCCTAAAAAACCTAACTCGGCTTTAAGAAAAGTTGCAAAAGTTAGATTAACAACAGGATATGAAGTAATTTCATATATCGGTGGTGAAGGTCACAACTTACAAGAACACTCTATTGTATTAGTTAGAGGGGGAAGAGTTAAGGATTTACCTGGTGTTAAGTATCACATTGTTAGAGGTGCTTTAGATACAGCTGGTGTTGCAAACAGAACTGTTGCAAGATCTAAATACGGTACTAAAAAGCCTAAAAAATAAGTAGAAGGATAAGAAAATGAGAAGAAGAAAAGCTCCAGTTAGAGAAATTATGGCTGATCCTATCTACAATAGTAAAGTGATCACAAAATTCATTAATACAATTATGTTAGATGGTAAAAAATCAGTAGCAGAAAAAATTATGTATGGTGCAATTGCAAACTTAGATGCTAGAGGTGAAGAGTCTGGTATTGAACTGTTTGAAAAAGCAATTGAAAATGTTAAACCACTTTTAGAAGTTAAATCTAGAAGAGTTGGTGGAGCAACTTATCAAGTACCAGTTGAAGTTAGAGCTGTTAGAAGACAAACTTTAGCTTTAAGATGGCTAGTAGATGCTGCAAGAAAAAGAAATGAAAGAACTATGGTTGAAAGATTAGCTAATGAGTTATTCGAAGCAGCAAACGAAAGAGGGGCTTCTTTCAAGAAGAAAGAAGATATGCATAGAATGGCAGAAGCTAACAAAGCATTTGCACACTATAGATGGTAGGAAGTATTTATGGCTAGAAAAACACCACTTAGAAGAGTTAGAAATATCGGTATTGCAGCGCACATTGATGCAGGTAAAACAACAACTACTGAAAGAATTTTATTCTATACAGGAGTTTCTCACAAAATTGGTGAGGTTCACGACGGTGCTGCAACAATGGACTGGATGGAGCAAGAGCAAGAAAGAGGTATTACAATTACTTCAGCAGCTACTACTTGTTTCTGGCCACACCCTAAAACAAATGAGCAACTACAAATAAATATTATTGACACTCCAGGTCACGTTGACTTTACAATTGAAGTTGAAAGATCAATGAGAGTTCTTGATGGTGCAGTTGCAGTATTTTGTTCAGTAGGTGGGGTTCAACCTCAATCTGAAACAGTTTGGAGACAAGCAAACAAATATGGTGTACCAAGAATTATCTATGTAAATAAAATGGATAGAACTGGTGCAGATTTTTTTAATGTTGAAAAACAAGTAAGTGAAAGATTAAAAGCTAATCCTGTTCCAATTCAAATTCCTATTGGTGCAGAAGAAGACTTCAAAGGTGTTGTTGATTTAGTTAAAATGAAAGCTATTGTTTGGGATGATGACGCTGCAATGGGTTCTGCATATTCAGAAGTAGAAATTCCAGCTGAGTTAGTAGACCAAGCACAAGAGTATAGAGAAAAGATGATTGAAGCTGCTGCTGAGTCTTCTGAAGAGTTAATGGAAAAATACTTTGAAGAAGGTGAATTAAGCGAAGATGAGATTATTAATGGTCTTAAAGCTGCTTGTTTATCAATGTCTATTACTCCAATGGTTTGTGGTACATCTTTCAAAAATAAAGGTGTTCAAACACTACTTGATGCAGTTGCTATGTATTTACCAGCTCCAACTGAGGTTGCTGATATTAGAGGTGAGACTCAAGATGGTGAAGCTGTTATTGTTCCTTCTACTGATGAAGGTGAAGTTGCAGCATTAGCATTTAAAATTATGACTGACCCATTTGTTGGACAATTAACATTTACAAGAGTATATAGAGGACAATTAGAGTCTGGAACTTATGTAATGAACTCAACTAAAATGAAAAAAGAGAGAATCGGAAGATTACTTAAAATGCACTCAAATAACAGAGAAGAAGTTTCACAACTTTATGCTGGTGAAATTGGTGCAGTAGTTGGTCTTAAAAATACAATTACAGGTGATACTTTAGCTTCTGAAAAAGATCCAGTAATCCTTGAGAGAATGGAATTCCCAGAGCCAGTTATCTCTGTTGCAGTTGAGCCAAAAACTAAAGCAGACCAAGAAAAAATGGGTATTGCATTAGGAAAATTAGCAGAAGAAGATCCATCATTTAGAGTTGCAACTGATGAAGAATCTGGACAAACTATTATTTCAGGAATGGGTGAATTACACCTTGAAATTCTTGTTGATAGAATGAAAAGAGAGTTTAAAGTTGAAGCTGAAGTTGGTGCTCCACAAGTTGCTTATAGAGAAACTATTAAGAACCCAATTAAAAATGAGTTCAAATATGCTAAGCAATCTGGTGGTAAAGGTCAATATGGTCACGTATATTTAGATATTAAACCATTAGTTGATTCTGAAGATAACTTTAAATTTAACAATGCAATTAAAGGTGGGGTTGTACCAAAAGAGTATATTCCTGCAGTTCAAAAAGGTTGTGAGGAAGCTATGCAAGGTGGTATCCTAGCTGGTTACCCAATGGTTGATATTGAGGTTACTTTATATGATGGTTCATATCACGATGTTGACTCATCTGAGATGGCCTTTAAATTAGCTGCTTCTATGGGTTTCAAAGAGGCTTGTAGAAAAGCTGAAGCTGGTGCAGTTATTCTTGAACCAATGATGAAAGTTGAAATCGAAACTCCTGAAGAGTATATGGGAGATGTTATCGGTGATGTTAACAAAAGAAGAGGACAAGTTCAATCTATGGATGACAGAGCTGGTGTTAAACTAGTTACTGCAATGATTCCATTATCTGAAATGTTTGGTTACTCAACTGACTTAAGATCTATGACTCAAGGTAGAGCAACTTATGGAATGTTATTTGATTCTTATGAAGAAGTTCCAAAAAATGTTTCTGACGAAATTATTAAAAAGAGAAATGGTTAATAACATTTTTCGATTTAAGTATAAACTTTAATTAGTTTTGTAAAAGGTCTAGATTTTAAATCTAGGCCTTTTTTTTTACTTCAAAAATACTAATTTATGTAAAATTTTGCCTTTTAATCTATAAAATATTACAATTTGTTAATTTAAAGCAGATTTATTAACATTTTAGATAGAATATTCTAAATTTTAAAGAAGAGAATATGGGTTTGAAAGCAACAATTACAAAAGAGAAATTAAAATCAAAATCAAAAGCAGGAATTATATTAAGACCTTCAACTCCAGAAATCAAAGATGATTATATGAAAATAAAAGGCTATTTTCAAAGTCAAAATATAGAAGTGTTTTTGGAAAAAAATAGTGCTTATATGATTGATGAAGAGGGTTTTGATTTAGATACTTTGTGTGATACTGTGGATTTTTTAGTATCAATTGGTGGGGATGGAACACTAATTTCTGTAGTAAGAAGAACTTTTAGGTCTGGAAAACCAGTACTTGGAATAAATCTTGGAACCTTAGGATTTCTAACTGATGTAAGTTTAAATGAATTAGAATCATTTTTACAAAATTTGTCAGATGATGAAAATTATAGAATTGATAGCAGAATGATGATTAAAGGCAATGCAAATTTACAAAACTTCTTTGCTTTTAATGATATTGTTATTTCAAGAAACTCTTTGTCATCTATGATAAAAGTAGATGCAAAAATAGATGGCAAACCATTTAATTCATATTATGGTGATGGAATTATTATCTCTTCACCAACTGGCTCAACGGCATATAATTTATCAGTTGGCGGTCCATTGGTATATCCTTTAACTGATGCTTTTATTGTAACGCCAGTTGCTCCACATTCATTAACTCAAAGGCCATTAGTACTTCCAGCAGATTTTGAAATAGAGTTTACTATTACAGATAATCAAGGTGCAATGGTAATTGTTGATGGACAAGATATATATGAAGTAGAACAAAATCAATCAATTAAGATTCAAATAGCTTCAAAAAAAGCAAAACTTCTTCATAGAAAAGAGCGTAACTATTTTGAAGTATTAAATGAAAAACTACAATGGGGAAATTAATATAGATGATTAGTAGAGTATATCTTAAAGATTTTTTATCTTTTAATGAAATAGATTTAGAGTTTGATAAGGGTTTAGTTGTTTTTACAGGACCTAGTGGTGCTGGTAAATCTATCTTAATGGAATCAATATTATCACTATTTGGAATTGAAGATGCAAAAGCAAAACTTGGGGAAGTTGTGATTCAAAGTTCTATAAAAGATGAAGATTTTGATATTGATATTGATGATGAAATTGTTATTAAAGAGATAAAAAAAGATAAAACAAGATATCTTTTAAATAATCAAACTATTTCAAAAAAAAGGCTTCAAAGTTTTTCTACTTCCTTGATAAAGCATCTTAGCTTAAAAGATAAAACAGATTTTGAAAGTATTAAACTTTTAAATTTTTTAGATTTATTATCAATTAAAAATAATAAAAAATTTAATAAATTAAAACAAGAGTTTATATCATCATATAAAGAGTTAAGCATACTTAAAAAAGAGTTGAATAGACTAATTGAAGATGAACTAAAAGTTGAAGAACTAAAAGAGTTTGCACAGTTTGAGATTGATAAAATAGAATCAATTGATCCAAAATTAGATGAATATGAAGAACTAATGGAAGTAAAAAAGAAACTCTCAAAAAAAGATAAAATTGAAGATGCTATTAAAAGTGCCTCTTTAGTTTTTGAGAATTCACATCAAGTATCAAATGCTTTAGAGTTATTAGAAGTTGATAGCTCTTTTTTTGATGATGCAATAAATGAGTTAAATAATCATTTTGAAAGATTTAATGACTCTTTATATGAGCTTGAAGAGTTAGATATTGAAAATGTTTTAGATAGAATAGAAAAACTATCATCTTTACAAAAAAGATTTGGCTCTATAAAAGAAGCAATTGAGTATAAAGAACAAAAGAAATTAGATTTACAAAAATATGAAAATATAACTTTTGAAAAAACAAAGCTTGAAGAAGAGATTAAAACACTTGATATTGAAGTAAATGAATTAGCTTTACAAATTAGCGAAGAGAGAAAAAAATCTGTAAAACATTTGGAGAAAAGAATAAATCACTACTTAAAATTTTTATATCTTTCAAATGCAAAAATATTAATCCAGAAAAAAACTCTTGATTCAAGTGGTATAGATGAAGTTGTTTTTGAGTTAAATGGTGTTGATTTAGATACTATAAGTAGTGGAGAGTTTAATAGATTGCGACTTGCACTTTTAACATCAATGAGTGAGTTTCAAATAGTTAAAAATGGAGTTCTATTTTTAGATGAAATAGATGCAAATTTAAGTGGAAAAGAGAGCTCAGCAATAGCAACTGTTTTAACACAATTATCTAAATCATATCAGATTTTTGCAATTTCCCATCAACCTCAATTAACATCAAGTGCTAAACAACACTTTTTAGTTGATAAAATAGATGGAAAATCAGAAGTTAAAGTCTTAAATAAAGAGCAAAGGGTTGATGAAATATCAAGAATGATAAGTGGAGAAGATATTACAAAAGAAGCAAAAGAGTTTGCTAAAAATCTATTAATGTAAAGCTATTTTAAAGCTTTACATTAAACTCTTTTACCATGTTTTCTACTAATGTTTTCATTTTTAAGTGGTCTGCTGGGTTTCTTGTATTTTCTAAAAGTGGTCTTAAATTTTTATGGAATTTTTTTAGAAAATTAAAAATATAATGTGTTTTTTTGTATGGATTATTTACATATGAACCAGAGTCTATAAGTTCAATAACTAGTTCATTATATCCTAAAAATGCAGCATAATTAATAGGCAATACACCAAATTTATCTGGTTTATTAATTAGTTGTTTATTGTATGAATATAAAAGTCTAAATACTTTCACTTTATTTTGCCACATGGCATTGTGAACCATATTTCTTCCTTTATTATCAACTGCATTAATATCCGCACCTGCATTAATTAAAACTTTAATAGTTTGAATATCATTATCTAAAATAGCTTTATGAAGTGTAATTCCTCCATAATCATCCCTTGAGTTAACATCAGCACCTAAACTAATAATATTTCTAAGCATTATAAGATAATTTTGATGTTCAGCAACTCTTCTAAATGAAGTATTTTTTGACATGTAATAGTAAATAATATTGTAACCATCTTTATTTTTGAGATTTATATCAGCACCATATTTTACAAGCATTTTAACTAAATCTATATTTCCATGTTCTACTGCTTCGAAAAAGTATGGATTTCCTTGAGAGTTAAGCATAGTCAAGTTAACTTCACCATTTAATAAAATCTCTTCTAAAACTGATTTGTAGTTTTCATTTTCATTAATATGCTGTCTATCTTTCATCTTTAGCTTTTTTCTATTTCTTAAAAAAAGTTCAATTTCAATTAGTTTTTCGATGATTGTTTTACCATTTTCATCACTAATATTTGGTCTTGCGCCATAATCTAAAAGTAAAGATACTAAATCAATATTTGTCTTACCTTTTATTGCAGCAAAAGCTAAAGCTGTTTCATTTCTATCATTTATAAAGTTTGGGTCAACTTCATATTCAAGTAAAGTTTCCATAACTTTTAAATTTCTTTGTTTTGTTGCTAACATTAAAGCATTATCACCATTGTGATTACAATGGTTATAATCTACATGTTCATCAATCAGCCATGGAATCATATCAAGAAGATTTTTTATCTCTTCTTTTTCCCTTGGATTTGTTGCTAATATTTTTTCAATTAAAGCTAATAGTACATTGTTACCATCATCGTCAATGTGATTAATATCAGCACCTTTTTCTATTGCAAAATTAAATGATTCTACATTTAAAGCACCATTTTGAACTAGATAAAATATAGGAGTTCGCCCTTTTTCATCTGTAATATTTAAATCAATATGTGCACCTAAAAATTTAAGTACTTCTAAACTTGTATATGTATTAGGATAAAATAGAATTTTTTTATCAATAGAGTTACCTTGAAGTTTAATTACATCTTTTATTAAATCTAAATTTTGGCTATCTATTGCATCAAAAATAATTGTTTTTCCATCATCATCTATATTGTTTAGTTTTTTTGTTTTATCTCTTAATAATACATATGAATCTTTTTTATTTAACTTTAAAGCTTCTTGTATGGCAATTCTTCCATTTGAGTTTCTTATATTTGGATCAGCATTTAGTTGAAGAAGTGTTCTTACTGTTTGCGTGGCACCTTGTCTTACAGCATACATTAAAGCTGTATTTCCATCAGAATCAGTTGCATTTATATCTACTTTTTTAGATACAAGCCATTTTACTGACTCTACAAGGTTATCTTCTGCTACAATATGAAGATATGATTTATTAAACTCATCTCTATAATGAATATCTACATCTTTTAAAATTGAATCTGCTTTTGAGTCTTTAAAGGTTGAGTTTCTTAGTTCATCTAGTAAATCTTCTCTAGTATATTTTTTAAAAAGTTTGTTAAACATAAATTATAACCTGTACCTTTTGAATTTTGTATATAGATAATAACATAACTAAAGTTTTCATAAAATAAACTAAATAGCATTTGTTATTAAAATATTGAAGAAATGATAAATAAAATTTATATGGGATGAAACGAAAGTAAACATAAAATTATTTTATAATTATTTAATAATTGAAACCTTGACTTTTTAAAGTGTTGCAAGATAAAATATAATGATTATAAAAGGAGTGTGGAATGCTGGGGAACCTTACTATTAAGTCTAAGCTACTTATTTTAGCATTTTTAACAATTTTTTCTGTGGCAATAATTGTATCAATAGAGTCTATTTATTCAGTTAAAAAGCTATCTAATGAAAATGTTGAAAAATATAAAAAAGAAGCATATGCTAAAAAAGAAGCAGAATTGAAAAATTATGTATCACTAGCTATGAAAACAGTTAGTGCTTATCATAAAAGAACTGCAATTGATAAGATAAAATTTGAAGTTCAAGAGTATTTAAAAGAACAAACAGGTTTTATTTTTTCAATATTAAATGCAGAGTATAAAAAACTAAAAGGCAAAATTCCTGATGCTGAATTAAAAAGAGTATTAAGAGAGTTAATTAGTGAATCAAGATATGGTAAAAATGGATATTTTTGGGTAAATGATACTGATGCAGTAATTGTTATGCACCCAACAAAACCACACCTTGATGGAAAAGATTTGTCTGAGTTTAAAGACAAAGGTGGTAAAAAAATATTCTCAGTTTTTGCAAATGTTGGAAAAACAAAAGGTTCAGGTTTTGTTGATTATTTATGGCCAAAACCAGGGTTTGATAAGCCACAACCAAAGGTGTCTTTTGTAAAACTATTTGAACCTTTTAATTGGGTTATTGGTACAGGTTCATATGTATCAGATGTTACTAAAAAGATTCAAGAAGAAGCATTAGAAACTATTTCAAAAATGAGATACGGAACAGATGGTTATTTTTGGATAAACGATACTCAACCTAAAATGGTTATGCATCCAATTAAACCAAAACTTGATGGTAAAGATTTAGCTAATATACAAGACAAAGCAGGGAAATATCTATTTAAAGAGTTTGTTGAAGCTACAAACAATAATGATGAGGGTGCTTTAGTTAAGTATATGTGGCCAAAACCAGGATTAGATGAAGCAGAAGAGAAGTTTTCTTATGTACAGAAGTTTGGTCCTTGGAATTGGATAATTGGTACAGGTGCTTATATTGATGATATAAAAGCAGAAATTGCACAAATGCAAAAAACTACGGAAGAAGAGATATCTACTATTATTCAATTTTTAGTGGTTTCTACTATTATTGCAGTTGGGTTTATTTATTTGTTATATACTTTCTTAATAAAAAGAGCAATTATAAATCCTCTTGATGAGTTAAACGGTGCAATCTCAAATCTTGGTTCAGATTCAACATCTAATAATTATATTAAGAAAAATTCAAATGATGAAATAGGGAAAGTTGTAGATAGTTTTAATTCTTATATTAAGAAGTTAAAAGATGGTTTTAAACAAGATGCTAAAGTTATTGAAGAGGTTGAAGATGTAATTACAAAAGTAAATAATGGTTTTTATGTTTATAAAGTTCATAGTGATTCTTCAAATCCACAAATTCAAAAGTTAAAAGCTTCTATTAACTCTATGATTGATAAAACAAATGAGAAACTAGAAGAGATTAACAATATTTTAGTAGAGTATGGAAACTCTAATTTTGACTTTAAAGTATCTAAAGATGAACATCATAGTGCAAATGGTATAGTAGGTTCAATCTCAACAAGTACTACATTTATTGGAAATACAGTATCTGAGTTTTTAGCTATGATTACAACAAGTGGTAAAAAGTTAAACTCTGATACAGAAGTTTTATCAAAAGAAGTTGCAAAATTAGCAAAATCAGCAAATGAGCAAGCAGCTAGTTTAGAAGAGACAGCAGCTGCTGTTGAAGAGATTACTTCGATTATTAAATCTAGTGCTTCAAAAGTAAATAAAATGTCAGTTTTAGCAAATGATTTAAATAGCTCTGCAAAAGAGGGTGGTGATTATGCAAACATGACTACAAAAGCTATGGATGATATTGATGAGCAAGTAAGTTCTATAAATGAAGCAATTACAGTAATAGACCAAATAGCATTTCAAACAAATATTCTTTCACTAAATGCAGCAGTAGAAGCAGCAACAGCAGGAGAAGCTGGAAAAGGTTTTGCAGTAGTTGCTCAAGAAGTTAGAAACTTAGCTAGTAGAAGTGCAGAAGCAGCAAAAGAGATTAAAGATATTGTAGAACAAGCTACTCAAAAAGCAAATGAAGGTAAATCAATTTCAAGTAAGATGATATCTGGATATACTGATTTAACTTCTAAGATTAATGAAACAATTACTTTAATTGAAGATGTATCAAGCGCAAGTAAAGAGCAAGAGACTGGTATTATACAAATTAATGATGCAATTAATTCTTTAGATAGAGCTACACAAGTTAATGCAAGTTCTGCTAGTGAGATAAGTGCTTTATCAGATGGTGTTACTAAACTTTCAGCAGATTTAAATGCAATTTCACAAAGGGCAAATTTTGATAAGTCTAAAGAGAAACAAATTTGTGATATTGATTTAGTATTTAAAATCTCTAAGATTAAAAATGACCATATCTTATTTAAAGATACAAATTTTGCAAAAGTTGGACAAAAAGATGTTCAAGCTTGGACAGCAGCAAAATGTACTGAGTGTAATTTTGGAAAATGGATTGCACAAGAAGAAGCAAAAGGAACAGCTTTTACAAAGAGTTCAAATTGGAAAAACTTAAAGATTTATCATGAGTGTGTACATCAAAGAGTGCAAGATTATATTGATGAAAATGCAAAAAAAGCTTCAAATGAGACTTTAGCAAAAATTTCAAGAGAGGTTGATGATTGCACAGTTAAACTATTTGAGTGTTTAGATAATATTAAAGTTGAATATTGTTCTACTTATAAAGAAGAGAGTAAGAAAACTACTAAAAGTAAAAGTGCAATTGATGAAATAGTATCAAAACAAGAGTCTGTTATTGATGTAAAACCTAATAAAAAAACTACTTATGAAAAAAGTGAAGATAAAAAAAGTAAAGATATAAACAAACCAAAAGAGTTTACTTCAATTTCAAATGATGATGAGTGGGAAAGCTTTTAAAAGCTTTTCTACTTGTTAGTATTAACTTTTTTTTAGATAAAACTTCTACATTTAATGTAAAATCTTATTTATAAATATTATTTGTTATAATTGCCAAAAAATTTATATGTGCAAAAGCACGAGGATTATTGATGAAAAAAAATGATATAGAATTATTATCACCTGCGGGAAATTTAGAAAAACTAAAAATTGCAATTGCTTATGGTGCAGATGCTGTTTATGGTGGAGTTAGTCACTTTAGTTTAAGAATTAGAGCAGGTAAAGAGTTCTCTTTTGAGACTTTTAAAGAGGGAATTGATTATGCTCATGCAAGAGGAAAAAAAGTTTATGCAACAATAAATGGTTTTCCTTTCAATTCTCAAATTGAATTACTAAAAAAGCATATTATTAAAATGGCAGAATTAGAACCAGATGCTTTTATTGTAGCTGCACCTGGTGTTGTTAAACTTTGTAAAGAGTTAGCTCCTCAAATTCCAATTCATTTGTCAACTCAAGCAAATGTACTTAATTATTTGGATGCGCAAGTATTTTGGGATATGGGAGTTAAAAGAATTATTGCTGCAAGGGAGATATCTTTAAAAGATGTTAAAGAGATAAAAAAACATCTTCCTGAAATGGAAATAGAGATTTTTGTGCACGGTTCAATGTGTTTTGCATACTCAGGTAGATGTTTAGTAAGTGCTGTTCAAATGGGAAGAGTTCCAAATAGAGGAAGTTGTGCAAATGATTGTAGATTTGAGTATACACTTTATGCTGCAAATGAAGACCATAGTACTTTATTTAGATTAGAAGAAGAACCAGGTGTTGGTACATATATTTTTAATTCAAAAGATATGAATTTAGTTTCACATATGCAAGAGATACTTGATTCAGGTTCTGTTGATTCTGTTAAAATTGAAGGTAGAACAAAATCTCCTTATTATGCTGCTGTTACAGCTCATGCATATAGGGAAGCTATTGATGACTATTTTGAAAATAGTTTTGATGCTAATAAGTATCAAAAAGAGCTTCATACAACTAAAAATAGAGGGTTTACTGATGCATATTTAATTCATAGACCTTTTGATAAAAGTGATACACAAAATCATGAATACGCTTTAAGTAAAGGTAGTTATGAAGTTAGTGGACTTGTAACAGAAGATGAAAAACACTTTATGTGTAAATATAAAACTTATCCTGGCGATGAAATAGAAATTTTTGCACCAATAGGAGCAAAAATTAGTGAATGTGATAATGAAATAGGAAAGATTTATAAAAAAGATGATGGCAAATATTATGTATCATTTAAAAAGATTTTGACTGATACAAATAAAGAGCTAGACTCAGTTCATAGTGGAAATACAAATAAGATTCAATTACCTTCATCTTTACCATACTTAACTATGCTTAGAGTAAAAAATGAAGAAGAGGAACTTTGTAGTAAATAATGGTAATATTTAGAGTTACGAATAATATAAATATTAAAACTACAGATGGGACTTTAGTCTCTTATTTTAAACTAAAAGGCCCATCAAATCTTATAAATGAAACTTTGTACATTACAACATATGAAGATTTTTTAGATTTAAAAAGAGTATTTAAAAATGTTGATGAGAAAAAGTATCAAGTAAAAGTTATTGAAGAAAGTAGAGTAACTAATAATGAACAGTTTCCAAAAGAGCTTGGAATTGTAAATAAAAATGAATTTAATACAATTGTTAAAAAAAGAAAAGAGTTAATTACAAAAAATAGTAACTTTAGTGATAATTTAGATTTTATCTCTTTATTTTTAAATAACAAAAAAGTCAATCTTCATGAACAAGTTTCAAATACATTAAAGCAAGATATAAAGATTGCAATTTTAGGTAACATGGGCTTTAATATAGGAGAGATGGTTAGTAGTGTAAGTGCATTAAGAATTTTTTATGAGCAACTAAAAAAACGATTTAGTACAGTAAAAATTGATATTTATTTAAACTCTTCAGAAAACAAACAGTTTACTAGAGATAAGCAGATATTTGAAAATCAAGAGTTTGTAAATAAAGTAACTGCTTTGTCTATTAGTGTAAAAAAATTGTGTGAATATGATTATTATATAGATACAAGTTTAGTTACTAAAACTGCATATTATGAAAAATTAAATTATGTAGATGCTTGGCTTTATAAATTAGGAATTGATTTTGAAAAAATTGATGATAGTAGAAAATATAACAGTTTAAATCTAAACAGATATAAACCTTCTAAAAGTTTAGTTCAAAAAATTTCAGATATAAGATTAAAAGGAAAAGTTTTACTATATCATCCTTTTTCAGCAGATGCAAATAGGTCAATCCCAAAAGAGATTGCTATAAATATTTTAAAAAAGTTAATAAATAAATTAACTGATTATACAATAATTAGTACTTTAAATATAGATGGTGTAAAAGATAGTGCTTATGTAGATTTATCTAGTTATTCAAAAAGTTTTTTAGATTATGCTTTTATAATTTCTAATGCAGATAAAATTATAACAGTTGATACGGCAACTTATCATATAAGTGATATATTTTTTATACCTTCAGTTGTTGTTTTTACTGAAGAAAAACTAGTAAATAGAATAAAATATTATGAAAATTGTAAAGCAGTTTTAGTTTGTGATAAATCAAAAAACTTATCACTTTTTAATTTTGATAAAAACTCATTAGTTTTAAATAGGTTTGAAGCTTGGAAAGACCTTAAAGTAAAACAGATTATAAAACTATTAGATTAGTTTAGATAAAATAATCTACTAAAAGTTAATTAAGGTAAAAAATGAAATATATTTCTATAATTATTGGAAATAACTCAGATTATGAAGTTATGAAAAAATGTACCGAGACTTTTGAAAAGTTTAATGTAAACTATGAATTGACTGTATTATCACTTTACGATTCTGTAGAAAAAATCAAAGATTATATGAAAAGTGCTGAAGAAAAGGGTGCTGTTTGTTTTATTGTTGCTTCAAATGTCAATGGTTGTTTAGCAAGTAATATAGCATCATCAACTATAAAGCCAGTTATTGCAGTTCCTATAAAAGATACAAAACTTGATGGCACAAGTGCTATACTTTCAACTGTAAGTAAACCACTAACTATGCCGGTTGCAACTGTATCTTTAGATGAAGAAGGAGCGATAAACTCAGCATACTTAGCAATGCAAATTTTAGCAACTACAGATAGTGAACTAACAGTTAAACTTAAAGAAGATAGAATAGTTAAACTAAATTGTGTTCAAACTAATGCAAAAGATATTGAAGTACTTTTATAAATAAAAGCTTACTTTTTATTAAAATAGTAAACATAATTAAAATGGATTATGACTAATAAATTACAAGGATTAGGATTTAGATAAAGATGACTACTTTTTCACAAATATTGTTAAAATTACAAGAATTCTGGGCAAATCAAGGTTGTAATATTGTTCAACCTTATGATATTCCAGCTGGTGCAGGTACATTTCATCCTGCAACATTATTAAGGAGTTTAGACTCAACTGCATGGAGTACAGCTTATGTAGCTCCAAGTAGAAGACCTACTGATGGTAGATATGCGGAAAATCCAAATAGATTAGGTTCTTATTATCAATTTCAAGTATTAATAAAACCAAGTCCTGAGAATATTCAAGATTTATATTTACAATCACTAGAATACTTAGGATTAGATACATCAAAACATGATATTAGATTTGTAGAAGATAACTGGGAATCACCAACATTAGGAGCTTGGGGACTTGGTTGGGAAGTATGGTTAGATGGTATGGAAGTTACTCAATTTACATATTTCCAACAAGTTGGAGGCTTAGCTTGTGACCCTGTTGCAGTAGAGATTACTTATGGAACAGAAAGACTTGCAATGTATTTGCAAGGAGTTGATTCAGTATTTGATATTGTATGGAATGAGAATAGTTTAGGAGTTACAACTTATGCTGATGTTCATAAAGAAGCAGAGTATGAGTTTTCAAAATATAATTTCGAAGTAGCAAATACATCTATGTTATTTAAACACTTTGATGATGCTTTTAATGAGTGCAAATCTTGCCTTGATGCAGGACTTCCTTTACCTGCATATGACCAATGTATGTTGGCTTCTCATGCTTTTAATACACTTGATGCAAGAAAAGCAATTTCAGTTACTGAAAGACAAAATTATATTTTAAAAGTAAGAGAATTAGCACAAGGATGTGCTGTTTTATATAAAGAGCAAGAGGTTCAAAGATTAAAAAAAGTTGATACACAAGCAGCAAAAGATGCTTTAAATAATCTAAAAAAAAGTAATCCAGAGCTTTTTGTTTAGGATTTGTTTTGATAGTAAGAGATATTTATAATATATTAGATGAAGTTTCACCTTTTTGCTTACAAGAGAAGTGGGATAACTCAGGTTTATTAGTTGGAAGCTTTGAAGATGAAGTAAAAAGAGTATATGTAAGTATTGACATGGATGAAGAGTTTTTAATGAGTGTAGAACAGAACTCTTTAATTATTACTCATCATCCATTAATTTTTGCACCTTTAAAAAGAATAAATTATGATAACTACTGCACAAAGTTATTAAAAATATTGATTCAAAAAAATATTTCACTTATATCAATGCATACAAATATTGATAAAACTCATTTGAATATGTATGTAGCAAAAGAGGTTTTAAAATTAGATGTAATTGAAAAAGAAGATATAAATGATTTTATTATCTATGCAAATGTAAATAAAAATTTTGACGAGTTTGCAAAAGAGATTACTTCAAAATTAAAAATAGATTATACAAATGTTGTTAAGTGTAGTGATAAAGTAGAAAAAGTAGCAATAGTAACAGGTGCTGGTATGTCTTTACTTAGTGAAGTTAAAGCTGATTGTTTCTTAACAGGTGATATAAAATATCATGATGCAATGGATGCAAAAAGTAGAAATATTTCACTAATTGACATAAGACATTATGAAAGTGAAAAGTATTTTAGTACCCTTTTAGTGGGAATATTAGAAAAAAATTTGAAAAAAAATGAATTAAAAGCTATAATATCAGCTTCGAAAAATCCATTTAAGTTTTGTATACAAGGAGAAACAGTTGAATAAATATTTAGAGGATCTAGTTAAATTATCAAAATTTGATACACAAATTAGTATGTTTGAACCTCAAATCGAGAATGAAAAAGCAAAGTTAGCAACTTTTGTTGAAACAGCAGAAGCAATAAAAGTTTCAATTAATGATACATATGCACAAATTGATGATGTAAAATCAAAAAGAACTAAAAATAATATCCACTTAGCAGAATTAAAAACTAAATTAGATGATATTTCAAAAAAGCATAATGAGATACAAAATGAAAAAGAGTTAAAAGCTTTACAATTAGAAGAAGAGATTACAAAAGAGCAAATTGCATTTGCAAATGAAGAGATTGAAAGACTTGATGAAATTACTGAAGAGAAAGAGTCTCAGTTAAAAGAGTATCAAGAAAAATTGGCTCAAGAAGAAGAATCAATAAAAGATGTACAAGTTGCAGTTGATAATCAAATAGAAGAGATTAATAAACAAAGAAATGTAATTTATCAAGAAAGAAGTGAATTGTTAGAGAAGTTTGATAATAAAATTTTAACTTTCTATGAAAAAATTAAAAGATGGGCAAAAGATACTGCTGTTGTTCCTGTTAAAAAACAAGCTTGTTATGGATGTTATATGAAAATAAATGACAAAACTTATGCAGAGGTTATTAAATCAGAAGAGATTATTAATTGTCCTCACTGTGGAAGAATCCTTTATAAAGAAGATGAAACTGTAGAGGCTTAATCTTGAGCCTCTTCTCTTTTTTTTATTATGTATTAGCAATTATAATTTATATAATTGCTATGCCACTACTGCTTATTAAACTTAGAAATAAAAAATATAAAGATGCAATACCTGCAAAATTTTTTCTAAAAAATAATCCACGTTTTAAAAATGAAAATAGAATTTGGTTTCACACTTGTTCTATGGGTGAAACAAAAGCTATTAAGCCTTTAATTGATGAGTTTAAAGATTGTAATTTATCAGTTATAACAAATACTGGATATGAAGAGGCAATAAGCTATAAAAGACAAACACGATACCTTCCTTATGAAATATTTTTGCCTTTTTGGATAAATAGACAAAAAGCACTTGTAGTAATGGAAGCGGAACTTTGGTATATGCTTTTTTTATTTGCTAAAAGAAAAGGAGCAAAAACATATCTAATTAATGCAAGAATTTCTGATAAGTCGTACAATTCATATAAAAAAATGAGTTGGTTTTATAAATATATATTTAAAAATATTGATAAAATATTTGCGCAAAGTGAAGTTGATAAACAAAGATTGTTGCAATTGGGTGCAAAAAATATAGAAGTCATTGGAAATATTAAACTTGCCCAATTGCCAAAAATTACAAAAGAGTTTAAAAAACCAAATGGTACTATTATTACAGCAGGTAGTAGTCATGAAGGTGAAGAAGAGTTAATCTTAAATTCATATAATAAAAAGCAAGGTAAACTTATAATTGTTCCAAGACACCCTGAAAGGTTTGATAAGGTTTATGATTTAATAAAATCTTATTGTAATAAAAACAGTTTAACTTGTCATAGATTTTCTCAAAGAGAGGATTTTGAAGCTGATATTGTATTAGTTGATAAAATGGGAGAATTAAATAATATTTATGCAATTTCAGATGTTGTGATATTATGTGGTGCTTTTGAAAAAATTGGTGGACATAATCCTGTTGAACCAGCATATTTTGGCTGTAAAATAATAAGTGGGGAAAACATATTTAATCAAAAATCACTATTTGAGTGTATAGAAAATTATTATATAATAAAAAATGAAGAATTAGAAAAATATTTAAATGATATTGATAATTTAAAAAGACCAGTATTAGCAAAAGCTGGTTCTATAAAGCCAATACTTAAGGAATTAAAAAATGTATGAGAAGGCGTATAAACTTTTAGCAAAGCAAGAAAAAATCTCTAACTCAAAAGCAAAAGAGTTAATAGATAGAGGTTTAGTTCGAGCAGGTGGTAGAAAAGTTGTTATTGCAAGAGGTGAGCTAAAAGCAAATACAAAATTTGTTGTTAAAAAGCTTGCAAATGTAAAAGTAATATTTGAAGATGAAGATATATTAGCAGTTGACAAACCTGCTTATATGACAACAGATGAAGTTGCTAATAAATATAATGATTACTTTTTATTAAATAGACTTGATAAAGAGACAAGTGGTGTTATGCTTTTTGCTAAAAATGAAGAGTTCCAAAAAAAAGCAATCAAAGAGTTTAAACAAAATAGAGTTTATAAAGAGTATGTTGCAGTAGTTGAAGGTAAAGTTATAGAAGAAGTAACTATTGATTTGCCTATTTTAACTATTAAAAATAGAGGTATAGCTAAATCTAAAATTGATTTAAGTAAAGGGAAAATTGCAACTACAACTGTATATCCTATGCTTGTTGAAGGGAATAAATCAAAAATAAAAGTAGTTATTGATACAGGTAGAACGCATCAAATTAGAGTACATTTAAATCATTTAGGTTTCCCTATTATTGGTGATTCAATATATGGAATTACTAATCCAAATGTAAATAGAGTATTGCTTCACTCAAAAGTAACAAAAATTTTTGATTACTGTTTTGAATCAAAAGAACCAAAAGAGTTCAAAGTATTTGATTTTAATTAAAAATTAAGTTTTCTTGAAAAAGGGAATGCCCATAATATGGGTATTTTCTCTCACTTTAAAAACTTCTAAAAATTAAATTTAACTTAAATGTAGCATCTTTTAAACTATATTAAAGTAAATAAACAATATAATCCACAAAATTTAAAATAGTTGGAGATGATTTTGTTTGATTCAATAACAGGTTCGATAAGAAACTCAATAAATAAAATAAGACATAAAGATGATGCAGCAGCTTTAAAAAAAGCAATTACAGAGCTAAAAAAGTCACTATTAAAAGCAGACGTACATCATAAGACATCAAAAGAGTTAATAACTGAAGTTGAATTAGAAACAAAAAGAAATGGTATAGGACAAGACTCTTTTGTAAATGCTTTAAAGCAGGAGTTAAACAAAATATTATCTACTGAAGGTAATCAAGGTTTTGTATTCTCAAATACACCTCCAACAACTATATTAATGACTGGACTTCAAGGTTCTGGTAAAACTACAACAACAGGTAAACTTGCTAGTTATTTAAAAACAAGAAAGAAAAAAGTATTAGTTGCTGCTTGTGATTTACAAAGATTAGCAGCTGTTGAGCAATTAAAACAGATTGCACAACAAGTTGAAGTTGATATATATTTTGATGATAATGAAAAGAATCCAGTAGTAATTGCAAAAAATGCACAAGAGAAAGCTAAAAAAGAGCTATATGATGTGCTTTTAATAGATACAGCTGGACGTTTAGCAATAGATGAAGAGTTAATGAATCAATTAGCAGATGTAAAAAGTGCAGTTAATCCAGATGAAATATTTTATGTAGCAGATTCTTTAACTGGTCATGATGCTACTAAAACAGCAATTACTTTTAAAGAAAAAATTGGAATTGATGGAGTTGTATTATCTAAATATGATGGAGATACAAAAGGTGGGGTTGCATTATCTATTGCACATCAAGTTGGAGTTCCTTTAAGATTTATTGGTACAGGTGAGAAAATGCCTGATTTAGAGGTGTTTATTCCTGATAGAATTGTTTCAAGACTTTTAGGTCTTGGGGATATAGAAGGACTTGCTGAAAAAACATCAGCTGTAATTGATGAGAAAAAAGCAAAAGAAGTTACAAAAAAGATTAAAAAAGGTGAATTTAATTTTAATGACTTCTTAGAGCAATTAGCAATGATGAGTAAGTTAGGTTCTATGAAATCAATTATTGGAATGATACCAGGTCTTTCACAAATGGCAGGACCAATAAAAGATATGGATTTTGAAAACTCTGATGAAATAAAAAGAATAAAAGCTATGATAAGCTCAATGACTCCAAAAGAGAGAGAGCAACCAAGTTTAATTAATCCAAGTAGAAAAAGAAGAATTGCAAAAGGTTCAGGTTTAACTGATGTTCAAGTAAATAAAATACTTAAGCAATTTAAAAATGCCTCAAAAATGGCAAAAAAACTATCTTCAAAAGGTGGCATGAAAGGCTTATCAAATATGTTAAGTCAAATGCAAGGTCCAGGAGGACAGATGCCTGGTGGAATGCCTAAGATTCCAAGATAGATTATAAACTATATAGTATTGAGTTGTGAACTTAATCGTATTTGAGTTTAGAATTCAATACTATAAATAAATTAAAAGGAAAAATATATGACAGCAATTAGATTAACAAGAATGGGAAGAAACAAAAAACCATTTTATAGAATCGTTGTAACTGACTCAAGAAAAAGAAGAGATTCAGGATGGATTGAATCAATTGGTTATTATAACCCAGTATCAGAACCAAAAGTTTTAAAACTTGATGAAGAGAGATATAACTATTGGTTAAGTGTTGGTGCAAGACCAAGTGAAAAAGTTAAAAAATTAGCTTCAAAATAATTATATAGCTTTCTATTATGATAGTAAATTTTATAGAAAACTATGCCAAGCTTATAGTTAGTAAGCCTGATGATGTGACTGTTTGCGAAGAGAAAATTGATGATACATTTACAGAAGTTACTATCTACGCTGATAGTGCAGATATAGGTAAGCTAATTGGTAAAAATGGAAACATGATTAATGCGCTTAAAGTTATGGCAAATGGTTGTAAAGCTAAAGACGGTGTATCTTATAAGATACAAGTATTAGCAAATGATTAAAATATGTCTAAAGATAAAATTTACGTAGCAAAATTAGGGAAAACAGTAGGTTTACAAGGAGATTTAAAAATCTTTATAGACTCTGATTTTCCTAATCAGTTTAAAAAAGGTGCTACATATACTACAAATAAAAATCTTTTATTAAAAGTAAAATCTTTTAATAGTTCAAGACAAACAATTAAGTTTGAAGAGTTTGAAGATATTGAACTTGCAAAAAAACTAACAAATCAACTACTATTTACGACACAAGAAAATACAAAACAAAATTGTCAATTAGAAGCAAATGAACACTTTTGGTTTGATATTATTGATTGTGAAATTATAGAAGAGGATAAAAAGTTAGGTAAGGTAGTTGAAATCCATAGATACCCAATTACTGACTATTTAGAGATACAAACAGATGAGATATTAGTTAAAGAAGGTTTTGTAAAAAGTTTTCTAATTCCTTATACTCCTGAAGTTTATATTTTAAAAGTAGATACTAAAAATAAAGTAATTGAAACTAAATTAGCTTTTGATATATTAGAAAACTCATAAAAGTTTTCTAATAGTTACATCTTTTATTAAACTCTTCTTTTGTTAAGTCTACTAACATAGCTTTGTTAAATCCATTGGTTAAGAACTTGTCTAAAAGATTTTTTCTTGCACTTGGCATTTCATATGGACCTACATAAATCTCAATATTGTTTTTATTGTCTCTACAAAGTAAAATATTTCTATCAATTCTTTCAATTTTTTCTAAATACTCTTTTGTAAGATTGCCTTTAATAACTGATACATTTATTAGTGGCAGAAAGCTTTTTGAAGTATTTGTAGCATGATTCATAGTTACTACTTCTTCATTTGGTATAGAAGGTATTTTTTCTTCTATAATAGGCTCTTGTATTGCATTGTTATTATTTTGAACTAATTGTTGTAGCTCTTCTTTTTTTCTTTCAACTTCTGCTAAAAGTTGGTCTTTCATTTTTAAAAGCTCTTCTTTTTGAGAAACTAATTCATTTTTTCTATCTTCAAGAAGCTGTTTTTGTGCTTTTAACTCTTCTTTTAATTTCTCAATCTCTTCTAATCTTTTCTTCTCTTCCTCTTCTTTTTTCTTTTTCTCTTCTAAAGCCTTTTTTCTAGCTTCCTCTTCTGCTCTTTTTGTTTCTAAGCTTGGGTCGTATTTAGTAAGTCTATCAAACTTTTCATTTAATTTTTGAGAGTCAATATCTCTTGATTTAAAATCAAATTTCTTTTCAACTTTCTTTTCAACTTTCTTTTCAACTTTTGGTTCTGGTTTCTTTTCATCAAAAAATCCACTAAAATATAAAATTAAGCCAAGTGATAAGATTACAAGCAAAATAGCAGCAACAGCAGTTAAGATTTTTTGCATTTTAGTCTGTTTTTTTTGTACTGAATAATTGTCTAATTCATCTTCTTCTAAAGCATATTCACTTATATCTTTTTCTTCATTTTGAGCTATTTGTTCATCATTCTCTTTTAATTCATCTACTGATTCTAAACTTTCACTAATTGGCTCAATTTGAACATCATCTTTGTCATCATTTTCAAGGGATAAGTTGTCATTTGTTAAATTTGAATCTTCAACATCAAGTTTAATTTCATCAACAATTTCATTTGAATTATTTTCAGGATTTATTTTTTCTGCCATATTTTACTCTTTTTCTTTTTGTTGTTTTCTTCTTTCTCTTTGCTTCTGTAAGATTTTATCTTTATTTTTTTGATAATATCTTCTTCTATACTCTCTTAGTTCTTCTTTTTTCTCTTCTCTATACTCTTTATCGTATTGCAATCTTTTATCTTTATTTTCTAAATAGTACTCTCTTTTTTTATTTTTGTACTCTTTTATTTTTGCAATAATTCTATCTTTTCTATCATCAACATGCTGTTTTTGTTGTTTGATAATATCTTTAATTCTATTATCAAAATCAAAACCACTTAAATGTGATTCATAGTCAAAGATTTCTCTTTTCTTAGGTTTTCGTTCAAGCTTTTTTTCAAGTTTACTTTTTAAATAGTATTCTCTTTTTTTCTTTTTATGGGCTAAAAAATTTTTTTCTCTAAGCTCTTTTAATTCTTTTAAATCCATAATAGTTTAGCGTTACCTACTTACCTATCTTTTCAATCTATTTACAATATCTAACATTTCATCTGTTGTTGTTATTGCTTTAGAGTTGGCTTCATAAGCACGTTGTGCTGTAATTAAATCAACCATTTCATTTACAAGTTTAACATTTGATAGCTCAATCATACCTTGTCTAAGGTTACCAAACTGGTTTTCTGTAGGATTTCCTTCTAAAGCTGCACCTGAAGCTTCTGTTTCTTTAAATAGTGATTCCCCAATTGGAGCTAGACCTGCAGGATTAATAAAATCTGACATAGTAATTTGCCCTAAAGTAACAATTGTTTCTGTTGCTTTATCTGTTGCAGTTACTAATCCATCTTTTCCTATTGTAAGTTTTATAACATTATCAGGTATTACAATTTCAGGGTCTAATCGGTAACCATTTGCATTTACAATAGCTCCTTCATCATTTACTTTAAAAGCTCCACTTCTTGTATATGCAGTCTCTCCATCAGGCATAGTAATTCTAAAAAAACCATTACCTTCAATAGCTATATCTAGTGGATTTCCTGTTGCTTTTAAATCACCTTGTAGAAAACTTTTTTGTACACCAGAAACTCTAACTCCCATTCCTACATCGATTCCAGTAGGATTTCTTGTAGTTTCAGAAGTTTGTCCAGCAGTGTAGTTTAACGTTTCATACATTAAGTCTTGAAATTCGGCTCTATCTTTTTTAAAACCTAATGTATTTACATTGGCAATATTATTTGATGTTACATCAATTTGACTTTGCTGGGAATTCATTCCAGTTGCAGCAGTATATAAGCCTCTAATCATAAAAAATCCTTTTTTGCAGATAATATTAAATTATATTTAAAGAATTTTTAAAGTTAGATAAAATTTTCTTAAAATATTAAGTGTAAATTTAAAACAAATTAAATATAATAGTTAACAATTTTTTGAAAATAAAATGTTTTAAAGGCTTGAATAATGAAAATTTTAATAGTTGATGATAGTTCTACGATGAGAAGGATTATTGGTAATGTTGTTATGCAGTTAGGCTTTTCAAAAGAAGATTTCAACGAAGCTGAAGATGGTTTAAAAGCTTGGAAACTTCTTTCTGAATCGCAATATGATATAATTTTAACTGACTGGAACATGCCAAATATGAATGGACTAGAACTAGTAAAAAAGATAAGATCAGAAGGTAATCATCAAAAAACTCCAATTATTATGATTACGACAGAGGGTGGTAAATCTGAAGTTATTACAGCTTTAAAAGCTGGAGTTAATAACTATATTGTTAAACCATTTAGTGCAGATATTTTAAAAGAGAAACTTGATGGAGTGTTAAAAAACTAATTTTAGTTTTTATGACTTAAATATAAAAAGGTTTAAATTATGAGTATGAGTCAAGAAGAAATAGAATCACTTATGAACGGGCTAGATTTAGATGAAAATGAGAATTCTGAAGAAGTAAAAGTAGAAGAGAGCGCTGCTGATGAACCTACAGAGTCTTATGATAGTAATGAGCCTATATCAAATGATGATATTGATAAACTATTAGCTGAAGCAGATGATGCAGTAGATACTAACGATAAAACATCTGAGCAAAGTGAACCTCCAAGTGATGATGAATTAGATGATATTTTAGCAAATATTGATGATGTTGAAGATAGTGATACAACTGCTAGTGATGAAGATATTGATGAGCTTTTAAAAGGAATTGATGGAGTAAGTGATGATACTTCTGACTCATCTTCTGAAGACTCTTTTGAAGAAAAAGAGGATTCTTTAGACCAAAAACAATCTTCACAAGAGAATGAAGCTATATCTAATGAAGATAATTTTGATGATATATTAGCAGGTATTGATGGAATTACTGATAATGAACCAGTAAAACAAGAAAAGCCTGTAGTTGAAGATAAAACTGAAAAGGTGGAAGAAAAAAGCCATGACCCTGAAGAACATATTGTGAGTAAAATAGATGAAGGAATTTTTCCTTTACCAGCAGAAAAAGATACGAAAGTTGTAAATCAATTAAGTCAAGTTGCAAATGACTCTGAAGAAAAAGCATCTAAAATCTTTGATGTGTTAAGTTATGTTCTTGATGATAATAATGATGTACAAAAGTCTTTAAAAAATACAGATGAGTTTTTAAATAAGCAAACAGCACTTTTAGAATCTTTAAATAAAAAATTTCCAAATATCTCAATTTTTGATGAGCAGTTAAAAGAAGCTGCAAAAATAAAAGAGGGTTTAGCTTCTATAAATGGTAAATTAGATGCTGAAAATATGCAAATATTTGAAGCAATGGAATTAATGCAATTTCATGATATTAATAGACAAAAAATAGAAAGAGTTATGGCAGTAATTAGAAAACTTTCTATATATTTAAATAATCTATTTGAAGATGAAGGTAGTCATCAAGAGATTGCTGTTGCAAGACATATACATGGTGATAGCACAGCAGATGTTTTAGATGATGCTGATTTAGAGTCTTTAATCTCAGAATTTGGAAACTAAGGAGAGCTAATGAATCAAGGTACATATCCTTTAGCAGCAGCGATGGTTAATCAACTAAATAGAGTTGATATGATATCAAATAATCTTGCTAATGCAAATACAACAGGATTTAAACAAGAAGGTATGACTGAAGGTTCATTTAATCACTACTTGCAAAGAGCAGAACAAGAAGGTTTTGCTCCAACAAAAGTTAATACTATTACAAATACTGTTCCGAAACTAAATGGAAAATATATAAATGAAGAAGTAGGACCAATAGTTGCAACAGGAAATGCTTTAGATTTTGCTTTGAAAGATTCAAATACATTTTTTAAAGTTTTAAATGAGAATGGGCAAGTAGAATATACTAGGGATGGTTCGTTTAAAATATTGGATAATATGCTAGTTGATTCTAAAGGAAGATATATTTTAGATAATAATAATGAGCCAATTCCAACTGAAGATGAGTATATGAACTTAATATCTGTTGTAAGAGTCAATTTTGAAGATTTAGAAAAAGTTGGATATAACAATTATAAGACAAAAGAGGGTGCACAAGTAGAACAACTAGAGCTAAATGATGGACAGATGATACAAGGTTCTTTAGAAAAATCAAATATTAATACTGTTTCAACAATGGTTGCTTTAATTGATGCAAACAGAAGATTTCAACAGACTCAAAAAGGTATAACTACTATTGACGAGTTAAATGCAAAAGTTATTGATAAAATAGGGAATAATACTAGATGAAGCCAAGTAGCGTAACAGATACATTATTTAATCAGCTTAATTTTAGAGGTGATAGACAAAAAATCATTTCAAGTAATATTGCAAATATTAATACTCCTGGATATAAAACAAAAGATTTAGTTTTTGAAAGTGAACTAAAAAAAGCAGGAGAGAGTAAATTAGAAATGTATAAAACTAATCCAATGCATCTATCTTCATCAAATAATATTTCAAATCCTAATCAAAAACATGTTGTTGAAGTTAAAGGATTAGAAGAACAAAATGATGGCAATAATGTAAATTTAGACTCTCAAATGAGTGAGATGTCAAAAAATAAAGTAATTTTTGATGCATTACAATCAGCCATTAAAAAGGATTCGAGACTTTTTAGATCAGTTATTGAATCATCTGCAAAAAATTAATTAGGATATATATTATATGGATCAACTTTTTAAGTTTGTAAACAATTTAAATGCTGCACAAAGAGCAGTTATAATTGGAGGTTTTTCTTTACTCTTTGTGCTTTTAGTAGGATTATTAATCTACTCAAATATCAAAGCAGAAGATAAAAAATTTAACTATACAATTGCTTCAAACTTAACAAAAAACCAAGTAATGTTAGCAAGTAGTGAGTTAGAGAGTTCAGGAGTACCTTTTTCTGTTATTGGTAGTGGAAATGACTTAACTTTAAAAACTTCAAAAGAGTTTATAAATATTGCAAAAATCAAATTAGTTACAAGTGAAGCATCTACAAGTAAGCATGTGGGATGGGAGATTTTTGAAAAATCTTCTTTAGGAACTACAAATTTTGAAAATAAAGTAAAATATTTAAGAGCTTTAGAAGGGGAACTTTCTAGGTCATTAGAGTCTCTTTCTGGTATTTTAAGAGCAAGTGTAAAGATTGCAATTCCTAAAGATACAATTTTTACTGAAAGAAAAACAGAGCCAACTGCATCAGCTGTTTTGACATTAAAGCCTGGAGTTTTTTTAACACAAAAGCAAATTGATGGAATTAAAAACTTTATTGCATCTGCTGTATCAAATCTTAAAAATGAAAATATTAAATTAATAGACCAAGATGGAGCACTTTTAGAACACTCAAAAGATGAAGTTGATAATCTAAAATCTTTAACTCAAAATAAGTATAAAGAGAAATTAGAGTCTGGTTATGAGAAAAAAATAGTATCTTTGTTAGAACCAATTGTAGGGCCAAATAGGGTTGTAGCAAGGGTAACTGTAAATCTAAATTTTATTAAAAAGCATATTCAAGAAGAGATTTTTGAGCCAGAAGGTACAATTAGAAGTCAAGAAACAGTAGAGAATGTATCTTCTTCACAGGGTGGACCTGCAAACAATGGTGCAGTTGCAGGAGTAGATAGTAATATTGAAGAACCACAAAATGGAAATGGGAATAACAACTCTCAATCATCAAATGAATCTACTAAAACATTAACAAATTATGAGATTTCAAAAAAGATTATTGAACAAAAAGATAATAATTACTCAAGAATAAATAAAATTAGTGCTGCTGTTACATTTGATTCTACTGTATTAGAAAATGTTGATAATAAAGATGATTTTATAGCTTCTGTTGAGTCAATAGTACAAGAAACTATTGGTTATGACCAAAAAAGAGGAGATAAAATTAGTGTAAAAAGCTTTAAGTTTGTTGGCCTTGCACCTTTATCTGGAGAGTCTGGACAAAGAGTAGATGAAAATGGTAATATTATTGAAGCAGAAGAGAATACAATAGTAATGATTAAAACTTTGCTAAAAGAGTTCAGTGAATATATTCAGTATTTAATTGCTGCAATTTTACTATTTATCTTTTATAGAAAGTTTATTGTAAATCATGAAGTTGTTATATTAGGTGATGGTACAGGAAAGAAAAAAAATGAAAATGGTAATGATGAAGATTTAGTAGGAGATATGCTGCATGGCTTTGAAGATGAGTTTAATGCACAAAGTGCTAAAGGAAGATTAAAAGCAAAAGTAAAAAGCCAAATTATGAATAACTTAAATGGTTTAGATGAAGAGGGTGCAGCTAAATATGAGGTTTTAATTGAAGAACTTGATAAAGAGATAAATACTAATCCTTCTGATATGGCTAAAATGATAGAGCTTCTATTATCTGAAGGTGACTCTAAATTTGCAAATAGAAAAGGTAAATAATGTCAGAAGAGATAAATAGAGAATTACTAAAGGGCATGTCAATGATTGAAAAAGTTGCCCACTTTTGTGTTCTTATTGGAGAGGATGCAACTGTTAAAATCTTTCAACATTTACCAAAAAATGTAGTTGAAGAGATTTCAACTGCGATTACACAAATAAATTCAGTTGATAAAGATGTATCTTTAGCTATTTTAGATGAGTTTCACTTATATACTAGATCAAAAGGTTTTATTAGTTCTGGTGGTTTTGATTATGCAAAAGATATTTTATATAAATCATTAGGAAAAGGTGAAGCTGATGATGTATTAGCAAAACTTTCAAGAATGAAGCTTGCAGCTCAATCTTTTGCTTATTTAGATGCAATTAATCCAAAACAGCTATCAGACTTTATTAAAGATGAATCACCTCAAACTATTGCTGTTATTCTTTCACATATGGAAGCTCCAAGAGCAGCAGAAGTTTTAATGCAATTAGAAGAGGATATTAGAGTTAAAGTAACTATGCAAATGGCTACTATTAAAGATGTTTCTCCTGATGTTGTTAGAACTATTTCTGTAATTTTAGAGAAGAAACTTGAGTCTTTATTATCATCTATTGTTGATGTTGGTGGGGTTAAAGTTGTTGCAGATATGTTAAATAGAGTTGGACCAAAATCTCAAGAGATATTAAAAAATATCAATGGGGTTGATACTTCATTAGCTACTAAGATAAAAGAGAATATGTTTGTATTTGAAGATTTATTAAATTTAGAAACAGAATATGTAATGAAGATTTTACAAAATGTAGATACTGCTGATGTTGCAGTTGCTATGAAAAATGCAACAGAAGAGGATTTAGAAAAAATCACTAGTGCAATGTCTCAAAGAGCAAGTGATAGGTTTAAAGAAGAGTACGAAATGCTTAATAAAGTTAAAATTAAAGATATTGAAGCCGCTCAAAGAAAGATGCTTGATGTAGCACAAAAAATGATTGAAGAGGGCGTTATCGATAGAGATATGGATGAGTAATGGCAAATAACAACGTATATTCAACAGCAAAAGTTATAAGTAGTGATGATGGAGTACAAGATTATAAACTTGGTACTTTTTTACATAATGGACTAGATACTTCTGCTCAAAATGAACAGATGCAAAATGTTGCAACACTAAGTGAGAGAGAGATTCCTTTAACTGTTGACCCTTTAGTTGAAGAGATGAAAAAAATTGCAGGACAAATCTCTACTTTATCTCAAAAAGTTGATACTTTAGAACAAGGTGGAGTTGCATCAAGAGATATTGATAGACAAGTTGTCGAAGCTATTAAGGACTTGAAACATTATGCAACTTTTTTTGAACAAGCAACTTTTCAAATGGAATCAAAACTTCTTAAAACATCAGTAGCTCTAGCACAAAAGATAATTTCAATTGAAGTGGGAGAAAACTCTACAAAAATTGCAAAAGAGACAATAAATCATCTATTATCAAAAATTAAAACAGCTTCAAGAGTTAAAATTCACTTAAGTCCAAGGGATTATGAAGTATTAAAACATGAACTTAATCTTGAATCATTTATAGAGTTAGTTCAAGATGTTAATGTAGCTCCAGGTGGTGTAGTAATAGCTAGTGACCTTGGAAATTTTGATGGAAATATTGAAGCTAAAGTAGCTTCTATGCTAGAAACTTTAGATACTGTAATTTAATAATATAAAAAATTTTTTTATAAAAACTCTTCTTTAACTCAAAATCTAAAACTTTGTGATATAATATATGCAAAACAACAAAAAAGATTAATTATGGAAATAAGTGAAAGAGACTATGACTTATTAGTTGATACTGAGATTGTTGCTGATGTAATATTAGGAACTACAAGTATTACTATTAAAGAGTTTTTAGATTTAAGTGAAGGGGATATTTTATCTTTAGATAAACAAGCTGGAACTGGTGGAGACATCTACGTAAACTCAAGAATCATAGGAACAGGCGATATTATTGTAATTGATGAAAAGTTAGCAGTTAGAGTACAAGATGCAATGGACTCAGATAATGTTGTAAGATATTTCTTTGAAGAAAACCTATTATAGGAGATAATTATGTATACAGGAAATTACACAGGAACTTATAGTGATGATAAGTATAATCAGATTAAAAATAGAGATGCAAATGGTTATACAACTAGGGATGTAACAACTAATAGTAAAACAGATGCAAGTGGTAATAGCTACACAACTTCAATTAGTAATGACCAGCTTTCAAATAGTGATTTTTTAAACTTAATGATTCAAGAGTTAAAGCTACAAGATCCAACAAAACCTATGGATTCTCAAAGAATGATGGATTCACAACTTCAAATGTCAACTATGGAAACAAATAGAGCTATGGCTGCATCTATGGAGAAACTTGTTGCTACATTTAATCAAACTTCTTTATCAAATGCTACAAATATGATTGGTAAAAATATTGAAGATATTAATACTGATGATAATGGTGTTTCAAAAGCATATAGAGTTTTATCTGTTGAGACTATGAATGATCAATTAGTTGTAAAAGCTAGACAAATTTTATATATGGAAGATATTGTAAAAGATGCAGATGGTAATAGAC
The DNA here is from genome assembly GCF_002837275.1 of Malaciobacter halophilus. Taxonomy (GTDB): domain Bacteria; phylum Campylobacterota; class Campylobacteria; order Campylobacterales; family Arcobacteraceae; genus Malaciobacter; species Malaciobacter halophilus. The sequence continues at coordinate 14,305 of NZ_NXIF01000054.1, read as the reverse complement.
TGATGTATGATGCAGATGGTTTTATTTATAATGAAGATGGAGAAAAAACAGGTGAAAAAATTGTTTTAAAAAATCCTGGACAAATTGCAACAGATAAAGATGGTAAGCCTATGATTTTGGATGAAAATAATGAAACAGTAGAAGACCATGAATATGTTTATGAAGGTATGACAACTCCAGTTTTTTCAAGTGAAATTTCAACTATTCCATTTGAAAATATTACAAAAGTATTCTAAAGGATAAACTATGATTGGTGGATTATGGAATGGAATTTCTGGATTAAACTCTTTTGAAAAGGCCTTAAGTGCAGAATCGAATAATGTTGCAAATGTTAATACAATTGGACATAAATCAGATGATGTATCTTTTCAAGACTTAATGTATCAAAATGGTTATGGAAAGGGTACAAATATACAAACTGTTGAAAAAGATTTTTCACAAGGTAATTTAAAAATTACTGGAAATAGTTATGATGTTGCAATTGATGGTAGAGGTTTTTTTCTAGTAAAAGAGCAAGGAACTAATGATATTTTTTATACTAGAGCTGGTAATTTTAAAATGGGTTCAACAGGAACTTTACAAAGTATTGATGGAATGACAGTTCAAGGTATTCAATCATTAGGTTCAACAGTTATATCTACTGATCCAAATGACACTCAATTTAATAATAATTATGACCAGTTTATTGCAAGTAGTACTATTTATAATGGAAATGATATACAAACTATTAATGCAAGATCAACTGATTTTAGAAAAACAGCAGAAGATAGTGGTGTATCAGGACAAGGATATAAAACAGCTGCTGCAAAAATGAATGATATACAAGCTTTGATAACAAACTACAAAGAGAAACTTGAGCTATATAGTTCTAATCCTGCTGCAAATCCAGTTGCATCTGTTGCAGCTGTTACTCAAGTACCATATGGAACTACTATAAATAATCTAAATGATGAAAATGATATAGTTCAAGTAACTATTAATAATATCACAATAAAACAGAAGTTTGATACAGATGTTCAAACTACAATGAATAAATTTGCTGATAAAATTTCAGGGGTTCAAGGTGTTATAGGAACAGTTGATACAAATGGTTTAGTAACAATTACTTCAATGGTACCAGGAGAAGATTTAAAAGTTACATATCCATCTATAAATAATGATACTTCACCTTCTGTAAATCCAATTACTGAGCCTGTTCAAGGAAGTGGTATTGGTTTAGTTACATCTGCAAGGGATGCTTTAAAAAATGCACTAGAAGCAGCAAATGCTAAATTTATTGATATGACTACAAATTTGGATATGGCAAATCAAGCAAATCTTGTAACAAGTGATATTCAATTAAAGCTTGATAACTTAAATATATCTGAAAATGGTTTAGGCGAAGTAGAGATTGATGATGGAAAAATATTTGTAAAAGATGGAGATAATAAGTTTATTGTAGGCTCAATCTCAACAGCTTATTTCAATGATGAACTTAGTTTAAATCCAGAGGGAAATAATCTTTTTTCAAAAACTAATCTTTCTGGTGAACCAATAGATGCAACAGATGCAAATAAACTTCAAGGAAAAACATTAGAACTTAGTAATTCAAACTTAGGTGATAACTTAACAAATCTAATGGTATATCAAAGAGCATTTGAGGCTAATTCAAAAGCAGTTACAACTTCAGATGATTTTTTGAAAACAGCAATACAGTTAAAAAAATAGTTAACTGTATTGTTACTATGTGTTTAAATATTAGTACTTTATAAAGTATTAATATTTGAACATTTAAAGTTTAGATGTTTAAGATTTATATAAAAAGGATAAATCATGATTGGAGCACTTTGGACAGGTATTTCAGGGCTATCATCACAACAAACAGCATTAGATAATGAGTCTAATAATATTGCCAATGTAAATACTATTGGATATAAAAGTTCAAGAATCTCTTTTGCAGACCAAATGTACCAAGATAGAATTGGTAAAGGGTCAAAAATTTTAGATGCAGAAAAACTATATGTGCAAGGGAACTTGAAACTAACAGGTGTAAACTATGATATGGCACTTAGTGGAGATGGATTCTTTACTGTAAAGAATACTACACAAGGTGGAAATGCAGAATCTTTTTATACTAGAGCGGGTAACTTTAGAATGGGAGATAATGGAACTTTACAAGACTCTGCTGGGAATGAGGTTCAAGGTTGGGCTATGAGAACTCTTGACCCTTCAGCAGATGTAATATCTACTAATCCAAATGCAATTATGTTCTCAGGAGATTATAGTGAACTTCTTGGAACAAGAATAGTAAGACATGATACTTATGTAGAAACAATTACAGCAAAAGCAACAGATTATGAAACAACAGCTAGAGCAGATGCTAGTGATGTTTTTTCAGGAACAGGTCTAAAGTCAAAAGCTGCTAAACTAAATGATATTGAAGAGCTTAAAAAAGATTATATTCAAAAGCTACAAGACCTTAAAAATAATCCAGATGGACCATCAGCAACATCAATTGCACAAAAATCTCAAATAGATTTTGGCGGAACTGTTTTCAAAGGTGAAGGGGACCAAATCTCTGTTACAATTGATGGAACAAAAATATCACAAAAGTTTGTAAGTACAACTGCAACAGATGAGTTTAAAGCAGCAGTAAATACTGGGAATACAACTACAGCGGGTACAGCTACGACAATTGATACTGCAGTTGCTGGGCAAACATATATTATTGAAGTTGATGGAACAGAGTATAGTTATACAGCAACTGGAGCAGATACTACTAATAGTATCGCTACTGCTTTAGATGGTTTAATAACTGCAGATGGACATACAACTACGACTGCTGGTAACTCTGTTGATGTAACTTCTGCAACTGATGTTTCATCAGGTTCTTATCCAAGTGACATTGCAAGTGATTTTAATTTAGCTGCAAGTAGAATTGCAACTTATAAATCATTGGCAGATAAAATTTCATCTCAAGTTCCTGGAGTTGTAGCATATAATATTATTGACCAAGATGGTGATGCACAATTTGAAGATGATGATGTTTTTAATATGACTACTACTAATGCTGATGTTTTAAAAGGTATGATAGAGATTAAATCTTTAATTCCAGGAAAAGATTTTATTATTAATTCTGTACAAGAAACAAGTAATGAAACAGAGGTTAGTGGAGAAATAAATGAAACACTAAGTAGAACAAGAGCACAAGCTGGTACAGGAATAGGGGCTGTTCAAAGTATCCAAGATGCTTTATCAAGGGCAATTACTGGTACACAAAGAAATGTTTATTCTACAGAGGATTTAGATTTTGGACAAACACATAACTTAGGTTTTTCTATTTATGATAAAGAGTTAAAAAGAAATTTTGAAATTCCAGATGCGGCTACTGGTTCTACTCCTATTAATATGAGTGCTGGTTTAGATGCAGCAGTAAGTGATTTAAATAATGACCCAACTTTTGGTAAATATTTAGTTGCAGAAAATATTAATGGAAATTTAGTTATTTCAACAAAAGATTCATATTATGATGTAGAGTTTAGTACAACTATAACTGCAACAAGTGGACCAAATAGTGGTGAAGTAATTGATAAAAATGCAGATTATAGTGGTAGAATGGGTGCAGGTGCAGAGTTTTTACAAATTACTAATACAATAGAACAAACATCTACTCAAAGTTCACTACAATTAAAACTTGATGCTTTAGGTTTAAGTGATTCTGCTTTTGGTGAGTTTAATGTAGATAGTACAGGACTTATTACTATGAAGCAAGATGGAGTTGATTTTGCAATTGGACAAGTTTCTGTTGCACTATTTAACAATACAAGAGGGCTTTTACCATCAGGAGATAACTTACTTGCAAAAACAAATGAGTCTGGTGACCCAATTTATAATGTAAATAATGAAAAAACTGCAAAAATTGAAGGAAAAACATTAGAGTTAAGTACAGCTGATTTAAGTGAAAGTTTAGTTAATCTAATGGTATTTCAAAGAGCATTTGAAGCAAATGCTAAATCAATTACTACTTCAGATCAATTATTAAACACATTAATTAACTTAAAAAGATAAAATAGGGGAGTTATTCCCTATTTTGTTTCTAAAAAGGTGAGGTTTGGAAAATTTTTTATTATTAATATTGTTTGGTGTTTTATTGCTTTATTTTTTCTCTAGTATGAATGTTTATAAATCTTTGTATAGAAAAGTTAATGAAGAGAAAAATATTATGGAAGAGGAGTACAAAAAATTAGAGCAAATAATTGAAAAGTATGAAAAACAGTTAAAGATAAGTACTTCTACATTAAAGAGTAATCAAGATACTTTGCAAGTTGCAAGAAATGATTTACAAAAAGCAAAACTAGAAAATGCTGAGTTAAAACATAAAATTGAAGTATTAGAAGAGAGAACAGAAGAGTTATATGCTCAAGTAAATACGATGGTATAAAGGAAGATTTTGAAAAAAGCATTTTTTTATTTTTTCTTTATACTCTTTTCAACTACTGTTTTTGCAAAAAATGATTTATTGGAGTCTCAGCCAGAAATTATTTTTAATTATGATAAGATAAAAAAAGAACAAGATAGTTTTTCTTTGCAGTTTGATTTTAATAAAGCTGTATTGATGATGGAAAAAGAAGAGTATAAAAAAGCAATAGATATTTTTAAGCAAACGGCAACTGCAATTAAAATACCATCTTTTTTAAATATTGCAATTGCATATTATAAGCTTGGTGAATTAGATAATGCAAAACTATATTTAAATAATATATATAATTATAAAAAAGCTATATATAAAAATACATTTTCTTATATGTCAGCTTGTTATTATTTATATCAAATTACAAAAGATACTAGATACTTAGATATTATAATTGATATTGCAAAAAAACATAAAAACTTAACAGAACACTCAAAAAGAATGCTTGCAGATACTTTAATAATTTTGAAAGATTATGAAAAAGCACTTAGAATTTTAAATAATATGAAGTTTCCTTTAGATTTAAAAAAGGCACTTTTATATCTAAAATTAAAAGATTATATAAAGGCTGAAAAGTTTTTAAAAAAAGCAAAAGAGAATGCGCATAGTAAAGCAAAAATTGATAAGATTTTATGGATTATGGTATATCGAGATTTAAAAGCAAATGAACTTGAAAAACTTATGGATAATATTGATATTTTGAATAAAAGAAAAAATGGTTTTAAAGCAAATTTAGAATTACCAATGCAACTATTTTTCAATAAAGATAAATACTCTCCTTCTCAATATTTAGATTTTGTTACAAACTTTAGTAAAAAAAGAGAGATTGATTATATATTTTATTTTGCACCTTTTGTATTTTCAGATAACCAAGAGATAATTTATGATATTTCAAAAGGTTTTATTTTTAAAAGTAAGCAAAATATTGAAAGCTTAGAGAAGATGGTAGAGTATAATGCTAAATTTATTGAAATAATTAAAGAAGACCCAATTATAAGAGTAAATAAATTAAAGAAATTAATTACTACGGGTACTAAATCTTATGTATATTATAATTTAGCTTTATCATATGCTCATATTTTTGATTTTCATAACGCTTATAAATATTTTGAAAAGGCATACAAATTAAATCCTGGTAATAAGCTTTATTCAGTTATGACTTTAATTGCTGCACAAAGAATTGATAAAAAAGTTCCAGATATTGAATATATAAAAAATAATATCAAATCTAATCAAGGTTTATATAAATACTTTGGTCAATCATTATATGCTTTGTTTTTAGATGCAAGTGCAAAAGTTAAAGAAGAGCCTTTATATTATGAAGATACAATTTTTTATACTGCTATTGATTTTTTAAAGAAAAGAAAAGATAAAGAAGTTACTTTAAATCATCCTTTATTTGAAGAGTATTATAAAGACCCTTTTGTTTATTTGATGAAGTTAGTTAAAAGAGAAGAGTCTCAAAGTGATTTTGAGTATTTTTCAAAACTTCAAGATAGTGTGCCTTTGTATATTAATGATAATTTTTTAGAAGGACCTTTAGTGGTTACTAGATATTATATTGATATTTTAAAATCAATTGGATTATTTTATAAAGCAAATTTGGAAATTAAAACTAGAAAATCACCTTCTTTTTTAAGAACAAAAGCATTAAAAGAGCTATATATTGGTAATTCTACTGAAACTTTAGATATTATTGCTAAACTACAAGAAAAATATGATTTAGAAGATAAATATACTATGTATTTGCAAGTTGCTGCACTTTTAGACCAAGAAAAATATAATGAAGCTTCTATTCAAATCTCTTTAATTAAAGCTGTTTTAAACGACCATGATGCAGATTTTTTAACTGGAGTTCAACTTATTCAAGATTTAAAACTTTCAAGTGCAAAGCAGTATTTTAAATCTAAATATTTAGATAGCATGATTGATATTAAACTAAAAGGATTAGATGAGTTTTTAGAATCTTTATAAAAGAGTTAAAAATTTATTTTTTTTTTGATATAATCTAAGTAATACACAATTTTATAGGAGTTAGCTATGGAATTAGGAAGAGTTGCAGATATTGATAATGCAAAAGTAAACAATATTGAAAAATCACAAAAAGTTGCTGAGGTTGATAACCATAAAAAAGTGCAAGCTGATGATAAGTATAAAAATGCACAAGGGACACAACAAACTTTTGATAGGAATGAAGTAATCTTAGATAATGTTAAGTTTGGATACAATAAAAACTCGCAAGATTTTTTTGTAAAAGTTACAAGAGGGGAAGCTGAATATAAATATCCAACTGAAGATATGATGAGAGTAAAAGCTCAGTTACTTCAAGAGTTAAAACAGAAATTAGAAGAGTCTAAATAAAAGGTTAAATTAATTGGCATCAGATTTATCAAATATATTAAAAGACGAGTTAACAAATACTTTAGAGCAACTTCTATCAAAAAGTGCATCAATAGATAATATACAAGAGTTAAATCAAGAAGATTATGAATCAACTCAATGTATCAAAGTTGATGTAAAGTTTGATTTTAGTGCAGGAACAACGAATTGGTCATTTTTTATACCTACTATTTCAGCGACAAAGTTTGAATACTTTATGCTTGGAGGAATGGGTGATTTAAAAGAACATATAGATGATGAAATAGCTGATGCAGTTAATGAAATTACCTCAAATATTTGTGGAAGTTTTGCAACTTCTGTAAATGCACAAAATTTTGCTGATATAGGTAGCATAAAGTTTGAACTTGTAGGTTCATCAATTGTTGAATCATCTGTAATGCAAGATAAACAAAACACGTATGAATTTTCATTGTCGATGGATTCTGAAAAACTACCTGTTTTAATAAGTTTTGATGATTTAATTTTGCCTTATATCTCTTCAATTACAGGAAAAGAACAAGATGAAGATATTGCTTTAGCTCCTGATAGTGCACAAGAAAATGCACAGCAAACAGTGGCAAAAACTTCTAATTCTAATCTCTCTTCTGAACAATTAGGAATTAGTTCACTTTTATCAGAAAATTCAGCACATAACTTACAATTATTGTTTAATATAAAGTTAAAATTAAGTGTTAGACTTGGAACAAAAAACTTTTTATTAAAGGATATTTTACGTTGGGATATAGGTGAGATTATAGAGTTAGACCAAATGGTTAATGAACCTTTAGAAATACTTGTTAATGGTGTAAAAATAGGTGAAGGAGAAGCTGTAATCGTTGAAGGAAAATTTGGACTTAAAGTAAAAAGTATTGGAAATGAATCTTTAAGATTAAACCAGTTAGGATTAAAGTAGATGGATAAGGGTACATTAATAGGAATGGTGGCCGCTTGGTCACTTGTAAGTCTTGCAATTTTACTTGGTGGTGCAGGTTTTGGTGCTTATATTGATATTCCATCAATGATTATTGTAATTGGTGGTACACTTTCAGTAACAGCTGGTCAATTTGAAATGAGTGAACTAAAAAGAATTACTCCTGCATTAAAAGTTGCTTTTAATGAAGTAAGAGTTGAACCACTTCCAGAGTTAGTTGAAAAAATCATTTTTTATGCAACAGAAGTTAAAAAGCATGGTGTAATGCATATTGAACAAAAAGTTATGGAAGAGACAAATCCTTTTTTAAAAGAGGCTTTTCAATTAATTGTTGATGGTACAAAGCCAGAAGTTTTAGAACCACTTTTAGAGCTAAAAATGGAACATATTGATAAAAGACATGGTACTATGATTAGAATGTTTGGAAATATTGGTGGTGTAGCTGGTTCAATGGGTATGATTGGTACTTTGGTTGGATTGGTTGCAATGCTTGCAAACCTTTCAGACCCAGCAGCAGTTGGTCCAGCAATGGCAGTTGCCTTAATTACTACTTTATATGGTGCTTTATTAGGTACACTTTTTGCAGGAGTTATTGAAAATAAACTTTCAAGAAAACATGATATTGAAATGACTGCATATGAAGTTATTATCTCAGGAGCTTCAATGATTGCAGCAGAAGAATCAATAGGTAATATAAAAATGAAACTAAATTCAATTTTAGTAGATTTACAGGATGAATAAAAAATATTATGGCAAATAAAAAATGTCCTGAGTGCCCAAAATGTTTACCAGGTTGGCTTGTACAATTTGGTGATTTAATGTCACTATTACTTACTTTTTTTATTTTATTACTATCTATGGCAGTAATGGATAAAAAGAAAGTAGAAGAGTATTTTGATATTATGAAAAAAGCAATGGGATTTTTGGAAAAAACATCTGATGTAAGAGAACAAACAGAAGAACACTCAAATAATCAAAGTAATAGTGATAGCCCAGATAATATGACAGCAGCTGAAGAAGGTATTGAACAAGCCTCAAATGAGATTAAAGAGATTGTTGAAATTGCAAATGATACAGCAGCTGACCAAACTCAAGTTATGCAAATAACAAAAGGTAAAAATGAGTTTGTATTAGATATTCCTTCAACAATTATGTTCAAGCCAGGCGAATACAAAATAAATGATGCTGCTTCTAAGAGATTTATTGCTAAAATAGCAAGAGTAATAAGAACAATGCCTCAAACTTTTGCAATAGAAGTAATAGGGCATACTGACAATGGAGCTTATAAAAGTAAAGATATTCCAAGAGATGATTGGGACTTATCAGCATTAAGGTCTGTTGAGGTTGTAAAAGAGTTAATAAAAAATAGAATTGATCCAGGACAACTAAAAGTTTCTGCTTATGGTTCTTATCATCCAAAAAGTGAAGTTGCTTCTGATAATAGAAGAGTAGAAATTAGATTCTTTTCAGAAAATGATCAATCTGACATTTTGAGTGAAGAGAACTTCTTTGATAGGTTGGAATAATGATTGAATTAAGTACACCAATAGTAACAAAAAATGAGTTTAGTAATAATAGATTTGAAAATATTGATGCAAAAAAATTAGATGAAGAGAATTTAAAAAAAGTTTGTGATGACTTTGAATCTTTTTTTGCACAGCAATTAATGGATATATCTTTAAAAAGTACAAATGTAGCGGGTGAAGGTACTGGTGCTGATATAATAAAGGGTATGTATACTGAAACAGTATCTAAAAATACAAAAGGTACTATGGGTATTAGTGATATGCTATACCAGTTTTTAAGCCAAAATAATAAATAAAGAAATGGATTTGTGATGGTTGAACAAACAGTTGAAACAATGATAGAACTTATTGGAAATATGAAAGAGTCTATTAAACTTGATATAGAAGATATAAAAAAAGCAAAACATGAAAATCTACTTGATAGAAATAGTGAAAAAGAGGAATGGATAAATCAAATAGCCTCTTTAAAAACTCAGCTTAATGAAGAGATTGTAGAAGCTATGAAAGCTGGAGAAGATGTTAATCAATATAGAGAAAAAGTTGATTTTTTAGAAGAAGAACTTAAATCTTTATATAAATTAAATAAACAGCTTGCATCTATTGTTTTACCAGTTCAACAAATGTATAAAGAAATAGTTGAAGATTTAACTAAAAATAATGGAGGAGCTTTACTTGATGTTAAGGCTTAGCGTTGTACTTTTATTAATTTTAGCAAATGCAAATGCAGTTGATGTTTTAGTTGCTAAAAAACCTATTCATTATAAATCTATTATTGATACAAAAGAGTTAATGTTAAGAAAAGTTGATAGTACAAAAAGTTACTGTACACCTTTAAAATTATCTGATTTAAATAGTAATAAATATGAGGCTTCACACTATATAAGAAAAGGTAAAATTATTTGTACAAAAGATGTGAAAGTGTATAAGAAACAAAGTGTTGTTTTTAAATTTGGAGCTTTAGAAATAGAAAAGAATGGAGAAATAATTTTTCAAAATGATGAGTATATTAGGATAAAAAGAAGTGATGGTAAAATTGAAAAAATATATAAAGACGGAAGAGTAGAATGAATATGCTCTCATTTCTTGGTGAAACACCAACTATTGCTCTTAAAAAAGCTCAAGAAGAGTGTGGGGAAGATGCTATTGTAATCTCTACAAAAAAAATATCTAGTGCTAAAGATGGTGCTAAAAATATGTATGAAGTTGTAGTTGCACTTGAAGAAGAGGTAGATACAAAACCTTCAAAAAAATCAGTATATACAAAAAAAATAGTTGCAAAAGACCCTAAAAAAGATGAGAGTTTTCAAGCTTCTGTATATGATTTTAGAGCTGAAATTTTAAAGATGCAAGATGCAATTGGACAAGTTCAAAAATCAATTTGGGATCCTAAAAGTCAACTGTATGATTTAACTATACCTCCAGAGTTTGTTGATATGTATAATCTTTTTGAACAAAATGAGTTTGATCAAGAGATGACATATACTATTATGAAAAAAACTATTAAGCAGTTACCAGTAGCATTAAAAGCAAATCCAAAAAAAGTTAATGATTTTTTCAAGTTGATATTAAGAAGAATTATTCCTATTAAACATGAGGTACCATTAAGAAAACATCAAAGAAAGATTACTATGATGGTAGGACCAACGGGAGTAGGAAAAACTACTACAATCGCAAAATTAGCTGCTAGATATGCTTATAAATTAGGACAAAATTATAAAGTTGGTATTGTAACACTTGACTCTTTTAGAGTTGGGGCAATTGAGCAATTACAAGCTTATACAAATATTATGAGGTTACCATTAGAGATTGTAAAAAATCCAGAGGATTTAATAGAGGCTTTATTAAGATTAAAAGATTGCAACTATATCTTTATAGATACAGCTGGCTCTAGTCAATATGATGTAGATAAAATAGAGTTAATTAATGAGTATCAAAATAGAGTAGAGGAGTTACCAATTGAAAAAATATTAGTACTTCCAGCAAATGTTAAACAAAGTGATTTAACAGATGTGTATGCAAACTATTCAAGATTAAATATTGATTATTTAACTTTTACAAAACTTGATGAAACAAAAAGTTTTGGAAATTTAATCTCATTTGCTCATAAAACAAAGAAATCAATCACATATTTTTCTATTGGACAAAATGTTCCTGATGATTTAATAGTTTCTGATGCTTCATTTTTGATTGACTGTTTTATGAATAACTCTTGTCCAAGGAGATAAGAGTGTTTAATAGTATTTCAAATCAAGCTAGTAAGCTAATAAACTTAACAAAAAATAAGCAAAGAGTTTCAAAAACAAAACTACTTACTATTACATCAGGAAAAGGTGGAGTAGGAAAATCAACTTTTACTGGTAATATGGCATATTTACTCTCATCAAGGGGATTTAAAGTAGCCATTATTGATGCAGATATTGGGCTTGCAAATATGCAAGTATTATTTGATATGAAGCCTAAATATACCCTTTTTGATTATATAGAGGGCAAAGTAACCATTGATGAAGTGTTGCTTAAAACACCATATAAAAACATATCTTTAGTAGCCGGTAAAAGTGGTTATCAATACTCAAACCACTCTAACTCTTTTGTTTTTGCAAGAATTGTTGATGATATAATTAGTTTAAATGAGTATGATATAGTTTTAGTTGATACAGGTGCAGGATTAAATGAGTATGTTAAAGAGTTTTTATCTATTTCAAATAATATTTTAGCAGTTACAACTACTGACCCTAGTGCATTAACTGACCTTTATGCTTTGATAAAAATGTTGTCCAAAGATAAAGAACAGCTTATGTTATGTTTTAATCATACAAAAAATCATCAAATTGGCAATACAATTTCAAATTCTTTGATAAATTTAGCTAAAAAAAATAGATTAAATGATAATTTTATGGTAAAATATATAGGTAATGTATCAACTTCTGCAAATATTTCAACAACTGGCCGGTTAAGAAAATTATTTAGTTATGAGTTTAAAAATGATGACTCAACTAAGCAACTACAAGCAATAATTGATACTTTACTTAAAAATATAAAATAAACAAGGTTGCGTAAGGTGTCTGTAAACTACAGAGTTAGTGTATTTTTTATAATTGTTTTAATTAAGGAACTATGATACTATGATAGTAGAACGGTTCTCGCAAAATGTAATTAATACAGGAATCTTTAGGTTGTATATAGCAACTGGATTCTTTGCTACACTTATATTTTTTGTAGTTAATGCGGACTTATTTACTCCTTTAGAGATGCTTTTTGGAATTATTGGTGTAACAGTAGTTTTAAAAGGAGTATCCAATATGATGTTGTCTTTGATTATTTTGCTTTTTAGTTTAGACAATAAAAAAGAGGAGTTGGATTTTAAATACAATGCCGAGAAGATTGATGCAATGCTTGCTGAGATGAGCATTAATGATGCAAAAGCAAGTGCCGAAAAAAAAGATGAGTGAGGTAGATAATGAATATTTCTTCTATTAAAGATTCAATTGGAACATTAGGTTTATCACAAGTAAAAAATGAAGTAAATAATCCAAAGCAAGATGAATCTTTTGCTAGTATGCTAAAAGATGCAGTAGGTGAAGTAAATCAACATCAAGTTGAAGGATATAAAGCAATGGAAGGAATTGCAACAGGAAAAGTTGAAAACCTTCAAGAAGCAGTTCAAAAAATAGAAGAGGCAGAATTGTCTTTGAAATTAGGATTAGAAGTTAAAAATAAAGCAATAGCTGCTTATAAAGAAATTTCTAGAATGCAAGCATAATAAAAAGGAGTAGTTATGGGTTTTTTTGATGGTTATAATGTAGCAACTTCTGGTATGAGTGCACAAAGAACAAGAATTAATGTAGTAAGTGCAAATATAGCTAATGCGCAAACAACAAATACAATTGATGGTGGGCCATATAAGAAGCAAGATGTAGTTTTTGAAGAGATTTTATTAAATAAAGCTCAAAAAGCAAATAATAATGATATTGAACAATCAAATAATAAAAATACTCCAGCTGAATTAAGAGGTGTAGGTGTAAAATCAATTGTTCAAAATGATGCAGAGCCTATTATGAGATTTGAACCTGCACATCCAGATGCAAATGAGGATGGATATGTTGCATATCCAAATATTAATCCAGTAATTGAAATGGTAAATTTAATTGAAGCTCAAAGATCTTATGAAGCCAATATTGCTGCTTTTAATACACATAAAAATATTGATACTAAGACATTAGATATTTTAAAGGCGTAGTCTTATGAAAGAAATAGATTTATTATCATCTTCGAAAGCTAAAAGCTCTTCTGAAAACACAAACACAAATAGTGAAGTAAAGACAAAAAAAGAAGGAATGTCTTTATTTGATTCTATTTTAGCACAAACTACAAAGAGTACTGAAGATACTGATACAAAAGATAATAAATCATTAAATGAAAAAACTGATTCAAAAAAAATAGATGAAACAAAAAAATCAAAAAATAGTGAAATAGAGAATTTAAATAGTAGTAAAGAAAAAACAAAAACAAATGCAGAAGTTGATGAAAAAACTACTAATGAAAGTAAAAAAGATAATAGTTCAATGTCTATGCTTGATAGGATGATTTTAGAAGCAAAAAAATCTTCTAAAGAGCAACAAACTTCTCAAACTTCTAAAGAAAATAGTAATTTAGAAACAAAAAATAAAGATAATAATGAAGTAAAAACCGGCGATAAAGTAATAGATTCTTCTAAAGATAATAAAAAAGATGAAGTTTCAAATGAAAGTAAAAAAGTTGTTGATACAAATAGTTCTAATAAAGAAGAAAAAACTCAAAAAGATACAAAAACAGACAATGAAGTAGTTGAAGAAAAAAAAGATTTAGAAAAGAAAAGTGAAAAGAAAAATAAAGAAGTTCATTTAGAGTTAAAAAGTGAAAATAAAAAAGACGATACTAAAGTAAAAGATACAAAAAATGATTTAGAACTTAATGAGAATAAAAAAGTAGAAAATAACGATACAACTAGTGAAAGTAAAGATGCTGAAAAAGTGTCTAAAA
>NZ_NXIF01000053.1 GCF_002837275.1 Malaciobacter halophilus | reverse complement strand
TTTTTTTGGTATATACTTTAAGTTGATATTTTCTCTTAAGTTTGTAGAACTTATATCAATATCAATATTTAAAGTTTTTATATTATCTAAATTTTCATTTAAAAAGCCAACTCTTTTTGCAAGAACAAACTCAACTTCATCTTTTAGTTGCTCTATTTTGTACCATTTGTCTAAATTTTTAAAGTTATCACTTCCAATTATTAAATAGATTTTTGATAACTCAAAATTTCTTTTTAGATACATTATAGTTTCATATGAAGCTACTTTTCTTTTTTGGTTTACTTCATAATCACAAATATAAACTTTAGGCTCATTTAAGAAGAGTTTTTTAAGTAAGTTTACTCTTTTTTTTGGAGATAAATGAAAATCACTTTTAAAAGGATTAAGGTATGTTGGCACAATAAAAAGTTTATCAATATTGAGTTTTTCTAATGCCTCAAATACTATTTTTTCATGTGCAATATGAGGTGGATCAAAGCTACCTCCAAACACTGCTATTCGCACTCATTTTTTCCTTTTAGCGTATAATTAAATAATATTATAGCAACTTTTGGATAAAATATCTAAAAATTACAAATAAATATAAAGGTATAGTATGGCTGTAAAAGTTGCAATAAATGGTTTTGGAAGAATTGGAAGATGCGTTGCAAGAATTATTGCTAATAGAGATGATGTTGAATTAGTAGCAATTAATGATACTGCAACACCAGAGATGTTAGAGTATATTACAAAATATGATACTGTTCATGGAACATTTGATGGTGAAGTAAAAGTTGAAGATGGTTATTTAACAATGGGAAGTGTTAAAGCAAAACTATACTCAACAAGAGATGCAAGTGAACTTACATTTACAAAAGAGTGTGGTGCAGAGGTTATTTTAGAGTGTACAGGTGCATATCTTACACAAGAAAAGTGCCAAGTGCATTTAGACAACGGAGCTAAAAAAGTTGTTATGTCTGCTCCTGCAAAAGATGATACTCCTACTTTTGTAATGGGTGTAAATGAAGATAAATATGAAGGTCAAGCAATTATCTCAAATGCTTCTTGTACTACTAACTGCTTAGGTCCTGTGGCAAAAGTACTTGATGATGCTTTTGGAATACAAAAAGGTTTAATGACTACAATTCACTCATACACTAATGATCAAAATATTCTTGATGTAAAGCATAAAAAAGATAAAAGAAGAGCAAGAGCAGGAGCTCAAAATATGATTCCTACTACAACTGGAGCTGCAAAAGCTATGAAACTAGTAATGCCTCAACTTGATGGTAAATTACATGGTCAAAGTGTAAGAGTTCCAACACCAAATGTTTCAATGGTTGATGTAAACTTAGTAGTAGAAAAAAAGACTAGCAAAGAAGAAGTTAATGCTTTATTTGAAGCAAAAGCAAAAGAGTTAAAAGGAATTATAGCTGTTGATAATGAGATGATGGTTTCAAGTGATTTAGTAGGAAATACAAACTCAACAATTATTGCAAGTGATTTAACTCAAGTTATTGGTGATGATATGATTAAAGTAATGACATGGTATGACAATGAGTGGGGTTACTCTTCAAGACTTATTGACATGGCTGTTTATGTAGCTAATAAATAAGGAACTCGATGAATTTACAAGAGATTAAAAATATAGATATTTCCGGGAAAAAAGTATTTATAAGATGTGATTTTAATGTACCTATGGATGAGTACAATAATATTACAGATGATAGAAGAATTAGAAGTGCATTAAATACTATTAGGTATTGTGTTGATAATGATTGCTCTATCATATTAGCCTCTCATTTTGGAAGACCAAAAAATGGATACGAAGAGAAATACTCTTTAAAACCAATCGCAAAAAGACTACATACACTACTAAAACAAGATATAAAAATGGCACAAGATGTTATTGGTGAGCAAACACTAAAAACAGCAAGCCAATTGAAAACTGGAGAGATTTTACTTCTTGAAAATATGAGATTTGAAGCTGGTGAAACTAAAAATGACAAAGAGCTAAGTAAAACATTAGCTTCAATGGCAGATATTTATATTAATGATGCTTTTGGAGTATCTCATAGAGCTCATGCTTCAGTTGAAGGAATTGCTCAACACTTTGATATTGAACATAAAGCAGCAGGTTTTTTACTTGCAAAAGAGATTAAATTTTTTCACCATATTGTAAATGAACCTAAAAGACCATTTGTATCTATTGTAGGTGGTTCAAAGGTTTCAGGAAAGTTGGAAGCTTTACATAATCTTGTACCCAAAGTAGATAAAATTATTATTGGGGGAGGAATGGCTTTTACATTTTTAAAAGCTTTAGGATATGAAGTTGGAAAGTCTTTAGTTGAAGATGATTTAATTCCAGAAGCAATAAAAATAATGCAACAAGCAAAAGAGCTTGGAGTGAAGTTTTACTTACCTGTTGATGTTGTTGCTGCTGAGACTTTTGATGCTGAAGCATTTGCAAAACCAACAACAGTTCAAGAAATACCTAAAAATTGGATGGGCTTAGATATAGGACCTGCAAGTGCAATGCTATTTTCTCAAGCATTAGAAGATGCACATACAATTTTATGGAATGGACCAATGGGTGTTTATGAAATGGATAAATTTGCAAAAGGGAGTGCTAAAATCTCTCATGCTGTGGCTAGTTCATATGCAACAACAGTTGTTGGTGGAGGAGATACAGCTGATTTAGTAAGAGTTACTGGTGATGAAGATGAAATGACATTTATAAGTACTGGTGGAGGTGCCTCATTAGAGCTTATTGAGGGCAAAATTCTTCCAGGTGTTAAAGCACTAGTAATAGAAGGATAAAAATGGCAATTATTGCATCAAACTTTAAAACAAACCATACAAGGCAGACAACAAAAGAGTTTATTCAAACAGTTAATAAACACTTAGAAGAAAATAGTATCTTAAGTGAAGTATATATTTTCCCTACTTCTACTTCACTTGATAATTTTAATACAGTTTCAAATCTAACTGTTGGAGCTCAAAATGCATATGCAACAAATAAAGGCTCTTTTACAGGTGAAATAGGAACTTTACAATTAGATGAATTTAATATAAAAACGATTTTAATTGGACATAGTGAAAGAAGGCATATTTTGGGTGAAACTCAAGAACAAGTAGCCCAAAAATTCAATTTTTATAAAGAGCTAGGATACAAAATAATATATTGTATTGGAGAGCCTTTAGAAGTTAAAGAACAAGGTTTAGAAAAGACTTTAGAGTACATTTATGAGCAGTTTGTAGGAATTGATACAAATTATGAGAACCTAATTTTAGCATATGAACCTGTTTGGGCTATTGGAACAGGAGTTACTGCTACAAATGATGATATTGTAAATGTACATAGTGCAATTAAAGAGAAAATCTCTAAGCCTTTACTTTATGGTGGAAGCGTAAAAGTTAATAATGTAAAAGAGATTTGTTCTTTAAATGGTGTTGATGGAGCATTAATTGGAACTGCTTCTTGGATTAAAGAAGATTTTATTGAAATTATAGAAAATACAAAGGATATATAGATGATAATGAAGGGTAAAAAAGGTGTTATTTTAGGAGTTGCAAATAATAAATCAATTGCATATGGTATTGCAAAAGCTTGTGCTGAACAAGGTGCACAAATTGCTTTTACATATTTAAATGACTCATTGAAAAAAAGAGTTGAACCAATTGCTTCTGAGTTTGGAAGTGCAGATTATGTTTATCCTTGTGATGTTAGTAAACCAGAAGAGATAAAAGCTTTAAAAGAGTCTATTGAAAAAGATATGGGAGAAATTGATTTTATTGTTCACTCAATTGCATTTGCACCAAAAGAGGGACTTTCAGGAAGATTTTATGACATTTCTAAAGAGGCATTTGATATTGCTATGGATATATCTGTATATTCACTAATTGAAGTAGTAAGAGAGTTAAAACCATTATTAAGCCAAAACTCTTCTGTACTTACTTTAACATATTATGGTGGAGCAAAATATATTCCTAATTATAATCTAATGGGTGTTGCAAAAGCAGCTTTAGAAATGACTACAAAATATTTAGCAGAAGATTTAGGTAAAGATGGAATTAGAGTAAATGCAATTAGTGCAGGACCTATTAAAACTTTAGCAGCTGCTGGAATTGGTGATTTTAGATTTATGCTTAAGTGGAATGAAGCACACTCACCATTAAAGAAAAATGTTACAACTACTGAGGTTGGAAATTCAGGTATGTATCTACTTTCAGATTTAAGTAGTGCTGTAACAGGTGAAATTCATTATGTAGATTGTGGATTTAATATTATGGGAATGCCAGCAGTAAATTTTGATGAAAATGGTAGACCAACAATTGCTTGGAATGGTGTAGATAAGTAGATTTTATTATCTTTTTATGTTTTATAATATTAGCTTGGCTTTTACAAAATGTAATTTGCCAAGCTAATTTTTTATAAATAGTTAATTTAAAAAGTTTTTATTTAGAATTTATTGAAGTTTTAAATTGAAATTTTATGAACTATAGGGAAAAGAATGAGTATTAATTTTAAAGAGTTAGCTAACAAGTATGAAACACCATATTATGTTTATGATTTTGATTATATAACATCAAAATATAATGAGTTAAAAGGTGCTTTTAAAGCGAGAAAATCTTTAGTTGCATATGCAGTAAAGGCAAACTCAAATTTAAGTGTTATTAAACATCTTGCATCTTTAGGTGCAGGTGCTGATTGTGTATCAATTGGAGAAGTTAAAAGAGCATTAAAAGTAGGAATTGCACCTTATAAGATTATCTTTTCAGGAGTAGGAAAGATTGATAGTGAAATAAAAGAGGCTTTAACTCTTGGTATTTTAATGATAAATGTTGAAAGTGATGCAGAATTAAATAGAGTTGAACAAATAGCAAAAGAGCTTGATGTAGTTGCAAGAATCTCTGTAAGAGTAAATCCAAATATAGACCCACAAACACATCCATATATATCAACTGGATTGCATGAAAATAAGTTTGGTGTAGATATAGATACTGCAAAAAGAATGTATATTCAATGTAAAAACTCACAGCATTTAGAGCCAACAGGAGTACATTTACATATAGGTTCTCAATTAACAGAACTACAACCAATAAAAGAGTCTGTAAAAATAGTTGCAGATTTAGTGAAAAACCTTGCTGCAATTAAGATTGAGTTATCATTTTTTGATGTTGGTGGAGGCTTAGGTATTGTATATGATGATGAAAAACTTATTGATACAAATGAGTACGCACAATCAATCTTGGAGTGTTTATTTGGTTTAGATATTACAGTTATTTGTGAGCCTGGAAGATTTTTAGTTGGTAATTCAGGAGTATTTGTAACTAAAGTATTATATGAAAAAGTAAATGGGAATAAAAGATTTGTAATTGTTGATGGAGCTATGAATGACCTTTTAAGGCCAAGTTTATACAATGCATATCATAAAGTTGAAGTATTAAATGATAATCAAGAGTTTAGTGAGTGTAATTTAGTAGGTCCTGTTTGTGAAAGTGGAGATTTCTTTGCAAAAGATGTAAAACTTCCAAAAACGCAACACAATGATTTAGTAGCTATTTATAGTGCAGGTGCGTACTGTTTTACAATGGCAAGTAACTATAATACAAGAGGAAAAGTTGCTGAAATTGCTTATGAAAATAATAAGCATAGATTAATTAGAAAAAGAGAATCTTTTGAAGATATAATCGCATTAGAAGAGGAATATATAAAATAAAATGTTTTTCATAGATGTACAAGGTACACTAATTGATGATATAGATAAAAAACCAATTGCAGGAGCAATTGAGTTTATTGATTATCTAAATGAAAATAGTATACCTTATGTTGTAATTACTAACAACACAAAAAAATTAAGTAGTGATTTTTTAGCTTTTTTAAATGATTTGGGATTTAATATAGATTCAAAAAACTATATTGACCCTTTTGTTATCTTAAAAGATATTGCTAAAAAAAGAAAGGTTGCTGCCTTTGGCCAAGATAGTTTTCCTAAAGTTTTGACACAAATGGGATATGAACTTGAGTATGAAAATCCAGAAACTTTGATGGTCTCTATTAAAAAAGAGTATACAAATGAAGACTACTCAAAAATGATTGAGTGTGCTTTGAAAACTGATGATTTAATAGGAATGCATGAAACTTCGATTTATTCAAAAGATGGTTCAAGGTATCCAGGTGTTGGCGCAATAATGAGTATGATTAAGTTTGCAGTTAATAAAGATTATAAAGTGGTTGGAAAACCTAGTTTTAATTTTTATAATGAAGCAAAAAAACTACTTGGATGTGAAAACTTTAGTGATATTACTATTATTAGTGATGATATGATGGGTGATTTAGTTGGAGCTAAAAAGCTTGGAATGAGAGCTATATTAGTTCTTAGTGGTAAAATTAAAGATGAAAATGAGGTTTTACCAACATTAAAGCAAGAAGAGAAACCAGAAAATATCTGCAAAGATATGAGTGAAGTTTTAATGTGTTTAAGAGGGAGAAAATTATGAGTGAGAAGGGATTACAAGAGTTAAGAGCTAAACTTGATAAGCTTGATAATGAATTACTTGATATTATAAATAAAAGAATGGATATTGTTCATGAAGTTGGAGTATTAAAATCAAATAGTGGGGGCTCTATTTATAGACCAGAAAGAGAAAGAGCTATTATTGATAGACTTGATAAACTTAATACAGGAAAGCTAAATAGAAGAGCAATAGAAGCATTATTCTTAGAAGTATTTGCAATCTCAAGGAATTTTGAGTTACCAGAGAATGTGGCTTTTTTAGGACCAGATGGAAGTTTTACTCATCAAGCAGCAGAGACAAGATTTGGAGCTATGAGTTCATATTTAGCAATTGGTTCAATTAATGGAGTATTTAGAGAAGTAAATACAAAAAAAGCGAAATTTGGTGTAGTTCCTATTGAAAACTCATCTAATGGTATTGTAAGTGATACTATAAACTGTTTAACAAAATATGATTTAAAAATTATTGCAGAGGTGATTTTAGATATACATCATACTTTAGCTACAACATGTGATAAAGTAAAAGATATAAAAAAAATCTATTCAAAAGATATTGCATTTGAACAGTGTAGAAGATTTTTAGAAAATGTTGGACTTGATGAGGTTGAGCATATTCCTGTTGAATCAACAACAAAAGCTGTAAAATATGCTTTAAAAGAGGAAGGTAGTGCTGCAATTTGTTCTCATGTTGGAGCAAAAATGTATAATCTTCCAATTTTATTTGAGAATATTGAAGATAAAGATAATAATAGAACAAGATTTTTTATAGTTAGTGATTTTGAAAATGCAAAAAGTGGAAATGATAAAACATCAGTTTTAGTTAAACTTCCAAATAGAAGTGGTGCTTTAGTTGAATTTCTAACAGATTTTGATAAAGCAGGAATAAATCTTACTAAGATTAAATCTCATATTGTAGAAGGTGATTCTATTTTCTTTATTGACTTTGATGGACATAAAGAGGATGAACATATACAAAAAATATTTACAAAACATCAAGAGAGTATAAAATTTTTAGGTTCTTATGTAAAAGAAGCAGATGATATCTAATAAAAAAATTTAGTTTTTTTTAAAACTAAAGTGTTAAAATCGAAGTTTATAATTAGGAAAAATAATGCAATTTAATAAAGTTTTAGATGATGTAAAGTTATATGAGGCTGGAAAGCCAATAGAGCTTGTGGTAAGAGAGTATGGAGTTGATGAAAAAGATATAATTAAACTTGCATCAAATGAGAATCCATATGGAACTTCACCTAAGGTTACTAAGAAGATTCAAGATATAGCTAAAAATATGTTTATGTATCCTGATGATTCAATGTTTGAATTAAAAGAGGCATTAGCAAATAAGTTTAATGTTCAAAGTTCAAATATAATAGTTGGTTCAGGAAGTGATCAAGTTATTGAGTTTGCAATTCATGCTAAATGTAATAAAAACTCTAAACTTCTTATGAGTAATATTACTTTTGCAATGTATGAAATATATGGAAAACAAACAGGTGCAACTATCATTAGAACCAAAGATGATGAGCATAATCTAGAGCAGTTTAGTAAACTTTATAAAGAGCATAAACCTGATATGGTATTTTTATGTTTACCAAATAATCCTTTAGGTGAGTGCTTAGATACAAAAGATGTGTATGAGTTCTTAGAAGAAGTAGATAAAGAGACTTTAGTTGTAGTAGATGGTGCTTATCAAGAGTATGCAGCATTTAAGGATGAAAAGAAGAAAATTGTTGTTGATGAATTAATCTCTAAATTTCCAAATGTAATCTATCTTGGAACTTTTTCAAAAGCATACGCTTTAGGAGGAATGAGAGTAGGTTATGGTATTGCAAAAAAACAGATTATTCAAAACTTATATAAATTAAGAGCACCTTTTAATATTACAACTTTATCTTTAGCAGCCGCAATAGAAGCATTAAAAGATGAAGAGTTTGTAATTAAATGTATAGATGAAAACTTTAAAGAGATGAAAAGATATGAAGAGTTTGCTCTTGATAAAGGTTTTTCATTTATAAAAAGTTATACAAATTTTATAACTTTAAAACTTGAAGATAAATTTATCTCATCAGAAGTTGCACAAAATTTACTTCAAAGAGGTATAATTGTAAGAGATTTAACAAGTTATGGAGTTAATGCTATTAGAATTACTATTGGAAGTAATGAACAAAATACAAGAGTATTTAAGCAATTAGAAGAAGTATTAAAAAATTTAAAATAGAAGATTGATTTATGAATATAAAGAGTAAAGATTTAGGCGAATTAGAAGAGCTTTGTACCCAAATTAGAGAAAGAATCATTGATGTTGTATCAAGAAATGGGGGACACTTTAGTTCAACTTTAGGTGCAGTAGAATTAACAGTAGCAATGCATAAAGTTTTTGATGTTCAAAGTGACCCTTTTATATTTGATGTATCTCATCAGTGTTATCCCCATAAACTTCTAACAGGAAGGTGGGAAGAGTTTGAAACAATTAGACAATTTGGTGGATTAAGTGGATTTACAAAACCTAAAGAGAGCAGTGCAGATTACTTTGTAGCTGGACATAGTTCAACATCTATTTCTTTAGCAGTTGGAGCTGCAAAATCAATTAAGTTAAATGGAGAAAATAGAGTTCCTGTTGTAATGATAGGTGATGGCTCTATGACTGCTGGTATGGTTTATGAAGCATTAAATGAGCTTGGAGATATAAAATTACCAGTTGTTATTGTATTAAATGATAATGAGATGAGTATTGCAAAACCTATTGGCTCAATATCAAAATATTTAAGTAAAATCTTAGCAGGGAAGTTCTATCAAAAATTAAGAGATAGAATAGATAAAAGTATAGTTCAAAAACTTCCAGAAGGTGCAAACTATATTGCAAAAAAAATTGAAGAGAGTATAAAACTTATAACTCCTGGTGTGATTTTTGAAGAGATGGGTATAGATTATATTGGACCAATTGATGGACATAATCTTGAAGAGATTATTGAGACTTTAGATATTGCTAAAGGATTAAATAAACCAGTAATTGTTCATGCTAAAACAATAAAAGGAAAAGGTTATGAGATTGCAGAAGGCCAAAATGAAAAATGGCATGGAGTGGGGCCTTTTAATGTAGAAACTGGTGAATTTAAGAAAAAAGCAGCAGCAAAAGCAGCAACTGCTGTTTATGCTGATGCTTTAAGTGCTTTAGCAAAAAAATATGATAATGTAGTTGGAGTAACTGCTGCAATGCCTAGTGGAACGGGAATAGATAGATTAATGGCTGAGTTCCCCAATAGATTTTGGGATGTAGCAATTGCAGAACAACATGCAGTAACTTCTATGGCAGCAATGGCTAAAGAAGGGTTTAAACCTTATATTACAATCTATTCTACATTTTTACAAAGAGCTTTTGACCAAGTTATACATGATGTTTGTATTATGGGCTTACCTGTTGTTTTTGCAATTGATAGAGCTGGAATAGTAGGAAATGATGGAGAAACACATCAAGGTGCTTTTGATATTTCATATTTGAGATTTTTACCAAATATGATACTTTTTGCTCCAAGGGATAATCAATCTTTACATCAAGCTATAGATTTTTCATACAAATTAGATAAACCATGTGCTATTAGATACCCAAGAGGAGCATTTAAAGAGTTAAAGTATGAATCAAATGAGTTTGAACTAGGTAAAGCACAACTTTTAAAAGAAGGAACTTCTAATAAACTATTTATTGGATATGGAGCAGGTGTTTCAAAAGCATGTGATACAGAGGCTTTACATGAGGAGGATATTGCAATTTTAGATTTAAGGTTTGTAAAACCTCTTGATGAAGAGATATTAAATGAACTTGCATCAAAATATAATAAATGGTATGTATTTAGTGACTCTCAAAAACAAGGTGGAGTTGCAAGTGCAATTTTGGAGTATATAAATAAAGCTAAATTATGCGTAAGCGTTGACTCTTTTGAGTTTGAGGATCACTTTATTGTTCATGGTGAAACTTTAAAAGTTGAAGAGAGTTTAGAGTTAACTGCTAAGCAATTAGTAGAAAAAATTTAGAAATTTTTTCTACATTGCTATATTTTTTAAAGAGAAAATAAAAAAAATAAGTTACAATACGCGCGAAATTATAAATTACGCAAAGATTTATACTAATGAAACATAAACTTCTAGAAGTTACTACAAAAATCAAAAACTATCTTCTAAAATCTATTTTATTTTTCCACATTGAATCTAAGTACTTTTATTAAATATAATAATAAATAGTATTTGTAGTTTATCAAATTTCATAAAAAATATAAAAGGCAGAACCTTGGGTGAAACAGATGATAACCTACAAACCACGAGCAAAATTGACAAAACAGCATTAGCTCTTAGTACTATTTTTTTAGTCTCATTTGTTGTTTTAGCATTAATTGATACGAAACTTCTTACAACTTTTGTAAATGAAGGTTTCTCTTGGTCTTCAAAAATATTTGGAGCATACTGGCAAGTTTTATTACTTTTAACTTTTATTATTGGTGTTTATTTAGGTTTTTCTAAAAATGGAAGTGTAGTTTTAGGAAAATTGGCTGAACCAGAAATGAGTACTTTTCAATGGATAGCAATAATATTATGTACACTACTTGCAGGTGGTGGAGTTTTTTGGGCAGCAGGTGAACCAATTGCACACTTTATCTCTCCTCCTCCTATTTTTGAACAAACAACTTCAAATTTTCAAAAAGCTATTAATGCACTTTCTCAATCTTTTGTGCATTGGGGATTTTTAGCATGGGCAATTTTAGGAACATTAACATCAATTGTATTAATGCATTTGCATTATGATAAAGGCTTACCTTTAAAACCAAGAACACTTCTTTATCCTATATTTAAAGATAGAGTAATTCATGGAAAATTAGGTTCAATTGTAGATGCTTCTTGTATTATTGCAGTTGCTGCTGGAACAATTGGACCAATAGGTTTTTTAGGCTTACAAATATCATACTCTTTACATGAACTTTTTAATATTCCAAATAGTTTTATAACTCAAGTTTGTATAATTGTAAGTGCAATTATTATTTATACTTTATCTGCATTAAGTGGATTAACAAAAGGTATACAAATACTTAGTAGATATAATGTATATTTAGCACTATTTTTGATGGTTTTTATAATTATTTTAGGCCCAACAAACTTTATAATAAATAGTTATGTTCAAGGTGTTGGGAATATGATTAGTAACTTTATTCCTATGGCAACTTATAGAGAAGATACTTCATGGCTTGGATGGTGGACAGTATTTTTTTGGGGATGGTTTATAGGTTATGGTCCAATGATGGCTATATTTATTGCAAGAATAAGTAGAGGAAGAACTATAAAAGAGTTGATTTTAGCAGTATCTTTTGTAGCACCTCTTGTAACTATGTTTTGGTTTACAATTGTAGGTGGTGCTGGTTTATCTTATGAAATTTCAAATCCTGGTGTAATTAGTAATGCTTTTGAAGGGTTTAATTTACCTGCATCACTTTTAGCTATTACTCAAAATTTACCTTTTCCTTTAATAATATCAATCCTATTTTTAATATTAACAACTATATTTATTATTACAACAGGAGACTCAATGACTTATACTATGAGTGTTGTAGTAAGTGGAAATATTAAACCAAATGGCTACTTAAGAGTTTTTTGGGGAGTTTTAATGGGAGTTTTAGCAATTGTTTTAATCTCAGTTGGTTCAGGAGGAATAACTGCATTACAATCTTTTATTGTAATTACAGCAGTTCCTGTATCCTTAATTCTTCTTCCTTCTTTATTTAATTCAATAAAGATTGCAAAATTAATGAAAGAAGAACAAACTAACTCTTAAGCTAGTGGGTCTTCGTTTATACTCCATGATGGAAGATATTTTTCAATTAAGTGAAAATCTTCTCCATCATGTCTAGTAAAAGTAATATATTGGTTTCTATTATCAATATTCAAAATATCTTTTACAATACTCATAAATCTTAAAGCTAACTCTCTTCTTTGCTGTATTGTTCTTCCGTGTCTTATATCTAAATTCATCAAACAAATGGTATCATCATCCATAGCTCTTCCAATACTAATATCATATTTTCCTACTTCTTTTAATGATATTGCAATGTGGTCAGTTGTTGTATTCATTACTTGTGCAAAACTTTTTCTTATTGTATCACGAAACTCTAGTTTTGTTTTATCTTCTATTTTTTTGTTAATTTCAAATTGTAAATGAGGCATTATTAATCCTTTATAAGTATGGTTTTAATTTTTCTACGCAAAGTCCCATAGCCGTACTTTCATAGCCTTTAACACTTTTTATGTATGGTTTACAAAAACCTTCTACCATAATTGCTCCTGCTTTTCCCATACATTCACCTGAATTAATATACTCTTGCATATGTTTTTCATCAAATTTAGTAAATTCATAAGTTGTTGAAGATATGTCAATTAGTTGTAAGTTTTTTGATTTATAAATCATACAAGTAATTACAGAAGTTTTATTTCCACTTTGTAAATTTAGCATTCTTTTTGCATCATCAATATCTTTTGCTTTTCTTAATAATTCATTATTACAAGTTACAACACTATCAGCAACCAATAAAGGTATTTGTTCAACTCCAAATTTTTTATATAATTCATCAAATTTACCTTTTGTTGCTTCATAACAAAAAGATTTTGGATTTTTTGTTGTTATACTATCTTCATTGAACTCTCCACCATTTTGAATAAAATCAATATCAAATTTTTTTAATAGTAGTGCTCTTGTGGGTGAATTTGAACCAAGTCTTATCAAAATTGTCCTTTTTTATTTTAATTATACTCAATTTGTATATAATTAGTTTTAAAAAGATTAAATAGGAATAAAGATGAATTTTATAGTAATAGGTGCAGGTGGCGTTGGCTCTTTTTATGGAGTTAAGCTTCTTATGCAAGGACATAACGTAAAGTTTGTAGCAAGAGGTGAGAATCTTAACTATTTAAAACAGAATAAACTAAAACTTACTCATCCAGATTTTATATTTGAAGAGTATATTGATGTTTTAAGTATAGAAGAGTTAGACACTATTGATGCAAACTGTATTGATGCAGTTTTTATTGCAACAAAATCTATGAGCACAGATGAAGTTAGTAAAAAATTAGCTTTATGGTCAAAAGATGCAAAAAAGTTGCCTTATTTTATCTCTTTACAAAATGGTGTTGAAAATGAAAAAATAATGACAAAATATTTTCCTAAACAGTATATAATTGGAGCACTTACAAGATTAATTGCTGTACACATTACTAAATTGGGCTTAGTTGAAGCAGTAGGAGAGGTACAAACAGTGATTGGTAGCATTGAGAAAAGTAGCCATTCACAAGAGTTTTTAGATAGATTGAAAATAGAACTTGATAAAGCAAATACAACAACTATTTTAACACAAGATATAAATTTAGAGTTATGGAAAAAACTAATAATAAATAATGGAGTAAATGCAATTTGTGCACTTCTTGAAGAGAAATCTAAAGAGTTAATAAATGGAAATAAGACTTCAACTTTAGTATATAATCTTATGACAGAAGCTGGTTTAGCTTCCCATGCAGCAGGAATAAATATAGAACAAAAAGATATTGATGAGATGTTTAAACTTATGAAAGATTTTGAATCAATTGTTCCTTCAATGTGGGTAGATAAACAAAATAATAGAGATTTAGAATTAGATGAAATTTGTGGAATCGTTATAAGAAACTGCGAAAAACAGGGTTTAGATGCACCTTATACAAGAGCGATTTCAACTATTTTAGATATTCAATATAATAAAACAAGAAAGGCAAATTTTCAACTTTAAATAAAAAAATAAAATTTTTTTGCAAAAAGAGTCAAAAGTCATACTAAAGTCATCTTGTTCTAATATAATTCCGGCATAAGAAGTAAATGTGAAGTATATTTGTTACTACAAAATATATAAACATAGTGTAATTATTATAAACTTATTCTGGATTTTTCTCCCTCTCCATGATTTTTATTATCACATTTACTTCCTTATCCTTTCTTATAA
>NZ_NXIF01000052.1 GCF_002837275.1 Malaciobacter halophilus | reverse complement strand
AATAACGATACAACTAGTGAAAGTAAAGATGCTGAAAAAGTGTCTAAAAAAGATACTGAAAAAGCTATTGACTCTTTAGTTAAAGATAATAAAACAGAAAATAAAACTACAACAAATTTAGAACAAAATGTAGAAAATAGCAAAAAACTAAATAGTTTAGAAAATGAAAATAAAGTTGATATAAATAGTAAATCCAAAATAAATACAAATGAAGAAAAAACTCAAAACCCTTCTATTTTACAAAATTTAAAAGAGAGTAAACAAGAGCAAGATAATATAGATACTAAGCCTAATAATACTAATTTAGATAGTAACAAAACAGTAAAATCAGATGAAGTGATTATTGATGATAAAAAGCAAATAAAACAAAATAGTAAAGTTGATAATACTTCTAATACTCAAAATATTGAAACTTCTACAAAAAAAGTTGATTCTGAAAATTTAATAGATAAAAAAAATGTTGATTCTACTAAAGAAAAATCAGTAAATATTAGTGATGATAAAAAAACAAATGACACTAAAATTGAAGCTTCTACATCAAATGAAAAGCAAGATATAAAAAATGATAGTAAAAAGACTCAAGAAAATGTTGTAGATATAAAAAAACAAGATGTAAAGCAACAAACTGAAAAACAAGTTCAAACTACAAAATTAGATACTAATTTATCAGTAGAAGATACAAAAAATGCCTCTGAAAATAGTAGTTTATCTACAAATACAAAAAATGAAAAAGTTGCACAAGAGTTATCAAAACTAGATAATAAAACTTCAACTCAAAATCAAAAAGTTGAAACTACAAATTTAGATTTAAAACAAGAAAATAGTATACAAAATAGTGCAAAAGAAAAAGAACCAAAAAGTTTAATGGATAAACTTTTGGAAGAATCAAAAGCTTTAAATAAAGATGAAGTAGTTGAAACAAAAAGAGTTGAAGTTGAACAACAAAAAAGCTCTTTAAATAGTAGAAATGATGTCTTAACAAATATATATTTAAGTTCACAAAAAAATAGTATTGCAAGTCAATCAATTATTGCTAAACATGAAGGTGTTAAGATTGCAAAAGAGGCCAAAGGTATTGAAGATGTTAAAACTAGTGCTAAACAGCTTGATTTAGAATTACAAGAAGCAAAAGTTGAAATAAAAGATAATACACAAAAACAGATTCAAAAAAATGATTTATTAGAGAAGTTTACAACAAATAAAAATATGATGCAAGAGATTACAAATAATAATACATCAAATGCACAAGCATCTTCAAGTGCTAGTACAAAAGCAAATGAAGGAGTAGATGTAAATATAAATGTGCCAAATAATTTAGCTATGAGTATTCAAAGTAGAATTATTGGTGCACAACAACAAATGTCTTCAATGATGTCTGATGTTGCTAGAAGTATGTATGAAAACTATAAACCACCTGTAACTGCTTTTAGGATTAATCTTTTACCTGCACAATTAGGTTCAATTGCTATATTAATGAAAAGTGATAGAGATTCAAATGGAATTAATATTAGTTTAAATATTTCAAATTCATCTACTTTAGATGCTTTTGCAAATAATGAAACAGGTTTAAGAAATGCTTTATTAAAAAGTTTTGATTCCGATACAGAGTTTAACTTGAGTTTTGCTTCAGATGATAGTACAAGTTCAGATAGCCAAAGTCAAGATAGTAACTCTTCTAATCAACAACAAAACCAACAAAATAGAAGAGAAACTCCTTCTTCAACTGATATATTAAACTCTTTGAATAATTCAAATAAAAAAACTGAAGAAAGTTCACACTATATGTAATGGAAGCTTTCTTATCTTTACTTAATGAAGCTGTTGTAATAAAATTTGCCTTACTTCTTGCAAGAATTTTGTCTTTTGTTGCTTTTATGCCTGTATATGGACATACTTCAGTAAGTCCAAGAGTAAGGGTAACTTTTGCTTTTTTTATTACTATTTTTTTATTTCCAATTGTTGAAGTAACAAATCCAATAACTAAAGATATGTTTGCTCTTTCTTTAATAAGTGAGATTACGCTTGGAGCTGTTGCTGCATTTTTTGTTCATGTGATTTTTTCAGCTGTTAGAATAATGGGAGAGTTAATTGAGTATTCAACTGCTTTATCTATGGCAAATATGTTTGACCCAGCTACTGGTACACAAGAGGGTGTTGTAAATAGATTTCTTTATTTAGTTGCATTGGTTTTATTTTTTGAAACAGGAATGTATGAAATGACTTTTGTTATTTTAGTTAAAAGTTTTTCAATTATTCATTTAGGTTATTTTGATATATTCTCTTATGATGGAATACAAATAATAATTGATGAAATAAATAGACTTTTTGCTTTTGCTTTTGCTTTTGCTTTACCTTTGTTTTTTATTGCTTTTATACTTGATTTATATTATGGTTATGGTACTAGGTCAATGCCTGCATTTTCACCATTTGTTATTACGTTTCAGTTGAAGTTTGCAGTAATTTTTCTATTTTTAATATTTGGAATGGAGATATTTACTCACTCTTTTACAAATTTTTTTATTAGTAAATTTCAGTAAGGTTAGATAATGGCTGATGAAGATGAAAAAACCGAAGAACCCACACCTAAAAAGATTGAAGATGCCAAAAAAGAGGGTAATGTTAACAAATCTATGGAAGTTACAGGAGCAGCAATTTTGTTCTTTGGCTCTATTTATTTAGTGTTTTTTTCTGGTCATTTTTGGACACAGATAAAAAAACTAATGTTATACTCTTATGGTTTTATCGGTCAAGAACTAGATTCAAATGTATATTTTACTTTAACGTACACTATTACAATGACTATGATTTCAGCATTAGCTCCATTGTTTGCTTTGGTTGTATTATTAACTTTAATAACAAATTGGACTCAATTTGGTTTTGTTGTAACCCCTTTAAAGTTTGATTTACAAAAACTTGACCCAATAAAGGGATTTGGAAATATATTTGGTTTAAAAAAAGCAGTTGAGTCTTTAAAATTAACAATGAAACTCATAATAATCATGGCAGTTATGGTTGTTGTTGTTCTTTTAACAGGAGAAGACTACCTTGCTATGATGGATATGTCTTTATATGCAGCTTTAGATAAAATGGTCAATTTAATCGTTATTTTCTTAGCAACTATATTATTAATTATAATAATTTTTGCTATAATGGATTTCTTCTTTACTAAATATTATTATTTAAAATCATTAAGAATGAGTAAACAAGAGATTAAAGATGAGTTTAAAAATATGGACGGGGACCCACAAGTAAAAGGTCGTATTAGAAAAATACAGATGGAAATGTCCATGAAAAGAATGATGTCAGATGTTCCTGATGCAGATGTTGTGATTACTAATCCTACTCACTATGCAGTTGCATTAAAGTATGATAATCAAGTAGATGCAGCACCTAAAATGATTGCAAAAGGTATTGACTTCATTGCGTTAAGAATAAAAGATGTAGCAAAGGATAATGATATTCCTATTATTGAGAATCCTGCTTTAGCAAGATCTTTATATAATCAAATTGAGATATCTCAAGAGATACCTTCGGAGTTTTATAAAGCAATTGCAGAGATATTTGCTTATGTATTTGAATTAAAAAAGAAAAAAAGGTAATTAGTTGAAAAGTATTATAATTTTGTTTTTATTAATATCTTTTTCTTTTGCAAAAAAAGATTTTTATTATAGTTTTATTAATTCTGCAAATGAACAGATTTCACAAGAAAGAAAACAAGCAATTACAAATGGATTTGATATTATTGAAAATGTAAAGATGCTTGCTAAAAAAGGCAAGGTTGATGATGCATATCAACAAATAAAAGATTTTAAAAATAAAAATAAAATAAAAATACTTGAATCTGATATATATATTTTATATGCAGAATTATCAATTAAGAAAAAATCAAAAAGATTTATTTTAGACGCGGTAAATGAATTAGAAACAGCTATAAATAGCTCAAAAATTAGAGAAGACCAACTTGCAAAAGCTTATATGCTTTTAGTTGATTTAAAACTATACTCAAATAAAGTAAGTGAAGCTAAATATTTTGCAGATATTATAGTAAATAGCTTTAATGATAATTTGACAAAAGCTTATGGAAAAATTCAATTAGCAAAAGTTCATAGATTTCAATATAAATATGAAAAAGCAGAAAGAATTTTGTATGAAGTACTTACTAAAACAACTGATATTTTAGTAGCTACTATTGTTGCTGATGAGCTTTTTGATGTTTATATTTTAGATAATAAATATGATGAAGCTTATGAGTTAATTACTAAAGTTTTAGATAAAAATATTGATTATTATGCCACAGATTCATATATTGCTTTGGAAAAAGTAGATAAATTGATAAATGCTCAAATGCCAGAGTTTGCTGTTAAGATTTTAACTGAATTAATTAAGAGAGCCGATGATAAACAAGCAATTGAAGACTTTAAGTTTAAGTTAGCAAATACTTATATGTTAATGTATGAAGGTACGCCTAAATATTTAATAAAAGCAAGAACTCTTTATGAAGATATATTAAATAAGTTTCCAAATGGAATGTATGTTGATAAAGCTAAAATGTATATTGATGAGATTTTTATGAGAGAGGGTAAAATTGACCCAAATGTAGTTTCAAACAAATATCCAAATTCAGAATCTATGCAACAAAAAGTTTTATTACAAGAACTTTTAAATGAAAAAAGAGATAAAAAGTATAAAATGATATTAAGAAAAAAAAGAGTGTATAGTAAAATCTCTAATTCAATTGCTAAAAGATTTGGTTATGATAGTATGAATGCAATATTTGATGTT
Organism: Malaciobacter halophilus; assembly: GCF_002837275.1. Lineage (GTDB taxonomy): Bacteria > Campylobacterota > Campylobacteria > Campylobacterales > Arcobacteraceae > Malaciobacter > Malaciobacter halophilus. Next base: position 40,550 of record NZ_NXIF01000052.1, on the reverse strand, counting down.
GTAAATATTGAGATGATTAAGCAGTATTTAGAAGAAGGAAAATGTGCTCAATTAAAAGATACTCTTAAAACTTCAAGAAGAGAAACCTTGCAAAAACTTATTGATGATGTTGATACAAAAGAGCAGTTTTTTCAATGTATGGTTCAAGAGCCTTATGAAAGAGCTTATATGCTTATGAAAGATGCTTTTAATAGAAGTAGAGATGCTCAAATATATTTGTATTTAGAACGTATGGCTTATAAATTAGGTTTATTAGATGAAGCTATGGGCTTTTCTGCAAAAGTAGAGATGGTAAATGATAAAGATGTTTTAGCAAAAGAGTTTTTATATAGATTTTTGATTTTAAATGCAAAAAATGAACCTATATCTATGAAAAGATTTTATGCATATGCAGATAATAATAAAGATTATATAGAAGCAAACAAAGATAATCCTTTGATTATTGACTTTTACTATCAATACTATTTATATCTATTAAATAATGATAAAAAACAAGAAGCAATAGATATATTAAATAGATTATATATAAAACAAAAAGATATAAAAGCTAGGGTTTATTCTCCTTTTGTAGAGCAAGAGTTAGCAAAATATGAGAAGAATAAAAATAATACAAAAAAGGCTTTAGATTATCTACTTGAAGGTTTAGATACAAATAGAAAAATAAAACCAAATGATTTAGCAAAATCATATTATGAAGTAATTAAAGCTTATGAAACATTAGGAAATACACAAAAAAAAGAGGAATATGTTAAGAAGTGTAAACAGATTCAAGGAACACAAGATAGTTTATATAAAAGAATGTGTGATGAGATGCAATAATGGATATTGATAGTTTATTAAATAGCATTGATAGTGCAAGTTTATCTATTCCTTTTGGACGAATTAAACATATTAGTACAACAACAATTGTAGCAACTGGTATTGAAGTTGCTGTTGGAGATATTGTAAAAATAGAGTCAGTTCAACATCTTTACACAGTTTTGGGAATGGTTGCTTCAATTGAAGCACAAGATTTTACTGTTGTTCCTTTCTCTTTTATTGAAGGATTTAAAATTCATGATAAGGTTTATTTGCAAAAAGAGGGGCTTAATGTAAAAGCTGGATATGGTCTTTTAGGAAGAGTTGTTAATGCTTTGGGAGAACCAATTGATGAAGGTGGAAAAATAAAAGATACTCCAGAGAATGCAGCCATAAATAAACTCTCTATGCCAGCACTTGAAAGGGGAATAATTAATCAAAGATTTTCAACTGGTGTTAAGGCAATTGATTCTATGCTTACAACAGGTAAAGGGCAAAAAGTAGGTATTTTTGCAGGTTCTGGAGTTGGTAAATCAACCTTAATGGGAATGATTGTAAAAGGTTGTGAAGCTCAGATAAAAGTTATTGCACTTATTGGTGAAAGAGGAAGAGAAATTCCAGAGTTCATTCACTTTAATTTAGGTGATAACTTAGAGAATACTATTATTGTAGCAGCCACTTCAGATGAATCAGCACTAATGCGTAAATATGGTGCTTTTACAGCAATGGCTATTGCAGAATTTTTTAGAGATAAAGGTCATGATGTTCTTTTAATGATGGACTCAGTTACAAGATTTGCAATGGCACAAAGAGAAATAGGTTTAAGTACTGGTGAACCACCAGTAAGTAGAGGTTATCCTCCATCAGTTTTTGCACTTCTTCCACAACTTATGGAAAGAGCAGGTAGTAATGCAAAAGGTTCAATTACTGCATTTTTTACTGTGTTAGTTGATGGTGATGATATGAATGACCCAATTGCAGACCAAAGTAGGTCAATTTTAGATGGTCACATTGTATTGACAAGAGATTTGACAGAGCAAGGATTTTATCCTCCAATTAACCTTTTAAAGTCTGCTTCAAGGGTAATGGATAAAGTTGTAGATGATAATCACTATAATTACTTTTTAAAGTTAAAAAGGGTATTATCTCTTATAAAAGAGAATGAGGTACTTGTTAGAGTAGGTGCATATAAAGCAGGAATGGATCCAGAGCTTGACAATGCGTTAGCTAAAAAAGAGAGAATAAGAGAGTTTCTTACTCAAGGCACTAAAGAACAATATACCTTTGAAGATATTGTTCGTATGCTTAAGGAGGTGCTACAATGATTAATAGTTTAAGTGAATCAATTTATAGATTAGATATTTTAAATGAAAAATATCAAAAATTAAGTTATCAACAAAGTACGGGAGCTAAGATTGATGATGGAAGTGATGACTCTTTAGTTTTTACTAAGCAGATTTATATTGAAGATAAAATCTCTGTATTTGAAGGGATTAAAAAACAAATAGAGATTACTGATGCACAAAATCAATCAGCTGATTCATCTATTGCTGAAATTAAAGACCTAATGAAAACAGTAAAATCTGAGATATTAAGGGCTTTAAATGATACAACAGAACCTGAATCAAAAAAAAGTATTGCAATTAGTCTTGAAGGTATAAAAAAGAATATTTTCTTATTTGCTAACGAACAAGCAAATGGAGAGTATTTATTTAGTGGTACTGATGGTACTCAGCCTCCTTTTCATCAAGACCCTACAACAGGAAAAATTACTTATGAAGGTAATGGATACTTAAAAAAAGTAGCTGTTGAAGAGGGTGCTTATAGACAAAGAGGTGTATCTGGTTTTGATTTGATGATGAATACTGTTAATGAAGCAGCAGTTGGGCAAAAATTAACATTTAGTGAAGAAAACAGAATTGTTGATAATGATGGGAATGAGTGGATACTAGACCCAGCAGTTCCTGAAATTGTAAAATATACAGAAATGGGTGCTACTACGGATACAATGCCTGTTACTGAAATTTTGCCTTCAACTACTCCAAAAACATATGAAACAACTGCACCAATTGGTACTCCAGGTCAAATTCTTGAAGCAAAAGAGAGTATTTTTGATGTTTTAGATAATGCAATTAATGCATTAAAACAAGTAGATTCTACTGGTGCACCAGTTAGCGAAGCGGATGCAGAAGCTGCATTAAGAAAGAGTTTAGAAGATGTAAATAAAGCCTATGATACAGTAAATATTGCACATACTGACTTAGGGGTTAGAAATAAAATTTTTGAAGTTTCATTAGAAAAAGTTTCAGCAAAATTAACACATTTTGATGTTCTTTATGTGGAAACTGCTGGAGCTGATGTAGCAAAAGTAGCAATGGAAGCAAAAGCATTAGAATTGACATATACATCGCTTTATACGACAATTAATAGAGCAAATGAAATGTCTTTAGTTAATTTTGTTAAATAGTTTTAGGTTTAAATGAATATAAGAAAGATACTGTCAAAAGACTTATTTGTTGTAGCACTATTTGTTGCTATATTAATGATTATTATTGTTCCTTTATCAAAAGGAGTATTAGATTTCTTTTTGGTAGTATCTTTATCTTTATCACTACTTATTTTATTAATTTCATTATATATACAAAGACCATCAGACCTTACAACATTCCCAACAATTATTTTAATATTAGCACTTTTTAGATTATCTTTAAATATTGCAACAACAAGGTCAATTTTAAGTGAAGGACACAATGGTCCAGAAGCTGTAAGTTCCATTATATCTGCATTTGGTGATTTTGTTGTTGGTGGTAATATGGTAATTGGGATAATAATCTTTATTATTTTGGTTCTTATTAACTTTATGGTTGTAACAAAAGGTGCCACAAGGGTTGCAGAAGTTACTGCAAGATTTACACTTGATTCAATGCCAGGTAAGCAAATGGCAATTGATGCAGATTTAAATGCTGGATTTATAGACGATAAAGAAGCACAAATAAGAAGAAAAGAATTAATTTCAGATGCAAACTTTTATGGGGCAATGGATGGTTCATCTAAGTTTGTTAAAGGTGATGCTGTTGCTGGTATTATTATTACTTTAGTAAACTTAATAGGTGGCTTGTTAATAGGACTATTTCAACATGATATGACAGTTTCTCAAAGTGGAGAAATATATACAATTTTAACTATTGGTGATGGTTTAGTAGCACAAATACCTGCACTTATTTTATCAACAGCAACTGCTATTATTATTACTCGTTCAAATATGGATGAGGATAGATTTGCAAATCAATCGGTTTTACAACTTGTAAAAGATAGTAAAGCTTTAATGCTTGTTGGTATTGGTATGATTCTTTTTGGTTTTGTTCCAGGTTTTCCTACTGGAATACTTTTACTAATGGGACTTTTACTAATGGCAACTAGTTATACTATTTTTATGATAGAAGACCAAAGAGACAATGCAATTACAAAGTTTTTTAAACCTCAAGCTCAAAAAGCAGCTACTTCAAAGACTTCAAAAAGTGTTGATGAGTTAAAAGAGATGAAAAAACAAAAAGCTCCAGATGAGAGTCAAGCTATTGAATCTATTATGAAAATGGAAGTATTAGAATTAAAACTTGGGTTTAGACTTTTACAATTAGTTCAAGGTGACTCTGAACTTCTTGATAAGATTAAAGGTATAAGAAAAACAATTGCTGCTGATTTGGGATTTATTATTCCACAAATTAGAATCTCAGATGATGCAAACTTATCTCAAAATGAGTATCAATTATATTTAAAAAGAATACCTATTGTAAAAGGTAGAGTTGAAATAGATAAACTTCTTGCAATGGGTGGAATTGGAAATGAAAAGCTAAAAGGCTTACATGTAAAAGAGCCTGTATTTAACCTTGATGCTACTTGGATTACTCAAGAGCTTAAAGAAGAGGCATTAATGAAAGGTTTTACTGTTGTTGATGCTCCAACTATTATCTCTACACATATTTCAGAAATTATTAAAAAACATGCAGAAGATATTATTACAAGACAAGATATTGTTGATATTATTGAAGGCTTAAAAAAAGATTTTCCTATTGTTGTAGAAGAGGCTATGAAAGTTACTTCATATGGTTCTTTATTAAAAGTATGTAAAGATTTATTACATGAAAAAATACCAATTGTTGATATGCTTACAATTGTTGAGGCTATTGCAGATATTGCAGAGTTTACAAAAGCACCAGATGTATTACTTGAACATGTAAGAAGTAAACTTTATAGACTTATTACAGAAAGATTTAAAGATAATGATGGAACTTTGCATATTATTACTATAAAACCTGATTTAGAGCAACAATTTATAGGAAAACTTCAAGAACAGCATGGAGTTTCACAGCTGATGCTTTCAATTGCAGAGATTAATAATTTAGTGACAAAGACAAAAGAAGTAATTGAGCAAGTAGAAGCAAAAGGTTTTAGTAAAGTTGCAATGGTTGTTGACCCTCTTTTAAGAAAAAGAGTTTCAGAAATATATGAAAAGTTTGGTTTGCAAGTTGCTGTATTATCCCATGCAGAACTTGATTCAAGAGCAAACTTTGCAATTGAAGGAACAGTAGAGTTTTAATGATGAAATTAGTTAAGATAATAACTATTTTACTTTTTACTTTTTATTTTGCTTATGCTGATGTAAAACTTGATGCAAAATCTACTTTTGTAAAAGGCGAAGCATATACTTTTAAAATTATTGCAACAGGTAAAGATATACAGTTCGCAAATATAGAAAAGATAGATAATCAACCAGTTGATGTTATTTCAACTCAAAATGTAGTTAATATTATAAATTCAAAAATGCAAAAAAAGATAATAAAAGTCTTTAGATTTTTCCCAACTTCTAGTTTTACAATTCCATCTTTTAATTTTACTATTGATAATAAACAGTATAAAACAGACTCTAAAAAAGTTGAGCAAAAAGAGCTTAAAAAGAGTAATTTAAGTTATGCAGACTTTGAAATAAGCACATCAAAGTCATCTGTATATGTAGCTCAAGGATTTAAATTAAAAGTGAAATTTAAATATTTAGAAGAGTTAAATGTACAAGACTTATCAATTTCAAATGCAGATTTTAAAGATTTTTGGTATAAACAAACAGATAATTCAAAACAGTATAAAGAAGATGGATTTATTGTAAATGAGTTAGAATTTTTGCTATTTGCTCAAAAAAGTGGGAAATTAAGGATTGAACCTTTTAAGATTATAATGAAATTGTTAGATTTAAACTCAAGTAGCTTTTTTAATAGTAGTTACTCAACAAGGCAAATATACTCTAATTCTTTAACTATTGATGTAAAACCTTTACCTGAAAATATCAATTTAATGGGTGATTTTAATATTAAAACATCTATTGATAATTTAAGTATTAACCAAGGTGATGCAGTATCTTATAAAGTAGAAGTTAGTGGATATGGAAATATTGATGATATTAAAGATTTTAAACTTCAAATAGAAGATGCACAGGTTTTTGAAAATAAGCCTAAAATAGATACAAAAATTGAAGATGGAAAACTTTATGGAACATATGAAAAAAGCTTTTCTATTGTTCCTAGCAAAACTATTGATATTAAGCCTTTAACTTTAAAGTATTTTGATGCTAAAACAAAAAAAGTAATTACTAAAAAAACAAAGAGTTATAAAATCAATGTTAAACAAAAAAGTTCAAAACGACCAGAACTTTTAACGGCAAAACAAACAGAAGTTGTAAAAAAAGAGATTATAAAATCATCAATAAAAGATAAGATAATATTTTTCTTATTAGGTTGCGTTTTTGCACTATTAATAGTTTATTTATATAACTATGTTATAAATAAAAGATTTAAAAAGCAAAAAGAGAGTAATCTTTTAACAAAAATAAAAACTTCAAAAACAGCTAGTGAGTTAATCAAAGTATTGGCTTTTATGATAAAAAAAGATGATAATTTAGATAAATTGATATTTAAACTACAAAATATAGATAATATACATGAGTTTAAAAGTATAAAAAAAGAGATTTATTTACTTGTTAAAGAGATTGAAAAAGGGAAAAAATGAGATATTTATTAGCATTTATTATTACTGCAAATTTAGCATTTGCATCAGTTTTTTATGCAAAGTTAGAACCAATAAATAGCTATAAAGTAAAATCTAGTGTAAGTGGTAAAGTAATTTTTTCAAACGAAGAAATAGAGGGAAAAAGAGCAGCAAACTCTACAATTATTGAAATTGATTCATATGTTGATAAAGTTGATTTAAAGCAGACACAAAAAAAATTGCAAGCTGTTAATAGTATGATTGAGATTGAAAAAAGAAACTATGAAAGAATGAATAGAGTTTCATCAAAATCTGAATTTGAAAAAGATAATCAAAAAATAAAAGTTATAAATCTTGAAACAACAAAAGCAGATATTGAGATAAAAATTGCAAATTTAAAAGATAGTATTAAAAATAAAAAACTCATTGAAAAAAGTAATTATATTTACAACATTAATGTAAAAAAAGATGACTATGTAACTCCTGGAACACTACTTTATGAAGCAAAAGATTTAAGTAAAGGAAAACTAGAGATATTTATTCCTATTGAAGATATAGAAACTATCAAAACAAAAGATATTTATATTGATGATAAAAAGAGTGATTTAAAAATCGCTAAAATATATGATGTTGCAGATAGTGAGCATATTTCTTCTTATAAAGTAGAATTACATATAAAAGATGTAAAAAAATTCTCAAGGTTAGTAAAAATTGAGTTTAGATAATAAAACTATAGCATGTCCACTTGACTGTTATGATACATGTGAAGCTATTGTTGTTGATGGTAAAATAAGAGGAAATAAAGGACATTTTCCAACTGATGGAAAACTTTGTGCAAATTTTGTTGCATGTTTAAAATCAGAATATTTACAAACACCTTTGTATAATAAACAAAATATATCTTTATCAAAAGTCTTAGATATTTTAGTTCAAAAGCTAAAAAATACAGAAGCTAAAAACACACTTTTTTATAAAGGAAGTGGTAATTTAGGAGTAATGCAAAGTAGTCTAAAAAGCTTTTTTGCAAAATATGGTTCTACTTTAACTCAAGGAAGTTTATGTGATGGTGGAGGTGGTGAAGGTATAAAAGCTACAAGAGGTGAGGTTGTAAATCCTCCCCTTGAAAATCTTTTAACAGCAGATGTAATTATTGTATGGGGAAGAAACTTCTCTGTTACTTCCTCTCATATGTATAATTTAGTAAAAGATAAAACTTTTATTACAATTGATCCTATAAAAACTCATATTGCAAAAAATTCTGATTTACATTTAGCTTTGAATCCTAAAACTGATTATGAACTTGCTTTATTGCTTACAAGATTTGCGTATATGCAAGATATGGAAGATGAAGAGTTTTGTCAAAGATTTGAAACAAGTGAAGAGTTTTTTGATTTAGCTAAAAGTAGGCCAATTATCTCTTATGAAGAAGCAACAGGAGTAAGTTTAGAAGATGTAAATAGATTCTTTGAAATTATAGAAAATAAAAAAGTTGCTTTAGTTTTAGGACTTGGAGTTCAAAAATATTATGAAGGTGCTAATATAACTAGATGTATAGACTCTTTTGCAGCTTTTTTAGGATTGCACAATAGTTCTAAACATAGTGGAGTTTGGTATTTAAGTAACTCAATGTATGGATATGAAAAGCAGTTTGATACAACTTCTAGTTTAGAAAAAGAAGATGTAAGTCAAGTTGATTTTTCTAAGTATGAATTAGTATTTATTCAAGGTGCTAATCCAGTTGTTAGTGCTCCTAATACAAGAAGAGTTATTGAAGGATTAAAAAATAGTTTTGTTGTTTTTATGGGAACAACTTATAATGATACTTGTGAATATGCAGATTTGATTATTCCTTCTTGCTCTTTTTTACAAAAAGAGGATATTCGTCTTTCTTATGGACATCAATATAAAGCTTTTTCAAATAAAATAGATGAGCCTTCAACTAATACAATAAGTGAGTATGATTTAACTAAGTATCTATTTGAAATTTTTGGATTTGAAGGTTTAAAAGAGCAAAAAGAGGTTTTAGAATATTATAAAACAACAGATATAAAAGAGTATAAATTTGAAAATTTTGAGTTTATAGATGATATTGAAATTGAGCATTTATATGAGCAAAAATTAGAAAATGAGTATTATTTTATAACTGCAAAACAAAAAAAGAGTCTAAATTCATCTTTTAAAATTGATAACTATTTATATTTAAATCCAAAAAGCAATATAAAAGAGGGAAGTAGAGTAAAGCTTCGTTCAAAGTATGGTGAAGCTAGCTTTGAAGTGAAACTAACTAATGATGTAAAACCTAATTGTGTATTATGTTATGCTGGAAATAAGAAAGCTAACTATTTAACACCATATAAAAGTGATGAATCTTCTCATAGTGCAATGTATCAAGAGGTCTTAGTAAGTATTGAATTATCGTAAACTCTTCAAAGAACACAAAGTTATTCGTGATTTATCTTTGGTTCAATTTATCTCTTATTTTGGGGCATGGTTTTCTAATGTAGCAATTTATACAATGCTTGTAAATTTTGGCTCTTCTGCTTTAGCAATATCAGTTGTTACAGCAATGCATTTTCTACCAGCTGTATTAATAGCTCCTTTTTCTGGCGCTATAATTGATAGATTTAAAATAAAGCCTTTAATGCTTTTTTTACTTTTGGTTGAGTTTATTATGACTTTAAGTTTTTTACTTATTGATAGTAAAGAAGAGCTTTGGCTTTTACTTATTTTTATATTTATTAGAATGAGTAGTGCTTCAATGTTTTTTTCAACAGAGATGTCTTTATTGGCTAAGTTAGTTAAAGGAGCAGCTTTACAAAAAGCAAATGAAATTCACTCTATAATTTGGTCATTTTGTTATGCTTTTGGAATGGCAGTGAGTGGTGTCGTAGTTAATTATATTGGTGCTAAACCTGCAATTGTTATTGATTCGTTATTTTTTTTAACTGCTATTGTTGTATTTGCAAAGATTAATTTTGTAGTAAAAGAGTCTGAGATAAAAGATAGATTTTTTACTATTATAAAAGATGGATTTATTTATATAAAAAATAATAGAATTTTGCTTCATTTAATACTTCTTCATGCAAGTGTTGGTTTAACTTCATTTGATGCACTAGTAACGTTACTTGCTAAAAATGAGTATAAATATATCATTGCTGTACCTTTATCTATTGGTATTTCAAATGCAATAAGAGCTTTTGCTTTAATGATAGGACCATATTTTTTAGGACGCTTTGCGAATAGGGAAAATTTCTTTTATATTTTAATTTTTCAAGGCATTGGTATTGCTTTATGGGCTAGTTTGCAATTTGATTTTTATTATGCATTAATAGGGCTATTTTTTACAGGTTTTTTTACCACAGTTATTTGGTCTTATACATATGCGCTTTTACAAGAAAAATGTGAAGAGAGATATTTAGGAAGAGTTATATCTTATAATGATATGATATTTATGCTTTCAAATGTAGCTACAACAATTTTTATTGGTTTAATGGCAAGTTTAACTTCTCTTGATATAATAACATATATTATTTCATTTGGATTTATAATAGTTGCTTTTTACTATAAAAAGGTTTTACAATGGCTATAATTTGGTACTTTTCTTCTTATGTTTCAAGAAAAAAACTTATCTAAACTCATAATATTTACTCCAATAGTATTGATTATTTTGGTAACTACTTTAGTTACTTATACTCAAATTAGTCATTTAGAAACAAGATTTAATAAAGATAGTGCAAAATTAAAACAAAAACTTATTCAAGAAGAGAAAAATAAATTAGCTCAAAAAATCAATGGTTTAGATGATTATATTAATTATAAACAATCAACAACAAAAGAGCTTTTAAATAGGCAAATAAAAAAAAGAGTAGAAATTATTTATGATGTTGCTTTAAATAAATATAATACAAATACAGGAATAGTATCAAATGAAAAGATTAAAAAAGATTTAATTGAAGACCTATCTCAAATAACTTTTGAACATGGTACTTATTATTTTGTAAAAGAGTATAAAAATAATAAGATAATTCCTTTATTGTATCCAGCAAAGAAAGAGTTTGTGGGAAAAGATATTTCAAATGTGAAAGATAAAGAACATCAAAGTTTTTTACAAACTTGTAAAAAAATACTAAAAAAATCTAATGAAGGCTTTGTGGAGTATCTTTTACATAAACAGGATTTAAAAATCAAAGATTTCAATAAAATTTCTTATATAAAGAGATTTGAACCTTTTAATTGGTTGATTGGTTATGGAAAATATAAAATAGATATTGAAAATCAGATTAAAAGTGAAGTTTTAAATAGAGTCAATCTTCTAAAAGATAATAGTAATCAAACTATTTTTATATATGATAAAGATTTTAAAAATATAACAAATAACTATTTTAGTGGTTATTTTGTAGAAGAGTTAAGAAAAAAAGTAAATGAAAACTTTAAATATAAAAAGTACGATAAAATATACTTTTTTTGGACAAAGAATTATGAAAAGCTAATTTCATATAAATTTGTTAAGAAATGGGATTGGGTTATTTTTTCAAGTATTGATTTGAAAAATTTAGAAAATAGTATAATTGAAGTTTTAGGTACTAAAAAGCACGAAGAAGATAAGTTTATAAATTATAGTATTAAGATTGCATTTGTTGTTATTTTGTTTGGTTCATTACTAACACTATTTCTTTCAAAAAAAATTGAGATGTTATTTAAAGAGTATAAGACAAATATAGAAAGTCAAAAATCAGCACTTAAAAATATTAATGCAACGTTAGAATCAAAAGTAAATGATAAAACAAAGCAGTTAGAGAAATTGAATTTACAATTAAAAGAAAAAGTTGATATAGAAGTTCATAAGAATAGAAAAAAAGACCAAATGCTTTTTAATCAATCAAAAATGGCAAGTATGGGAGAGATGATAGGAAATATTGCTCATCAGTGGAGGCAACCTTTAAGTACAATAAGTACAGCAGCTAGTGGTATGTCTATAAAGATTGATTATAATCTTGCAACACAAGAGGAATTAAAAAAGGATTTAAAATCTATTGTTGATACAACTTTATATCTTTCTGAAACAATTGAAGATTTTAGAAGCTTTTTTAAAGCAACAAAAATTAAAAAGAGATTTTGTTTAGAAGAGTTAATAAAAAAAGATTTAAATATTATGCACTCATCTTTAAAAAACCATCATATAAAAGTGTTTAAAGAGTTGGAAAAAATTGAGTTATATACAATAGAAAATGAGTTGACTCAAGCAATTTTAAATATATTAACTAATGCAAAAGATGCACTTTTAGAAAAAGTAGATAATACTAAAGCAAAAAGATATATTTTTGTAAAAAGTTATAAAAAAGATGAGTATGTATATATTCAAATAAAAGATAATGCAGGTGGAATCAATAAAAAAATAATTGATAAGGTTTTTGAACCTTATTTTACTACAAAACATCAAAGTCAAGGTACAGGAATAGGACTTTATATGACAAGAGAGATAATTGTAAAGCATCTACATGGAGAAATTTTTGCTAAAAATGTTGAATTTAAGCATCAAGATGAGATTTATCTTGGTGCTTGTTTTGAGATTAAACTTCCTGTAAATAAGTTAACTTAGGAAAATAATCTTTTAAAAAAGGTAATGAAACCTCTTTGAAACTATCTTTATCTTCATATAAATTTATATAAAAATCAAAATCAATATCTTTTTGTTTTAAGGCATTTATACTTAGTAAAGTATCATTTATACAACCAAGTTTACTTGGCGTAATTAATATAGCTTTAGATTGAAATAGCTTAATTAAATCAATAATAAAAATATCTTTATCTACTGGAACCATTAATCCTCCAGCCCCTTCAATAATTAGTACATCACACTTTTGTTCTAGTTCTTTTTTCTTTTTTTGTAAAAAGTCAAAATCTAAAATAGTATCACCTTTTGCTACATAAGGAGCAGCAGGAAGTTTAAATTGATATGGTACTACATCATTTATGTGAAAATCAAATTGTGGATTTAGACTTTTTACTAATTTAAGCATAGCACTTCCATCAAGTGGTTTATTGTCAATAACTCCAGTTTCAAAAGGCTTAAAATAGCCAACTTTTAATCCTAAAGAACTTAAAAACTTCGCAAACTTGCTGCATGCGTAAGTTTTTCCAACATCTGTGTTAGTTGCACTTATAAATAAACTTTTATTTAAATAGTAATTTTTATCTTTTATCATTGTAATTTCTTTTTTGGTATAATATTATATATTTGATATTTTATCGAAAAAAGGTTTGAAGTGGCTAATGAATTTGAAGTAGAATTAGATAATGACGTAAAATTGGAAGAACCAAAAAAATATAAAGTATTTTTATTAAATGATGATTACTCAACAATGGATTTTGTAATAGATGTCTTAGTAAAAGTTTTTAGAAAGAGTCAAGATGAAGCGGCTCAAATTATGTTGAATATACATAATAAGGGCAAAGAGTTGTGTGGTGTATATACCCATGAAATTGCTGCTACAAAAGTTGCGCAAGTTACTACAATGGCAAGGGAGAAGGGATTTCCTTTAAAAGCTATTATGGAAGAAGAATAGGAATATATTATGATTAGTAATGAGTTAAGAAGTATATTTGCACAAGCTGTTAGTTATGCTAGGACAAGTAAGCATGAGTATTTGACTTTGGAGCATATTTTTTTGATGACTTTACATGATGAGGTTATTGAGAATTTATTAACAAATTTAGGTTTAAATACAGATGATTTATTTGAAAAGACAAAAAAATATATAGATAGTAATACTCCTTTATTACCACAAAGTGTGGAAGATGAGCCAATTGAGAGTATTACTTTAACTAAAACAATTGAACATATGGTTGCTCATACACAAGCAAGTGGAAAAAGAGATGCGGGTGTAGAGGATATGTTTGTAGCAATAATTAGGAATGAAAATAGCTATGCTTCATATCTTCTAAAATCTCATGGTATTCAAAAAGTGGATATTTTAGAAGAGATTTCTCACTCAGATATTTCTGATGAAACAGAAGATATAAGTGAGGAAAAAACATCTTCATCAAGTGTACTTGATAAAAATAGTGTTGAGTTAGTAGCCCTTGCAAAAAAAGGAGAAATTGACCCTGTAATAGGTAGAGAGAATGAAATCTCAAGAGTGATTCAGATTTTAAGTAGAAGAAAGAAAAATAACCCAATCCTAGTTGGTGAACCAGGTGTTGGTAAAACTGCAATTGCAGAAGGTTTGGCTTTAGAAATAGCAAATGAAAATGTACCTTCAAGTTTAGAAGATGCCAAAGTTTTCTCTTTAGATTTAGGTTCTTTATTGGCTGGAACTAAATACAGAGGAGATTTTGAAAAGAAATTAAAATCTTTATTAAAAGAGATTTCACAAGTTAATAATGCGATTTTATTTATTGATGAAATACATACTATTGTTGGAGCTGGAAGTGTAGGTGGAAGTGCAATGGATGCTTCAAATATATTAAAGCCTATGCTTTCAAATGGAAAATTAAGATGTATTGGAGCTACTACATTTGCTGAGTTTAGAAATGACTTTTCAAAAGATAAAGCATTAAGTAGAAGATTTGCAAAAGTAGATATTAATGAGCCTTCAATAGAAGATACTGTTCAGATTTTAGAAGGACTAAAATCAAAATATGAAGAGTTCCATGGAGTAAAATATAATAAAAACTCTATTGAATTAGCCGTTCAATTAAGTAAGAAATTTATAAATGATAGATTTTTACCTGATAGTGCAATTGATGTAATTGATGAAGTTGGTTCTTTAAAGAAAATAGAAAAAGATAATATAAAAAAAGCTGTAAATATTACAAAAGAGGATATTGAAAATACTATTTCAAAAATGGCACATATTCCTCCTAAATCAGCTACAAAATCTGATTTGTCTTTATTGAAATCATTAGAAAAAAATATGCAAAAAAGAGTATTTGGACAAGATAAAGCAATAACAACAATAGTAAAATCAATAAAAAGAAACAAAGCTGGACTTGGACTTGATAAAAAACCAATTGGAAGCTTTTTATTTACTGGGCCTACTGGTGTTGGTAAAACTGAAGTTGCAAAAGAGTTATCAACTCAATTGGGGATTCATTTTGAGAGATTTGATATGAGTGAATATATGGAGCCTCATACTATTTCTAGGCTTATAGGTGCACCAGCTGGATATGTTGGTTTTGAAAATGGTGGATTATTGACAGAAGCTATTAGAAAGCATCCACATTGTGTATTACTGCTTGATGAAATTGAAAAAGCACATCCTGATTTAATGTCAGTATTATTACAAGTTATGGATAATGCTGAACTTACTGATAATAATGGAAATAAAGCTGATTTTCAAAATGTAATTTTGATTATGACTTCAAATTTGGGTGCTAGTGAAGCTAATGTTATGGGATTTGCAAAAGATGACAAGCTAAATGAAGATAAGGCTATTAGTAAATTTTTTGCTCCTGAATTTAGAAATAGGCTTGATTCTACAATTACTTTTGATGCTCTTAGTATTGATATTGTTGCAAAAATTGCAGGTAAGTTTATTGAAGATTTACAAGAAAAATTAAGTGATAAGAAAGTAAAAATTTCTATTACAGCAAGAGCTAAAAAACAACTTGCAGTTTTAGGGTATGATAAAGCTATGGGCGCTAGACCATTAAGTAGAGTAATAAGTGAGAAAATTAAAGATAAATTGACTGATGAGATTCTATTTGGAAAGCTTAAAAAAGGTGGAGAAGTAAAAATCGATTTTGTAAAAGAAGAGTTTAATTTTAAGTATTTATAACTTTAAACTAACTTTTAGAAATGGTTTTTAAACTTATTTTAAAATTATTATAGGATAATATGTATTATTATTAAAAAAAGGTTATTTAATGAAAACTGCGTTAATAAGTTCATTTGTTGCGATTTTATTGCTTACAGGTTGTGAACAAAAAATTGAACAAAACAATACAAACGAAGTTGCACCAGTAGAAAAAACAGAAGAGAAGCCAGTACAAGAAGATGATTTAATTAATAAAATTAAAAATACTAGTGAGAATATCACTGCAAAAGTAGGTGAAGCTTCTAAACAGATAAAAGAGATTATTAATAAAACTTCAAAAGAGGTTGGAGAAGAGGCCTCAATAGTTACTGAAGAGGTTGTCAAAAAAGGCAGTGAAGTAACTAAAGAAGTACAAAAAGAGGTTGAAAAATCAGCCGATAAAATCGAAAAAAGTATAAATAATATAATAAAAAGTAGTAATTCAACAAAAGGTGAACAACTATTTTTAAAATGTGCTGGTTGCCATGGACAAAAAGGTGAACTTAAAGCATTGGGTAAATCAGAAATTATACAAGGATGGGATAAGCAAAGAACAATTGATGCTTTAAATGGATATAAAAATGATACTTATGGAAAAGCTATGAAAGGTGTTATGAAAAGCCAAGTTTTATCTTTAAGTGATAGTGATATAGAGGCTATGGCAGAGTACATCTCTACATTATAATATTAAGTTTAAAAGGAGTTTACTATGAGATTATATACAAATGTATCAAGTATGATTGCATATGAAAATTATAGTCGAAATAGTAAACTTCTAAGTGAATCTTTAAAAAGACTATCAACAGGTCTTAGAATAAATAGTGCAAGTGATGACCCTTCTGGGCTTGCAATTGCAGATAAACTTAGAACACAAGCTAGCTCTGTTCAACAAAGTATAGAAAATGCTAATTCAGCTATTGCAATGACTCAAATAGCAGATAAAGCAATGGCAGAGCAATCAAATATTTTAGATATTGTAAAAGTAAAACTTTTACAAGCTTCAACTGATACAACAACAGATGAAGGAAGAGAAGCAATAAGAAAAGACATAACTAAACTATTAAGTCAATTAAATAATATAGCCTCTCAAACAAACTACAATGGAAACTACATACTACAAAAAGATCAAAATGATACAGCAATATCTGATGATAGTACATTTCAAATTGGTGAAAAAGCATTAAATACAATAGATTTAAAAGGAATACAAGCAAATACAGTAGGCTTAGGTTTAGATGCTTTGAAAAACTTAGGAGCAAACTCTTTAAGTAAAACAGAAGCACAAAATTGGCTTGATAATATTGATAACTCTTTAACTACTTTAAATACTTTTAGAGCAGAGGTTGGTTCAACTCAGAATCAACTAGAGTCTTCTGTTAGATATATGATGACTTTAAAAACTAATCTTAAAGCAAGTGAATCTGTTATTAGAGATGTTGATTATGCAAAAGAAGTAGCACATTTTAGTAAACTAAAAATCTTAGTTCAAGCTGGTATATTTGCTATGGCACAGGCAAATAAAATTCAAGAAGCAATGTTAAGATATCTATTTAGGTAAGCTTGTTATAATCACGCAAAAACAATAAGGATTATTGTGCAAATATTCCCACTAACTGATGATGTTTATACTTTCCCAAATCCAAGACTTGCATGTGATGAAGGTGTTTTAGCTTATGGAGGTGATCTTAGTGCTAAGAGATTAATTACTGCATATGCTCATGGTATTTTCCCTTGGTATAACCCTGATGAACCAATATTATGGTGGAGTCCTAATCCAAGATTAGTAATGGAATTAGATGATTTTAAATTATCTAAAAGTTTAGCAAAAACAATCAAAAAAGATACGTTTGAAGTAAAGTTTGATGAAAACTTTACACAAGTGATGATTGAATGTAAAAATATTTATAGACCAGAACAAGATGGAACATGGTTGCAAGATGAACTAATACAAGCATATACAAACCTTCATAAGTTGGGTTATGCACACTCTTTTGAAAGCTATTATGAAGGAGAGTTAGTTGGTGGAGGTTATGGACTTTGTATAGGAGATATGTTTTGTGGAGAGTCTATGTTTGCAAAAAAAAGTGATGCATCTAAAGTTGCACTTTATTATCTTGTTCAAAGATTAAAACAGAAAGGTTTTAGCTTACTTGACTGTCAAACACCAACAAATCACTTACAATCACTTGGTGCAAAGTGTATAAGTAGAGATGAATTTTTAGATAGATTAAAAGTATCTATTGAGAACTTTCCACAATTCTAATTAAAATTGGTTATAAAAAAGTCATAATTAAGTATTTATAATATTTGTTTCAGTAGAATTATTACAATATAGTTTTATTGGAGTAGAAATGAAATACTTTGAATTGATATGTACAGTATTTATTAAAGTAGACATAGAGTTTATAAATAGTTTTGATGTAATTTCAAAATTTATAAATTTTAGTATGCTAAAAAATGATAAGTTGAAAGATTTTCATCAGCAAAAAGGTTATAAATATTATAGTTTTGGTGGGTTTTATCCCCTTGAAAAAGATAAACTCTATAAAAAAGGAAGAGTTTATAAATTTACACTTCGCTCACTTGATGAAAGATTTATAGATTCATTATCTACTCTTCTTAAAGAAAATATAAATAATCATTTTTTACAAATAGTAGAAACAAATAAAAAAATAGTAAAGCAATTTTTTATAACAGAACTTTATAGTGTAACTCCTGTAATAGTATCACTTCCAAGACAAAAGGGAGAAAAACAGATGTTTTGGAGTATAAAAGATGATATATTTATTTTGCAAAAACAACTACAAAATAACTTACTAAAAAAATATAAATCATTTTATGAAAAAGATTTAGAACCTACACAAAATTTTATACAACTTTTTGAAATCAAAAATCAAAAACCTCAATCAATCTATTTTACTAAAAAAATAAATGATAAAAAAGAGCAAAAAGTAAGACTTTTTGGAAATAAGTTTAAGATAATAGTTAATGAAGATGAAATAAGTCAAAAACTTGCATTTACAGCACTTGCTTGTGGCTTGGGTGAACGTCAAAGTTATGGTGGAGGGTTTTGTTTATGGAACTAGTGCAAAATAGTTTATTTGATGAAAAATCTTCTTGCGAAACTATTTCTAAAAAATTTATTGTAAAAGATGTATTTTTTAATAATGGCATAGTGAATTTATATCAGTTTTTACAAGATAATAGTTTTGATATAGAGTTTGAGTTTCAAAGTAATTATTTAGAATTAGAATATAAAGATGAAAAAATATATTTTGAGATTTTAAATAAGTTTTTAAAAGATAAAAAGATAGTTAGTTTTAATGAAAAAAATAAAAGAATATTTTTTGATATGAAACAAAAACAGTTTACTCAAACAAATAAAATAAATATAAAAAATGGTGGTAATAATGATTCTAAAAACTCTTTGATAAGATTTCATATAGATGATTTAGGAATATCTCAAAAAGAATTATTTCAAAAAGAGAAATTATACAAATCAAAATATGATAATCATGATAAAGATGATTTTAAAATTGAAAAGTGTTATTATGATAAATCAAAAAATGAAATTTATGTATTATCAACCTTAGATGAGCATATAGAAAGATTTTCATCTTATTTAGTAAAAAATGATTTTTTAGTTTTAAACTCTTCTATCCATAATTTTGAAGATGGCCAAAAAAATTTTCATGATATGCTAAAGATATCTAAAGAGTATAATATTGATAAATGGGAAGCTTTAATTTATTGGTTTGGTACTAAGGTACAGCATTATTTTAATTATTCATTTTTTATTTATCCAAACTCTTCAAGTTTAGAGGCACTTGATATTTTTAAATATGATTTACAAATAAGTGATGAAAAAGAGAGTTTTAAAGACTCTTCTGGAAATACAGTTGAACCTAATACAAATATCAATTTTTATGAGCAGTTAAAAAAAGATGAGATTTTTAATACGTACTTTTATATTTCAAAAAGTGATGTTGAGTTTGAATTGAAGTTTTTTATGTATCTATTTTCTAAAATTTATCATATAGAAGAGGAGTATGAAAAAGCAAATAAAAAAAGGAAAAAACTTAAAGAGAGAATTTATAATGCTCTTCAAGAGATTACATTTGTAACATATGTTGAGGATGGAACTTTCAAAAAATCTTTAAATGAATATACAAAAGCATATCAACTTATAAGATTCTTTGAGAAGATAAAAGAGGCTGATTTATTTACTTATTTTGCTGATATATTTGTAATTTTTTATAAATCTCAAGGTTCTAAAGAAGTTAATGTTAATTATCAAAAATGGTGTAAGGGATTGTTGGAGTTTAAAGAACTTAGGAAATATTATTACTTGGCAAGTTTTAATATATTAAAAAATGATTCAAAGTCTTTTGGAAAAAACTTGTTTGAGTTCGAAAAACTTTATTTAAAAAATATAATGGGAGAAAAAAATATGAATATTCATGAAAAATCAAAAATATTAGGAGATTCAATAGGGTATTTTTGTGCGCAATTAGGAGATAAAGATTTACTTTTTAAACTTAGAAATGTGAAAAATTATAAACAATTATTATCATATTTTAAAGACTTAAAGTTTGCAAGTTTAAAGCATGGTGAAAAAGCTAGGTTTTCAAAAGAGTTTAATGAATCTTTAGAAGAAGTTTTAAATGTTCTAGAAAATGAATGGGAAATAGTAAGGGATTATATTGCAATTTATGCAATTGATAAATACAAAGCTACTAATTATAGAAATAAAATGAAAAAAGAAGGGAAATAAAATGTTTTTAAATATCGCATATATAACAAAAGTAAATTTAGCATCATTAAATGGTAGTGAAGGAACAGGTGGAAATATAACAGAAATGAAAAAAATCTCTAGTGCAAATGGTGAAGAGTTTGCTTATGTATCTGGACAAGCCTTAAGAAGATATTTTAAAGAGACTTTACATCAATTAGGAGAAAGAATAACAGAAGTAAGTGAGAAAGGTGAACCAACATTTAGAGATGAGAATGGTAAATATATTGATCTTGATAAGAAATTAAAAGATGTAAAAGAAGAAGCTTTTAAAAAATTTGTTGATCTGGATTTATTTGGATATATGTTCCCAAGTGGTGGTCGAAGATGGTCTCCTATAAAAGTTACTCCACTTATTTCAATTTTACCTTATAAGGGTGAATATGATTATCTTACTAGAAAACAAAAACCTAAAAAAGAGAATGAAAAAAGTGGAAATATAGTACAAATAGAAGTTGATACATTAAATTTTATGAGAGGTAATATTATGGTAAATATCTCTCATATAGGGAATGAAGTAGATGAATATACATATGATGTAAGTGAAATACTTAATGTTGATGAAAAAAATCATAGATTAAATATATTTTTAGATGCTGTTAAAAACTTTAATGGTGGAGCAAAACAATCAAGAAATTTAGAAGATATTTCACCTAAATTTATTGTAATATCACATCAAAAAACTGGAAACCCATTTTTATTAAATAGTCTTGATGTAGACAGTGAGGGTAATATAAACATTGAAAACATTTTAGAAACTATAGAAGAAAATGATGTGGAAAAATTAACAATTGGTATATCAAAAGGGATATTTAACAATGAAGATGAGATAAAAGAAAAGTTTGAAAATGTTATAACTGTATCAAAAGCACTACAAGAGTATAAAAACCTTTTAAAGAGTAAATAATGAAAGTTATAAGATTTGAGATACAAGGACTTGTAAACTCATATAGAATACCTTTTTTTAGAACTTATCATAAAAGTTTTTTAGCACCTCCTAAAACTACTTTAATAGGTATGCTTTGTAATATCTCTTTAAAATCTCAAAAAGAGTTTTTTGAGATTTTGGATAAAGAGTTGATAGAAATCTCTATTGTTATAAATGAGATAAAAGGGAAAGCTAAAGATTTATGGAGATATAAAACTCTAAAACCACTAGAAAAGGGGAAAAGAAAAGACTTTTCTGTAGTGAGAAGGGATAAACTATTTTTACCAAGCTATTTAGTTTATTTAAAAATAGAAGATGAAGAGTTTTATAATGAGATTCTTGAAAATCTAAATAAGCCTAAAAATACTCCATCTTTAGGTATGGATGATGAACTTATAGAGATAAAGAATATAAAACAGATAGAACTAACTAAAAATGATACTAATAAAATAAACAGTGTATTTTTAGATAAAGGGATAAAATATAAATCATTTGTAAAAGATTTACACAAAAATATAGAGTTCCCTATATTAAATATAACACCTACAAAGTTTATAGGTTTTGATAAAAAAAATAAAAGAATCCCTAAAGAATCTAAAAAGGATTATGAGTTTAATCAAGTTGAATATTTAAACTGTGAAATAGAGTTTCAAGATGAAGTAAAGACTTTTGTAGATAATGAACTTGAAAATAAATTGGTGTTTTACTAGTGGAGATTTTAGCTAAAAAATTACAAGTAGATGGAGAAATTGTATCTACTCAAACTTTAGAAGAACATACGTGCTGGGTAATAGAAGAAGCACTTAATTTGGTAGATGAAAGTTCACTTGAAAGAGTATCTAAAATATGTGGCTGGGATAAAGATAAAATCTTAGATTTGATTTTTTTTAGCGCCTATTTTCATGATATAGGTAAAGCTACAAAGGAGTTTCAGGATACTATTAATAATGGTAGTAACTCTTATCACTCATTATATTCTGCAAGTGTTTTATCTATGTTTGATGAATTTGACATAAGAGGAGAATATGATAGTTATATAAATCTTTTGATGATACTTTGTTTAACACATCACACTTTACTTCCTTATAATGTGAAAAAAGTGAGATATGTGTTTTTAAGTGATGCAGAGGTGTTTTTTTATGGGTATAAAAATGCTTATGAAAAATACTTAAAAAAAGAGTGTTTATATAAATTTGATTTTGAAATAGAAAATGATATTTCAAATGAAATAAATAGTATGGATAGTGACTTAAAATATATAAATAAAAATCATAAATTAAGAACATTATATACATACTGTAGCGGTATATTAAATCTAGCAGACTGGTTAGCAAGTGCAAGATTTAGTAATAGTTTACCTAGTACTTATTTTAATAATATTCCTACAAAAGAGAGTTTTATATCTAATTTATCTTTTGAGAGATTAAGAGGTTTTCAGAAAGATTTATCAAACTGTAAAAATAGTATTTTAGTAGAGATTCCAACGGGTGAAGGAAAAACTGAAGGCTCACTTCTTTGGGCTATAAAAAATCTTTATGATAAGAACTCTAAGATAATATATACTCTTCCTACACAAGTAACTTCAAATAAACTATACGAAAGAGTAACTATATTTTTTGATAAAAAAGAGTGTGGACTTATTCATTCCTCTTCAAAGCTATATTTGGAAAAAGAATATGAAGAGGAACATGGAGTAGTAGATGATTTTTTTAAAAGTGAGATAACATTTAATAAAAACTTTTCAAAGCCAGTTACTGTTTCTACTATAGATTCACTTTTAAAGTTTTTTATAAATATCGGTAGATTTAATATTGCTACTAAAAACTATTTGAACTCTATTGTCATAATAGATGAGATTCATTGTTATGATTTTAAACTGATGGGTTTTATAAAAAAGTTTTTAGAGCTATGTTGTGAATTTGATGTGAAAGTTTGTCTTATGAGTGCTTCCATACCTAATGAAGTCAAAAAGTTGCTAGGTATTGAAAATTACCCACTAATAAAAGAGGAAAAACTTTTTGAAAAAAAAGCAAATGAGATTATTAAGATAGATGAAGAGTTAGATGATAATTTTGATTTGATACTTGAAAAGTTTGAAGAAAAGAAAAATGTACTAATCATACGAAATACAGTAAGAAGTGCAACTGATACATATAAAAAATTAAGAGATGATTATTTAATAGATGAAAATGATTTGATACTTTATCACTCTACATTTAAAAAACGAGATAAAAATCAAAAAGAGAAAGATATATTTGAAAAGTTAGATGGAGATAAACCTTTTATTCTAATAGCTACACAAATAGTAGAAATATCTTTAGATATAGATTTTGATGTTATGTTTACTGATAATGCTCCTATAGATGCTTTGATACAAAGATTTGGTAGAGTAAATCGTAAAAAAGTAGAAATTAAAAAAGGGGAAATATATATATTTAGATATGAACAAAGATTTCCTTATAGTTCTGAATATCTTTTGGAACTTACTTTTAAAACTATAGAAAATGGGTATTTTAAACTTAGTAAATATGTAGAGTGGCTAAATATAGTTTATGATGAACTATTTAAAGAAGATATAAAAACTCAAAATGAATTAGAAAAGTTTAATGATGGATATAAATTTTATGATGAAATACAAAAAAAACTTTGTGGAATAAAACAATCAGAAGACAAATATGAACTAAGAGACATAACTATTCCTAAAAATGATTATTTACTTTATGATGATTTTATAAATGATGATATTGAAAGTAAAGATTATCATGAGTATACAATATTCTTGCCTTATTATTATGAAACGAAGTATTTGTATCAAGCACTAAAAGAAACAAATTATAAAGTTTTGAATATTCCCTATGAATATAAAGAGGGAATAAAAAATGAAGACGAAGAGAATCAAGGATTATGCCAATTGGGATTATAAATGAATATAAACGGAACACTAATTTCATATTATTTTATATGTAAGAAAAAGTTATGGCTTCATGCAAACCGCATAAATTTAGAAGATAATAGTGAAGATGTTCGAATAGGAAAAATTTTACATGAGATAAATGAAGCAAAATCTAAAAAATCTGAAGTAAGTATAGAAAATATAAAAATCGACAAGCTTACAAAGGATTACTTGGTTGAGGTAAAAAAATCTGATAGTGATGTGGAGTCTGTAAAATGGCAAGTTTTACTTTATTTATATAAACTAAAACAAAAAGGTGTGATAAAAAAAGGAAAGATTGAGTTTATCGAGAAAAACAAACAAGATAAAAAAATACATTATATTGAACTTGATGAGCTAAGAGAAAAAGAGCTTTTAAAGATTTTGGAAGAGATTGAAATTTTGATAAATCAAGATACTCCACCACAAGTAAAGTTTGAGTCAAAGTGTAAAAAATGTGCTTATTATGAGTATTGTTTTATATAAAAAGATAAATTTCTTATTATACTTACTAATTATGATATAATATTAGTAAGTATACTTCTTAATAATTAAAGGAAAATAAGAATTATGATAGATAAAATACTTAATGAACAAAATAGACACTGGTTTGGTGAAAAGAAAAGTTATATCATAAGAGAGAAATTTCAAACATTAGTTGATTTTCTTCCTTTAAAACAAATAATTACAATTACTGGAATTAGAAGATGTGGTAAAAGTACTTTGGCAAAAACTGCTATAAATTATTTGATTGATAAAGGAGTCAATCCTTTAAATATACTATTTGTTAATTTAGAGCAACCTTTTTTTTTAGAATATAGAGATGATGCAACATTTTTAGAAAAAATATATGAGGAGTATTTAAAACTTGCTAATCCTAATGGAAAAACTTATGTAGTATTTGATGAAATTCAATTTTTTCAAAATTGGGAAGTATATATAAAAAGTAAGTATGAATCTAGTAATATTAAGTTTATCATTACTGGTTCAAACTCTTCAATGCTTTCTACTGAACTTGCTACATTATTAACAGGAAGAAGTTTAAATATTCATCTTGATACCTTTTCATTTAAAGAGTTTCTATCTTATAAACAAATAGATTATAGCAGTAAATTACAACGAATAAATAACAAAATTCAAATTGCAAGAGCTAAAGATGAATATTTAAAATGGGGTGGTTTTTATGAAGTCTTTGAAATTAAAGATGAGTTTGCAAAAAAGTCATTATTAGTAAGTTATATTAGAAATATTATATACAGAGATATTGTTCCTAGATATAATATAAGAAATAGTCAAACAATAGAAAAACTGTTTTTTTATCTTATAAATAATACAACAAACCCATTAAATTATACTACCTTAGCTAATACATTTGATATTAGTGATAAAACTATAAAAGAGTACATATCATATTTTGAAGAGGCTTTTATGATTAAAAGAATTGATAAATATCATACAAAGCCAAAAGAAAAAATCAAATCTATAAAAAAGCTTTATATGAAAGATAATGGTTTCTTTCAAATAGCTACTAAAAAAACTCCACAACTTGGAGCATTACTTGAAAATTTTGTTTTTAACTATTTATCTTCAAAATCAGATGAACTTACATATCTGAAAGATAACTATGAAGTTGATTTTTATGATGAAAAGTGTCTTTATCAGGTTTGTTATAATATCGAAGATAAAAAAACACGACAAAGAGAGTTAAGAGTTTTTGATTATTTTTCTCATATTAGTAGTAACGCAAAGTTGATAACTTATGATACAAATGAAGAAAATGAAAAAATAAAGATTTTAAGTTTTGAAAACTTTATTTTTGAATAGGTTTAAATATTATGGCAAAAAATCATACTAGATATATATTTTCAATGGGTGAATTAAAAAGAAAAGATAACTCTATTGCTTTTATAAATAAAAAAGGTAATTTTTATATTCCCATACAAGATACAAGAGAGCTTTATTGTATGAATGAAGTTAGTTTCAATACAAAGTTTTTAGATTTTATTTCAAAAGCTGGGATAACTTTACATCTTTTTAATTATCATGGAAATTATAGCGGAAGTTTTTATCCAAAAGAGCAACTAGTAAGTGGAGACTTGACTATAAAACAGTCTTTATGCTTTATTGAAAAAAGATTGATTATTGCAAAACAAATAGTAAAATCTATAGCTTCAAATATTCATGAAGTTTTGTATCACTATTTTAGGCATGGGAAAAAAGAGCTTAAAAATTATCTTGATTGGTTAAAAAATGATATTGAAAAATTTTTAGAAAAAGAGCTTACAATTGAGCAAATACTTTTTATAGAAGGTCAAATGTGGTCGCGGTTTTATGATAGTTTTAAATACTTTTTACCTGAAGATTTTATCATGAATAAAAGAGTAAAAAGACCACCCAATAATCCTATCAATGCACTTATAAGCTTTGGGAATACACTACTTTATACAAAAACTATCTCAAGCTTATATGAAACTCATCTAAATCAAACAATTAGTTTTTTACACTCTCCAAGAGAAGGAAGATTTAGTCTAAGTCTTGATATAAGTGAAACTTTTAAGCCAATAATAGTTTTTAAAACTATATTTGATTTAGTTGGGAAAAAAAAGCTTCAAGTAAGTAAGCATTTTGATAAAAGTTTGAATTATGCTTTATTAAATGATGAAGGAAAAAAGATTTTTATTGATGCTTTTGAAACTAGAATAAATGAAACTTTTATGCATAAAAGATTAAAAAGAAAAACAAGTTATAAAAATTGTATAAAATTAGATGGATATAAACTTATCAAATATATTGTAGAAGATAAAGAGTTTAAGCCTTTTATTTTAAAAGAGAAAATATAAGGGCTATTTATGGCAAGTAAGAAACAAAATTTTAATTATAATTATATCTTTTTATTTTATGATATTGCAGATGAATTTAGTGAATCGGGAAAGTATAGAGTTGCAAAGGTTTTTAAAATTTGTAAACAATACTTAAAACATCATCAAAAATCTATTTTTAGAGGAAGTATTACTCCTTCGAATCAAATAATGCTTGAAAATAAACTGAAAAAAGTAATAGATAAAGACTTAGATTTTATTTCCATAATTAAAGTACAAAACTCAGGAAGTTTTGCAGAAGTTACACTTGGTACAAATAAAAAAGAATCTGAATCAATTTTTATATAATTTTCCAACCTATTTAAAAATAATATCATTTAAAAATAGCTATAATATCGAACTTTTCAAGAGTTCTTTGACAACTTATTGTTTTTATGATAATTGGTTGGAAAAACTTTAAAGAAAATCCTTTTTATGGGAAAGATGATTTTATAAAGAGCGATTTTATCTTCCTTGAACCAAAACATATAATGTATTGAAATCAGAAAAAAAATCTTATTGCAGATATAGAAACATGCTTGAACCAAAACATATAATGTATTGAAATCCTAAAAAGCTTTGCTTAGTATGATCTATATCAAACTTGAACCAAAACATATAATGTATTGAAATAACTTTTAAATATTTCATCTTCTGAAATTCTTCTTTCTTGAACCAAAACATATAATGTATTGAAATCCTGACTAGGTGTATCTCAAAATTTGAGAACTTTCTTGAACCAAAACATATAATGTATTGAAATGCAGTAATAGCTAGATCAGATCCTAAAGCAGAACTACTTGAACCAAAACATATAATGTATTGAAATTTATCTATTGATGGGATAGGGTAATTTTTAAAAATCTTGAACCAAAACATATAATGTATTGAAATTATCTATTACAGAATTCACTTAAATTTAATTCTACTTGAACCAAAACATATAATGTATTGAAATGTTTAATATTTCTTGTATAAAATCTGTTAATACAAAATCTTGAACCAAAACATATAATGTATTGAAATTTATCTCCAGTGATTTTAATAATTGCTGCTTTTTGACTTGAACCAAAACATATAATGTATTGAAATTCTTTAATTAAAGAGTAGGGTGATGGTGAGTTTGCTTGAACCAAAACATATAATGTATTGAAATTTGCATTTAAAGACGCTTTACAAACAGACGCTTTCTTGAACCAAAACATATAATGTATTGAAATTCAGTTGATATTGTAACTGTTTCCATTTTTTGCTCTTGAACCAAAACATATAATGTATTGAAATTCAATAGTCAATAACTTTTTAAACAATAAATCGTCCTTGAACCAAAACATATAATGTATTGAAATGTATAACCATTTGCACCATTTGCACATAGAACTTTCTTGAACCAAAACATATAATGTATTGAAATTTTAAATAGAGAGCCTTTAATTTTTCTTTAAAATCTACTTGAACCAAAACATATAATGTATTGAAATCTTGCAAAAGAGATTGAAGAACTTGCACCAGTAGTCTTGAACCAAAACATATAATGTATTGAAATCTTGTTATTTCATATTCTATCATTAATTATCCTAACTTGAACCAAAACATATAATGTATTGAAATATGGTTTCAGCACATGACGAAAAGTATAAACAAAACTTGAACCAAAACATATAATGTATTGAAATTCTTTTTTAGGTATTCCTAAATATGTATGTTCGTACTTGAACCAAAACATATAATGTATTGAAATATTATAGAAAGTGCATCTAAAGATGTAGATAAAAACTTGAACCAAAACATATAATGTATTGAAATACTAACTGATTAACTCCTCTTTGTGTTTGAGGGATTTCTTGAACCAAAACATATAATGTATTGAAATAGAGAAGTTATCTTTGAATTAAGACCACTAATATCTTGAACCAAAACATATAATGTATTGAAATAATTGAGCTTAACCATAGGCTCAAATTGAGCCTACTTGAACCAAAACATATAATGTATTGAAATCTTATGATAACAACTGCGAAGCCAATCATCGCACCTTGAACCAAAACATATAATGTATTGAAATCCCTTATATTTTCCAAACTCAACTTCACTATTACCCTTGAACCAAAACATATAATGTATTGAAATTAATATTCCTTTATAAATTATTTGCTTTTTTTGAAGCTTGAACCAAAACATATAATGTATTGAAATGTATGAAGAAAATATTAGAAGATTAGTATTTACGCTTGAACCAAAACATATAATGTATTGAAATTTTAACATAGCAGCTGGTACACCAAAAATAGTTGCTTGAACCAAAACATATAATGTATTGAAATACGAATGGAGTACACATTTGCGATTAAGCATATACTTGAACCAAAACATATAATGTATTGAAATAAAGCAAAGTAGTTACATTTATATCTTAAATCATTCCTTGAACCAAAACATATAATGTATTGAAATGATGTTGAAGCAAAACATTATAATGATGTTTTAAGCTTGAACCAAAACATATAATGTATTGAAATTAGGGTCTAAATTATATTCATCAATAAACTTTTGCTTGAACCAAAACATATAATGTATTGAAATACTTGTTTGAGGGTTGGAAGTGTTTATTTAGAATCTTGAACCAAAACATATAATGTATTGAAATGTTGTTTATGGTGCTAAAAGGATAGCTGATTTTATTCTTGAACCAAACATATAATGTATTGAAATTCAATAAATTCTACATCAATTTGATAATCACTTGCTTGAACCAAAACATATAATGTATTGAAATTTCAGATGAAATGAAAAATCACTACAAATCAAAAGCTTGAACCAAAACATATAATGTATTGAAATAAGCTTTTTTGCATTACTGCACACCTCAAACACAATCTTGAACCAAAACATATAATGTATTGAAATTTGGATAGAATCAGCAAGAACTGTATTTGTTTTCTTTAAACCAAAACATATAATGTATAAAATGAATCTAATAAAATTAGGATTCTTAAATATAAGATTTATAAGAATTGATTTCAATCCTTTTTTATTACTGATTAGATTTTAAAAGTAAGTTAATAAAAACTTATAATACCTTTACTTAAATAGATTAAAAAAACTTTTACTTATAATACGCAAAAATTATGTATTCAAGGTAAGTAATGATTAAAAAAATTGATATGAATTCAAACGAGTTTGAAACAGAATTTGAACTAACAAAACAGTTTACTGATAAAGTTTTAGATAGATTTGGTTTCGTATATAATCCAGAAAATGATGTAAATGAATCAGTTCAGCAAGGACTAACAAGAAATAAACTAATTTATGGAAAAAGATTTTGTCCATGTTTTATGGTAAAAGGTCAAACAAAAGAGGAACAAAAAAAAGCAGACAATAGATTATGTCCTTGTAAACCTGCATTAGAAGTTGAAATTCCAAGAGATGGAAAGTGTCACTGTGGTATTTTTTGTACTCCTGAATTTGCTCAAAGTGAAGCTATCAAATCTGAAGTTAGTGAAGTTACTCATACACATTCAAGAGGTCTTACAAAGAAAGAGTGTGAACTTTTACTGCAAAAAGAACAAATAGATGCAGATGAGTTAGAATCACTACTTGAAGCAAGAGAATTAGGCTTTATAAAATTTAATTTAGTTGATACAAGAGAGTGGATGGAGTGGGTAGCTCAAAGAATTAAAGGGTGTGATTATTTAGTTCCTACAACCTCTTTTTATCAAGCTATTGAACAATTAGACAAACAAAAAGATATTCCAGTAGTTGTTTACTGTTTAAGTGGTAGTAGAAGTGCATATTGTCAAAAAGTAATGTACGATTTAGGTTTTAAATCTGTAACAAACTTTGATTATGGAATTATGACTTATAATGGAGAGATTATAAGTGGAGAAGATGAGTAGTTGACTCATCTTTCCAATGATTGATAGATTATGTATCCACTTGCATATTCATCTTTGTTTTCATAAAGTGGGTACAAGATATTATGAAATTCTAGCTCTTCATTATCAGCAGTTATAAATTTCTCATTAAATCCTACGGCTTCTTTTCTTTTTAAAGACTCTAACATCTTTTTTTGTATATTTGCTGCATTTCCTGAAATAGCATTAATTGGCTTATTTTTTAAATCCATAATTGAGTATTTATAAATATTAGTAAATTGATTTGAAACCTCTTCAATTATTCCAAACTTATCCAATCTTATAGACGAGATAAAGTGTTCAGCTAAAAACTTATAAAAAGAGACTTCTCTTTCTAATAAATCACAAGAGTCTTTTAACTCATCATAATCTTTTTTTGTACTAAGCATCTCATTTGCTAATGCTTTTGTTGTCTTATATAAATTTCTACTCTCTTTGTATTTTTTTACACTTTCTAAAATAGTTGTTGTAAGCTCTTTTATTTTTAAAGGTTTTGTTACATAACTATCAATATTTAAAGATATTGCTTTTATTAAAAACTCTTCATCAGTGTAAGCTGTCGTAAAAATTACTGGAATATATTTAGATACTTTATGTACTTCTTCTGCAAGTTCAAGTCCTGACATTTTAGGCATATTCAAATCAGTAACAATTACATCTAATTCGTCTTTATGGTTATAAAATAGATTTACTCCTTGTTTTCCATCTTTCCCTACATATACTTTTTTAAAGATTTTTTCAAAAACAGAAAGAGTTTGTGCTCTTATTACATTATCATCTTCAACATAAAGTACAGTTATCTGTTTTAGTTCTCTTAAATCTATTTGCATAAATACACCACTTTTTTATTTTCTAAATTATATCATATCATTACTATACTTTTTTAACAATTGAACAATTGATATAAAAAAAGTTACCATAGCTGGACCTATAATCATACCCCAAAAACCAAATGTTGACAAGCCTGCGACAATTGAAAAGAAAATCAGTAGTTCATTTATTTTTGTTGGGGTTTTTACTACTTTTTGATTAATATACCTAATAATTATGGGCTTAATAAAAGTGTCAGCAATAATTGAAATTACAATGATTGAGTAAGCAACTATTACAATTGCATCATAAAAATCACCTAAATACAGTTCATAAAGTGCTATTGGAAGCCACATAATTAAGCCACCTACAACAGGAACTAATGAAGCAAATCCATATAAAACTCCAAGTAAGAAACCATTGTAGTCATATGCTGAGATAAAAAAGCCAAATAAAAGACCTTCAAAAATAGCTGTTACTAAAATTGAATATAAAACAATACTCATAACATTTGAAGATTCATAAAATAAAGTATTAGAATCCTCTTTTTTTAAAGGAAGTATATCTTTTATATAGTGAGATAGATTTGTTCCATAAAGAGTAAAGAAAAAATAAAAAATAAGTATCATAAACATATCTATCATAAAAGAAGCAGAGTTCTTACCTAAATATGCACCAATTGATAATATATTTTTAATACTTTCTGCAATATTGATTTTTTCAAGAATTAATGTTAATTGTTGTTTAAAAAACTCAAACTCTTGGGGAATATTCATCACCCAATTCTCAATTTTCCCATAATTTTGCATTATTGCTTGTTGGTCAAGCTGATTTAAATAATTAGCAAAAGAGAATATACAATACATAACAGGTACAAAAAATATAACAGCAAGCATAATAGTCATAATAAATGCTGAAATAGTTCTACTTTTTACTCTAATTGTTACAAAAGAGTCAAGTGAATTTGTAGCTACTGTAAGAAGAAGTGCTACAAAAATGGCCTTTAAAAATGGACTAAAAAGTTCAAACAAGAAAAAAAGTATTGCAATTGCTATGGCAACTAAAAAATGCTGTGGTTTCAAAACAGCGAACCTTCAGTGATTTTTTCTTCACTTTGAGGATAGTTTAATCTAAACATTTCGTATGTTTTTACACTTGCAACTCTTCCTCTTGCTGTTCTTTCAATAAAACCATTTGCTAAAAGATAAGGTTCAATGGCATCTTCAATTGTTCCTTCATCTTCACTTAATGCAGCTGCAATAGTAGATAATCCCATTGGTTTACCTTTATTTGAAACTAAAAGTTCAAGTAAGTTTATATCCATTTCATCAAATCCACTATCATTTACACCTAATTCATCAAGTGCGTATTTACATCTTTGTTTGATTATTGTATCTTCGTTTTCAACTTCAGCAAAATCTCTTACTCTTCTTAATAATCTTAAAGCAACTCTTGGAGTACCTCTACTTCTTCTAGAAATCTCTAATGCAGCATCATCTTCACAAGTCTTATTAAGTTTTAATGAAGCTTTTTGAATAATTTTTGCTAACTCTTCATGATCATAAAACTGCATTCTAAAGTGCATACCAAATCTTTCTCTTAAAGGGTTACTTAGCATACCAGCTCTTGTAGTTGCTCCAATTAGTGTAAATCTAGGTAAATCAATTTTTACAGTTTGTGCTGCTGGGCCTGAACCAATAATAATATCAAGTCTATAATCTTCCATGGCAGGATATAATATCTCTTCAACTGCTGGACTTAATCTATGAATTTCATCAATAAATAAAATATCTCCTTCTTCAAGGTTAGTTAAAATTGCAGCTAAGTCACCGCTTTTTTCTATCATAGGCCCAGCAGTAATTTTTATATTTGAGTTCATTTCACTTGAGATAAGATAAGAAAGTGTAGTTTTACCAAGACCTGGAGGTCCATAAAACAAAATATGGTCAAGGGCTTCTTCTCTTTTTTTACTAGCTTCAATAAAAACTTTTAGATTCTTTTTAATTTTTTCTTGACCTATATAATCATCCCATGAAGAGGGTCTTAAATTTACTTCACTTTTGTCCTCTTCAAAAGATATTTGTTCAACTTCTACTAATCTCTCCACTATGCTCTCCCTTAAATCTTAATACTCTTCATCTTTTGATGGAAATTGTTTTGTTTGTACATCATTTCTATATTGTAAAACTGCATTTTTTACTAATGTAGCTCCATCTAAATATCTTCTAACAAATTTTGGTTTAAATTCATCAAAAAACCCTAACATATCTGACCAAACTAATACTTGTCCATCAGTTACATTTCCAGCACCAATACCAATAACAGGAACATTTACAGCTTCAGTGATTTTTTTTGCAACACTACTTAAGACTCCTTCTACTACAATAGCAAAGGCTCCAGCTTTTTCAATAGCTAAAGCATCTTTTATTAACTGTTCTTCATCCTCTTTAGTTTTTCCTCTTACTTTATATCCACCTTCACTTCTAACATATTGAGGCATAAGTCCAATATGTCCCATTACTGCAATTGAGTTTGATGTTAAATGTTTTACAATATCAGCTCTATCTTCTCCACCTTCAACTTTTACAGCTGCTACATTTGTTTCTTGATAGATTTTAACTGCGTTTTTAAGTGCTATATCTTTATTTATGTATGTTCCAAAAGGCATATCTAAAATAACAAAAGCTTTAGAAGCACCTGTACAAACTGCATTTGCATGATAAATCATTTGTTCAAGCGTTGCACTTAAAGTATCAGGTTTTCCTGCAAAGCTCATATTTAAGCTATCCCCAACTAAAATCATATCTGCAAGTTCTTGAAAAAGGTTGGCAAAAAGTGCATCATATGCTGTAATCATTGTAAGTTTTTTATTGTTTTTAGCTTTTAAAATTTTTGTAATTGATATTTTTTCAAAATCATTTTTAATTATACTCATAATAATAGTTCCTTAAAATCAAATTCTATTTTTTATATATTAATCTATAACCTTGTTATAATATGTTACTATTATATCCAAATTTATTAAATATAGGATTTTGTTTTGAAAAAACTTGTAGGTTATATTACAGCTAGTTATCCACAGAATAATTTTACAATCGATTTAGCATTAAGTATGAAAGATGCAGGAGTGGATACATTAGAGTTAGGAATACCATTTTCAGACCCAGTAGCAGATGGACCAGTTATTGAAAAAGCAAATCTTTTAGCCTTAAATAATGGTTTTAAACTAAAAGATTTATTTGAAGTTTCATCAAAAATTGCTCCTAAGATGGATACTTTATGGATGGGATATTTAAACCCTTTTCATAACTATGGAATGGAAAACTTTTTTCAAAAAGCCAAAGAGCTTGGCATTACAGGGCAGATTATTCCTGATTTACCTTTTGAAGAGGCGCAGAAATATGTTGCTTTAGCAGAAAAATATGAACAATCTATTATTACATTTGTTGCGCCTACACATAGTAAAGAAAGAGTAGCAAGAGTTGTAAAAGATGCTAAAAAATTTATTTACATGGTAGCTTATGCTGGAATTACAGGAAGTGGAAGAAGTGAAGATTTAACACAAGTAATTAAAACTATTAAAGAAAACAGTAATACGCCTTTATATATTGGTTTTGGTGTTGATGAAAAAAGTTGTAAAGAAAAAGCTATGGGAGTTGATGGAGTAATTGTAGGAAGTGCTTTTGTAAAACATATAATTGATGATTCGTTGTCATATAATGAAAAAATTGATAGAATATGTAAAATTTCAAGAGAGATAAAAGAGAAAATCAACGAGTAAATATGCAAATATTAAATGAAGACTTAGAGTTTGTAGAAGAGAATAGGGAGTGCTCTTATTTTAGTAATGAAATCTCAGATATGAGATATAGGTATATAAATCATTGTTCCATTGAAGATTATCAAAATATGCTAGAGCATGGGTGGAGAAGATTTGGAAAGATGCATTTTGTACCTGAATGCTCAAACTGTACAAAATGTATAAGTATGAGAATTGATGCAAAAAATTATAAATTCTCAAAATCTGAAAAAAGAGTAATAAATAAAAATAAAGATACAAAATTATATATACAAGCTCCAAGTATTAGTATTGACCATTTAAAACTTTATGATAAATATCACAAGTTTATGCATAGAAAAAAGCAATGGCCATATCAGCCTATAAGTCCAGAAGATTATGCAAGGTCATATGTTGAAGGGAAGGATAAATTTACAAAAGAGTTTTTGTACTTTAAAGATGAAAAGTTAGTAGCTGTTGCCTTAGTTGATATTTTACCTAAATCTATTTCAGCTATTTATTGTTTTTATGACCATGAATATTCAGAGTTGTCTTTAGGTAAGTTTTCAATTTTAGCACAAATTAAAATAGCAAAAGAGCTTGAAATACCATATATATATTTAGGATATTGGATTAAAGAACATTACTCTATGGGATATAAAGTAAACTATAAACCATTTGAAATATTAAAAAATAGAGCTTCTTTAGATGAAGAAGCAATTTGGGAAAAATATGAGTTATAATATAGTATCATTAATTGCAATTGTTATTACAGCAGTAATTTCACTTTTAGCAAGTCATTATATAAGTTTAATATTTTTTGAAAAGACTCATTCACTATTTAAGATAGTTCAGTTGATTGTAGCCGTTGTGTCAATGACAACATTTTACGCACCAATTAAATACTTTTTGATTAAGTATATGGATGTGGAAGAAGAGAAGGAATAGATTATGAAGAAGTTTTTAATAGTATTATTAGTATCACTTTTCTCATTTGCTGTTGCTAGTGAACAAGAAGAGATTGAGCATGTGGATTGTGTTATATTAAAAGATGAAAATTCAATTATTTGTAAATACATACAAGAAAGAGTTGAATTTGATAAAAATGTAACTTTTATATGGATAGACCCTGACCAAGAGATATCAAGAAGTAGGGATATGGTAATACCAGCTGGTCATGGTTCAATATATGATTTTAGATATATTGATGGACGAAAAAAAGGCATTTGGACTTTTAAAGTTAAAGACCAAGATAAAACTTATAAAACTGAATTTGAATTAAAGTAATTAAACTTTTTTCAAGTTCTTATTTAGGCACATAACTAAATCTATTCCTTTTTTATCTACTACTGATAGCATATCTTTACTACTATCATGGGAAGATTTGTCTAGATTTATTAAGTGTTCTAAATAGTTTTCAATTCTATTAATTAAAACTCTATCTTCTAAAAGTAGAATTGTTTTTGCACTATACTCTTTTATATTTCTAATATTTTCATCTTTTAAATTTTTTAAATCAATTGATAATATCTCTTGAGATAGTTTTGCATATGCTTCAAGCTTAGATTGTCTAATCCATCTTTTTTGATCAATTTTATTATTTACTTTTGAAAGAATAAATGTATCAACTACCTTAGTTGCTATTGCTCCAAATGCTGCATTTCTAGCTACTTGTCCTACTAAGGCTAAACTAATATTAAACATTTTAACTCCTTATAATAAAGAAATATTATATTAAGTAAACTTAACAAGAGATTAAAACGATAATTATTATCATTAATATTTGATTAAGTATTTATTATGTACTATTATAGTATTGATACTAATTATTAAGGTTGGTTTATGAAAAGAAAATGTCAGCAAGAGGGTTTTTTGTACAAACAAAATTTAAAAATACATAAGAATCTTTGGAAGCCATATACAGTTGCTTTGATAATTAGTATAGGAATAATAGTTATAAAAGGAATAAGCTAGTGCAAAAGTATGAAGAGAGCTTTGAGTCTTTTTTAGAAAACTTTAAAAATACAGTATCGAAGTTAGGCTTTAAAAACTCAATACAAAAAGATTATATATTAAAAATCTTATATTTCAATGATGAACATTTAAGTGCTGAACAGATTGCAAATATTGCAAAAACAGAGTATAAAGTTGATATGGGAATAGCTACTGTTTATAGAACTGTAAAGTTTTTTGAAGAGCTAAATATTATAAACTCATTGGATATTGGTGATGGGGCAAAAAGATATGAGTTAAATCTATCTTTACATCATGACCATATGATTTGTACCTCATGTAATAAGATTATCGAATTTAATGATGATGTTATTGAGAAACAACAACTTAAAGTAGCAAAAGATAATAGTTTTATTTTAAGTGATCATATTATGACAATTTATGGAGTTTGCGAAGATTGTCAATAAAAGCATAAGAATAATCTTATGCTTTTATACAAGTAAAGATACTACATTATAAGTGATAAATGAAAGTATCCATGCTGTTGCTGTTGTAAATACAAATAGATATACTAAATATTTCCATCCACCTGCTTCTCTTGTAAATACCATTGTTGCTGCTAAACAAGGAAGATAAATCATTACAAATACTATAAATGCAATACCAGAAGCAAAAGGAATATTTGCTTTTATTTTTTCAACCAAACCTTTTGAATTTTCATCATTTTCTTCTCCAAGTCCATATAAAATACCTAAAGTTGAAACAACAATCTCTTTTGCTGCAAGACCAGTTTCAAGTGCCACTGACATTCTCCAATCAAAACCTAAAGGAGCAAATAATGGCTCAGAAAACTTTCCAACATATCCTAAATAAGAGTTCTCAAGATTATATAAAGCAAGTTCATTCTCTAAAGCTAATTTTTCTTCATCCGTACTTGCAAGCTCTATTTTTTGTTCATAACTTTTTTCAACATCTAAATGTTTTGGATAGTTACTTGCAACCCAAATTAGTAAAGATGCAGCTAAAATAAATGTACCAGCTTTTTTAAGATACATCATTGCTTGATTTGAAACTGTATGCCAAATTAGTTTAAATGATGGAAGTCTATATTTTGGCATTTCCATAACAAAAGGTTCATCTTCACTTTTAAATACTACTATTTTTAAAACTTTTGCGGCAATTAGTCCAAGTATTGCGCCACCAATATATATTAAAAATAGTACATTACCTGCATTATTTTCGCTAAAAAAAGCACCTGTAAAAAGAACATAAATTGGAAGTCTAGCTCCACAAGACATAAATCCTATAATAAAAAGTGTAAGTAATCTATCTTTTTCATTTTTAAGAGTTCTTGCAGCCATATATGCAGGAACTGAACATCCAAATCCCGTTACTAAAGGAATAAATGACTTTCCATGTAGTCCAAACTTATGAAAGAAACCATCAAGTAAAAATGCAACTCTGCTCATATATCCAGTTGTCTCTAATAATGCAATACCGAAAAATAAAATTACAATGTTTGGTATAAATAGTACAACTGCACCTACTCCTGCAATAGCACCATCAGCTATAATAGAAGATATTTGATTGTCACCTAAAACTGCTTTAGTATTATCTATTAAGTTTGCAAAAAATGCATCAATTATATCCATTGGAATATTTCCAACTTCAAATGTCAATTGAAATAAACCCCACATTAAAAATAGAAAAATAGGTAAACCAAAAACTTTATGTATTAATATTGAGTCAATTTTTTCAGTTAATGTTTTATCAACTTTTGTATTTGTTTTAACAGTTTCTGTTACAGCACCTTTAGAGAAAGCAAACTTTTCATCATTGAAAATATCTTCAATATTTTTTGTACTATAATGTATATAAAGATGTTCAAATGCATTATTTAGTATTGGTTGAAGTTTTGTCCAAATTGGTTCATCATGGAAAAACTTGTAAGTAGCTTTATCCTCTTTTAAAAGTTTTATTGCAACTTCTCTATAACTATTATTTGTTCTATATCCACTATCTTTAAAAAAATTAACAATATTTGCTATCTCTTCTTCAATTACATCTGAGAAGATTAGCTTTGTAGGTAGTTTTTCATTTTCATATTTTTTTACTATCTCTTCTACTAAAGTATCTAAACCTTGTTTTGTTGTTGCACTAGTTTTGATACATGGTTTTCCCAAAATTTTACTTAATTGAACTTCATTTATGTAAATGTCTTCTTTTACTGCTTCATCTGTCATATTTAGTGCAATTATCATTTTTTTATCTAAAGCAAGTAATTCTGAAGTTAAATAAAGATTTCTTTCAAGATTTGTTGAGTCTGTTACATTTAAGATAATATCATATTCATTATTATTTAAAAAATCTTTTGTAACTTTCTCTTCAAGTGTGTATTCATTTAAAGAGTACGAACCTGGCAAATCTACTATTTCAATCTTATAATCTTTATATTTTAATATTACTTGCTCTTTTGCAACTGTAACTCCTGAGAAGTTACCTACTTTTAATCTTGCATTAGAGATTGAGTTGATAAGCATACTTTTACCAACATTTGGCTGTCCAACTAATGCAACTTTTATTACTTTTTTATTGTTGTTCATGTTCAACCTCTATTTTTGATGCTTCAACTAATCTTACTGCAACTTTTGTATTATTTATTTTTACTTCTATTGTGCTTTTAGTCATAGTTACTTCTTCAATAGTAATTTTAGAACCTTTAATAATTCCAAAAGAATAAAATCTATTTTTTAAATTTTTATCGCAATCTATGCTTTTGATTGTTGCCACATCACCTTTACTTAAGTCACTTAATTTCATAAAAAATCCTCATATTTAATGTGTTCGTAAAATTATAATCAACTTAAAATTTAATATTACTTAATAATGATAATAATTTTCAAACAAAGCATTAAAAAATTATTTATATATTGATAATCGTTATCATAAAACT
>NZ_NXIF01000051.1 GCF_002837275.1 Malaciobacter halophilus | reverse complement strand
TTAGATGGAATATAGAAGATACGCAAAGAGAAAAATATAATGGTAAAGAGACAATAATTCATAATCTAAAAGAAGAAAAAGTTCATGAGATTAATTTCTTTGCATACATTGATGGAAAAATTCAAGATGGTGCAAATAGTAGATTAACTTATGATGAAAAAGGAAAATATATAAGTAGTTTAGGATTTAAAGATGATAACTAAAAAACTAGATGATAAGATAAAACTAACAGCAAAAACAGTAAATGTAAAAATAGGACAAGAAGTAAAAGTAATCCTAAAAGTTTATGATGAAAATAAAAAAGTGTTAAAACAAAAAGAGTATAAAGAGAAAGTACAAAAGAGTACAAAAGTAGAGAAAAGATTTACAATCTTAAGCTTAGCAAATGAATTAAATATAGACTCCTCAAAAGTTAAATATGTATCTGGATGGATTGATGCAGATGATGATGGAGAGATAACAAGAGAGTATGAAAAAGAAGTTTGGATTGAAGTAATTGAGGAGAAAATAACAGCTCTTTATTTTTCTTATAATCAACCTTCTAAGCCAACTGTTCATGAAGTAAAAGAAGGTGAGAATCTCTCTTTAATTGCCAAAAAGTATAATACAACCGTAGAAGAAATAGTATCAGTAAATAAACTTGCAAATGCAAATATTATATATCCAAAACAATCTATACTTATTCATAATATAAATCAAGAAGAGGTAAATAGTATTAAACTTAATAATACATTTATTCCTTTAGGAACTAAAGTAAATGTTATAGCACATGGAACCAAAGGTTCAAAAGCTAAAATAAAAATTCTAGCAAATAATTCAAACTTTAACTTTTTAAAAGAAGACCAAGAAATAAATGAATTTGATGTAACATTTGATGAAAATGGTCAATCAATAACTCCAATAACTTTACGTCCTAAAAATATAGAGGATTATAAAATTCTTATAAATAAATTTATGCCAAAATTAGGTCAAGATATAAAAGAAGAAAAACTTATTTTAAAAGGTGAAATAAAAAAAGGCAATTATCAATCTTCACTAGAAGTTGATGATATGAATACAATTGGATTAGCTCATTATCAAACATATATAAAAAGTGCATATATTACAAATGCCTCAACAGGTAAAATAGAAGCAAAACTTACAGCAAAAAAGCAAGGTAATGATATAATCTTTCAAGACATAGAAGGACAAAATGTAGCAAGTACTCCACAAGATAAGATAGCAAATGCATTTGGTAATATAAATAATGGCTTAGGTGGATTAGTACAAGGTATGGAACATAAAAAAGGAAGCTTTACATTAACAAATTCAAAAGGCATATATATAAAGCATTATGAAAGTGGATGGAGTGGAAATCCATATGTAAAAACTTATAGTATGTCTAAATGGGCTAATGGACTTGAGAAAGGTACATTTTGGATTAGTGTAGTAGTAGGTGCTTATCAAATTGGTTCTGCACAAGAAAAAGATGTTATAGAATTAAAAAAAAGAGGAATAAAAACATCAAGTTATATAGATGGATTTGGACAACATACAGAACAACAAATAGGAAGTACTGCTTTAGGATTTGCAGGTGGAGCATTAGCAGGTAGAATTGCTATTTTATTTCTTCCTGCAGGTGCCGGTGTATTATTTACTCTTGGAACATTTATTCTGTCTTCTGGAGCTGTTGGATGGATATTATCAACTATAGGAGAAAAAAGTATTGATAAAATACAAGAAATAAAAGGAAGTACAATAATAAATAATTATCAATTAAAGGAAGAAAATTGAAAGAAATTGAATATTTTTACAATATAATATATTACTTTTTTTATAGAGCTATTATTAAATTATTTATAGGAATCGATTTTATATTAATGCCTATAGTCAAGATATTTTATTTTTTTATAAATAAAATACCTTCAATTCGTAAATATTATGTAACAAAAGAAAATAATGATCCACTGGATGTTGCAATCAAAAGAACAAAAAAAGTTACAGAAAACCCTAAATTAGG
The DNA here is from genome assembly GCF_002837275.1 of Malaciobacter halophilus. Taxonomy (GTDB): domain Bacteria; phylum Campylobacterota; class Campylobacteria; order Campylobacterales; family Arcobacteraceae; genus Malaciobacter; species Malaciobacter halophilus. The sequence goes on along the minus strand of NZ_NXIF01000051.1, from coordinate 16,387 downwards.
TTTAGGTACAATGATAGGTGCATCTGGTCCAATGTTAATTACATTCTTTTTATATATGAGTATATATCATATTATTTTATATCTTTTCTTTCCTACTTTTCAAGATAACTTTGGATATGTTGTAACAATTGTTGCCATACTAGCTTTTTTAACAGATGTAATATTATGCCAAAAAGACGATAAAGGTGAAAAATATATAAAAGAGTTCAATAAAAGAAAAGGTTGGTGGAGAACAAAGTGGAAAATCATCACAATATTAACTTTATTTTTAAGTCTTTGGTTTTGTTTATCTACATCTAGTATTGGAAGTATTGGACGTTTTCTTATTAGTTTACATTCAAATATATAAACTAATTCTTTCTAACTTTTATCAAAATACTGTTTTGTCTATCTCTAAAGATGATATCTTTATCATCTTTTTCAAAAAGTTTTTTAATAAAGCCATTTTCATAGCTACTATTTAAATATTGTTTATTAAAACTTTTATAATCTAAACAACTAAAAGTATCACTACATATTTGATTTTTATACATTTTTAGATTTAATATACTTTTACCAGCAGTGAAAATCTGAACTTGTGTATAGTCTTTATATCTATTAATAAATCCAGTATCATAAAATCTCATATTAGGAGTTTTAATCAAAATTGTAGCACTGCTACTTTTAACTGGTTGTTTTACTGCACAAGCACTGAAAAGTAAAGTAATGATTAAAAAAATATATTTATTTATAGCTTTTCCTTTTGTTTTGGATTATTTTACTATAATTGCGAAAAAATAAGATTAAAGGTTTGTTTTGTTAGTTCATATTTGTTGTTCAGTAGATAGTCACTATTTTTTAGAAAAGATTCAAGAAGAGTATCCAAATGAAGAGCTTGTTGGATATTTTTATGACCCCAATATTCATCCATATAGTGAATATAGATTAAGATATTTAGATGTAGAGTATTCATGTAAAAAGTTAGGTATTAAACTAATAGAAGGTGCTTACAATTTAGAAGAGTGGCTAAAAAAAGTAAAAGGTATGGAGCATCTTCCAGAAAAAGGTGATAGATGTACAGTTTGTTATGATGATAGATTAGAAACTAGTGCAAAAAAAGCAATAGAATTAGGTCATGATAAATTTACAACTACTCTTTTAATTTCTCCTAAAAAATCCCAAGAAAAACTTGAAAAAATTGGAGCAAAACTACAAGAGCAAACAGGATTAGAGTTTATATTTAGAGATTATAGAGCTGGAAATGGTACCCAAATACAAGGAGAAGTTGTAAAACAACATTCACTATATAGACAAAATTATTGTGGTTGTTTATTTGGTCTAACTCCACAAAGAGAAGCACAAAAAAAAGTAATGGATGAGATGTTTAATCCTATTTCAAATCAAATCCTTCCAGAATCAATTGAACAAAGACTTGAACTTTACAATAAAAGAAATGAACTTGAAGATAAAAATGAACAATACAAAATAATCAAACAAAGATTTCTAAATTATCGTTTATTTAATGGAAAAGTTGATATAAATAAAAAAACAGTTCCATCATATTTTCTTTTTTATTCTACAATAAATAGAACAAAAACAAATGGAAGAGTTGAGTATGTTAAAGATGGTATTTGTTATTTAAATAGAGAAGAGATGAAAGTATTAGATATAAATACTTTTAATCAAATAGCACAAACTTCATATAAAAATGTAAAAGAGCTTATGTATAATCCTCCTATTATAAAAGAGGAACTAAATATAAGAAATAAAATAGTAAATAATCCATATGATTTAAGTGCTGTAATTATTATTGATGAGATAATAGAAGGTAAATTTGATATAGAACTAAACACTGTAACTTATGATGATGTAAAGGAAGAAATTATATGAAAATTTTAGTAAGTGCATTGGAAACTTCATCAAATATTCATCTAAAAGAGCTAAAAAAACATCTTGATGATGATATTGAACTTGTAGGAGTTTTTGATAAAGAATTAGGAAATCCACTCTATGATTTAACAGCATTAGCCATTATGGGATTTGTAGATGCACTAAAAAAACTAAGATTCTTTTTCAAATTAAGAGATGAGTTAGTAGAACTTGCAAAAGATTGTGACAAAGTTTTACTAATGGATAGTTCAGGATTTAATCTACCTTTAGCAAAAAAGCTTAAAAAAACTTATCCAAATAAAGAGATTATTTATTATATACTTCCACAAGCTTGGGCATGGAAGAAAAAAAGAGTTGAAAAACTTCAAGAATATTGTACAAAACTTTGTTCAATCATTCCTTTTGAGCAAGAGTTATACTCAAAAAAAGAGATGATAAGTTATGTTGGGCATCCACTTTTAGATGAAATAACTCAATTCAAACATACCTACGAAAAAACAGATAAGATTGTTTTTATGCCAGGAAGTAGAAAAACAGAAATAACAAATCACATGCCTATATTTAGACAAATAGCAAGGTCAATTCCCAATAAACAACATATTTTAATTATTCCTTCAAAGTTTGATAAAGAGTATATAAAAAATACTTATGGAGATACAAGTGATTTTACTATTTCAAATGATGCTCATCAAAGTTTAATTGATGCAGAGTTTGGTTTTATTTGTTCTGGAACTGCAACACTTGAAGCAAGCTTAATTGGGACTCCTTTTGTTATGTCTTATGTAGCTAAAAGATTTGATTATTTTTTAGGAAGAATGTTTGTAAAACTTCCTTATATTGGACTTGCTAATATCTTCTTTGATAAGATGGGTAAAAATGCCATTCATAAAGAGTTTTTTCAAGAAGAAGTTACAAGCAAAAACCTTTTAGATGAATACATAAATATGGATAAAAAGCAATTTTTAAATAATTCAAAAGTGTTAAGAGAGTACTTACAAAATGGTAGTTCAAAAAATGTTGCTCAAATAATACAAAACTAATTTTTTTTTAGATAAAATGTATGACTATTTTAAACACACAATATTAGGATATTAAGAATGTTAGATGTTATGGAAATTCAAGAAATTTTACCTCATAGGTACCCACTTTTATTAGTTGATAGAATCACTGATATGGAAAAAGGGAAAAGTATCACTGGATATAAAAATATATCAATTAGTGAACCAGCTTTTATGGGGCACTTTCCAGGTCATCCAATCTACCCTGGAGTAATGATTCTTGAAGGTATGGCTCAAGCTGGTGGAGTATTAGCACTTAAAAGCAATGACCTTTCTGCTGAAGAGTTACATAATAAAGTTATCTATTTTATGAGTATTGATAAAGCTAAATTTAGAAACCCTGTTAAACCAGGGGATAGATTAGAATATAGAATCGAAGTTTTAAAATTAAGAGGTAACTTAATTGTACTTGATGGGAAAGCTTATGTAGATGATAAGTTAGTTGCTGAAGCTGAACTAAAAGCTATGGTTGTAGACAAATAATTTTAGGTTTAATATGAACAACATTCACAAAACTGCAATAATTGAAGATGGGGCACAATTAGGAGATAATATCACTATTGGTGCATATACAATTATTGGTAAAAATGTAACAATTGGTGATGGAACAACAGTTGGTTCTCATTCATTAATTGAGGGAAATACTACAATTGGAAAAAACAATGAGATTTTTTCTCATGCAACATTAGGTTCAATTCCTCAAGATTTAAAGTTTGCGGGAGAAGAAGTAGAGTTAATTATTGGTGACAATAATAAAATTAGAGAATATACTCTTTTTAATCCAGGAACAATTGGGGGAGGAAGTAAAACAATAATAGGTAGTAACAACTTATTTATGGGATACACTCATGTTGCTCACGATTGTATTATAGGGGATAATTGTATATTTGCAAATGTAGCAACATTAGCTGGTCATGTAGAGTGTGGTGATTCAGTTGTTGTTGGAGGATTAACACCTGTTCATCAATTTTGTAAATTAGGAAGCTATGCTATGGTAGGAGGTGGTTCTGTTGTAACTCAAGATATACCTCCATTTTGTTTAGCTGAAGGTAATAGAGCCATTTTAAGAGGTTTAAATCTAACTGGTTTAAGAAGAAGACTTGATAATAGAGATGATATTAATGAAATAAAAAAAGCATATAAAGCAATATTTCACTCAAAAGAGTCTATTTCAGATGTTTCAAAAAGATTACTTGAACAAAGTAATAACAAATATGTAAAAGAGTTAGCTCAATTTGTAGTTGATACAAAAAGAGGAATACCTTTTAATAGAAAATAGTGGAGAGTTTATAAAGTATGAGTAAAATTAAGTGTGACTTTTGTGGAGTAACTGAGTCAAAAGATAATCCAATAATTGCAGGAGAAAATGGATATATTTGTAAAGCTTGTGTAACTGCTGCAAATGATATTTTAAATGGTAATGACCCAAGAGAGTTTGAATCAGAACAAGAGGGTCAAGAAGAAACAAAAGAAGAGATAAAACTTCGAACTCCTGCTGAGTTAAAAGAGATTTTAGATGATTATGTTGTAGGGCAAAACAGAGCAAAAAAAGTACTTTCTGTTGCAGTTTATAATCACTATAAAAGAATCTTTATGAAAGATTTAGATGATGAAGATGATACAGAAATCAATAAATCAAATGTATTATTAATAGGTCCAACAGGAAGTGGAAAAACACTACTTGCACAAACAATTGCAAAACATCTTGATGTTCCTTTAGCAATAGCTGATGCTACATCTTTAACAGAAGCTGGTTATGTTGGTGATGATGTTGAAAATGTAATTACTAGACTTTTACAAGCTGCAAATGGAGATGTAAAAAGAGCTGAAAAAGGTATTATCTTTATTGATGAAGTTGATAAAGTTGCAAGAATGAGTGAAAACAGATCTATTACAAGAGATGTATCAGGAGAAGGTGTTCAACAAGCACTTCTTAAAATTGTAGAAGGTGCATCTGTAAATGTTCCACCTAAAGGTGGAAGAAAACATCCTGGACAAGATGCAATTCAAGTTGATACAACAAATATATTATTTATTTGTGGTGGAGCTTTTGATGGACTAGAAGAGATAATTAAGAAAAAACAAGGTGCAAATGTTCTTGGTTTTAATCAAGAAAAGAAAAGTGCCAAAGATAAAGAAGATGTAATATCTGAAGTTGAAGCTCATGATTTAGTTAAATATGGATTAATCCCTGAACTAATTGGTAGACTTCATATGATTGCAACACTAAATGAAATCAGTGAAGATGATATGGTTCATATTTTAACTGAACCAAAAAATGCTTTAATTAAACAGTATATAAAACTATTTAAAATGGATGGAGTTGAGCTTTGTTTTGAAGAAGATGCTTTAAAAGAAGTAGCGAAAAAAGCAATTGAAAGAAAAACAGGAGCTAGAGGGCTTAGATCAATTCTTGAAGATATAATGTTAGATATTATGTATGATTTACCTTTATACAAAGATAAAAAAATTACAATTACAAAAGAAGTAGTATTAAAAGAAAAAGAAGTAGAAGTAGCATAAAGGATAACAATGTTAAATAAATTAATAGGTCTATTTTCAAATGATATGGCTATAGATTTAGGAACTGCAAATACTGTTGTTTCTATTAGAGGGAAAGGTATTATTATTAATGAACCTTCTGTTGTTGCTGTTCAGCATGATAGGTATGGAAAGGATAAAATATTAGCTGTTGGGCAAGAAGCAAAACAGATGATTGGTAAAACTCCATTAAATATCCAAGCTGTAAGGCCTATGAAAGATGGTGTAATAGCAGATTTCGAGATGACTGAAAGAATGATTAGATATTTCATTGAAAAAGCTCACTCAAGAAAATCATTTATTAGACCTAGAATTATTATTTGTATCCCATTTGGTATTACGCAAGTTGAGAAAAAAGCTGTAAAAGAGTCTGCAATTAGTGCAGGAGCTAGAGAAGTATTTTTAGTTGAAGAGCCTATGGCAGCAGCTATTGGTGCAGGTATCCCTGTATCTGACCCATCAGGATATGTTGTAGTTGATATTGGTGGAGGTACAACTGAAATTGGAGTAACTTCACTTGGTGGGTTGGTTCTTTGCAAATCAATCAAAGTTGCTGGAGATAGATTTGATAAAGCAATTATGGATTATGTAAGACAAAACTATAATCTTTATATTGGAGAAAGAACAGCAGAGAGTATCAAAATAGAGATTGGTACTGCTATAAAACTTGAAAAAGAGCTAAAGATAAAAGTAAAAGGTAGAGATAACTCTGGACTACTTTCTACAATAGAATTAGGAAGTGAAGGTGTTAGAACTGCAATTAAAGAACCTCTTAAAGAGATTGTTTCAGCAGTGAAAAGTGTATTAGAGGACATGCCACCTGATTTAGCAAGTGATATTGTTGACAATGGTGTTATCCTAACTGGTGGAGGAGCTTTAATTAAAGGTCTTGATACATATTTAGCTGATATTATTAAACTTCCAGTAAAAGTTGCCGATGAGCCACTTTTAGCAGTAGCATATGGAACAAGTAATGTACTAAATCAAGCGGAGCTATTAAAATTAATAACTAATGAATAAATTAATCTTCTTTATTCTTTTTCTAGCCATAAGTTTGTTATACGTTTTAGACGTAAACAAGCTTTTAGGCGAAAAATTTACTTTTTTTAATCATATAAAAGAGTTTTATATAAATAAAGTTATTGTTATAAGTAACTTTACTGAAAGATATTTCAATCAAGCACAAACAATTGAAGAGCTAAAACAAGAAAATGAAAAACTAAAAGAGTATAGACTTTTATATGAAAGCAAAGAACAAAAACTAACTGATTTAATAAATAGTATAAAAAAATTAAAACCTATTCATGAAAAATTAACACAAGTAAGAGTTTTATCATATGTAGAGTTTGATGACTTCACAAAAGTTTGGTTAGACAAACAAAAACTTGATGATAAAATTGCTGGTTTAGTAATTGATGATTATGCTGCAGGAATTGTAGTAAAAAAAGACAATAAAGCACTTGCTTTATTAAATGGCAATGAAAAATCAAATTATGCTGTTTATATTGGGGAAAATAAAGCTCCAGGAATTACACATAGTATTAAAAAAAGTAAATTTATTGTAGCAAAATATATACCTATTTGGATTGATATTAAAATAGGAGATGAAGTAATAACTTCTGGAATGGACAATATCTTTTTTAAAGGATTAAAAGTAGGTAAAGTTGTTTCAATAAATAAAATGGCAGATATGCAAGAAGCTGTTATAGAACCTTATGCAAAAGTATTAAAAAGAAGATTTTTTTATATTTATAAAGCTAAACCTTTACCAAAACCTAAAAAAGAAGAAAACAAAAAAGAGCTCTTAAAAAAAGAATCTAAAAAATAGTTTCTTTAATATAATCAGCAACTCTAAAAGAGTTAGCATAAATAGTCCAAGTATGAGGAACACTACCTCCTGTTGGCATGAAGCTTCCATCAGTTACAAAAAGATTATGTAAATCATGACTTTGGCAATATTTATTTAAAACAGAACTATTTTTATCATTTCCAAATCTACAACCACCTGCTTGAAGATTTTGAGAAGGCAAAGCACTCATATTGACTTTAATATTTTTTCCACCCATTTGTTCTAATACATTTTTAGCTTTTGAAGCTAAGAAATTTGCAAGCTCTAAATCTTGCTTGTGTGCACCAATTCTAATATTTGCAACAGGTATTCCATATTTATCTTTATATTTGTCATCTACACTTACAAAGCAGTTATCATTTGGTGTCCAATCAGTAAAAATCTCAAAATTCAAAACTCTTTTTTGAGTAAAATTCTTATAAATATTCTCTTGTAACTCTTTACCAAATAAAAAATTATCTTTTTCATCTGTCTTATAAAGATTGGCTTTTCTTATGGGATTTGCATGATCAAATAAAAAATCAATAGTTCCACCTTTAAAACTAGAAGTATAATACCAATCTTTTAATGCCCTATTTACAAATAAACCTTGAGTAAAAAGCTCTTCATAAGTTAAATCATTATTTTGTGTAAACTCTGCACTTCCAATACCACCACCACTAAAAATCATATTTTTACCAACTTGTTTAGAACTATTTGCAATTCCATTTGGATAAAAGCTATTTTTTGAGTTTAATAATAGTCTTGAAGTTTCAACCGCTTGAGCAGCAACTATAAATATTTTTGCTTGAACTGTTTGTTTCTGTTGATTTTTTGTATAAAAGTGTGCTTTTGTAACTTTAGATTTATTACTACTTAATTTATATACAAACGAGTTTGCTTTTATTGTTAGGTTGTTTGTCTTTAAAGCATCAATAATTAATGAAGACATTGCACCTGATTTTGCACCACTACTACAACCGTAACTACCACAAAAATTTGAATAATAACAGGATTTTCTATGATTTTTATCTTCACTTATAATTGCTCTTGGAACCTTGTAAGAAGTATATCCTAACTCTTTACAAGCCTTATCAAAAAGTTTTGTAATAGGATGTTCTTTTAAAGGTTTAAAAGCATAGTTTTGTTTACTTCTTGGTTCTTGATATTTATAGTTTGTAACTTCTCCTGAAACACCTACAACTTCTTCAACCTTTGTATAATACTTTTCTAAATCATCATAAGATATAGGCCAATCTTCTATATTTGAATCTTTTGGTTTTCCATAAATAGTTTTCAATTTAAAATCTTTTGGTTTTAACCTATGAAAATATCCACTCATAAGATTTGAAGAGCCTCCAAGTAAACTTCCATTCCACCAATTCCATCCTGTTTCATAAGTAGGAAACTTTTTCCATCCTTGAGAAGTTAGCTCTTCAATTGTATGATATTCATCTTCTAATTTAGGAGTTAATATATCTTTTCTAACAAAAGCTAATTCATCTTTTGAAAAATCATCTTTAGTGTAAATAGAACCTTTTTCTAAAATTAAAACTTTTTTACCAATTTTTGTAAGTTCATATGCAATTGGTGCAGCCCCTGCTCCACTTCCAATAATACAAATATCATATACCATTAGATTTTCCATATTTGACTTTAGGTCGTGGTTGACCTGCTTGAAACTTTAAAGCTTTATATGCAAGCATATTTTTATTTCCGCCATAAATTGGGTCACTTAACATTGCTTCTAAACCATAATAAATTAAAAAAGACAACCAACTTTGTCCATATGAATTTTGTGAAACTTCTTTAATTATTTTGTTCTTTTTATCAATTGTAGCTTTTAAAAATATAGGAAAAGAGGAATTAAAATCTTTTGCACCTTGTAGTAAATAATGCAAATCTTGTTTATTAAAAGTTTTATGATTTTTATTTTGTAATAAATAGTCAATTGCCCCAAACTCACTAGCGCTTGGCATATGTTGAGTTTTTGGAAATAAAATCTCTAAGACATTCTTTATTATTAACCAAGATAAAGAGTCCTTAGTATCAAAAAAAGTATCTGTATTTGCTGATATGCTAGTACAAAAAAGTGATGTTGTTACTAAAAACTCTCTTCTTTTCATCTAATACCTTGCCATTATATTATCTACATCATCCCAAGATAGTTTATCTTTACCATTTTTAAACATATTATAGATATATCTAGCAAACATATCTGTTTCTAAATTTACTTTTGTACCTAATTTATATGTTTTAAATAGAGTATTTTCAATTGTATGTGGAATAATAGTTAATCTAAAAGAATCACTATAAACATCATTTACAGTTAAAGATACTCCATCAATAGTTACACTTCCTTTTGGAATTATATACCTTAAATACTCTTTTGGTAGTTTTACTATATAATCAGTTGAACTACCATTTTTGTTTATTGAAGAGATTGTACCTAAGCAATCTACATGCCCTTGTACAATATGCCCTTCAAATCTATCTCCCATCATCATTGCAGGCTCAATATGAACCTTTCCTTTATAGTTTTCCATTGCTAAGATTCTTTGTGATTCTAAAGATAGTTCAACAGTAAAAGTACCACTTGCTATTCTAACTACAGTTAAACAAGCACCATTTACAGCTATTGAGTCACCAATTTTTGGTTTATATTCTGCTTTTAGTGTTAAAAAACCATTTTTTAAACTGATGACTTCAGCCATCTCTCTTATTAATCCAGTAAACACTTTTTTCCTTTTATATATTTTACATAATATTTAATTGTTTATTTTGTGATTATAAGATTATTCTTTTTAAATAGTCTTAAACCTTAAATAGTAAATATTTATTAAAATTTAAAAAATTATACTAATTTTGTAATTTTATATCTTGACAAAAAATCATGATAGTTGTATTATACTATTTCAATAAAAAATCATGATAATTTTACAAATGGAGCATATAATGTTAAAAAATATGAGCTTTTCTAAAAAACTTTTATTTAGTGTTTTAAGTGTTGTTTTTCTCTCTTATCTTATTACAACCTTGGTAATTACGACTAAGTCATTTGATAGTGCAGAAAATATTTCTGAAGAGTTATTGATAAATCAAGCAAATGTTGATTTGCAAAAAGTCAAACAAGTTCCAGAAAAAGCTGTAGTTGCAGCTTATAGTTTAGCTGCATCAATTGAAGCTGTTATCCAAACTGGTGTATATTCAGAAGATTCAATTGCAAAAATGGTATATAACACTTTGGATAAAAATCCTTATGCTATAGGAGCATGGATAGGACCTGAGCCAAATAAAATTTTCCCTCTTGATTTTTCAAGAATACCTGAAAAAAAATATTATAATACAGATGGTAAATATTGTCCATTTTTTACTAAATCAAAAAATGGACATATTAAAGTAACTCCTGGGACAGTTGGACCTAAAGAGAAAAAACCATGGATTTATGGACCATTTAAAAGTGGTAAAGAGTATATTACAGAACCATATATGTATGATGTAGATGGGCAAACTTTGCTAATGACTACAATTTCTGTACCAATTTATAATAATAAAGAGTTTATTGGAGCTGTTGGAATTGATATATCTTTAGAAAAAATTGCAGAAGATATTTCTAAAATAAAGCTTTATGATAGTGGTTATGCTGTGTTATTATCTCAAAAAGGTAATATTTTAGGTCATCCTAAAAAAGAGTTTCTTATGAAAAATATTAAAAAAATAGCTTCAAGTAAAGAAGAGAAATCTCTTCCTGAAAAAATCACTAATAATGAATCATATACATTTGATAAGAAAAATGATAAAAAACTTATCTCACATTTTTATTTAGAGCCATTTGAAATTGCAAATACTGGTGTAAATTGGGCTTTATTAGTTAATGCTCCTAAAAATGAGTATCTTCAAGAGGCGACACATATTAGAATGATATCAATATTTGGAAGTATTCTTGGCTTTTTTGTAGTATCTTTAATAATTATTTATAATACAAGAATTCTAAATAAGAATCTTCATACAATTACATCAGGATTGTCAAACTTTTTTAGTTATTTAAATAAACAAACAAATGATGTAAAAAGAATTGAGCTAAAAACTCAAGATGAGTTTGGAAAAATGGCAAAAGATATTAATGACAATATTGATAAAATTGAAAAAAGTCTAATAAAAGATCAAAATGCAGTTGAAGATGTTATTAAAGTAGTTTCACATATAAATAATGGCCAACTTACAAAAAGAATTGAAGCAACTGCTTCTACTCCTGAACTAATAAAATTAACACAAAATTTCAATGAAATGTTAGATACATTAGAGAATAAAGTAGGAAAAAATATAAATACTATTTTAGATATATTAAATGAATTTTCAAGATATGATTTTACAAAATCAATTCCAAATGCAAATGCACAAATTGAACAAAGTATCAATAACTTAGGAAAAGAGGTTTCAGGACTATTACAACAATCATTAGAGGTTGGATTAACTTTAGGAAATGCTTCTGATGAACTTAATAATAATGTAAATTTCTTAAATAAAGCATCAAATGAAACAGCAACAAGCTTAGAAGAAACAGCAGCTAGTTTAGAAGAGATTACAAGTGCAATCGTTCACAATAATGAAAATGTTTCTAAAATGAGTAGTGCAGCAAATAAACTTGTAGTTTCAGCTAAAGAAGGACAAGAAAATGCAAAAAATACTACTGATTCTATGGATGAAATAACACAACAAGTATCTTTAATAAATGAAGCAATTACAGTAATTGACCAAATAGCATTTCAAACAAATATTTTAAGTTTAAATGCAGCGGTAGAAGCAGCAACAGCAGGAGAAGCTGGAAAAGGTTTTGCAGTAGTTGCCCAAGAAGTTAGAAATCTAGCTAATAGAAGTGCCGAAGCAGCAAATGAGATAAAAACTATTGTTGAAAATGCAACAACAAAAGCAAATCATGGTAAAGATATTAGTACTGAAATGATAAAAGGATATGAAGAGTTATTAATAAATATTAATGATGCAACAAATAGAATAAAAGAGATTGCAAACGCAAGTAAAGAACAAGAGAGTGGAATAACTCAAATAAATGATGCTATTACTCACCTAGATAAACAAACACAAGAAAATGCAAATATTGCAAGTCAAACACAAAATATTGCAAGTCAAACACACACAATTGCACAACAAATTATAAAAGATACAAATTCAAAAGAGTTTCTTGGAAAAAATCAAGTTAAAGCTCAAGAAATCAATACTAATATTATTAAAAAGAATAAACCTACAAAAAAAATAAGTAGTAAAAATAATGAAAAAATAGTATCAAAAATAGAAGATTCAAACCAATGGGAAAGCTTTTAAAAGCTTTCCTCTTACAAATTTAAAAAATTAGCTTTTCCTTTATTCAAAATATTTTGAATAATTCTATTTTTTTGGTATTATACGAAAAAATATTTAGAAGCTAATTTTTATTACATTTAACAACTATTCAAAAATGCTTCAAGGCTTAGAAAACTTTACGAAAACAGATAAAATAAACTCAAAAAATACTGTTTTTAAATAGAACATAACGCAATTTTATGGAGAAAAAATGAACTATGACATTATCGTCGTTGGAGGCGGACACGCTGGAATAGAGGCTTCATTAGCTAGTGCAAGAATGGGAAAAAAAACTCTTCTTATTACAATGCTAGTAGAACAAATTGGAGCAGCTTCATGTAATCCAGCAATAGGAGGACTTGCCAAAGGACATTTAGTAAGAGAACTAGATGCAATTGGTGGAGAAATGGGACTTTGTACAGATGCAACTGGAATTCAATTTAGAATTTTAAATGCTTCAAAAGGTGCTGCTGTACAAGGAAGTCGTGCACAAATTGATATGGATGCATATAGATACTATATGAGAAAAGTATGCCACAACACACCAAACTTAGAAATTTACCAAGATGAAGTAACTTCACTAATATTAAATGAAAATGGTGATGTTTCAGGAGTAAAAACAAGGCTAACAGAAGAGTTCTTTGCAAAAAAAGTAATCTTAACAACAGGAACTTTTATGAAAGGTCTTATTCATATTGGTCAAAATCAATATGAAGCAGGAAGAGCTTGGGAGTTACCATCAACAACACTATCTACTCAACTAAAAGATTTAGGATTAAAAGTAGGAAGATTAAAAACAGGTACACCTGCAAGAATTGATTCAAGCTCGATTGACTTTTCAGTAATGGAAAAACATGGTGGAGATGAGAAACCTATGCCTTTCTCTTTTAGAACAAATAAAGAAAACTTTAATCCAAAACAGTATCCATGTTATATCACATACACAAACACAGGTACACACTCTACTATCACATCTAACTTTGATAGAGCACCACTATTTACAGGACAAATCAAAGGTAATGGACCAAGATACTGTCCAAGCATAGAAGATAAAGTAAATAGATTTAGTGAAAGGGATAGACATCAACTATTTTTAGAGCCACAAACTGCCATGTGTACAGAATACTATATCAATGGATTAAGTACTTCTTTACCAATTGATGTTCAAAAGCAAATGATTCACTCAATCAAAGGTTTAGAAAATGCTAAAGTTATAAGATATGGCTATGCAATAGAGTATGACTATGTTGACCCAACAGAGTTAAAACATACATTAGAGACAAAAAATATAAAAAACTTATATCTAGCTGGACAAATTAATGCTACAACTGGATATGAAGAAGCAGCTTCACAAGGTCTTATGGCAAGTATCAATGCTTGTTTATCAATTGATAATAAAGAGCCTTTAGTATTAAGACGTGATGAAGCATACATTGGTGTATTAATTGATGATTTAGTTACAAAAGGAACAAGTGAACCATATAGAATGTTTACAAGTAGAGCTGAGTATAGACTACTTCTAAGAGAAGAAACTGCAGATTTAAGATTAAGTAAATATGGTCATGAACTTGGACTAATTGACGATGAAACTATAAAAAAAGTAGAGCATAAAAGAGATGTAATAAATAAAGCAATCTCGTTTATGGAGAATGAATGGTTTACTTCAAAAAAAGAGAATCTTGAACTTTTAGCAAAACTAGGAGAAGAGAAGATAAAAGATAGAGCTTTACTAATAGATATTGTGGGAAGAAATACAGTAACAGCAGAAAAATTTGATGTTCTTGTACCTTCATTAAAAGATGTAGAACCATATTTAAAAGAACAAATAATTATAGAAGCTAAATATTATAGATATGTAAAAAAACAAGAAAAACAAATAGAAAAAATGCAAAAAATGTTAAAAATGAAAATACCTGAGGATTTTAGTTATAAACAGATTCCAGGACTTTCAAATGAAGTAATAGAAAAGCTTGAAAAAGCTAAACCACCTACACTCTTCAATGCAAGTGAAATTTCAGGAGTAACACCAGCTGCAATTGATGTATTACATATGTACATGAATTTAAAATAATTGTCAAAAGCAATAAAAAATGATAATAGGAAATAAAAAGTGATAATATGTAAAATAAACTTTGATAACGGGAGTATATTTTAATATGTCAAAAGGTAAAAGTACCATTCCAGACTTTATGTCAAATAATCCAAATGATACTTTTAAATTTTTATTTCCTTTAAAACTAATACTTGATGAAAATAAGTTTGGGAACAGTCATTATTATTTATATTTTAATAATTTATACTATAAGTATATTAGTTATATCTAATGATAAAAAATATTGTTTTTGCTATAATATGAACAATCGATAATTAAATATTATCCCTTATTCGTATTATCAGTATTTATTTGATACCCCTTTAAAAATTCATTGATAAGCTGAGTGAAAAAAAGCATGAGCTTTAGGAAGAAATGTGATTTTTCTTTTATTATCAATTTATTTTTCATATGACATAAACTGTAAGACATAGAAATAATAGGCTTAAATATCAACTTTAAATAGAAATCTGACCTTTGATTTTATAAGGTCAATTTCTAATTTTTCCTAATTAATATTTTTATATAAAAGGGTTATAATTATTATTAAACTATAATTATCAACATTTTTTAAAAGTAGCTATTTATGTATTATTTTAAATATTATATTCTTCTATTCTTAGTAACTATTATATGGGGTAGTTCATTTTTCTTTATAAAACAGAGTTTAAATACTATAAACTCTTATGAATTTTTATTTCTTAGATTTTTTATTGCAACTATTGTTATTGCACCTTTTTTACTATTTAATATGAGAAAAATAAAGCTTTATGATGTAGTTGCTGGCGGATTAATTGGTATATTCTTATTTTTAGTATTATTAATTACAAATATATCTTTAGAGTATCTAAGTTCAGCAAAAGTAGCAATATATACAGGAATGAGTGTAATTGTTATTGCAATTATTGATACTTTAATTTTAAAAAAGTTAAGTAAACTTATCTTATTTTCAGTATGTTGTTCTTTTATAGGATTATTACTTATTTTAGAGCTATCAAGTTTTAGTTTACAAATAGGAGATAGTTTAGGTTTAATTTTATGTACAGTAATAGCAATACATTTTATTTTAACTGAAAAAGTAACACAAAATGCCAACTCGTTTTTAATAGGAGTGGTTCAAATATATTTTGCAATGATTTTATCTTTTTGTTCACTTTTATTATTTTCAACTGGTTTAAAGAATTTACATATTATCTCTTTATTCAATAATAAAGAGATTCTTTTCTCTATTATATATACTGGTGCTTTAGGAACAGCATTAGCTTTTATAATACAAACTATTTGCATAAATAAAGTAAGTTCCATAAAAGCAGCTGTTATTTTTAACTTTGAACCAGTAGTTGGTTTATTTTTCCCCATACTAATGGCATACTATTTAAATATTGAAAACAAACTTTTTACATCTGTTCAATTTTTTGGTTTTTTTCTAATTATTATTTCAATGTTCACTATTATTTTTGATAAAAAAAGAGTTTAATTTAAGATTTATTATTGAACTTTAATATTACAGGAAAATAAAAGTAGCTATTTATTTTTTTCTAAAAAAGTGATAAAATATTTAGTAATTTAAGACAAGAAGGAAGGAACCTATGTTTTCAAATTGGACATTTACTAAAAAGTTGTTGATAAGTATATTATCAA
>NZ_NXIF01000050.1 GCF_002837275.1 Malaciobacter halophilus | reverse complement strand
CACCCATATTAAGAAGTAATATTGCTTTTTTCATACTTTATAACTCCACTAATTTTTCATATTTTAATTGTTTTTTTTGAATTATTGTAGTTGTTATTTGTTAATTAATAATTGTTAATAAACTCATTTATAAGTATAGTTATGATAAAAATTATTTTACCAAGTAAGAAAGTTGATTAATGAAAAAGTTTTTAATTATAATATTATCATTTTTTTCATATCTTTATTCAAATAGTTTAAAAGATGAAATAAAACTAATAAATAGTAGTAATAAAACTATTTTACAAGAGTATTATAAATTCAATAACTACAATTATTATTGGATTAGTAAAGAGTCCAAAATAAAGCCAATTGCTTACTCTTTAATAAATAGTATAGAAAAAGATATACTTCTTAAACCTTATAAAAATAGAATTTTTAATATGAATAAAATTTACTCTATTCTAAAAACACAACAATTTACTCAAATTGAGATTGAACTTACACTACTTTTTGAAAAATATGCAAGTTTTTTAAATAAGAGCATTATTAATATAAATAGATTTGATTCTTTAATAAAAAAACAAAATCAAAAAATCACATGGCAAAAGTATCCACTAAAAAATAGTAAAGTTAAACTTTTAAATTATCTTAGTAAAACTAATAGTTTTGAAAGATTTAAAGAAATTTATAAACTAACTTTTCCTAACTCTATGCAACTTGTCTATGAACTTAAAAAACTCGAAGAGATGAAAGAAAAAGGTATTAAGTTTTTAAAACTTGACTCATCTACTATTTTAAAACTTAATCATAATAATCAAGCAGTTGAAAACTTAAGAATTAGACTCTATCAAGAAGGGTTTAAAAATTCATTAGATACAAATAATTTAAGAGTTTTTGATAAAAAATTAGAAAATATTATAAAAAAATTCCAAAAAAGATATGGATTAAAAGTTGATGGTGAAGTTGGTAAAAATACTTATAGGTACTTAAATCTATCTTTAGAAGATAAAATCGAAAAAATAAGATTAAATATACAAAGATTAAAATGGCTTCCTAAAACATTGGGAGATGAGTTTTTTATAGTAAATATTCCTGAGTTTAAGTTAAAACTTTATGAAAATAAGAATCTAAAATTAAGTATGAGTGTAGTAGTAGGAGAGAAAAACTTTCCTACTTCAATTTTTAGTAATAGAATCTCAAATATTGTTTTAAATCCTTACTGGAGAATACCAAAGTCTATTGTTAAAAAAGATATTTTGCCAAAGCTTGAAAAAGACAAAAAATATTTAGAAAAAATGGGTATTAATCTACATGAAAATTGGGAAGAAGACTCTTTTACATATGATAGCAAATATATAGATTGGTCATACTACTTAAATAACAATATGGATTTGCCCTTTAGATTTATTCAACAGCCAAATGAAAAAAATCCTTTAGGAAAAATTAAATTCTCTTTTCCTAATGCCCATGCCATATATCTTCACGATACACCTAAAAAAAACTTTTTTAATTATAACAAAAGAGCATTTTCTCATGGTTGCATAAGAGTTGAAAAACCTATTGTGTTATTAAAAAATATTTACGAAATTGAAAATAATAAAGAAGAAATAAAAAGTGCATTAAAGACAATCCAATCTAAAAATAAGCAAAAAATCACTTTAAAAAACTCTATTCCAATACATATTGTATATTTAACTGCATGGATAGATGAAAAAGGTAATTTACAAATAAGAGATGATATATATGGACTTGATAATATCCAAAAAAAAGCTATTGATTATAGTTTATAAAATTAATACCCGAAGGTATTAATTTTAATAATCTTCATCGTCGTCATAACCATATTCATCGTTATATTCATCATAATCAACAGTAAAGATTTTTGGATAACCTAGCTTTTGAAGCTCTTCATCAATATTTTTTTCAGAGAGTCTATTTTTAACTCTTTGCATAATCAAATCAATATGCTCTTCTTCTACGTTATTTGCTCTTAACTCATAAATAATTGATAATTGCACTGTTCTCCTCTTAATTTACACAATCATTAACGCTTTACAAATGTAAAACAAAGTCTCTAATAAATTAGATACACCAAACTAATAAACAATAAATTATAAAATAAGTTTTATTTAAATTACTAATAAAAAGAGAGTTTTTACCATAAATTTTTACATTTTTATAAAGTTACATCATAACCAAGCTCTTTTAAACCTTTTTTATTTTTAGTCCAACCTTTTCTAATTGATACAAAAAGTTCTAAATAGCATTTTTTACCTGTTAATTTCTCTATTTTATGTCTTGCATCCTTACCTATTCTTTTGATAGCTGTTGCACCTTTTCCAATTATCATACCCTTTTGTGTACTTTTTTGAACAATAATTGTTGCTTTTACAACATCAATATGGTCTTTTTCTTGAACTTTTTCAATAAGAACATCAGTTTCATATGGAATTTCATCAGAAATATTTTCAAAAATTGATTCTCTAATAAACTCTTTAAATATATCTCTTAATGTTTCAGTTGTCATAATCTCTGGATCAAAAAGATAAGGATGTTGTGGTAAATGTTTTGTTACCTCATCTAATATATCTGCGTGCGTAGTTGCTTTTTTTATAGAAACAGGAATAATAGCTTCATACTTATTGCTGTATTTTTCATACTCATTCATTTTTTCTAATACTTCATCATTACTTACATTATCTATTTTTGTAAGTAATAAAAGATGTTTAACACTCTTTTTATTTTTTTCTAAAAAGCTTTCATAATGAGTTAATTTATCTGTAACAGGAGCTAAAAAAAGTATTAAATCACAATCACCCATTGCTTTTAATGCTTCATCTAGCATAAATTGATTTAATAACTTTTCAGTTTCATGAAGTCCTGGTGTATCAACAAATATTATTTGATTTTCTTCGTGCATAACAATAATATTTGATCTTTTTCTTGTGGCATTTGCTTTATGTGAAACCATTGCTAGTTTTTCACCAACAAGCCAATTAAGTAGTGAGCTTTTACCTGCATTTGGTCTTCCAACTACAGATACATAACCACATTTTGTCATTGATTCTCCTTAAGCTTTAAAAGCTTATTTATTAATAGCGTATAATACCATTTTTGTTATTAAAGCCTTTAAATATACTATTGCCTTTTTCTATAACTTAATGCCTGCATTAAATCATCTTTTGTAATATTTATATTTTCATTTAAATCTGCTATTGTTCTTGCAACTTTTAATACTTTATTAATACTTCTAAAAGATAATTTATAAGTTTCAATAGCTTTATCTAACAAAACTTTTGAACTATTATCTAAAATACAGTAATTTTTTATATCTTTATCACTTAGTTTGCCATTTAAATCTTTTTGACCTCTTTGCTTCTGTTTTTTAAAAGCTTTTATTACTTTTAAGTGTAAATCTTTTGAATTAAAATAACTACTTTGTTCTATTTTAGGTTCAGACATAACTACATATAAATCAATTCTATCAAGTAGCGGTTCAGATAGTCTATTTTTATATCGTTGAATCTCTAAATCACTACATCTACAATCTTTATTAGTTGAAAGTAAATTCCCACAAGGGCAAGGATTCATAGCACTTATAAATAAAAACTTTGTATCATAAACTACTTTTGAATTTACTCTACTAATCAAAACTTTATAATCTTGTAAAGGCTCTCTTAATGCTTCTAAACTACTTTTTGTAAAGTGAGGCAATTCATCAAAAAAGAGTATTCCATTATTAGAAAGTGCAATCTCTCCTATTTTAGCACTATTTCCACTACCTCCACCAAAGATAGAAGATTTAGTGGAACTATGATGAGGAGAACGAAAAACTCTTAAAGGGGTAAAATCTATTGGTTTCATCTCAATAGATTGTAGTTTTGCTTGCTCTAAAATCTCTTCTAAACTCATTGGAGGCATTATGTATTTCATTCTTTTACTAATCATACTCTTACCACAACCCGCACTTCCTTCAAATAGTATATTGTGATTTCCTGCTGCGGCAATTAAAGCAGCTTGTATTGCATATTTTTGTCCTTTTACTTCATTGAAATCCAATTCATAACTATCTACAAAAAAATAAGAAATATTATCGACTATTAACTTTTTATAATTAAAATCTTCACTTTCAAATTTAAACTTTAATTTATTGTTTAGTTTAAAAAACTGCATAGCCATATCTAAATTATCTACACAATAGATATTTATGTTTGGTATTTTAGAGAGCTTTTTTGCACTCTCTTTACAAACAAGAACATTTTTTATAAGTTTTTGTTTTGTTAAAGATAAAACAATAGGAAAAATATTGCTACTATCTTTTATTTTACCATCTAAGCTTAATTCTCCAAAAACATAAAAATCTTCAAATTCAACTTTTGTGTCATATAAAGCAATCAATAAAGCTATTGCTAAATCAAAGTGTGTTCCACTTTTTTGTATCTCTGAAGGAGATAAGTTTATTGTTATTTTTTTTGCTGGAAATTTAAACTCATTTGATAAAAGTGCTGATTTAACCCTATCTCTTGACTCTTGAATTATATTAGATGCTAATCCTACAATAGTAAATGATGGTAAGCCATTTGTAAAAGATGCTTCTACATCAACACTTTTTGCTTCAATTGTTTGTAAAGTTGCAGAGTTAATAATCTTCATAATCAACCTATAAATAATTTTTTATATTATTATATTTAATTTTAGTATAAATTTCAAATCAATTTAAAAAAAAGTGTTATAAATATGTATGTTTAAATTAATAATTTATAATTTTTATTATGTATTTTTATTTATATACTCTATTTTTATTAATATTTAATATGATTTGCCTTATATTAAATGAAAAAGGTCAAATTATCATGACACTATTTACATCAAAAGAGAATAAAGCAAAATTAAAAGCTTTAGAAGAAAATTATGCAATAATTCGTTTTAAACCTGATGGAACTATAATAGATGCTAATAAGAATTTTTTAGATACATTGGGATATAAACTTGATGAAATCCAAGGAAAACATCATAGTATTTTTTGCGATAAAAACTATTGCAATAGTAATGAGTATAAAACTTTTTGGAAAAGTTTAAATGAAGGGGAAACAAAAACTTCAGAATTTAAAAGATTTAAGAAAAATAATGAAGCTATTTATATCCAAGCTTCTTATACTCCAATAAAAAATAAAAACCAAGAAGTCTATGAAGTTGTAAAATTTGCACAAGATATAACACAAAGGAAAATTAAAACATTAGACTATACTGGTCAAGTAGAAGCAATTAGTAAATCACAAGCGGTAATTGAGTTTAATATGCAAGGAGTTATATTAAATGCAAATGAAAACTTTTTAAATACTTTAGGTTATAAACTTAGTGAAATTCAAGGAAAACACCATAGTATTTTTTGTGAAGAATCATATAAAAACTCAAAAGATTATAAAGATTTTTGGGCTAAATTAAATAGTGGACAATATGATTCTGGAATCTATTTAAGACTAGGTAAAAATAATAAAAAAGTTTGGATTCAAGCAACATATAATCCAATATTAGATGTTGATAATAAACCATTTAAAGTTGTAAAATATGCCACAGATATAACTAGAAGGAAAAATCTTATTTTTGATATAGATGAAAATGTACAAAAACTTACAGCCTCACTAAACAATCTATCAAGTGCAGCTGATTCTATGTCTAAAGGTGCTCAAATCACAAAAGATGGCTCACAAGAAATCTCAGTATCTATTACTCAAATAAATGAAGCAGTTAATGATGTATCTTCAAAGATACAAACTATGTTAAATTCAATTAAAGAAATATCAATTACTTCTTCAAAAGCAGAAGAGATTACAAAAATTGCACAAGAACAATCAAAAGAGACAACAAATGCTATGATGAAACTAAATGAAGAGTCTGAAAAAATTGGAGAAACAATTACTCTTATAACTCAAATTGCTTTTCAAACAAATATTTTAAGTTTAAATGCAGCAGTTGAAGCAGCAACAGCAGGTGAAGCTGGAAAAGGATTTGCAGTAGTTGCACAAGAAGTAAGAAACCTTGCAAATAGATCTGATGATGCAGCAAAAGAGATTACACAAGCAGTTGAATTAATACAAACTCTTGTAAAAAACTCTTTAGAATCAATAAGTAATATAGATGGTACAATTGAAGAAATAACTTCAATGTCAACTAATATCTCAAGCTCAATGTCTAAACAAGAAAATATATCAAAAGATCTTGCAAATATTGCACAAGAAGCAAGCCAAGGTGTAAATGAAGTAACAAACTCAATGAATAGTGTATCAAATAGTGCTCAAAATAGTGGAGAAAAAGCAAAAGAAACACTAAGTGCAACAAATGAGTTAATAAATGTATCTTCTAAACTTATCTCAATCTTACAACAACTAAAATAAAAAAAGATATTAGTTGAAGTTTTTTAATTAATTCTTTTTTTTATTTTATTAAAATATTTAAAGAGTAATATTTTAAACAAAAAACTAGGAAATAATTATGCCTTTAATTAAGTGTCCAGATTGTGATTATGAGATTCTTTCAAGAATAGGAACGATTTGTCCAAACTGTGGTCATACAGTTAGTTATTTTGAAGGTAACAAAAATAGAAAAAAATATGGGAAATTTTTTGCATTAAGTTTAATAATTCCATTTTTTTCTTTTACTATGATACTTCTTACAGCACCTTTTAAATCTGCACTAACAATTGCAACGATTGTTTATGTAATCTTAGCTTATATCTCTTCACCATTGAGATTTAAGGAGATATTTTTTACAACTTTTGAGAAAATTTTCTTTTGGAGTATTTGGTTAATGTCAAATGCATTGTTAGTTACAATGCTTTATAATCTATTTAATAAGTAAAAAGCTAAAAACTATTTTTTAGCTTTTAGCTTTTTCTTCCACTCTTTTTCAAACTTTTTTCTTTTAGTAATAGATAAATTTTCAATAAATAGATGCCCAGTTAAGTGTTCCATTTCATGTTGCCATGCAACTGCTACAAAATCTTGTGCTTCAACTTTATGTTTTTCTCCATATCTATCAAAGTACTCTACAACAATATGTTGAGCTCTTTTTACTTCTTCACTGAACCCTGGCACACTTAAGCACCCTTCTATATTAACTTGTACACCATCTTTTTCAACAATAACAGGATTTACAGCCTCAATTAAATCCTCTTTGTTTTGAATGTCATTCTCATCTGGAAGACTAATTATCAAAACATTTAATGGAACTGCAACTTGAATAGCAGCAAGTCCAACTCCATTTTCTGAAATCATTGTCTCATACATATCATCTAAAAGAGTATGAAGTTCTTCATCGAAGACCTTCACATCTTTTGATTTTGTTCGAAGTAGCTTATTTGGATACGTTATAACTTCTCTAATCATTGTTTTTATTCTTATTTATGACTTGTTATTACTTTATCAACTAAACCATATGTGCAAGCTTCTTCAGCACTCATAAAGTTATCTCTATCAGTATCTTTTTCAATAACTTCAAGAGGTTGTCCTGTTTGTTCTGAGATAATCTTATTTAAGCTATCTTTCATTCTTTGAATCTCTTTAGCTTGAATTTGAATATCCGTAGCTTGCCCTTGAGCTCCACCAAGTGGTTGGTGAATCATAATTCTAGAATTTGGTAAAGAGTATCTTTTACCTTTTGTTCCAGATGATAATAAAAATGCTCCCATAGAAGCAGCCTGACCTACACAAATAGTACAAACATCAGGCTTTACATAATTCATAGTATCATAGATTGACATACCACTTGTAATAACTCCTCCTGGAGAGTTGATATAAAGATAAATATCTTTTTCTGGATCTTCAGCTTCTAAAAACAGTAGTTGTGCAACCACAGTTGACGCTACTTGGTCATTAATTTCACCACTTAGCATAATAATTCTATCTTTTAGAAGTCTTGAATAAATATCATAACTTCTTTCACCTCTTCCACTCTTTTCAACTACGTATGGTATATAACTCATCTTTTATCCTATGTAAATTATTTTCCTAATTTTTCGTCTAATAATTTAGTAATTACTTTATCTTCAATCATAGACATTTTAATAGCTGGTAGGTATCCAGCTTCTTGATATTGTTTTAATACATCTTGTGGGTTTTGACCCATTTGCATTGCTTCATAATAAATAACTTGTGTTACTTCTTGGTCAGATACATCTACACCTTCAGCTTTTGCTAAAGCATCAACAATAAATGTAGCTTTTACTGATTTTTCTGCATCTTCTCTTAGTTCATCTCTCATAGATTCAACTTTTGATGCATCTTCTTGTAATGCTTTTATTTCATCTTCTGTCATTGTTCTAACTTTGTTATTTAAAGCAAAATTAATCTCTTGATCTATTACAGAAGTTGGTAATGCAAAGTTTAACTCTTCAACTAATTTATCTAAATATGCAGGTTTTAGCTCTTCTCTGTAATATTTACTCATCTCAGCATTTTTAAGTTGCTCTTTAATTTTCTCTTTTAAAGTATCAACAGTTGCTTCTTCTTCATTTGGTAACATTTTTTTAGCAAACTCATCATCAATTTCTGCTGGAACTTTTTCTTGAATTTCATGTAAAGTTACTTTGAATACAGCTTCTTTACCAGCTAATTCCTCTGATTGATATTCTGCTGGGAAAGTAACAGTTACATCTTTTTGCTCTTCATACTTCATACCAACAATTTGCTCTTCAAATCCAGGAATAAAAGAACCTGAACCAATCTCTAATGGATATTTTTCAGCCTTACCACCTTCAAAAGCAACACCATCAACAAATCCTTCAAAATCAATAACAGCAAAATCACCATCTCTTACCATTCTTTTTCTTTTGATTTTTTGTAAAGGTGCAGAAGATTTAGCCATTTCATCTAATCTTTCAGCAATCTCTTTTTCATCAATATCTTTATCTTCAACTTCAGGGATTAATGCTTTATAATCACCTAAATCAACTTCTGGTTTACAAGCAATTTTAATTTCAACATCAATATCACCGTCATCTTTTTTATCAAATTTAGTTACTGATGGCTCACCTACTAAATCTTCATTTTTAATATTTAACTCTTCTAAAGATTTTGTTAAAATATCTCTTAATGCATCACTTTCAGCATCTTGTTGTAACTTATCAGCATATCTTTGCTTTACAATAGACACAGGAACTTTACCTTTTCTAAAACCTTGAATATCAAGTGTCTTAGCAGCTTGTTTAGCTACCTTGTCTAAATTTTTTTCAATTAAGTCTTTTGATACTGTTGCAGTTACTACTGCATTAGCTTCATCAACTTTTTGTACGTTAAATTCCATTAAATCTACTCCGAAAATATAATTTTGTGCGATTTTATCTAACTATTACTAAAGCTTTAATAAAATTAGTTTTCCAAAAAGGAGTAAAAAGTTGCAATTTTTATACCCAAATGTACTATTTTTTATGTTAATTCCTACAATTTTACTAGCTTTTTTTATCACAACAAATAAAAAAAGCATAGAAAAGTTCTTTACAAAAGAAGCCATTAACAAGCTTACAGTAAACACAAAATTCATGAATCAAAATACTAGAAATATTTTGCTATTTATTGCTGTAATTTTAATGCTTATTGCTTTAGGAAGACCTGTAATCGAACCAAAAGAACAAAAAATTAAACAAGAATTAATCTCTTATACAATTGCTTTAGATGTATCAAAATCTATGCTTGCAAATGATATAAAACCAAATAGACTAACCCTTGCAAAAAATAAACTTTTAACACTATTGAATTTATCAAAAGATAAAGCTGTATCTATAATACTTTTTTCAAACTCTTCATTTATTTTATCACCTTTAACTAAAGATATAGATTCATTAAAACAAATTGTTTCAAGAATAGATGAAAAATATACTTTTGATAATGGTTCAAATTTACAAGTAGCTATAAAAAGTGCTACTAAACTTTTAAAAACAGTACCAACTAAAAACTTAGTAATTTTAACTGATGGAACAGATAAAAATAGTTTTGAAGAAGAGATAAATTTAGCAAATGAATCAAATTTAAATATATATACTATTTCAACAGCTACAAAACAAAGAACTCCTATAAAATTGAATAATGATGAATTTTTAAGTGATGAAAATGGTAATATAGTAACTGTTGCATTAAATGAAAATATTAAAAAACTTAGTCTATCTACAGGGGGCGCATACATAAATTATACTATTGATAATTATGATGTTAATAGTATTATGAAAACCATAGAAAAAAACTCAACTAAACAAAATAGTTCATCAAAAAAATTTAAAGTTTATACTGAATTATTCTATTATCCTTTAGGTTTAGCATTAATTATCTTACTTATTGCTTTTTCATCGCTTCCTAAAAAAAGTAGGTATTTACCTTTTATCTTACTTTTAATTTTACCTTATGATATAAAAGCATCAATTACTGATTTTAAAACAATTACTAAAGCACAAGATGCATATGAAAAAAAAGATTATAAAATTGCAGAAAAAGAGTTTAAAAAAGTTGCAAAAACTCCTCAAGCTTACTATAATCTAGCAAACTCACTTTATAAGCAAAATAAATTTAAACAAGCATTAGAAAACTATAGAAAAGTGGTAACTTCAGATGATAACTTAGAGTTTAAAAAACTTCATAATATGGGAAATAGTTATACAAAGTTAAATAAATTAGAAGATGCCCTTAGAAGCTATGAAAAAGCTCTTAAAATAAAACAGGATAAACAAACAAAACAAAATTTAGAAATTGTAAAAGAAGCCTTAAATAAACAAAAAAAACAAGATTCTAAAAATAGTGATAATAAAAATAGCAAAAATAATGATAATGAAAAAAATAATAAACAAAATTCTAAACAAAATCAAAGTGCCAAAAATAAAAAGGATGAAAAAAACACTTCTTTAAAAAATTCTAAAAATAAAGAAAAAAAAGAAAGCAAAGAAAAGAAAAAGAACAAAGAAAATAAAGAAATTAAAAATGAACAAAAAAATGCAAAAAATAACATAAAGAATAAAGAAAAAAAATCTCAAATATCAAAAATAAATGAAAATGAAATTTCAAACAGAGAAGAGAAAAAATGGCTAAGACAATTAGAAAAAAAAGAGATTGAAATCTTTCTAAAAAAAGATGAACAAGCAAAAGAAAAGACAAAATGGTAGAAAAAACCTACTATTTTAGTCTTTGTTCTATTTTTTGTGGGATTTTATTTGTTTTATTTAATTTTTTCATTAAATATACATACTTTTTATAAGCTTTTTTTGCTTTAAATTTATTATAACTATCCCAATAAGCATCTCCTAAATTATAATAAGCAACTACTCTTTTAGGATAAGATTCTATAACTTTATTAAGTAAATATATTGCTTCATCATTTTTTCTTTTTTCTTGTAAATAGTAAGCAATATTATTATATAAAGTAACTGTTTTATTATTAATAGGTATATTATTAATTAGTTTCCAAAAATATATTAAATCATAATTTTTTAGTTCTCTTCTTGATTTTAATTGTATCTCTTTTTCTAAATCTTTTAATAATTTTATTCTATTTATATTTTTAAACTCATCATCTAAAGATACATCTTTTACAAGTTTTTGAAAATAGTTCAAATTATAACACTCTTTTATTAACTCTTTATAGTAGTTTGTATTAAAGTACTCCTCTTGAAGTTTTTTAAAAAATTCACCATATCCCTCTACTACATATTTTTTATAATCCTCTTTACTAAAATAGTAAAGCCTATCAAATACATAAGAGTTATAAACTTCATTATAATTCTCTTTTCTACTATTTTTCAAGTCATATAAAGCCAATTCATTTTTAGCTAAGGCATATATAACTTTTGCTTTAAACTCTTGTTCTTTTGCATTTTCTAAAGCCTTTTTATAATGTTTGATTGATGTTTGAATTCTTCTTTTTTCAAGCTGTAAACTTTTAAAGTTATAACTACTTTTATAAATAGTTGTTAGTTTTGCAGAATTTCCAAAATAACTAAGATTATAAATTCCTGTTGCATATTCATAATTTGCCAATACATCATTTGGTTTATTTTGAAGTGTTTTTTTTAGATTTAACAACTTAGTTAAAACATCTTTTATACTCTTTTCATACTGTTTACCATCTCTGTTATTACCTCTAATAGAGTTATGAAAAATATTAAAAGTTACT
>NZ_NXIF01000049.1 GCF_002837275.1 Malaciobacter halophilus | reverse complement strand
TATATAACTAAACTATTTATATGAAGGTTAGTCTTTTTGTTGTTTTTGTTCTATCTTTTGTAATTTTTTATCTTCTATTTGTTTATGCATATCATTACCCTTTAATAAATAAAAAGTAGCAATAATAGCTAAAACTAGCCAAAAAAGTATATCGCCTATTTTCAATTTGTCTCTTTTTTATTTAAGAAGAGCAAAAGCTCTTCTTATTAATGTAAGTCTTTATTTAATTTTACTTCTCTAGTACTTCTCATAGCAACAGTTTGCCCAGTAGTAGAATTAACTCTAAAGTGCACTCCATTTACTCCTTGGAAATCCATACCTTTCATAACAGTTTTAATCTCTTTATCTGGATTAATTTGTTTTAATTGTTCAACAGCTTTTTCAGAAAGAGTAATTTTTGTTCCAGGAAGAATTGTAACACCAGCATCAATAATACAACCATCACCAATTGCTGTACCAGTACAAGAGTTTGCACCAAGTAAAGTATTCTCTCCAATAGTAACAGGTACACCATCAGTTCCTGAAAGTACACCAAGAATTGATGCTCCTCCACCAACATCTGAACCTGCACCTACTTTAGCACTTGAAGATATTCTACCTTCAACCATAACTGCACCTTCAGTTCCAGCATTGAAGTTAATATATGAAGCTCCTGGCATTACTGTTGTACCTGCTGCTAATTGTGCACCAAATCGCACTTTTGAACTCTCTAAAATTCTTGTATTATCAGCTGGTATTACATGACCTAAAAATCTTGGAAATTTATCTACCATATCTATTGTTGGATATTTACCTGATAGTTTAAGTGCAATTTCATTTTCTCTTAACCAATCTAATTCAATTGGTTGATTTCCAACCCATGCACAATTTTCAAGTTTACCAAATGCACCATCAAGATTTAATGTTCTTAGCTTAGCTTTTCCTAAAGATAAAGCATAAAGTTTTAAATATACTGTTTCTGCACTTTGCGCAGGTGCATCTTCAAATAAAAAAACAACTTTAAAATTATCAGCAGTTAAACCACTATCAATAGGTAAAGAAGCAAGTGTAGATATAACTTGAACATTTTTGTGTTCTTCTCCTTTTGCTTCTGGAATATATGGTCTAAAAGACTCTATACATTTTTCTAAAAATTTATCATTTATTTCACAAACTAATTCTGATTTTGAAGTATCAACCTCAACACCACTATGTTTTAATGCATTTAATAAAACTGCTGCACTTCCATAGTTCTCTTCCCAGTTAGCTACTGGATAAGTTGCTTGTAAAATTTTATCTTTATTTAATTGTCCTCTGTCAACTTTTGCAATACCAAAACCAATTGGGTTTTTATACCAATCTTGTGACTGAATATCTGTTACTAATTGTTTAAAATCATCTTTAGTGTAAGCCATTTATTCTCCTTAAATTTTGTGGATTATACAATATCTTTTACTAATCTAACTTTAAAAGTTTTAATAGTTTGTATCCATATCAATTGTAGCCATTGGTGAATTAATACTATGTAATGCACCTAATATTGCTTTTACACTACTTGAGCGTATCAAAATTTCATATCTATATTTGTTCGCTAATTTAAATATAGAACATTGACCAAATCCAACTACTTCAATACTACTGTTTTGTTTTAAATATTTTACATATTTATCTAATTCATCTTTTACTTTTAAACCATTTGTATGAGCAAACACAACTCTTGCCATTTTTACATAAGGAGGATATAACTCTTCTCTAAACTCTAACTCTTCTTCTAAAAACTCTTTATAATCTGCTTCATTAAAAAAGTATTCAAAAAACTCTTGATTTTTTGTTTGAACAACTACTTCCCCCTCACCTTTTCTACCACTTCTTCCAGCTATTTGAATAAGTAAAGATAATGCTTTTTCTCTTGCTTTATAAGAGTTCATATTTAATACTGAATCAATTCCTAAAACAACTGCTAATTTTACATTATGATAGTCATGACCTTTTGAAAGCATTTGAGTTCCAACTAAAATATCAATTTTATTGTTATTAAAATCATTTAAAACAGCTTTTAGCTTTGCATCGGTTTTTATCTCATCTCTATCAAATCTTTTAATATTTTTATCAGGGAATAACTCTTTTAACTCCTCTTCTATTTGAGCAGTTCCAACTCTTAAGTTGTGAATTATTCCTGTATTACAAGAAGGACAAAATTCTGGTATTTGTTGAGCATATCCACAATAGTGACACTTCAAAGCAAGGTCATTTTTATGTAAACTCATAGAAACAGAGCAGTAAGGACATTCTACTGATTTTCCACAACTGGTACAAATTTGATATTTAAAGTTTGCCCTTGTTGGTAAAAACACAATTACTTGTTTATTTTGTTTTACTGTTTGTTGAATTTTTTGAATAATTTTATTAGATAAACTTGCATCACTATTATCAAACTCAATTAATCTTTTTGTTTCAAAAAAAGTCTGTTTTAATCTAAAAAAAGGAATTTTTATAAAAGAAGAAGCAGAAGGTGTAGCACTTCCTAATATTAATTGAATATCATATTTCTTACTTAAATATATAGCTAAATCTTTTGTTTGAAATCGTGGTTTTGAATCACTTTTATAAGATTCATCATGCTCTTCATCAACTACAATTACGCCTAGATTTTTAAAAGGTAAAAACAAAGAAGACCTTGCTCCTGCTATAACTCTAATTTCTCCATTTAGTAAACCTTGAGTAATCTGTTTTTTCTTTTTTTTTGTAACTTTTGAATGCCAAATAGCTACACTTGTATTAAAAACTTTTTCAAGTCTTTTTTGCATTTGTGGAGTTAAAGATATTTCAGGCATTAATAAAACAGCTTGTTTTTGATTATTTAAGTGCTTTTCAATAGTTTTTATATAAACTTCAGTTTTACCACTTCCAGTATTTGCAAAAAGTAGTGCTTGTTTTTTTTGCTCTAAAAACAAAAATGCCTCTTTTTGTTTTTCTGATAATTCAATATCACTTTTAAAATCTTTTTTTTCAAAACTATCTTCAAAAGTTTTATCAAAAGGAATATATGAACTCAAAGCTTCACCTATACTACAAACATAATAAGTTGATACAAATTTTGATGTTTCTATCATCTGTTGAGTATAATATTCAGTTGTTACTTCTTCAATATTAACACACTTAAACTCGGGTTTTTCAACTTCTTTTAAAACTACTGCTTCACATAACTTTTTTATTCTTGCAAGCTTGACTAAAACTTTTGCACCTATTTGTATATTGTGTTCACACTGATATGTCAATGGTGCAAGAGGTGATTTTAGTATTGCTATTTCATAATATTTCATTCAAACTCTTTACAAAGTTCATTCTTGCTAATACAGTTAAAAGCTCTATTTTTATACTCAAATTTTATAATTTCACCTTTTATATTTAATGTATAGATATTACTATTTATTTTCATCCAATTAGTTTTAGATGAAATAATTGGCTCATTTAAAACTTTAGAAAAAAGTTTTTCATTTATTTTATTTGGTATAGCTTCATCTAAACTATTTAATTTATCAAAAGATTTTAAACTCTTTTTTGCATTTTTTAATTTTATTGAACTTCTAATTTCATTAACTTCAAATCTGTGTTCATTATAGTTAACAAAACTTAAAATATTTTGGTGATTTTTTAAAAAAAATGAGATTAAAAGTGCAAGTATTGTAATTGTAAAAATAACTTCAAGAAGAGTAAAAGCCTTTTTCATATTAGTACATTAACATGAGGGAATTTTATTTGAAATTTGTTCAATCTCTTGCTTAAATTTTGAATGTTCTTGTGAAACTCTAATATATGCTGCTAAAAGCTCTCTTGTATCAAGGTTTTTATCTGTTTGTAAATATCTTGTTAGCTCTGTTTTCAAAGAGTCGTCCACATTTATTGTATAAGCCATATTATTAATATGAAAAGTCAGTTTCTGAGTCACTATTCTTACCTTTTGTTAATGTAATTGCACTATCGATTCGTAAAAGCATATCTTGATTATTTCTTACTAATTCATCATTGACATTTTTTAACTCATTAAGCTCTTGTCTTAATGTATCATTCTCTATTCGTATTTTTTCATAGTCATGAATTAGTTTTTCAATTTTTGAATCTAGTGCCTTAATAATTTCCATGCTTTGCATTTTATCACAAACTTCCTAGTAATTAAATTATTTTGTAGCTTTTTGTTAGATTAAGTATTTATCAACTCATTATAAATTTTCAAGTGATATTTTACTCTTTAATTGATGAAAACTGTATTATTAATTAGCTTTATTTAGCTATTTTACTCTAAAATATATTATTAAGTCAAATAACAATATAATCTTAGCTAATTTTTTTTATAAGTTGATTTTATAAGGAGCTATTTTTGGTATATTTAGTTGGTGCTGGACCTGGAGATATAGAACTTTTTACATTAAAAGCTATAAATATTTTAAAAAAAGCTGATGTTATTTTATATGATGCATTAGTCAATCCAGAGTTTACTCAATTTTGTAAAAAAGATACTATTAAAATAGATGTAGGAAAAAGAAAAGGTAAACACTTAAAAAACCAAGAAGAGATAAATGAACTTCTAATAAAATATGCAAAAATGAACAAAGAAGTAGTAAGACTAAAAGGAGGAACACCTTTTGTTTTTGGAAGAGGATATGAAGAAGTTAAAGCCTTAAAACAAATTGGAATAACTCCTAAGATAATTTCTGGTGTTTCTTCAACTACTAGTGTACCAGAAAGTTTTATGATACCATCAATTGATAGAAGTTTTTCAGATTCATATAGAACTATTACAGGCCATGATTTAAATATTTTCAATGAAATAATTACTTCATATCATGAAAGAGAAAATCTAATTATTATGATGGGTGCACATAAAGCAAAGCAAATAGTTCAATCTTTATTAAAAAAACAGTTTCCCAAAAATACACCTATTGCTTATTTAAGTAAGGGAACAACAAAAGACGAAAAATGTATTATTTCAACACTAGAAGAGATAAATAATAAAGATGATAAATTTTTTGAAGAGTTAAAAAACTTAACTCCAATTATTACTTATGTAGGTAATACAATTAATGCATTAAAATAGAAAAGGTTTTTACTCCTCTTCTATTATAAGTTTGCCTTGCTCATAAAATGAAGCAACAGCTTTCCCCCATTGAGAAAAATAACTAATATCCTTCTTTGAAAAACCAAAGCTTTCATTTATTGTTTGAATTAACTCTTTTTCTTTAAAGTCAAAAGAATCATCTGCATGAATTAAAATCATTAATTCAAGCATAACTATTTTTTTACTTTTTTTTGTTTTGAAGTGTCTTAGAGTATCTTGTAATGAAAACTCTGCTACATCAAACATATCTTCATTTTCAATCCCCATCTCAGCGCAATACTCTTCGATTATCTCTTGTTCTTTATCTCCATACTCACTATCAACTCTTGCAAGATAATGAGCAAGTTGTAAAAAGCAAAATTTCTCTTTTGTCTCTAATTTCATTAATAACATATATTACATTCCTATACTTTTTTTCACTATAAAATTATATAGTTAAATTGTTAATAGTAAGTAAATGCATTATGCACAAATTACTTTTTTAACTACTTTTTTGTTTTTTATCCCCATACATTGATTTATCTGCTTGAATTATTAATTCATTAATAGTTTTTACTTTATTACCATATTCACAAGTACCATAACTAATAGAAAAATTCAAATCAGTATTATCTATTTTACTATTTTCTTCAACTTTTTGTACAATCTTTTGAGCAATCATCTTTGCATTTTTTTCATTTGTATCTTTTAATAAAAGAAGAAATTCATCTCCTCCTAGTCTTATGATACAATCACTTTGTCTTACATTATCATCAATAATTTCAATGAGTTTAAGAATAACTTTATCTCCAATATTATGTCCATAAGTATCATTTATATCTTTAAAATTATCTATATCAAAAAGAATTGCACTTAAAGTAGTTGGTTTACAGTCAAACTCTTTTGAAAAACCATCTAAAAACCTTCTATTATAAACCCCTGTTAAAGCATCAGTATTTGCCAACTTTTCATTTGCTATTTTTAAAGCTTCTGTTTGCACAAGTTTTTGTGTTCTTTGAGTTAATTCTAAGCTCAAATTATTGAAATTTTTGGCTAATTTATCAATTTCATATATTCCACTAAAAGGTACATAATCTATTGGTTTATTAGTTACAAGTTTTTGAGTAAATCTAACCATATTTTTTAAAGGAGTATTAATTGATTGTACAAACTCTTTTGACTTTTTATATAAAAATATTAAGAAAAGTGAATAAAAAAAGATTATTGCAAAAATAAGTAAAATACCTAAATTCTTATACTTCTTTTCTAAAGTAGTAACTTTGCTTAACACCTTATCAACAGATATTAAAGAGATGCTTTTCCAATCACTAACTCCAATACTATTTATAAAAGCTAAATATTGTTTATTGTTAATAACTATTTTTTTTACATCACTATTTGAAGATAAAAGCTTTTTAAAACTATCTTTTAACTGTTCATTTTTATATATATTAAACTCAACAGGTTTTAAAACTGTAGTATCAATTTTTTCATAATTACTTTTATATTTATTTAACTCTTTAATATTTAAAATCTTTTCAATTCCTTCATTCATAACTAAAATAGTACCACTTTTATCAACTATAAATGAGTCTGCATCATATGGCAAATCAAGTTTAAAAAAGTTTTTTATAAACATATCTAAAGATATATCTATACCTGTTACACCTTCTAAAAAATCATTATTATAAATAGGTACAATACAACTAAGTAACCAGCCTTGACCTGCTGGGTCTAAATAAACATCCGTAAATACCACATCTTTATTAGGATTATTTTGTATTAGTGCTTGTGTATAAAAATTATAATTTTTGATTTCAAAATCATTAGGAAATTTTTTATAAACATCTTTTATAAAAGGATAATATCTATTAAAATTATCATATGAATTAAAATATACAGCTACAACTGAAGGATTTTGTTCAACAATTGTTTTAAAAGTTACATCAAAAGTTTCTGTTTTTATAAGCTTTTGTTTTAATTTAGGAGTAATTTTTTGCTTTGATGAAACAAAAACAGAAGAGCCACTATTTTTTGTTTTATAATATATACCATTAGAAGCATATTTAAACTCAATATTATTTGTGTTTATATTATCTATATTTTTAAAAAAATATTCATGTTCTGCTTTAAGAATTTTTGAAATATGAGATATTTCATGAAGTTTTGCTCTTAAAGTAGCTATCTCTTTTTGTACAAGTTTTGTTGTATTTTGCTTAACATCTTTTAGTAAAAACTCTGTACTATTCTCAATCATTTTATTGTTTATATTATAATAAACAAAAATTAATAATGATGAAACAAAGACAATAGATACCAATGAAGTCTTTAAATAATTTTTAAATAACAGTTTTTTAAGAATTATTTTTTTCATAAACTTCCTTTAATTACAGCCTAAAGGAATTATTATATAAATTTGATAATATCTATGATTCAAAACTAAATTAATAGTTATTTTTTATGTTATTCTAATTCTAAACTCATCAAAAACATATCTTCACCATCAACTACTATTAAATTATTACTATTACATTTAGGACATAAAAACTCATGCTTTTCTAATGTTGATGTTTCATTACACTCATTACATTCAACTACAATTTTTTGCAAATTGATTATAAGATTGGCTTCATGACAAATAGTCTCTTCTTTAAATGTATCAAAAGCCGTTTGAAGTAAATCTATTTCTATTCCACTTAAAATACCAATTTTTAAAACTACTTTTGTTATCTTTTTTGCATTATTTACTTTTGCATGTTCTTCACATTGGTCCAATAATGATTGAACGATACTATACTCGTGCATTTATATTTCCTTTAATCTTTTTGGAGTTTTTAATGCAGTTTTTTTATAAACAAACTGCTTTCTTAATGTATGAAACTTTGAATTTTTATTCCAAAACTGTTCATACATCACTTTTAATTCTTTATGTTTACAACTATTTATATACTCTGTATTTTCATTTAGATACTCTTCTTTTTTTTCACAAAAATCGTAATACCAATCAAAATCTTCTATCAAATTTTCACAAAAGTTTTTTAGATTATTTTCATAAGTTTCACTTTTAAATACTTTATCAACTAGTCCTATTTTTTTAGCATCTTTACTTCCAATAGGCAAGCATTTGTCTATTATCTCTTTAGCTTTTTGTTTACCAACCCTTTTTGGTAAAGAGTAAGTATGATATTCACTTCCTGTTAATCCTAAAGTCTTATAATGTGGATTTAAAACCACTTGTTCATTTATTATTACAAAGTCACTTACTATTCCTAAAAATACTCCTCCTGCTCCTGCATTTTTACCAAAACTTGTAACTGTTATAATCTCAGGAGAAAAAATAATTGATTTAACTACATCATTAATAGCATTAATATTGCTCCAACCATCTTCTCCTTGTTTTTTACTATCTTCTAATATATTTAGATGTATTCCATTACAAAAAAAGTCTTCTGCTCCCATTAATACTAAAACTTTACACTCTTGCTTTAAATAGTCAATAGCATACTTTAACCTAATACATTGAGAAGTGCTCATAGCTGCATTATGAAAATTAAAATATAAATAAGCTACTTCATTTTCAATATTTACTCTTAATTCATAAAAAGTATTTTTATGTTCATGTAACACTAAAGGTAATCTTTGCTCTTTTATTCCTTTTAGTCTATCTTTTAATACATATGTAGCAGGTAGCTTAAAATAGTTTTTTTCTTTTAAATGTGTAATCCAAATTGCTTTATCTATTGTTCCTATACAAATAGCATTATCTCTTTTTGCAACTATTTGTTTAGGTTCTGCTTTTAATTCATCTTCTAAAATAGCATTATATAAATAACACTGTTTTCCTAAAAGTATCTCTTCTACACCAGGGCTAGAGTCACTTGCATTTATTTTTCTAATAATAACTTCACTACTATCTTCTTGCCAATTTATCTTTCTATCTTCTTGAGTAACTTTTTTATGTATAGGATTTAAAATCTGTTTTTTAGGAGTAAATTTACTATTTTTAAGATTTTTAAAAAGTTCATCTATTGCTTTTATAGCACAATTTGTAACTTCGTTTCTATAAATAGAAGCTTTGCTTTTATTTTGAGGCATAAGAAAATTTTCATAAGAGTAAATATCTCCACCATCAAAATTTTCATCTGCTTTTAATACTACAACTCCCCAAGTTTTTTTATTTTCTAAGATTGCCAAATCTAAAGAGTTTGAACCTCTATCTCCAATAACTCCAGGATGAACAATAAAAGTGGGTATATTTTGAAATATCTGTTTAGGAACAAACTTATTCAAAAAAGGACAAAGAATAATATCAGGTTTAAATCTTTGAACCTCTTTTATCATAAGTTCATCATCAATAGCGTACTTAATACTTACAGTATAATTTTTCTCTTTTAATCTTACATAAACTTTTTGACTTAAAGAGTTAAAAGAAGAGATAAGCAGTAATACTCTCATTAGCAAATTCTTGGTAACAACTCACCTGTTGGTAATTCTAAAAATCTTTTTGTTCCCCATTCCGAGTTTAAAACAACTCTTTTAGGATACTGTTTTGTAACATCTGCGATTATTGTTGCATTTTTTGAGTTATCAAACTGTTTTAAAACTTCAATAGCTTTATTAGCTTCATTTTTATTTAAAGCCATAACAAAAGTACCTTCATTTGCTAAACTTAAACTCTCAAAACCTAAAAGTTCACAAACTCCATTGACTTCATCTGAAACTGGAATTTTACTCTCTTGTACTTCAATACAAACATCAGATTGATTAGCCCACTCATTTAAAACTGCACTAACCCCTCCTCTTGTTGCATCTCTTAAAGCAGTAATTTTTACACCAGCTTCTATTAAAGCTTTTATTTGCACATAAAGTGATGCACAATCACTTTTTAAATTACTACTTAGTTGCATTCCTTCTCTTGCTGCAAAAATTGTCGCACCATGAGCTCCAACATCTCTACTTACAATAATTACATCATCTTCTGTAATACCATTTGAGCTAATTCCTTTTTGTTGTATTTCTCCAATACCAGTAGTATTAATAAATATTTTATCTACACTACCTTTTGGAACTACTTTTGTATCTCCACTTACAACACAAGCACCATTTATTTCAAGCTCTTTTTTCATTGAATTAACAATTTTTTCTAAGCTTTTAAAATCAAATCCCTCTTCAATAATTACAGAACAAGTTAGATATTTTGGTTTTGCTCCCATCATAGCTAAGTCATTACATGTTCCACAAATAGAGAGTTTTCCAATATCTGCACCATTGAAAAATAAAGGGCTTACAGTAAAAGAATCAGTAGTAAATGCTAAGTTTCCATCTTCTATAACAGCTGCATCTTCACTTTTTGTTAAAATATCATTTTTAAAAGCTTTATAAAAAACTTTTGAAATTAGTTCTTGATTTTCTGCTCCACCATTTCCATGAGCTAAAGTTACTGTTTTCATATGTTTCTCTTCTTTTTATAATAAATTTCCATATTTATAATATGCTGCACATGCACCTTCACTTGATACCATACATGAGCCAACAGGTTTATTTGGTTTACAAGCTGTTCCAAAAATAGTACACTCATTTGGACTAGCCATACCTCTTAAAATATCACTACATATGCAAAGTTTATGGTCTTCTATCTCTTCTATTGGTAAAATATCTTTATATATAACTTCTGCATCATATTTACTATATTGCTGTTTTAATTTTAAGCCAGAATCTTTAATATTTCCTAAACCTCTCCATTTAAATAGTGATACTTTTTCAAAATATTTATTAATTAACTCTTGTACTTTTATATTTCCTTCATATGAAACTAATCTTTTGTACTCTATTTCAAGTTCACATCTATTTTCAATAAACTGTTTTACTATCATTGAAATTGATTGCATCACATCAACTGGTTCAAAACCTGCAACAACTACAGGAATATTATACTGTTTTGGAAACTTCTCATATATTTTACTTCCACTAATAACACTTACGTGTGAAGGTCCTAAAAAAGCATCAATGTTATGATTATAACTATCTACATGTTCATCTCTACTATCTAATAATTCACTCATTACTTCAGGAACTGTTACATGATTGATATGAAAAAATAGATTTTTTATATTTTGTTTTATTGTAGTATCAATTAATGCTGCTGTCATTGGTGTAGTAGTTTCAAAACCTATTGCAAAAAATACTATTTTTTTATTAGGATTTTCTTTTGCAATACTTAAGCAATCCATAGGAGAGTAAACAAATCTTACATCAGCACCTTTACTTCTTGCATCTTGTAAGCTTCCATTACTACCAGGAACCTTTATCATATCTCCTAAGGTTACTAATATTACATCTTCTTGCATGCTTAAAATATATGCATGGTCAATTCTCTCTTTAGGCATAATACAAACAGGACAACCAGGTCCATGGATAAATTTTATATTAGAAGGAAGAAGTTGAGGTATCCCATACTTCATAATAGTATGAGTATGACCTCCACAAACTTCCATTATATTAATTGTTCTATCTAATTTTTTTGCATCTTCATCGATAATTTTTTTATAGGCTTTAATAGTTTGTGCATCTCTAAAACCATCATATAAATCTTTTAATTCAAGATTTTCCATACAGTTATCTTCCTTCGCAGTTTTCTGACTCTTCTACTAATTTTTGCCTCTCTTCTTGTTCCATATTATCAATTATCTCT
This sequence comes from Malaciobacter halophilus, assembly GCF_002837275.1. Lineage (GTDB taxonomy): Bacteria > Campylobacterota > Campylobacteria > Campylobacterales > Arcobacteraceae > Malaciobacter > Malaciobacter halophilus. The sequence continues at coordinate 14,353 of NZ_NXIF01000049.1, read as the reverse complement.
TGATAAAGTCTTAAAGACTCTAATGCATCATCCTCATCAATTTTATTCATCGCAAAACCAATATGAATCAATACATAATCTCCAATATTAACTTCTTGGTCAATTAAATCTAAACTTGCACTTCTTTCAACACCCATTGTATCAACTGTACAGATATTATTTTCTTTGTCTATTTTTTTTATCTTTGAAGGTATAGATAGACACATATTTTCTCCTAATTATCTATGTTTTCTTTTAAAATTTATCCACTCTAGTACAGCTTTTAAACTATTTTCATCTTTTGTGCTAACTTCTAAAATATCAACATTTGGTTTTAATTTTCTAGCAGCTTCTTTCTCTTTTTCAATATCATACTCAAAGTAAGGAAGTAAATCAGTTTTTGTAAAAAGTATTAAATCTGCTGCTCTAAACATAACTGGATATTTTTCAATTTTGTCTTCACCTTCTGGTATACTTACTAATACAATATTTAAATGTGTTCCCACATCATATGAAGCTGGGCAAACTAAATTTCCTACATTTTCAACAAAACATACATCTAGTTCATCTAAAGGCATATCATGTAATCCTTTATGTACCATAAATGCATCTAAATGGCAAGCGCTTCCTGTTTGAATTTGTACTGCTTTTATATCTTTTTTATTTAGTCTATCAGCATCTCTATTTGTTTCTAAATCGCCTTCAACTACTCCAAATTTAAAATCAGCAAAGTCTGCTAACTTTTCTAAAAGTGTAGTTTTTCCACTTCCTGGACTACTCATTAGGTTAATACCTAAAACTTTATGATTATTAAAGTGTGCTCTATTATGAGCTGCTTCGTGGTCATTTTTATCTAAAATCTTTTTTATTACTGAAACTGTTTTACTATCATTTAATTGTGGGTTGTGATGTAGTGTCTCATGGGCAGCTTGATGACTTGCACTTCCATGTTCATGACTGTGGTGGTGATCATGACTATGGTCGTGGTCGTGGTGGTGTTCGTGGTCTGTTATACTGCAACCGCAATCTTTACACATATTATTCTCCTTTATGAATAGATGTTCATTTGTATTAGTTTACTTGTTTTTTCTTAAAATCTGCGAAAATTCATTCAACGCTTATGTATATTTAGGACAAAAAAAGATATAATTTTTTTATGAATATTAAAAATTGTCCTTATTGTGGTTCAAGAACACTTTATATACTAAAAAATAATTATAGAAAATGTAAAGATTGTAATAAAAAGATTTCATTAAATAAACTTGAAAATGATTTGAAAATTATTGAAGGCTTTTGTGAAAATATACCGGCATTAAATCTTTCAAAAGATTTAAATATGAACTATAGAACCGTTTCTAATAGATATGATATTTTTAGAAAAATAATTGCAAACTATTTAGAAAAACTATATTATAGCTCTATTCAAGATAATACTTCATATGAAGAGTTTTATTATTTCAATGAAAAACAATTACAAAAGAAGAATAAAAGTCTTTATGAAGCAATAAATATTATAGGTTTTTATTCAAACCAAAGAGTTTTTACTCTTTTAATGCCTTCTCTTCCAAGACCTCCTTTGCAAGATAGAGATGAAGATTTTGAAAGATACCTAAAATGGCATAAAGTACAATCTCAAAACTCTTATAAAACACCATTAAAAGATTTTTGGAGTTATTTAAGAGAAAATCTAAAAAAATACAAAGGAGTAACAAATGATAACTTCTTTTTTTACTTAAAAGAGTGCGAATTTAAATATAACTTCTCAAAGCCAATTTGTAAAGCACTCTTAAAAGATATATATTTTAGAAGTTAAAGCTTCATAGCTTTAACCTCATCTTTACCTACAAACTCCTTATCATCTGCATTATCAACAATTCTTTGAGAAATAGTTGATGTTTGTATTGCAACATCTTTTGTTTTAAGAGCTACATTAGCATTTTGTTGTGTTTGTTGGTCAAGCTCATTAATTGCATCATTAATCTGCTCTATTCCTAATTGTTGCTCTTTACTTGCACCTGTTACATCTTCAATTAGTGAAATTGTTTTATTTATATTTTCATTTAGTGATTCATAACCTTTAATCATTTCATCAGCAATTGTTTTACCTTCATTTGCTTTTATAGTCGCATTTTCAACTATCTCTTTAATCTCTCTTGCTGCTTCTGCACTTCTACTAGCTAAGTTTCTAACTTCTTGTGCAACAACTGCAAAACCTTTTCCAGCTTCTCCAGCAGTTGCTGCTTCTACTGCTGCATTTAATGAAAGAATATTTGTTTGAAATGCTATTTGGTCAATTACTAAAATAGCCTCGTTAATAGAGTGAACTTGTTCATCTATTTGATCCATTGAAGCTGAAGTTCTTGTTGCAAGAGTATTTCCCTCTTTTGATGAATTATTTAATACTTGAGCATACTCACTCATTGTTTTAATATGCTCAACATTCTCTCTAATATTACTTGTAATTTGTTCCAATGCAGCTGCTGTTTCTTCTAAAGAAGAGGCTGATTCTTGTGAAGAGTTATTTAAAACATCAACATTTGAACGTAAAACTTTAGCAGATTCATTTAATGTAAGTCCATTTTTCTTATTTTCAACTAACATATCACTAATTGTATGACCTAAATCATTAATACCATTCATTAAATCACACAATTCACCTTTACACTTCATAGTTGTTTCAACTCTAAAATCATTTTGTTGATATTTTTTAATTACATATAAAGAGTGTTTAACAATCTCTTGTAAATGCTCCATCATTTCATTGAAAACAACAATTAATTGTTTTATTGAAGGATTTAAACTACTATTTTCTATTCTTCCAGATAACTCTCCTGAACTAATATGATTAACTAAATTAGAAACCTCATCAATTACTATTTGGTCTTGTTCAATTACTTTTTTAGTATTTTTTATATTATCATTAACCATTTTTGACATATGACCTATCTCATCATTAGCAAATATCTCTAATTGTTTAACCTCTTTAGATTCATGGTTTAAAAATTTAAAAAATTCTAATAGTCCAGATTTTAAATCCTCAATTGGCTCAACTAAGATTTTATTTAATAAAAATGAAATTAATAGTGCAATAATAATAACTGCAACAACTGAAATAACTACTACTTGTAAAATAGCACTATTTATCTCTTCTTCTGCAAGTTTTGTCATTTTTTCAATGTTTTTTTCAATATCTTCAATATATGTACCAGTACCAATAATCCAATCCCAAGGTTCAAAATATGCTATGTATGAAAGCTTTTCTTTGGCTTGTGTTTCTCCTGGTTTATTTTTATAATATGATACTAATCCCTCTTTTTGTGATTTTGCAACTTTTACAAACTCTTGAAAATATTTTTTACCTTTTGAATCAGTAGCTGAAGCTAAATTTTTACCAATTTCATCTTTGCTATTAGGATTCATTATTAAAACAGGTCTAGAATCATTTACCCAAAAATATCCATTTTTTGCATATCTCATTTGTGATAGTGCTTCCAAAGACTCCTCTTTCATTTGCTCAGTCAAATCATCTAAATATGCACCTGTAGTAATTATCCAATTATATGGCTTAAAAACTTTTGCATAAGAGACTTTAGTTTCATAACTATTTGTACTTGGTTTTTTCCAAACATAATTAACTAAACTATCAGTATTACCTTTTTTTATTTCATCAGTTAAAATTTTAATAAAAGCAACACCATTTTTATCTCGCACATCAAGGAAACTCTTGCCCTCATCTTCTGGTCTTATAGGATGTGCAACAATTTTATAATCAAAATCATTTATAAAAAAATATCCTGCTTCCCCATATTTAAAACCCTTTACAATTTCAATTAATCTTTTTTGCAATTGTTGTTTAGGCATTTTATTTTTATTTTTTTCATACTGACTATTTAAAAGGGAAAATACAAAATCAGTTTGTTCTTTTAAGCTACTTTCTACTGTAAATTGAATTTTCTCTTTTTTTGTTTTTTCATAAAAGTCCTTAACAACTTTTTGAGCCATTTTTACATAACTTCTTAGTTCATTCTCTTTTTGAGAATATGCATTTACTTTATAATCTTCTATATTCTCTTTGGTTAAAGTCATAATTGAATAAATAGACTTTACAGAGATTATAGTTCCTAAAACTATAATAGTAATGATTACTATTGACAAAATCTTAACTCGAATATTCAAGTTTTTAAAATACCCCATAATGAACCCCTTGAATTAAAGTAGTAAAACTATTTTACCAGTTAAACAATAATCTAACGCCATATTATATCCTATCAATAAATTATAGCAAAAAAATAGCTTTATTATTAAAATTTTGTAAAACATTACTAATATAAAATTAACTATAATACTGCAAAACTAAAAAAGGATATAGATGTTAAATAGTTTTAGGATGGTATCTTTTATTGAAGGATTGTCATATTTAATACTTCTATTTATTGCAATGCCTATTAAATATATAGGGGATAACCCGTATCCAGTAAAAGTAGTAGGAATGACACATGGTATTTTATTTATACTATTTGCAATTGTATTATTTTTAGCAATGAATAGATTAAAATGGGACAAAGGATTTAGTTTTCAACTTTTTGTATATTCACTAATTCCATTTGGAGCTTTTTATATAGAAAAAAAAGTTAAACAGTTAAAAAACTAATTATTAACTAAGAGGAGAGTTCCTCTTAGAATTTAAAGATTCCTGTTTCATTTAAGATAACTGCAACTAGTGCAATAGGGATTACATATCTTACCATGAAGAACCATAATTTTAATAGCGTTGTTCCTAAAATTGGAGTTAATTCTTTTTTGATTATCTCTTTATCCATATAATAACCAACAAAAACAACAACAAGAATACCACCAATTGGTACAATTATTGTAAAACATACAAAATCAACCCAATCAAAGAATGATTTTTCACCAACTTGTAACGCTGGTGCAAACTCTGTTACATTTGATAAAAGAGTAATTATACCTAAAATATAGAAGAATAAACTACAAATAATTGCAGCTTTCATTCTTGTCATATTGAATCTTTCAATTAAGTATAATACTGTTGGTTCCATCATTGAAATCGCAGAAGTTATACCTGCAAAAGCAATAGCAATAAAGAACATTAATGCTAAGAATTGTCCTGCTCCACCAAACTCATAAAATACTGAAGGTAAAGAGATAAATACTAATCCAGCACCTTTTGTTGACTCTGCACCTTTATCAAATAGTAAAGTAAATATAACTAAACCTGCAACTATTGCAACTATTGTATCAATAATTGAAATTGTAATTGCCGATTTTGCAATATTTGTCTGTTTAGGTAAAGAAGCAGCATATGTAATAATAATACCCATACCCAAAGATAGTGTATAAAATGCTTGTCCAATTGCTGCAATAATTGCAGAAGAAGTAATCTTTGAAAAGTCTGGATTAAACATAAAATAAACTGCTTCACCAAATGCATCAACATTGATTGAATAGATAAATAAAATACCTAAAATAATACCTAATAAAGGCATTAATACTTTATTTATTTTTTCAATACCATCTTTAATACCTCTTAAAATAATTAATGTAACTAATACAAAAACCATTGTGTGATAAAAAAGTTGTGTTTGATAATCTGATGTCAAAAGATTCATAAAATTATCAGTTGATTCTTTTACAGTTGTTGGTAACTTATCAAAAGATAATACTATATAATGAAAAATCCACCCAATAACAACAGAATAATAAGAAAGAATAATCAACGGAACAATAGCCATAAATCCCGCAAACTTCCATATCTTTTTATGTTTTGTTGCTAAATTTTCAAACATAGATACTGCATCACTTTGCCCTACTTTACCAATTAAAAGCTCAGCAATTAATACAAAAACACCAATAAAAAGTGCAGTGATTAAATATACAATTACAAATGCACCACCACCAAATTCACCTGTTACATAAGGAAATTTCCAAATATTTCCTAAACCTACTGCAGATCCAACTGCAGCTAGGATAAATCCCAATCTACTAAATCTTGCTTTATTCATAGCCAACCTTATATAAAATTCAAATATTGATTTTATCTAAACAGAATTTAAAAGAGATAATTTTCTCACTATTTTTTGAAACTTTTTATTAATTTGTTGATAATTTAAGTTAATTTTTAGTCAATATCAACTTGTGAGTAAAGCTGTCCTACAGAAATAGAGCCATCATTTAATGAAACTTTTTGATTAAAATATACTTTTTTATTATTTTTTTCAAGCTCTTTTACACAAAGTTGTAAAAGTGTTTTATTTTGAAAAACACCCCCTGTTAAAACAACATCTAAATCACTATAATAATTAGATATATCTACAACTATTTTTACAATTGTATTAATAAACTTAGTACAAATTGCTTTTTTATCATACTCATTTACTATTATTTTTACCATCTCAAAAATATCGATTTGCCCATTTTCTATCTTATACTCATAAAAGTCTGATATTTTTTCATTATAGTTCTCTTCTATTAAAAGGCCTGTTTCTCCTTCATAAGACTGAGTATGTGCTATATTTGCTAAAGAGGCAATTGCATCAAAAATTCTTCCAAGAGAACTAGTAAACGGTGCATTTATTCCTTTTTCCCACATCATATATAAATTATCTAACTCTTCATAAGAGAACTCATTTAATAAAGGGATATGCATCCCTTTTAATTTTTCTAAACTATAATTTTCAAAAAGTAAAGATAATGCTACTCTTTTAGGCTCTTTTATTGCAGCTTCAGAACCTAAAAGTTTAAAATATCTAAAATGAAATACTCTTTCATAATCTTTTTGTGAGGCAAGCATCACTTCACCACCCCAAATTTTACCATCATCACCATAACCAGTTCCATCAAAACTAAAACCTAAAAGTTTATGTTTTAATTTAAACTCTGCCATTGTGCTTAAAATATGTGCATAATGATGTTGAATTTGTATTACTTCTATATTATTTAATCTGCTTGCCCATTTAGTACTTTCATATTGAGGATGCTTATCACAAACTACAATATCAGGTTCAAAATCATAAAATCTTTTAAAAGTTTTAACTGTACGCATAAAATACTCAATTGAGTCAATCGAATTTAAATCCCCAATATGAGGAGAAACAATTAAATTATCTTCAAAAGATAAAGAAATTGTAGATTTTTGATTTGCACCTAAAGCAAGAATTTTTTTATTTTGTTTTTTTTCTAATTTTATAGTCGTTGGGGTATAACCTCTTGCATTTCTCAGTTTTACAAGCTTATTGTTTATTACTTGAACTACGCTATCATCAACAGCATTAATAATCTCTCTATTAAAATCAAGTACAAAATCTACAACATTAGAAAGTTTTGCTAAAAGTTCATCTTTATGTCTAATAATTGGTTCATCTTTTAAGTTTGCGCTTGTTGCAATTATAGGAGAATTTAAAAACTCAAATAGTATATAATGCAAAGGAGTATAAGGTAAAAAAACCCCTAACTTACTTATATTTGGAGCAACACTAAAGCTTAAATTACTATTTATTTTTTTATTAACTAAAGTAATTGGTTTCTCTTTAGATATAATTATTTTCTCTTCTTCTTTAGAAAAATTTGCATAATTTTTTAATTCAGAAATATCTTTAAACATTACTGCATATGGTTTTGTAGGTCTATTTTTTCTTTTTCTTAATTTCATTACTGCTTCATCATTTGTAGCATCACAAACCAAATGAAATCCACCTATACCTTTAATAGCTACAATTTCTCCACTATTTATAAGAGTTGCCATTTTTTTTATTGCTAAAACATCTTCTTCTAATTTAATATTATAGTTATTATATAGTTTAATTTTTGGTCCACACTTCTCACAGCACACTGGTTGAGCGTGATACCGTCTATTTTTAGGGTTTTCATATTCATTTTGACAAAAAGAGCATAATTCAAACTCTGACATTGATGTATTAACTCTATCATATGGGACAGTTTTTATTATTGAGTATCTAGGTCCACAGTTTGTACAATTAGTTAATGCATAGTTATATCTAAAATTATTTTCATCTTTTATATCATTGATACAATCTTGACAAATAGCAATATCTGGTGAGATTATTGTAGTTTTATTAGAGTTATTTTGACTTTTTAAAATCTTAAAATCATTTAAATTCTCAAACTCTTTATTTAAAACTTCAATTGAGTCTATTGTTGCTAAAGGAGGTGGATAAGCTTCTAACTCTTTTAAAAACTCATTTATCAAATCCTCTTGTGCTTCTAAGGCAATATTTACACCTTCATCATCATTGTTTACCCAGCCTTTTAAATTTAAGCTTTCACAAAGATTGAAAACATAGGGACGAAATCCAACTCCTTGAACTATTCCTTTTACTTTTACTAATTTACTAACAACCATCCAAACTTCTTATTTTTGTATTACGAAGTCTTTATTATAGTATATTTTGAAATTTTTTGTAATACTTTTATGAACTAATTTTGAAATTAACTCATTTGCAAATATATCTCCTGTTAAACTAACACCATCAAGTTCAACTTCATTATTAATATCATCTACTAAAGTTGCAACATAGTGTGCAAAACTTTCAATATACCCTAAAGCTAAAGTATTATCATCAACACCAGCTAGTTTAAAACTCATTCCTGATTGAATTAATTTATGAAGTAAAAACTCTTTATTAAAAATCTTATCACTTTGTTTCAATTTATAATCAATTCTTGGGCCTTTATCTAAAACACAAGTCATTGCATTATTTAAAACTATATTTTGCTCTTCAATTTTAGAAGTAAAGCCTAAAACAACTGCAACAATTTTCCAATAAGAATAAATACTATTTACTTTTAAAGAAGAAATATCATAATTTAATGCATTATTATAAATTTCTGGATATTTATTTTTATAGTTTTCAATCAATCTTGATGCTGTTTTATCTTTTTTAAGTATTTCAAAAATTTCACCTATTGAGTTTGGTAAACTATAATTTACAATATCCAATAAGCCTTCAATATCTTTAGAATACAAACAGATATTATCACTCTTTTTTGTTGAAGAGTAAAAATTTAAAATAGATTTATTATAAAAATTATGTTCATGTAAAAGCACCATAAAATGACCTTTTGAAGGTTCATCAAATTTTGAATAAATAGTATCTAAATCTTTACTATATGAAGATGATTCTAAAATTAAATTTTTATTATCAATTACTTTAAGTTTTATTATATCTAAAGGCTTTAACTCCTCATCATAAGTTAATTCATAATCATAAGAAGAGTTCGTATCATAAACTAAAAAATCAATTTCAAACTTTTCTAACTCTTTTCCAAGTAAAAATAGTATTAAATCATTTACAAATCTTACATCTACATACTTTTGAGATAAAATATTTTTTTGTTTAAATACTTCATTAACTCTAAGACTTAAAATTGGCTTTTCAATACTTGCTAAAGCAACAACTTCTGCTTTGCTAGCAACAAAAACTTTTGAAATATCTGCAAGATTAGTACATAAAACTTTAACATCATGTTCAGTTTTTGTCATCTTTTTAAAAACAAACGCACTACTTCTTGTTTTTATTTTTATACTTTTTTCATCATTTATTAAACTAGCAACTTTACTAAATAAATCTTTATAATTTGTGTATTCAATTTTTTCTTTATTAAAATCAAGAAGTTTTAACTCCTTTACATCACAAGTTGTACCACAAATATCACATGATACGAAAGGATTGTAAAAATTAGTAGAAGTTGTATCTTGAATTTTTTCTAAACATGAAGAGCAAAATGGCAAATTTATTTCTTCATTTTCAAAAACAACACTTTGTTCGTCACCAATTTGTGGTACAACTTCTGCTGTATTATCTTTAAAAAAAATCGACATTGGTAAATATTTACTTAATAAAGAAGAAAACTGTGTTAGTTGTTCTTCATCACCTTCAATATACAAGTTTATAAAATTTGTTTTTGTTATTTTATATTCAAGATTGCTTTTTTTAGCAATCTTGTTTAAAAAGTATAATAGTGTGTTATTGTTTGAGTTATAATCAAATTTAAATTTTAGGATCATTAATAATCTCTCTTTTGTATGAAACTTCTGCAATATCTGTAATTGTTACATCATCTTTTTTAAGAACTGGTTTAACACCTAAACTTTCAAGATGTTTTATAATAGTATGCTCCATTGTTGTAGTTGCTTTTATTACTTCGTCACTTAATTCAAATGTTGTATCATCATCAACTCTTTTTGGAATAATTCCCAATACATGTGTTTTGGGTAAATCTCCATTGATTTGAATCATATTAAGTGTTTGAAGCATCTCAATTTCATGTGCACTTCCTTGCCAATCAATCTCTTTAGGTGCATGTTCAAAATCAAAAAAATAAACATCCCCTGGTTTAGAATTAAGAGCATCAACACAATCAATAACAATAACATGGTCAAACTTTACGATTAGTGGAATTAGCCTATGGGCTAATGTTCCACCATCTACTATACTCACACTATTTTGTTCATTTTTAAACTCATATTTCTCATCTAAATAGTGAACAAAATGTGCTCCCATACCCTCATCTTGAAAAAGGATATTTCCAATACCTAAAATTAAGATATTCATTTATCTTTCTTTTTAATCCATCTATATCCGCTAAAGATTGAATCCATAGCACCTGATTTACCATAAACAGAGTTAAATATAGCAAGATAAATATGTATAGGTAAGAAAATTATAAAAATCCACATTGCAATATGATGTAGCTCTCTAACCCAAGCTAGTCCACCCATCATAACTTCAACAGGTCTTAAAATATCATATAACATTCCACCCATACCTTCATGATAAACATGAATATATAGAATTAATCCAGTCAATGAAATAAGAATAATCGCTCCATATACACCTAAATATGCCATAAATTGAAGTGGATTATATACCCCTTTTCCATGTGGATGTTTTCCTACTAATAAATAGTACTTAATTTGTTTAATCCAAACTACTGGATTAATAAAATCTTTAAATGATGCTCTTTCTATATCACTTTGCTTATCAAAGAAAAATAGATAAAATTTACCAATCGTAACTGCAATTAATAAAAATCCAAATATCACATGCCAAGATCTAAATAGTGCATTTAGAAAATTAACAGGTTCTCCACCATTATGTGCTGGAGCAATAAATGGATATGCAATATAAAAACCACTCGCTGTTAGAATTACAATTGCGACTGCTCTTACCCAGTGTGTAACTCTAAGCCAAAATGAAAACTCATAGTGTTTCTTTATCATGATGTGCTCCTAGCAGCTTGCCCCATAAACAGGGTCTACTTTGTGTACTCCTAAATCATTACCTTTTGTATCCATTACGTGAACTGCACAAGCAATACAAGGGTCAAAACTGTGAATTACTCTAATAATCTCTAAAGGTTGAGATAAATCAGCAATTTTCATTCCTACTAAATTTGACTCATATGGTCCAATTAAACCATTTGCATCTTTTGGTCCTGCATTCCATGTAGAAGGAACAACAGCTTGATAATTTTCTACAACTCCGTTTTTAATTCTAATCCAGTGAGATAACATACCTCTTGGTACATCACCAATAAATCTTCCTTTATACTCTTTATTTTTATCAATTTTATAAGAAGTATAAGTCTCTTGGTCAACTTTTAAGTTTTCAATTAAAGTATTAAAAGTCTCTATTCCATTCTCAACAATTGCTTTTGTTTGAAGCATTCTACCAGCAGTTCTACCTAATGTTGTAAATAATGCCTCAGTTGGAAGACCAGATTTTGCTAAAAACTCATCAACGATTTTTTGAATTTTTTTATTTCCACTTGCATAAGATACTAAAACAGAAGCTAAAGGACCAACTTCCATTGGTTTTCCATCATATCTAGGCGATTTAATCCATGAATATTTTCCATCTTCATCAATAGCTTTTGAATGTACCATTTTACCATCCATTCCAACAGTATCTTTATCTACAAAACCAGTATAGTTTGGATTTGTTTTACCATCATATGGATGTAAAGGTTGATTATCTTTATACCAAGAGTGAGTAGCTTCTTCTGTAATTAAGTCTTCATTAATTGGATAAACTTTTGATAAATCTCCATTCATGATAATACCTGTGTCAAAAAGATACTCACTTCTATTTAATAGCATCTCTTCATGAGACATAAAATTCATTACACCTCTTTTTTGAACAACAGAAGGTTCTGATTTAAATGCTTTTCCTGCCATTAAAATATCAGCATAATATGCGTTATCAACAAAATTCTTTGCCATTTTAAAAATAGTTAAATATTCACCCATTCTTGAAGGGTCTAATAAATCCATAATACAAGTAACACCACCAACTGTTAAACTTTGTGGGTGTGGTTGTTTACCTCCAAAAATAGCCATCATTTTTGCTAAATCTCTTTGAATTTCTAAGGCTTTTAAATAGTGAGATAATGCTATTAAATTCTCTTCAGGAGTTAACTTATAAGTTTCATGTCCCCAATAAGCATTTGCAAAAGGTCCAAGTTGTCCTTTTTCAACAAAAATCTTAACTTTATCTTGTACTGCTTTTAGTTCATTTTCTCCAGTTCCAATTGGGTACTGTGCATATTTAAATGCTTCTTTTGAAGCTTTAGCTGGATTTGCTTTAAGTGCTGAAACAACATCAACCCAATCAAGTCCATGTAAATGATAAAAGTGTACAATATGGTCATGTAAAAATAGTGCTTGATTCATTAAACTTCTTGTTAATTTTGCATTTAAAGGAGGCTTTATACCTAAAGCATCTTCAACTGCTTCAATACCTGCTCTATAATGAGAAAAAGTACATACACCACAAATTCTTTGCATTAAAAACCCAGCATCTCTTGGGTCTCTATTTTTAACAATTGTTTCTAATCCTCTCCATAGTGTTGAAGTTGAATAAGCTTTTTGAATTACATTATTTTCATCTACTTCTACTTCAATTCTTAAATGTCCTTCAATTCTTGTAATTGGGTCAACTATTACTCTTTTATTTGCCATATTCTACTCCTCACCATCTTTTGGATTTTTAAATTTTGAAATTGCTGCGTGTGCTGCTATACCAATACCTGTAACAGTTAATAATCCAACTCCAATTCTATCTGCAGTTGCATCAGCACCTAAACCACCAAATACAGTATCATATAATCTATCTGCAACAGGCTCTTCAAATGGTCCCATTGTATCCCAAAAATCAGGTTCAGAACAACCAATACATCCGTGACCTGCTTGAATTGGCCAAGACATATGAGAATTAAATTTATTTTTTGAACAGTTATTAAATGTATAAGGACCTTTACAACCTACTTTATATAAACAGTAACCTTTTTTAGCACCTTCATCTCCAAACTCTTCAACAAACTCTCCAGCATCAAATCTACCTCTTCTTTCACATAAATCGTGAATTCTAAGACCATATGCCCATTTTGGTCTATTATAAGCATCTAATGCAGGTAATGTACCATATAAAATAAAATGTAAAAGTGTTCCTACAATATTCTTCTCACTAGGAGGACAGCCTGGAACATTAATAACAGTTTTATCTGTTACTTTTGATAAAGCAACTGCACCAGTTGGATTAGGAATAGCAGCTTGAACACCACCAAAGCTAGAACATGTCCCAATCGCAAAAATAGCAGCTGCATTTTCACTTGCATCTTTTGCACTTTGCTCACCTGTTTTACCATGACCACCAATAGTTAAAAAGTGTGAGTTTTCACCTGAAGGAATACCTCCTTCTACCATTAAAATATATTGACCTTTATACTTTTCAATTGCATGCTCTAAATTATGTTCAGCTTGCCAACCTGCAGCTGCCATTAATGTTTCATGATACTCTAAAGAGATATAATCAAAAATTAAAGAATCAATTGTAGGAGCATCAGTTCTAAGTAGTGATTCAGAACAACCTGTACACTCTGCCATGTGTAACCAAATAATTGGTAATCTATCACTAAGCTCAGCAGCTTTTGCAACTAAAGGAGTAAAGTTCGCAGGAAGTGCTAACATTGCAGTCATAGCACCAGCCCACTTCATAAAATCCCTTCTACTTACACCCTTTTCCTCCAAAATTGACGGAATCGATTTTTTATCGTCAAGTCTTGGAAGATTTTCAACACTTGATAGTCTTTTTGATAACTTATTAAATAAATCAGTTTTCAAAATAGTTCCTTTGTTTCAATAATAATAAATGAATAATCATTTATTTTTTACACTTTTAAAAGTTTTTTTCAAACTTTTTAACACCAACCACATAAATGAACAATCATTCATAAAATGACTATAAGATTTACAAACCAAAAGCTTGCAATCTTTAATTAATTTGTTTATAATAATATATAATAAACTAATAAATAAATCTTACAAAACTAAAAC
>NZ_NXIF01000048.1 GCF_002837275.1 Malaciobacter halophilus | reverse complement strand
AAATAAAATAGAAATAGTTTATATATAGGTCTTCTTTTTGCTTTATGAATTTTATTAATAATATATTCATAATCTTTAAAAAACATGATAAAAACAAAAAACATGTATACTATTCCGATATATCCAAGCTTTGTTGAATTTGAAATAAAATCTTTAAAAGCTGTCACAAAAACTTGTGAATGGGTAGGATTTAAAATATCAAATATATTAGAAATAAATATATCAAGATAACTTTGAAAGACTTCCATAGTTGAAATGATTGCAATTAATAATGCAATTATTGGTAAGATAGAGAATATTGTAAAAAAGCTAAGACTTGCAGCATAATATGTTGTATCATCATTAAAAAAAGAATCAAGTAGCTGTATAAAACTTTTATAGTATTGTGCTACAAGACTTTGCTTTTTCATTTTATAATCCCATTTTAAAAGGATTCAAAATATTATTTGGATCAAAAGCCTTTTTGATATTTCTAAATAGCTCTAATTCTGCATTATTAAACGCTATATTCATAAAAGGAGCTTTTGAAAGTCCGATACCATGCTCTCCACTAAGTGTTCCACCCATATCTACAACTAATTGAAAAATCTCTTCGATAGCTTTATGTCCATCTTCCATCTCTTTTTCATTTGTTTTATCTTTAACCATTACATTTACGTGAATATTTCCATCACCTGCATGACCAAAACAAGGAACATTAAATCCATATTTTTCACCAATTTTATATATTTCATCTAATGCTACTGGAAGTTTACTTCTTGGTACAGAAATATCTTCATTTAATTTTTTTGTACCATAAATCATTGTTGCAGGACTTGCATTTCTTCTTGCAAACCATAATGAATTTGAGTGTTCTTCATCCTTTGCAACTATAAAATCTACTGAACCATACTCAGCAAATGATTCTTTTAGTGTTTGAATTTGTGAATCAATCTCTGCTTGAGAACTTCCATCCACATCTCCAACTAAAATCCCACCAGCATTTTCAGGAAGCTCTACTTGAGGGAATTTTTGCTTTAATGCTTTAATTACTAAGGCATCCAAAAATTCCATTGCAACAGGATTTGCACCACTTGCAAGAGATTTAAATACTGCATTCATTGCTTTATTAACATCAGGGAAAACACCCATGTATGTTTGTTTGAATTTTGGTTTTGGAATAAGTTTTAAAGTGATTTCTGTAATAACTGCTAATGTTCCTTCACTTGCAATTAAAATACCTGCTGTATTGTATCCAGCAACATCTTTAATAGTTTTTTTACCAGCTGTTATAATTTCTCCATTTGGTAAAACTGCTCTTAAAGCAACTACATAGTCTTTTGTAATTCCATATTTTGCAGCTCTCATTCCTCCAGCATTTTCACTTACATTTCCACCTAAAGTTGAGTACTGTTCACTTGCAGGATCTGGAGGATAAAAAAGTCCAACTTCTTCAACTGCTTTTTGAAACTCCATATTTATAAGTCCAGGTTGAACAACACCTACCATGTTTTCCATGTCTATTTCAAGTAGTTTATTCATATGTCTTTCTAAACTTAAAATAATTCCACCATTTGAAGGAAGTGCTCCTCCTGTAAATCCTGAACCAGCACCTCTTGGAACAATTACTATTTTTTCTTCATTACAATATTTTAATATTTTTGAAATATCTTGTTCATCTTTAGGAAATACAACAGCATCTGGTTCAAATCTCTCTTTTGTGGCATCATAGCAATAAGCAATTAAATGAGCCTTATCAGCTTTTACATTTTCACTTCCTACGATACTTTCAAAATACTCTAAATGTTTTTTATCAATCATTACTTTAGTCCTAAAATTGATTTATAGTAATCATTATACATATCATTTTTTGTTACTATTTCATCTTTTTTCATTTCACCTTCAAGTAAAATCTCTTCTTCTGATCTTTCATCATCTCCAAATATATCTTTTAAGAAACTAAGTTCTGTTATGCTTTTTAAAATTCCATCAAAAGGAGCCTCTTCTATACCTTCAATTCTTGTGTAAAAAGGCATTTTTTCTGTATCTAAATAGTTGTAAGCTAAAGTGTAACTATCTAAAAGTGCAAAAGTTTTACTATCAACTACATAAGCTCTATTTTTGATAATAAAAAATATTGTTCCTAAATTTTGTTCAATTGCAAAATCTTGAATAGTAGTTTTTGAAGGTAAAGGTTCTCTAATTGTTTTTAATTTTGCAGCAAAAATATCAGAGTGTAAAAATGTGTTATATCTAAATTTTGCTCTAGCAACTTGAAATGCATCTTGTGATGGTGTAATTAAAAGTGATTTGTCATACATATAATTTAAGATTAATGTATCATTTTCTTGTACTTTTGTTTTTGATGTTGGTATTGCTTCTTGTTTTAAATCATTAAAAGCAATAAGTTTTATTTGTGAATTGTTTTGTGAAGTTTTTGTAACATAAGCATTTGAAATAATTAGTTTTTGTCCATCTTCATACTCTCTTACAATTATACCACTTTGTCCAACTCTTAAATTACCTATATTTATTGTAGCACTATTATTAGTAACATTTGTTATTTTAGTTTTCATCTGTTTAAAAGATAATGGTCTTTTGTTTTTAGTATTTAATGCCGCTTTATTATCTACTTTTATTATTTCATCAGTAGTTAAAACATATTGATAATTTAAGCCTTTATCTGAGCTTGTTATTTTAATATCTTTTAATTTCCAACCATTTTTTTTCATATCTATTAAAGATAATTCACCTTTACAAACTCCACCATCAAGTTTAGTTTTTTCTATTGTTGAAGGACTTGTCCAATCTTTTTTATAACAAATTGTAGTATCAGCACTAACGCTATTTGCAAATAGTATAGCACTTGATGCTAATAATAATTTAATTGAAGCTTTTTTCATCATTGTTTTCCTTATTTTGATTGTAATTGTTTTAATTTATCTTTTACTGCTTCAACATGACCTTTAACTCTTACTTTAGTCCATAAAGCTGCAATTTCACCTTCGGGGTTAATAATAAATGTTGTTCTTACTACTCCCATATACTCTTTACCCATGAATTTCTTAAGTTGCCATACACCAAAATCTTCACACATCTTTTTATCTTCATCTGATAAAAGAGTAATTGATAATTCTTTTTTTTCTATGAATTTTCTATGTTTTGCAGTGTCATCTGGACTTACACCTAAAATCACAGCATCTAAATCATCAAACTCTGGTTCACTAGCTGTAAAGTCACAAGCCTCAGTAGTACAACCTGGAGTTAAATCTTTTGGATAGAAGTATAAAACAATCCATTTTCCTTTTAAATCTCTTGAATGAATTTCAACATCATCTTGATTTTTTGCACAAAATTCAGGTGCTTTTGATCCAATTTCTAACATTTAAATCCTTTTTATTTATTTTATAGCTATAAATGTTGCAAAGTTTACCCATTTAAATAGTACTTCACAGTGAGAAAAACCTGCATCTAATATCATTTTTTTATTTTCATCATCGGTATATGGTATTAAAACATTTTCTAATGCTTCTCTTTTTTGTGCAATTTCATACTCACTATAACCTTGTTTTTTCTTAAAGTCATAGTATGTATCAATACACTGTTTATTTAAAACTTTATTTGAAGAAATAACTTTTTCACTAAATATAAAAATACCATCTTCTTTTAAAGAGTCATAAATTTTTTTGATTAATTTCTCTCTTTGTAAAGGTCTAATGAATTGTAGTGTGTAGTTTGATATAACTAATTTTGCATTATCATAAGAAGTATCAAGTAAATCTTCATTTCTAAGTTTTATATCAATACCAAATGCTTTACATTTTTTTGAAGCTCTAGAAAGCATTGCACTTGAGTTATCAATACCAATTAGGTTTAAATCAAAGTTTGATTGTTTACCTAGTTCAATAAGTGTTGAGGCTGTTGAACAACCAAGGTCATAAACAGTATCATCTTTTTGTAAGTAATTTAAAGCAAACTCAATAGTTAACTCTTGCATTTGCTTATAAAAAGGAATTGAACGACTTAACATATCATCAAATACTGATGCTACATCTTCATCAAATTCAAACTGTTTTTTTATCGATTTTTCAAATATTTTATCTACCATAAATATATTTTATCTAAATGAATATTAATTATTATTTATCAAAATACTTAAGTGATATATTTATATCTTCATTAATCTGATTTTTTAATTTTTCAAAGCTATTAAATTTTTCATTATCTCTTATTTTATCAATAAATATAATCTGTATTTTACCTATTGCATTATGAATATTTTTATTTAAAATATGAGTTTCAACAGCAAAACTTCCATCTGTTGTAACTCTATGACCAAGAAATGTTACTGAGTTAAAAATTTCATCTTTTATTATTGTTTTTGTTATGTAAACTCCTTCTTTAGGTAACAAAAACTCTTCAACTAAAAGATTAATTGTAGGTACAAAACTTTTTTTACCCAAGCCTTGACCTTTTATGACTTGACCTACTATTTTATACTCTTTACCTAAAAATTCATTTGCTTTTTTTATATCTCCTTGTTTTATAAAATCTCTAATAAATCTTGAATGTATAGCAAGTTTATTATTGCAAACTTCATCTACTACAACTACTTCACCATCAAAAAGATTTTTAAGTCCAGTTGTATTATATTTTCTATTTTTACCAAAACAAAAGTCAAAGCCAACTACGATTTTTTTTAAATTAGGAAACTCCTCTTTTAATAGTTTAATAAACTCTTCACCTTCTAAATGTTTGATATTATCAAGTACATAGTAGTAAACTGGTAGATTTGTGTACTCTTGTCTAAAACTTTTAGGAGTAAGATTTGAATATCCTGATTCAATTGCAACAATAGCTCCATTTTTATCTAATTGTTTAAATAGTTGTTGATGTGCAATATGCATACCATCAAAACCACCAATTGCAATTGATGTAATATCTTTTTTATTTACTAAAGTAGAATAACTCTTCTTCATTCCCATCTTTTCCTTGTATTTTACTATATGAACTATATTTTAAATTCCAATTTAAAAGTTTTGTATTATATAAAAATTTTTCTCTTGCTTTTAAAATGGCTTTTTTATCTTTTACAACACCTTTTTTATCTCTTTTTACTTCTCTTCCTACTTCAAATTGAGGTTTAAAAAGTATAATTATCTTATCATTTGATAATCTATTTATATCTTTTAATATATTTAAAATAGAGATAAATGAAACATCACAAGTTACTAGTTCAAATCTATTGTTAGGTTTAAATTCTCTAATGTCTGTATTTTCATAAAATATAATTCTTTTATCATTTCTTATCTTTTCATGAAGTTGATTTGAGCCAACATCAACACATGTTACACCTTTTACATAACTATTTAGTAAAATTTGTGTAAATCCTCCTGTACTACTTCCTATGTCTAAACTATTAAGATTTTTAATATTTATATTAATTTCATCAAGAAAGTATTTAAGTTTATAAGCAGCTCTACTTACGAAGAAATCATCTTCTAATATTTTAATATTTGATAACTCTTCTACAATATATGAAGGTTTTGTAACTATTTTATTGTTTACTTGAACTTTTTTTGCTTTTATTAGTTCACTTGCTTTATTTCTACTTTGAATATCAAAATTTTTTGTTAGGTATTGGTCTAATCTCATAAGCGAAATTATAGTATAAAAATATTCAAAAAATGGTTATTTATTCCTCCATAAGAGAAAAAATGTTTTAATAAAAAAAGAACTTAAAAAAAAGAGTTAAGATTGAAATATGTAAAAGAAGAGTTTTACGAAATTTTTGAAGAGAAAAAATCTAAGTTTATTGCACATCTTTTCCCTTCAAAAGATTTTGATGAAATAATGCAAAGATTAAAAAAAGAGCATCCAAAAGCAAGGCATCATGTCTATGCTTATAGATATTTAAATGAGTATGAGCAAATTGTTGAAAACAGTAGTGATGATGGAGAACCAAAAGGTACAAGTGGTAAACCTTCTTTAAATGTCTTAGCTGGTAATGAGCTTATTAATACAGCTGTAATTATAGTGAGATATTTTGGTGGAATAAAATTGGGTACAGGTGGTTTAGTAAGAGCATACTCAGATTCTGTAAATAAAGTAATAAACTCAAGTAAGCTTTATGAGTATGAAAAACTAGAGCTTTTACGATTAAAATGTGATTATAGTGATTTATCAAAATTGCAGTATGATATACAGCTTTTAGATTTACATATAACAAATAAAGAGTTTACAAGTGATGTTACTATATCTTTACAAGGAACTAAAGAAAAACTTGAGAGTTTAAAAAAACAAATCGGAAGAAATATTACAATATTATAAATATTAAGCTTTAAAAATATATAATTTTTAAAATTATTTTTTAAGGCTTTGTTATGCATAGAATTATATTAATAGTTTTAACTTTCACTTTAATAGTTTTTTCAAAAGAGATAAAAAAAGAAGTTAAATTTGAAAATCTTGATATAAATGAACTTATCAAAATTAGTTCAAAAGTTTTAAATAAAAATATATTAGTAAAGAGCCAAATAGAAGGTAAAGTTAACTATATTTCAAATAAACCAATAACAAAGCAAGAGTTTTTAAAAGTTTTAAAAACTTCTTTAGATTCCCTTGGGTATAAATTAATTAATAAAAACTCTTTTTATGAAATAGAACAAAAAAAAAGAGTTGTTGAATACAAAAAAAAGAGTAATAATCTTACAAAAGTAATTGCTTTAAAAAATATTGATGTAAAAAATTTAGATAAGATTTTAACTAACTATAAAAAAATAAATAATAATAAAAAACTTTTTATTTCTAGTGATATTGATTCTAATACAATTGTGTTAATTGGTAAAAAAGAGATAGTAAACTCTTTGGAAAAGTTAATAGAAAAGTTAGACAAAGATGAACCTCAAATCTTCTTAAAAGCAAAAATTGTAGAAGTTAATAATAATTTAATTAATAAAGTAGGTTTAAAATATGGATTACTATCTGGGAAGAGTTCAAATAGTGGTATTTTTACAATAGCATCAAATTTAAACTCTTATGAAGCAGTTGATTTTGATATTAGTAGTATTGGATTATCTATTCCTACTTTAAAATCATCTATTTCATTGGGTGCAACTTTATCTTTACTACATCAAAATTATGCACTTAAGATTGTTTCTGAACCTTCACTTTTATGTATTAACAATAAAAAAAGTTCAATTTATGTGGGTGAAACTATCTCTTTACAAACCTCTTCAACTACTACAAGTGGAGGTAATACTAGCTACTCATATGAGAGAAAAGATGTTGGATTAAAGCTTGAAGTGATTCCACGATTGATTAATAAAAATAATAAAGTAAGATTATATATTAATACTATTTTAGAAGGAGTGAAAAATAGTTCAACAAATAATCAACCAGATACAACTAAAAAGAGTGTTTCAACTTATGCTATTGTTTCAAATGGAGAGAGTATTGTTTTAGGAGGCTTAATAGAAAGAAGAGATGAAGATTTAAATGATAGTGTTCCTTTTTTATCTTCTATCCCTTTATTTGGTGGTTTATTTAAGCATGATAATAGTGTAAATAGGCAAAATAGTTTAATTATTGTTATAACACCTTATATCGTACCTAAAAATAAAGATATATCTTATATTAGAGAACAGTTATCAAAACTTGAATTATTAGAAGAGTTAATACTAAATAAAAGTATTAATACTAAAAATTTAAAAAATAGTAATAATTATGAAGAACTTCATAAAAAAAGAGTAAAACAGATACTTCAATTACAATAGTTTAATTAACTGTAACTTTTTTTAATAACTCATCTTCAATCCATGAGTTTTTGATATTTTTATTTTCTCTATTTGGGTTTAGTATTTTATTACAATCTACACATAAAGTAATAAGATTTTCAAAGTTATATCCACCTCCATTTTCAATGGGTTTTATAAATATAACATTTGCATCACTTGAAGTAATATTTACTCCGCATCTTTTACATTTTCCATTATCTCTTCTATATGTAAACTCTTTTCTTTTTGCCCAGTCATTAGGAAGTTTACCTTTAATTGGTTTACAATTTTGTTTATAAGTACTCCATAATAAATCATTATGAATAGATTTTTGTGTATGTAGTTCATACTCATAATTAATAAATTGAGAAACTAAATCTTCAATTATTAAAATTTGTCTTAGTTTCTCATCTTTTTTTGTGTTACTTTTATTTATAATTGAGTAATCAAACTTAATTTTAGGATAGTGTGTTTCTAAGAAATTTTTTACATTTTCTTCAAAAGTTTTAAAGTCACCTTTTCTAGTAAAAAAATTATATACCTTTTTTCTATATATATAAAGTGGAATTAAAATAGCAATTATTATGCTACCACTTATAATAAAATCTATATCAAGTACCATTTAAACTATCTCTGGATTAATATAGTGTTGTTTTAAACTATTTTTTGCTACTTCAATTTCACCACAAGCAAGAGCTTTAAGCTCATTTATGTGAAGTACTGGAATATTTACTTCTCTTCCTGCAACTTTATTTAATTCTTTTCTATTAAAATCAAATAAATAGAAATTATTTATTTCATCTACAACTAAAAAATCTGCACCTTTATCAAAAGCTTCTAATAATACACTTGAAGCTAATTTAAAAGTAAAATCTTTATTTATATGAAAACTATTTTTTGCTAAGTCTATATTTTGAGTATCAAGTGAAATATATTTTGAATCAAGTTTATTTAAATAGTTAATTGTTTTTTGCTTATTACCATAATAGCAAATAGAAAAATCTTTGAAACTATTTTCTATTACTTCACTATTAATTTCTTTAAAGTTTAAAGTTGTTTTTTTATTTATCTTAAAATTCTGTTTATCTTCACTCTTTTCTAAACTTAAAAGCGCACTTATTTTTCTTATTGTTTTTTCAATTTCTTCATCAAAATTAAAAACTCTAGTTGATAAGTCTGTATGATATTGTACTCCATATTCACAAGCTTTTAATGTGTTAAGTATAGCCTCTTTATTTTTAGGTTGTTTTTGTATTAAGTCATTTGCAAGAATTATTATTGCATCTCCTATATAATCTTTTTCAAAATTAAAACTATTAGAGGCATAATAGTATATTTTATATGTTTCATATTTTTCAATCTCTTCTTTTGTTAGAAACTCTTCTAATAAAGAGAGTTTTGCATAAAAATCATCTTCATTAATAATTAAATCATTCATGCATCTTCTAATACTTATTGGTTCTATTTTAAGCTCATTTCCAAAGTAATCAATAATTTTTGATAACTCCTCTTTACAACTAATATATTTATTATTTATGTTAACAATAAAAGATTCACTATTTTCATACTCAAACTTTTCTTGTTTATACATACTATTTAATAAATCTAAAAGAGTTTTTTCTTCTGTTAGTTTTAAAAAATATTTTTTATAATAAGGTAAATAATCTGATTTATAATCAAATCTAAATAAAGCTACTTCTATTTTCATTTTATGCCTTTATTACTCATTGTGTCTTTGTATATTAACACCAATTTTACTAAGTTTTCCTTCTAAATCTTCATATCCCCTATCAAGATGATAAATTCTATGAATATCAGTCTCTCCTTGTGCTACTAAAGCTGCTAAAACCAAAGCAGACGAAGCTCTTAAGTCTGTTGCCATTACATCAGTTCCATTTAGTTTTCCTGGTGTTCCATTTATAGTTGCAATATTGCCATTTAAATGAATATCAGCACCTAGTCTTAAAAGTTCACTAACATGCATAAATCTATTTTCAAAAAGTCTTTCATCAATAGTACTTGTTCCATTTGCTTGTGTTGCTAATGCCATAAATTGTGCTTGCATATCTGTTGGGAAACCTGGATATTCAGATGTAATAATATTTACAGGCTTAATCTCATCTGTTGGTAATATTGTAACTGAATCATGTGCTTGGATAATTTCAAAATTCATCTCTTCAAGTTTAGATATTATTGCTTCAAGATGTAAAGGAATTATATTGTTTATTTTAAGTTTTGAATTAGTAATTGCAGCTGCACACATATATGTTCCTGCTTCAATTCTATCTGGAATAATATCAAAATCTTTAAACTCTAAAAGTTTTCCATCACTTCCAATTATTGTAAGTTTTGAAGTTCCTACTCCTTGTATTTGTACTCCTGCATTTTGTAGAACTTCACACAATTGAACAATTTCAGGTTCTTTTGCTGCATTTATAATTGTTGTTGTTCCTGTGGCCAAACTTGCTGCCATTAAAATATTTTCTGTACCGCCTACTGTAACTTTATCAAATACAATTTTTGAACCTTTTAATCCATTGGCACAAGTTGCTTGAATATAACCACCTTTTATCTCTATTTTTGCACCCATTTGTTCTAAAGCTTTTAAATGTAAATCAACAGGTCTTTGTCCAATTGCACAGCCACCAGGAAGAGAAACTTCACAATGTCCAAATCTTGCAAGAAGTGGCCCTAAAACTAAAATAGAAGCTCTCATCGTTTTTACAATATCATAGGTTGCTTTTGTATTGTTAATTGTAGAAGTTTCAATAGAGATTTGATTCTTATTTTTTGTATAAGAGCTACCAAGTTTTTCCAAAAGCTTTAAAAGTGTATTTATATCAACTACATCAGGTAAGTTTCCGATATTTATTTTGTTTTTTGCTAAAATTGTTGATGCAAGTAGTGGAAGAGCAGCATTTTTAGCACCAGATATAGTAATCTGCCCATTTAATTTTTTATTACCAATAATCTTTAAGTATTTCATTATTATCCTAAGTATATATATTATTAATATCAATGAGTTTATATTCTATCAAATAAATGCTAAAAACATTAGTAGTTTTATTTAGCCTAAAACAATAATCTTGCTTTAAATATAAACACATTAGAATTTCGCTTTTAAAATTAGGATGTATTATGAAAGAAGATGTTTCATTAGGAATTAAGTATATGTTATTTGCTTCTTTAATGTTTGCTTTTATGGGAGCAAGTGCAAAAGAGTTAAGTGATTCAATTAGTTCAGTAGAAGTTGTGTTTTTTAGAAATCTATTTGGTGTTGTAATAATACTATTTTCAATTTATCGAAAACCTTTAGTGCAAGAAGGAGGAAGACCTTTACTTTTGATTTTTAGAGGTACAGCAGGTTTTATTGCCTTATTAATGTTTTTTTATAATATCTCAGTAATACCTTTAGCAGAAGCTATGACTTTTTCTAAAACTTCTACAATATTTACAGCAATTTTTGCATATATTTTTGTAAAAGAAAAATTAGGTTTTAAAGGATGGCTTGGTGTATTTGTAGGTTTTATTGGAATTATGTTTATAACAAAATTTGATGGTAGTAGTTTAGATAAAACAGATTGGCTAGGTATTTTATGTGGTGTTGGTGCAGCACTTGCATATACTTCAATTAGAGAGTTAAGAAAATATTATGATGGAAGAGCTATTGTTTTATCTTTTATGGGTATTGGTACACTAGGGCCTTTGATTTTAATGCTGATTTCAGAGTTTTATTCAAGTTCAACATATGATTTTATGTTAGCACAATTTGTTATGCCTAGTGGAAAAGATTGGTTTTTTATTATTTTATTGGGACTTTTTGCAACATATGCTCAAATTTATATGACAAAAGCTTATTCTTGTGCAAAAGCAGGTATTATTGGTACTATTTCTTATGCAAATATTGCATTTTCCATTATTTTAGGAATGTTTTTAGGTGATTCATTTCCTGACATTTGGATTATTTTAGGTATACTTTTGATAGTTGTTAGTGGATTTTTAGTTTCGTTAAAAAAGGATTAATATGAATGATGTTGTATTAATTATAGATATAATGATAGCGTTATTTATAATAGTTATAATAGCTTGGTATGTACATGATAAATATGTACAAAGAGATCATCAACTATTGGTAAATTATCCAATAATTGGTAGATTAAGATATGTTTTTGAAGAGTTTAGAGAGCCTTTTCGACAATATTTTGGTGATGAAAAGTTTTATGAGTCTAAAGATAAACTAGACTGGGTATATAAAGCAGCTAGAGATTTACCCAATTATGCATCTTTTTCTCCTTCTCAGCCTTTACCTAAACCAAAGTTTATGTTAAGACATGCAACTATTGTTTTAAATGAAGATGAGGTTGATACACATTTTGAAGTAGTTTTTGGCGAAAGAAGAAAGTATCCTTATCATGCAAAATCAATTATTGCAAGAAGTGCTATGAGTGATGGTTCTATTTCTCCTGAGGGTACAAGAGCTTTTGTAAGAGGTTCTTTTATGGGGAATTTCCCAATTAATTCAGGTGAGGGTGGTTTAACATCAAACTTTTTTGTTACTCATAGAAATTATAAGCCTGAATATATGACAGTTGTTCATGGAAATATACTACAAAGATATGCTAAAAAAATCGTTCAAAAACTTTTCAATGGTGCTATGGCCGCTGATGCATACAGAAGTTTAGTGTTTAAAAAAGACCCTGAAGCTGAGACATATGTTTTTGATTTAAAATCAGAGATTTTTCATAGACCAAATTGGGAAGCACCTTTAGAAAACTTCCCTAAAGAAGTTCCCCAAGACATGCCAGATATAATCTTACAATTAAGTTCAGGTTTATATGGTGCTAGGGATAAGCAAGGTAACTTTGATCCTAATAGATATCAAAAAACTATGAGATTTTGTAAAATGACTGAGTTAAAAATTGCTCAAGGTGCAAAACAAACAGGTGGAAAACTTATTGCAGAGAAAGTAAGTCCTGCAATTGCATATTATAGAAATGTAGAAGCACATAAAGATCTTTTTTCACCCAATAGATTTCCTTTTGCAAATAGTGTTGAAGAGTTATTTGATTTTGTTGGAAGATTGCAAAACTTATCTGAAAAGCCAGTTGGAATTAAGATTGTAATATCAGATATTGAAAATATTGAACCTTATGCAAAAGAGATTAAAAAAAGAGTAGATGAAGGCAATGATGCTTATCCAGATTTTATTTCAATAGATGGAGGTAGTGGTGGAAGTGCAACTGCACCAATTGAGATGATGGAGCGAATAGGTTTAAATGCAAGGGATTCTATATATTTAGTTGATAAAATTTTAAAAGACTATGAGGTTAGAGATAAAGTAAAATTAGTTGCAAGTGGTAAAGTATTAACTCCAGATGATTTGATTATTATAATGTCTTTAGGTGCAGATTTTGTACAAATTGCAAGAGGTTTTATGATGAGTGCAGGGTGTATTAGAGCAAGATATTGTTCTGGAACAAATGGACATGAATGTCCTGTTGGACTAGCAACTCAAAATAAAAGTAAGAGAAAAAAATATTTTGTTTACAAACATGCAAAATATGTAAGAGATTATCATAATAATTTATTAAAAGGTGTAAGAAGTTTATTGGCAGTAATGGGCTTAAAAAATGTAAATCAATTAAATAAGCATAGATTGATTTTTGTGGATAAAGATGCTAAGGTGCATGATAATATAGATAGTGTATTTAAAAGAAGACTTGATATTGGTAAAGACTTGGGGGATGAATTTCATGAATCTTGATAAAGTAATTGCTGGATTTTTTATTATATTAGCCATGACTATTAATTTTGGTTTTTTTTATGGAGATATGGACTCTTTAGAGATGCATAGCAAATATGAGCTTTTTGCTGCAATTATAATTAATATTATTGCAACTACATTAAAGTTAGGAGATAAAACTCAAATGGGTTCAGTATTATTAGCAACTTCTTTGGTTGCTGATATACAACTAATTGCAGCTGCAGTTATTTGGACAGTTGCAGAGTATGCTTATACAATTGACAGAGAAATTATAGGAATGATTATCTCTTTATCTGGTGGAGCATTACTTGCAAATATTACTTCAGTTACATTATATGTTGGTGAAACAATAAAATCTAAAAGATAGGTATAAAAGTGAAGAATAATTCTTTATTTATCATTCTTTACAGAATGAGAGTACCTTTTTTAGTAATTATTATAGCATATACAATAGCAATTACAGGTTTAGTTTTAATTGAAGGTAAGGATGCTAGTGGTAATCCTTACCATATGTCAATATTTGATGCTTTTTATTTTATTAGTTATACTGCAACTACAATAGGTTTTGGGGAAACTCCTTATGAGTTCACTTATTCTCAAAGAATTTGGGTTAGTTTTTCAATATATATTACTGTTATTGGATGGTTTTATGGTATTGGTTCATTAGTTAGACTTTTACAAGATAAACTTTTTTTACAAGAGATTGAAAAAAGTAGATTTAAAAGGCAAATAAGAAGATTAAAACAGAAATTTATTATAATCTTAGGCTATAATCAAATCACTAGTGAAATTATAAAAAGAGCCTTAGAACAGGATATTAGAACTGTAGTAATTGAAAAAAGTGAAGAAAGAGGAAATGATTTACTTTTAGAGAATTTTACTCCTACTGTTCCTTTATTAATTGCTGATGCACATAGTTCTGTTGCTTTGGAGCAAGCAGGTATTAAAAAGCATAATTGTAAAGGCTTAGTATCACTGTTTGAAGATGATTCTTTAAATCTTAGAATTGCACTTACCTCAAAACTGTTAAATAAGAATGTAAAATTAGCTATTAAATCTACTACTGAAAATCATACTGAAAACTTAAAAGATTTAGATGTTGAGATTGTTGCAAATCCATTTTTAATTATATCTAAAGAGATAAATATGGCATTAAATGCTCCAAATCTTTTAAAACTTGAAAAATGGCTTTTTAAAGTGGATACTTTAAACTCTTCTTTACCTATTTTCCCAAAGGGCAAATATATAATTTGTGGTTTTGGAAGAATGGGACAAAGCGTTTATGAAAGACTTAAAACTAATAATATTGAAGCTCATTTTATTGAGATAAAGAAAAAAGAAGTAGAGTTTAAAAAAAGTAAATTTACTCAATTAACTTATGCTGATGCAGATGATAAAGATACCTTATTAGAGATTGGTATAAAAGATGCTGTTGCAATAATTGCTGCTACAAATAATGACACTACAAATTTGTCAATTTTAGCAACTGCAAAAAAATTAAATCCTAATATTATGACAATTGTAAGAGAGAATGAAATGGAAGATTTTTCTATTTTTAAAAGTGCAAATATAGATCATATTTTTATGCCAGCTAAAATTTTGATAAATAAAACAACAAATGCATTAATAAATCCATTATCAGATATATTTATAAGACTTATCTCTGAAAAAGAAGAGATTTGGGCAGCTAAATTAGTAAGAAGACTTTTTGAAACAATAAATGAGAATCCTATTTTATTTGAATTAGAGTTAGATTTTGATTTTGCCCCTGAAATTGCAAGATATTTAAAAATAAAAAAAGAGTTAGAATTAAAAATATTTAGAGTATCATTACATAATAAAGAGCTTAATAATAATGTTGTTCCTTTACTTATACTAAGAGATGAAGAACAATTATTACTTCCATCGTGGGAAACAAAGTTAGAACTTAATGATAAAATACTTTTTGCTTGTGATGAACATGCTAAAAATGATATGGAATATATAGCTCAAAACATTTATGAATTTTATTATGCCTTAACAGGTAAAGAGAAACGAACAATTTTTAAAGGATTATTTAAATGATTATATTAACAGGACCATGTGTATTAGAAGATAGAGATACGGTAATGAGAATTGCAGAGAGTTTAAAACCTCTTAGTGAAGATAAAAGAGTAGATTTTTATTTTAAAGCATCTTTTGATAAGGCAAATAGAACAAGCATTAATTCTTATAGAGGCCCTGGATTAGATGAAGGTCTTAAAATATTTGAAGAGATAAAAAAAGAGTTTTCATACAAAGTAATAACAGATATTCATGAATCATATCAAGCCAAACCAGCTTCGCAAGTTATGGATATACTTCAAATTCCAGCGTTTTTATGTAGACAAACTGATTTATTAGTTGAGGCTGCAAAGACAAATTGTAAAATTAATATTAAAAAAGGTCAATTTTTAGCTGCTGATTCTATGAAACACCCTGTTCAAAAAGTTTTACAAACAAGAGGTGTTGAAGATATAAATTATGAAGTTTCAAAGCAAAATGGTGTTTGGTTATGTGAAAGAGGGAATAGCTTTGGTTATGGAGCATTAGTTGTAGATATGCGAAATCTTATTTTGATGAGAGAGTACGCTCCTGTAATTTTTGATGCAACTCATTCTGTTCAAATACCAAGTACAGGTGGTACAACAGGAGGAAATTCACAGTTTGTTCCTTATATGGCAAGAGCAGCTGCTAGTGTTGGTGTTGATGGTTTCTTTTTTGAAACACATATCAATCCAAGTATTGCAAAAAGTGATGGACCAAATATGTTACAAATAGATAAATTATATAAAACAGTGGATGAGATATTTGCTATTAAAGAGGCTTTAAATAATTAAAGCTTCATTACAATTAATTTTGTTTTAGTTATAATATCAAAATTTAAATTTTTTATAAGAAAATAATAAAATATAAAATTATTAGCTTAAATTGGAGTAAAAATGAATACAATAGAAGGTAAATTAAAATTAAATGGTAATGAAAGAGTTGCTATTATAAATGGAAGATTTAATCATATTATTACTGATAGATTAGTAGAAGGTGCAAGAGATGCCTTTATAAGACATGGTGGAAATGAAGATAATTTAGATTTATTATTAGTTCCAGGAGCATTTGAAATTCCATTTGCACTAGAAAAAGCATTAGCAACTGGTAAATATGATGCAGTTTGTTGTGTTGGTGCAGTAATCAGAGGTTCTACACCTCATTTTGATTATATTTCAGCAGAAGCTACTAAAGGTATTGCTAGTGTAACTTTACAATATGGTAAAC
The DNA here is from genome assembly GCF_002837275.1 of Malaciobacter halophilus. Classification (GTDB taxonomy): domain Bacteria; phylum Campylobacterota; class Campylobacteria; order Campylobacterales; family Arcobacteraceae; genus Malaciobacter; species Malaciobacter halophilus. The sequence continues at coordinate 5,038 of NZ_NXIF01000048.1, read as the reverse complement.
CCGTATCAAATGGAGTTTTAACTACTGATACATTAGAACAAGCAATTGAAAGAGCTGGTTCAAAAGTAGGAAATAAAGGTGCAGAAGCGATGATTACAATCATTGAAATGTTAGATTTATATAATGAGTTAGGAAAATAATGGCAACAAGAACACAAGCAAGAGAGTCAGTAATTGGGTTACTTTATGCAGTTGATTTAGGTAATGATGGCATTATTAATTTTATTGATGAGATTTTAGAAGATAAAAAAATTAGAAATAAACAAAAAGTTTTTGCACTAAATCTTTTTAATGGAGTAATCAATAATTTAGATGCTATTGATAAAGAGATAGAAGAACATTTAAATCAAGGAAATATTTCTGATTTAGGAAGTGTAGAAAAAGCAATATTAAGATTAGCAGTTTATGAAACTTTATTTGAAGAGTTAGATAAACCAATTATTATTAATGAAGCTATTGAATTATCTAAAAGATTAGCAAGTGATAATGCACCTAAGTTTATAAATGGTGTTTTAGATAAAGTAAAAAGGCAAAAATAGTGAAACTTTGTGTATCTTTAGATTTGCCTACTGCAAAACAGAATTTAGATTTAGTAAAAAAGATTCATAATGAATGCGTATCAAAAGAAGTTTGGCTTAAAGTAGGATTTAGAACTTATTTAAGAGATGGAAAATCTTTTTTAGAAGAGATTAAAAGTTTAAATGAAAATTTTAAGATATTTCTTGATTTAAAACTTTATGATATTCCAAATACAATGGCAGATGCAGCAGAAGATATTTCAAAGTTTGGAATAGTAGATATGTTTAATGTTCATGCAAGTGCTGGTAGAGTTGCTATGCAAACAGTAATGCAAAGAATTAAAGATATTCCAAATAGACCTATTGTTTTAGCTGTTACAGCACTAACATCATTTGATAATGATAATTTTAGGGCAGTATATAATGAAGATATTGATACTAAAGCAAGAAAATTTGCTATTGACTCTTTTGATTCAGGTATAGATGGTGTAGTTTGTTCTGCATATGAAAGTAAAGATATAAAATCAAGTACATCTGAAGATTTTATAACTTTATGTCCTGGGATTAGACCTTTTGGAGAAGATTCAGCAGATCAAAAAAGAGTTGCAGATATTAATTATGCAAAAGAAGAATTAGTTGATTTTATAGTTGTTGGTAGACCAATTTATAAAGCTGATGAACCCAATAAAGTTGTTTCAAAAATACTTAATTTAATTTAAAAATAGAAAAAACACTTGAATTTAAAAATAATTTTTTAAAATTGTTTTTTTTAAGTGTTTTTTAAGTCATTAACCATTATAATTCTCGTCCAGTTTTTGAGAAGAATATCAAAAGCTAAAAAGATATGGACAGATGGGTGAGCTGGCTGAAACCACTTCCCTGCTAAGGAAGCGTACTGGCAACGGTACCGAGGGTTCGAATCCCTCTCTGTCCGCCATTTTAAAATAGATAATGGAATAGGGTCATTAGCTCAGCTGGTTAGAGCACTCGGCTCATAACCGAGTGGTCGGAGGTTCGAGTCCTCCATGACCCACCACCTGCGGGAGTAGCTCAGTTGGCTAGAGCTTCTGCCTTCCAAGCAGATTGTCGCGAGTTCGAGTCTCGTCTCCCGCTCCATTATTTTATTTTAAGTTTTTAAAGATATAATTTCAACCGCATTTTAAGCGGGAGTAGCTCAGTTGGCTAGAGCTTCTGCCTTCCAAGCAGATTGTCGCGAGTTCGAGTCTCGTCTCCCGCTCCATTTGAAATTATATTTTGCACATTTAAGTGTGCGGGAGTAGCTCAGTTGGCTAGAGCTTCTGCCTTCCAAGCAGATTGTCGCGAGTTCGAGTCTCGTCTCCCGCTCCATTTTTATATCGCGGAATAGAGCAGCCAGGTAGCTCGTCGGGCTCATAACCCGAAGGTCGATGGTTCAAATCCATCTTCCGCAACCAATTAAATTAAACTAGTCAAAAATTAATAATATGTCAAGGTAGCTCAGCTGGCTAGAGCGCTGGTCTCATAAGCCGGAGGTCGAGAGTTCAAGTCTCTCTCTTGACACCACATAAAAGTAGATGCTGGTGTAGCTCAGTTGGCTAGAGCAGCTGATTTGTAATCAGCAGGTCGGGGGTTCAAGTCCCTTCACCAGCTCCATCTAACTTTTTTATTGGGGTATCGCCAAGTGGTAAGGCAACGGTTTTTGGTACCGTCATTCGCAGGTTCGAATCCTGCTATCCCATCCACTTTATATTAAGAAATCTTATCTAAAATTTGATATACTAATGCAACACCATTATAAGGTTTATAAGTTGCAAAAAATCTCCTATTTAATTTTATTATTATATTCATTAAATCTATTTGCTAAAGAACTAGAAAAAGTCTCTTTACAATTATCTTGGTTTAATCAGTTTCAATTTGCAGGTTACTATATAGCAAAAGAGAAAGGTTTTTATAAAGATGTTGGATTAGAAGTTGAAATAAGAAACTTTGACTTTGGTATAAATGTTCCAAATGAAGTAAATAATAAAAAAGCAACTTTTGGGGTAGGAAGAGAAACTCTTCTTTTAGATAGAAGTAATAAAAAGAACATTGTTGCACTTTATGCAATTTTTCAAGCTTCTCCTCTTATTTTACTCTCTTTAGATGATACTAATATTAACTCAATTAGTGATTTTAAAAATAAAAAAATTATGACAACTATTGATGATGCAGGGGAAGTATCTTTAAAAGCAATGATAAGTTCTCAAAATGTAGATTTTAAAAAACTTCATTTTTTAGAACACTCTCATAATATAATGGATTTGGTAAATAAAAATACAGATGTCATGTCCGCATATATATCTAAAACTCCATATGATTTGCAACAAATGGGTATTGGGTACAATGTATTTTATCCAAAAGATTATGGTTTTGATATGTATAGTGATTTTTTATTTACTAACGAAGATGAAATAAAAAATAATGAACAACGAGTAATTGATTTTAAAAATGCTTCTTTAAGAGGTTGGGAATATGCTTTTACACATATTCATGAAACTGCAAATTTGATTTTTAAGAAATATAATGAACAAAATATTCCTTTAGATGCACTAATTTATGAAGGTAAAGAGCTTAAAAAACTAGCTTATTATTCTAATTCAAATTTAGGTGATATAAAAAAAGAGAAAGTACAAAGAATTTTTGATTTGTATAATGTAATGGGGCTTGCAAAAAATAGTATTTTAATTGATGATTTTATATATAGTGATAATTATACACTATTTACAAAAGGTGAAAAAAATTATATTAAAAATAGAAGTGCCGTTAATATTTGTATTAATCCTAATTTGATTTCATTAAGGCATAAATCAAATGAAGAGTACACAGGAATTTTAAAAGATTTTTTAGAGTTGATAAATAAAAGTAGTGGTTTAAATTTTAATTTAGTAGATAAAAAAAGCTGGAAATCTACTTTAGAAGCTGTAAAATCTAAAGAGTGTGATATTATCTCAACAGCTGCAAAAGTTAAAGAGATTAAAAATAGTTTAAATTACACTAAAAGTTATATTGATATTCCTTTAGTAATTGCAACAAAAAAAGAGGTTTCTTTTATTGATAATGTATCTTCTTTAAAGGGCAAAAAAATTGGTGTTGTAAAGGATATTACATTTATAAAATTTCTAGAAAAATATTATCCTTATTTAAATATAGTAGAAGTAAATAGTGTTAGTGAAGGTTTAAAAAAAGTATCAACAAAAAAATTATTTGCACAAATTGATACTATAACAACTATATCTGATGAAATTCAAGAAAATTTTCTATCTGAACTTAAAATATCTGGAAAAATAAAGCAAAATCTTCCTTTATATTTTGCAGTAAGAAAAGATGATAATTTTTTATTGAATATATTAAATAAATCTATTGATTCTATTGATGATTTTGAAAAACAAAAAATTATAAATAAATGGATAAGTATAGAGTATAAAAAAGGTTTTGATTACTCTTTAGTTTGGAAGATATTACTTGTTTTTATTATAATATTTTCAATTTTACTTTATAGACAAAGATTATTAAATAAAGTAAACACAGTCTTAAAAGATAAAGTTGATGAAAAAACTAAAGAGTTAAAAAAATTGAATGAATCTTTAGAAAGAAGAGTAGAACAAGAGGTTCAAAACAATAGAGATAAAGATAGATTATTGTCTCAACAAGTTAAAATGGCTGCAATGGGTGAAATGTTAGAGAATATTGCACATCAATGGAGACAACCTTTATCTATTATATCTACAACATCTAGTGGTATAGTAATGCAAAAAAATGCAGGAATACTAAAAGATGATTTTTTAGTAAAATCAATGGATACAATAAATGATACTGCTCAATATTTATCTAAGACTATTGAAGATTTTAGAAATTTTTATGAGCCAAATAAAAATATTGTAGGTTTTAATATAAAAACTATATATACTAAAACATTAAATATTATCTCTTTTAAATATGAGAATTTGAATATTAAATTTTTTGAAAAAATAGAAGATGTAGATATGATTGGATTAGATAGTGAACTTATACAAGTTGTAATCAATCTTTTAAACAATTCAAAAGATGCTTTAGAAACAAACAATGATGAAATAGAAAGATTTATTTTTGTTGAGATTTTTTCAATAAAACAGAATTTAATAATTAAAATAAGAGATAATGCAGGTGGAGTAGATGAAGAAATCATTGATAGAATATTTGAGCCATACTTTACAACAAAACATAAAGCACAAGGAACAGGAATTGGTCTTTATATGAGTCAAGAAATAATATCAAAACATATGAATGGCGAGATCAATGTATGCAATAAAGAGTTTAAATATAATAATAAAAATTATAAAGGTGCACAATTTACTATAAAAATACCTTTAAAATTGCAAATATAGTAAAAATTCAAAAATTTAAGCTGTAGTTAAGGGTAAAGGGTTGACAAGATAGATAAATTTGTCTATAATTCCCGTCCAAATTCGCTGAGGCTAAAAAGAGAAGCAAGAGAGAGGATTTGAGTTCTTTAACAAAAGAAGT
>NZ_NXIF01000047.1 GCF_002837275.1 Malaciobacter halophilus | reverse complement strand
TTTTTAATTTATTTAAAACCCTTCAATTATATGACTTCTTATTAAAAAGTATATAAAAATTAAAATATAAATAATATAAAAATATATAATTAAATAATAAAATAACTTATTCATTTAACTAAAATTAAAAATCTTCTAGTTACAATTTTGAAAAAATTTGCAATTTAACAGTTTAACTATACAAAAATTATAGAGGTATTTTAAATTTGAGTGCTTTAATATTACAACCAATTGATGATTCAATTGTAGGAAAAGATTTTAAATATGATGATTCATTTTTATCTATTGAACAAGAGATTGATAAAAGCCATAGTGCAACATTTGATGGCTCAACAGACTGGGAGTTTGTTCTTAATAGTACTCATGATTTTTTAATAAATAAAAGTAAAGATTTAAAAATTGCAACTTGGTGGATTTATTCTTGCTGGAAGAAAAACTCTTTTTTAGGTTTGGAACAAAACTTAATAAATTATCTAAAATTTCTAGAACAGTTTAACGAAAATTTATATCCTAAATCTAACAAAGCAAAACAAAATATTATTTTCTGGTTTGAAGAGACTTTATCTAAAGAAATAGAACAAGATAAAGCCTTTGAATTCATAAATAGTAAAATATTTTTTGAGTTATTCAATAGTCTAAATACCACATTAAATACTTTTTTAAATACAGAAGAGTTTTATTTTAAAAAGATTATTAATCATTTAAAAAAAAGAGTTGAAGAACAAGAAAAAAAAGAAGAAGAGCAAGAAAAAGTTGAAGAAAAGAAATTAAATGAAGATGAGTTAGATTCAGTAAAAGCAGTATCTTTTCTAAGACAATTAAAGCAAGATGCATCAAAGCTTGCTCTTTATTATAGAAAAAATGATATTTCAGACTTAAAAGCACTTAGAATTAATAGATTTTTATCTTGGCTAGAAACAGATGGGATTCCCTTAAATGAAAAAGGTGTAACTCAACTTAATCCTCCTTTGGAGTTAGAACTTGATGAAGTAAAAGAGTTATATAACAACAAACAATATGATGAAGCTGTTTTATTAATTGAAGAGATTATAGAAGTTTGTCCTTTTTGGTTTGATGGACATTTTTATTTATATAATATATTTAACGCTTCAAATAATAAAAACAGAGCAATAGAGGTAAAAAATACTCTTTTATCATTTATAAAAACAAACGAAGGGATACTAACTCTTAAATTTAAAGATAATTCAAATTTTGCATCTTCAAAAACTAGAAAATGGATAGAAGAAGAGTTAACTCAATCAAAAATAAATACTACTACATCAAATAATAGTTTTGAATTTGATGAAACTTTGAGTTTTAAGGAGGCAATGGAGCAAATACAAAGTAAATATAGTACATCAGAAACTATAAAAGATAGATTTTTTTATAGATTAAAACAAATGGAATTGGCAGTAGAAAACAATAAAGAGAGTATGGCTTTAGCACTATTTGATGAACTTGAAACTTATATCGAAAAGTTTAATTTAATAAATTGGGATAAAAAACTTGTATCAGAAGTATATACGCTATTTTTAAGCTCATTTAATAGTGTACAAGTTGAACCTGAAAAGATAGAAAAGTACTACTCAAGCTTATGTCAGATTGATATAAACAGTGCGCTTAAAATAAATATTTAAAATAGGAGAATAGATGAATAAACAATCAGAATCACCAAAAGAGAGAATTAATGTCACTTATAAACCTGCAACAGGAGATTTGACTGAAGAGATTGAGATTCCTTTTAAAGTTACATTATTAGGAGAATATAATCCAAACGAAGAGAAAAAGCCAGTAGAAGAGAGAAAAGCAATAAAAATTGATAAGAATAATTTTAATGATGTATTAAAAGCACAAAATTTATCAGTTTCATTTAATGTAGATAATAAATTAACAAATGAAGAAGACTCTTCTTTAAATGTTGATTTAAATATCAATAGTATAAAGGACTTTTCACCAGAAAAAATTGTTGAAAACATCCCTGAACTTAAAGTTCTAATGCAATTAAGACAATCTCTTATGGCATTAAAAGGGCCATTAGGAAATGTTCCTGCTTTTAGAAAAGCAATTGAAGATGCTATATCAAACAAAGAAGAAAGAGATAAGTTAATGAATGAATTAAATCTTGGTGTAAAAGAGTAAAAGGAGTATATATGTCAACAGAACAAGTTTTAGATAGTAATGTAGCAGATTTAGAACAGCTTAGTTTATTAGATAGTATTGTCGCTCAAACAAGTATTAATCAAAGTGATGATAGCTATTCAGTTGTAAAAACTGGAGTTGGAGCATTAGTTGAAGAGCTAATAAAATCAGATAATGAAGAAGAAAAAGTTAATAAAGCTATTATTGATAAGATGATTGCTGAGATTGATGAAAAAATATCTGCTCAAATGGATGAAATTTTACATCATAAAGATTTCCAATCATTAGAATCTAAATGGAAAGGTCTATATATGTTAGTTGAAAGAACTGACTTTAGACAAAATATTTTAATGGAGTTTATAAACGTTTCAAAAGAGGATTTAATAGAAGATTTTGAAGAGAGTTTAGATATTACAAAATCAGGTCTTTATAAACATGTATATACAGCAGGATATGGACAATTTGGTGGAGAACCTGTTGGTACAATTATTGCTGATTATGAACTTTCTCCTTCAAATATGGATATTAAATTTTTAAATAAAGTTGCTTCAATTGCAGCAATGAGTCATGCTCCTTTTATCTCTTCTGCTGGACCTAAATTTTTTGGTTTAGATAGCTTTGAAGGCTTACCAGATTTAAAAGATATTGAAGATGTTATGACTTCTCCTCAATTTGCAGCATGGAAAGGTTTTAGAAAAAATGAAGATTCAAGATATGTAGGTCTTACTCTTCCAAGATTTTTACTTAGACCACCATATGACCCAGAAGATAATCCAATATCAAACTTTGTTTATAAAGAAGATGTATCAAAAAGCCATGAAGATTACTTATGGGGAAATACAGTTTATGCATTTGCTAGTAAATTAACTGATAGTTTTGCAAGTTATAGATGGTGTACAAATATTATTGGACCAAAATCTGGTGGTGAAGTAAGAGATTTACCTGTACATACTTTTGAAAGTATGGGAGATATAGAAATGAAAATTCCTACTGAGGTTTTAGTTTCAGATAGAAGAGAGTATGAATTATCTGAACAAGGGTTTATTCCTTTAATTATGAGAAAAGGTAGTAACACAGCAGCATTCTTTGCAGCAAGTTCAGCACAAGAGCCAAAACTATTTGCTAATACTCCTGAAGGAAATGCTGCACAATTAAATTATAAATTAGGAACACAACTACCTTACTTATTTGCAATTACAAGAATGTCACACTATATTAAAGTACTACAAAGAGAATATATTGGGGCATGGAGAGAAAGAGCTGATTTAGAAAGAGAGCTTAATAAATGGGCAAAACAGTATGTTGCTAATCAAGAAAATCCAAGTGCTGAAATAAGAAGTAAAAGACCATTTAAAGATATTGCAATTGATGTTGAAGATGTTGCAGATGATCCAGGATGGTATAAAGTTCAAATCTCTTTAAGACCACATTTTAAATATATGGGTGCAAGTTTTGAATTATCACTTGTTGGAAAATTAGATAAAGAGTAAAAATGTATAAGGGAAGTTTATTTGAAAGGTTATCATCTAGTTTTGATGAAACACAGTTTGAATCAAAAGAGGAAGCTTTATATGCATCTATTGCAAATAACCTTTCAAGAATCTTCTCTACAAATGCAGGTAGTGCAGAGATTTCCCATGAATATGGAAAAATTGATTTAAATAATATCAATCTTAGTATGAATGATTCAATTGAACTTATTGAAAAAAGTTCAGAACAGAGTATAAAAAAGTTTGAACCTAGACTATATAAAACAAAAGTAGGTATTTCAAGAGAAAATCTTAGTTTTAATGAGATGACAATATTAATACAAGGATATTTAGTAGTCAATGGTAAAAGTAAAAAAGTAAGTTATAGAGCAAATTTACTTAAAAATGGAAAGGTAAAGATTTATAAAGATGAATTTTAATGACTATTATAAAACAGAACTAAGTTCACTTAGAAATGAAGGAGCTGAGTTTTCTAAAAATAATCCTGGATTATCCACTTATCTTTCAAAAGAGGGACAAGACCCTGATGTTGAAAGACTTCTTGAAGGTTTTTCATTTTTAACAGGAAGATTAAAACAGCAATTAGATTATGAATTACCTGAAGTTTCACATACCTTAGTCCAATTACTTTGGCCCAACTACATTCGACCAATTCCTTCATACTCAATCATAAAATACGAGTCAATAAAAGATTCAACAGAAAATATAACTGTACATAAAAATACAGAAGTATTAAGTAAAAGCATAAACAACACTCAATGTAGATTTAGAACTGCTTATGAACTTACTGTTATGCCTTTTGATTTACAAAAAGTTAACTATTTTACGTATAGTAAAAAAAGTGAATTAGAGTTATTTTTTCAAATGTCAACAACAGGAACTTTACAAGATTTAGTTTTTAAAGATTTAAGATTACACTTAGGTGGTTCTAAATTTATTGCTCAAGATTTATATTTGTTTTTAACAAATTATGTAGAAAAAATAGAGTTAATTATTAATTCTGATGATGAAAAAGAGCTTACATCAGTACAAATAGATAAAAACTCAATTAAAAGAGTAGGGTTTAGTAAAGATGAAAATCTTATGCCTTATTCTTTAAATGTTTTTGACGGATATATTTTACTTCAAGAGTATTTTTGTTTTAAAGATAAATTCTTATTTATTGACATAAAAAATCTTTCAAAAATAGAGTCTATATCTAATGATATTTTAGAGAAGAGTAGAAACTTTACAATAAAAATAAACTTTTCTAAAAAAATAAAACAATCAGAAACACCAAGTACTAGCAATTTCTTTTTATATGCTACACCTATAGTTAATCTTTTTGAGACAGATTCTGTTCCAATTAGAAAAACAAGTTTTGATGAAGAGTATTTAGTTGTACCTTCAAATTTAGATAAAAATCATAGTGAAGTATTTTCAATACAAAATGTTAGAGGATGGGTAGCAAAAAAAGGAGTTTATGAAGATTTTGTTCCTTTTGAGGCTTTTGAACATAACCTTACAAACTCTGAATACTACTCTTCTAGGGTAAAATTATCAACAGATGAGTCTCAAACCAATACATATCTTAGATTTTCAAACTCTAAAGGCTTAGAAGAAGATATTTTAAAAAGTAATGCAACAATATCTGTTAAAATTCTTTGTACAAATAAAAATCTACCTTCTAAACTTTTATTAAAAGAGATTAATACTGCAAATCCTTTATCTAAAAGTGCAAATGTACAGTTTGAAAATATCTCTATACCAACACAAAGTTATCCTCCTCCAATTTCAGGAGATTTTTTATGGAGAGTGATTTCAAATATGTCTTTAAATTATCTATCTTTAGAAGATATTAGTTCTTTAAGAACTATTTTAGAAACATATGATTTTTATGGAGCTTTTGATAGAAAACAAAAAGAGAAGACGATAATGCAACTAAAAGGTATAGAAAGTATCTCTTATGAAAATTGTGAAATGATTCACAGAGGTATGCCTTTAAGAGGAACTCATATAAAGTTAAAAGTCAATCCTTTAAATTTTTCAAGTGTAGGAGAAGCTTATATTTTTTGTTGTGTGTTAAATGAATTTTTTGCTTTATATAGTAATTTAAACTCATTTCATAGGTTAAGTGTTGATATGGATAATGAAGACTACTTTCAATGGCCTGTAAAAATTGGTTCGAAGACTTTGGTATAGATATGACATTAGAACAAATTAATAGTAGTTTAAATGAGAATATAACTAAATATTCATTACCACAAATAATTAGAGTAGTTAGTGGTTATTTAAAAGAGTTTTATATAAATAAAACAAGTCAAGAGGTTTATGATTGTATTCAATTTAAATCTAATCCAAGTTTATCTTTTCAAAAATCTGAAATATCTAAAGTACACTTTTTTAATAAAGGTGAAGAGATAAAAGTTGAAATTACATTAAATTTTCTTGGGATTTTTGGAAGCTCTTCTCCTTTACCTTCTCATTATAGTGAAATGGTACTTGAAAGTATAGATTCTGATTATGTTTTACATGACTTTTTAAATCTATTTAACCATCATTTACAAAAGTTTGTTTATCCAATTTGGCAAAAGCACAGATACTATATTCAATATCAAAATGATTTACAAGATAAATTTTCTAAATATATTTTTTCATTTTTAGGTCTATATTCAAATAGAATGCAAAATAATAGTTCTTTAAATTTAAGAAAACTTATTCCTTATATAGGAATTTTATGTATGAAGCATAAATCAGCTGGTACTTTAAAAGCTATTTTAAGACACTATTTAAACCACAATGATTTGCACATAATTGAGTGTATAGAAGATACTTATAATATTCCTTCATGGCAAAACAACTCCTTAGGAGCGTTAAATTGTAGTTTAAATAGTGACTTTTTAATAGGAGAAACAATAAAAAGTAGAAATGCAAAATTTCAAATTCTTTTAAAAGATGTAAGTAATGAACAACTTATACAATATAGTATTTTAGGTAAAAAGATGAAAGAATTAAGAGATTTAATTGCATTTACTTTAGATGAACCTCTTAAAAATGAAGTCTGTTTTGAAGTTAAAAAAGAACAAAAAAATTGTTTACAATTGAATAGTTCAAAGACTCAATATCTAGGTATAAATAGTTGGATTGGACAAGAGTTTTATGATGAAAAGATAGTAATAGCACAAAAGGAGAGTAATGAAACTTGAATTAAAAAACTTAATTAATAATTTGGATACAAAAACAAAAAAATATATACAGAACTCAGCTCAAAGATGTATTTTAAGAGGTGGTAGTGAAATATTAGTAGAAGATGTACTTTATATACTAATTGAAGATGAAAATAGTATTTTCTCTTTGATGTTAGAACAATATAAAATAGATAGTGAAGAGCTTTTGAAAATTATTCAAAAAGAGGTAAAAATAAGTACTAGTGAATCAAATAGTCCAATTTTTTCAACAATATTAGTAAGTTGGCTTGAAGATGCATACTCTTACTCAAAACTAGTATTAAATCAAGATGAGATAACAGAGTCTTCATTGATTTTGTCACTTTTTGAAAATAGTATAAAATATTCAAATACAAAATATTTTAAGTTATTGGAAAATATTGATATAAAACAGTTAACTGATTTAATTAAAGGTTTAAATGAAAAAGCTTCAAAGCAAAATATTAAAAGTTCTAAAAAACAACAAAATGAAGCAGAAAAATATACAACAGATTTAACGCAACTTGCAAGAGAAGGTAAAATTGATCCTGTTTTATGTCGAGATGATGAAATAAAACAAGCAATTGATATTTTATTAAGAAGAAGAAAGAATAATCCTATTTTAGTAGGAGAAGCTGGTGTTGGTAAAACAGCTGTTGTTGAAGGGTTAGCTTTAAAAATTGTACACAAAGAGGTACCTATACAATTACAAGAAGCAAAGATTCTATCTTTAGATGTTGGAGCTTTACAAGCAGGGGCAAGTGTTAAAGGTGAATTTGAAAGAAGATTACAAGCTGTAATTAATCAGTTAAAAACTAGTAATGAATTTATTATTTTATTTATTGATGAAGCCCATACTCTTATTGGAGCAGGTGGGAATGAGGGTGGTTCTGACGCTGCAAATTTACTTAAACCTGCATTAGCAAGAGGAGAATTAAAAACAGTTGCTGCAACAACTTGGCTTGAATATAGAAAGTATTTTGAAAAAGATCCAGCCTTATCAAGAAGATTTCAAAAAATAAATTTGTTAGAACCAACAGTCGATGAAGCAACTACTATTTTAAGAGGTATTGCAACTAAATATGAAGACGTTCATAATGTATATATTGAAGATGATGCATTAAAAGCTGCATCAATACTTTCTGCTAGATATATAACAGGAAGACAATTGCCAGATAAAGCAATTGATGTTTTAGATACTGCTTGTGCAAATGTAAAAATAAGTCAATCAAATATACCTTTTGAGTTACAAAGAATTAAAACAAAAATTTTAGAGAAACAAAGAGAGTTAGAGTTTTTAAAAAGAGATGATGACAATAGAATAAAAAGTTATAAAACAGATATAAAAATATTAAAAGATGAAATTAAGCAATTACAAGAAGAACAAAATAGTATAAAAACAGCTTGGGAAGAACAAAAAGAGTTACTTAATCAAATAAAAAACTGTGAAGATAAAAAAGAAAAAAGTAAACTAAAAACCAAACTTAAAAATTTACAAAAAGAGAATATGTATATTTTTAATACTGTTAATAAAGAACAAGTTGCAAAAGTTATCTCTTCATGGACAGGAATTCCTTTGGGAAATATGGTTGAAGAACAAATCAAAACAGTTGTTGAACTTGAAAATAAGATTAAAAAGAGTGTTATTGGTCAAAATCAAGCAATCTCATATTTAAATAGATTTTTGCAAATCTCTATTTCAGGATTAAAAAAAGAAGACTCGCCTACGGGTGTTTTTTTATTAGTAGGACCAAGTGGAGTAGGGAAAACAGAGACAGCAAAAGCAATTGCAAAATTAATGTATGGTGGAGAAAGATTTATTACTACTATAAATATGACAGAGTTTCAAGAAAAACATACAGTTTCAAGACTAATTGGTTCACCTCCTGGATATGTAGGATATGGTGATGGAGGACAGTTAACTGACCCTGTTAGAGTAAAACCATACTCTGTTGTATTATTAGATGAGATTGAAAAAGCTCATCCTGATATTCTTAATCTCTTTTATCAGATTTTTGATAAAGGTGAAGTAAATGATGGGGAAGGAAGAGTAATAGACTTCAAAAATACAACAATTATAATGACTTCAAACTTAGCTACAAAAGAGATTACAAATTATTGTCAAGTAAATAAAAAAGATATATGTTTAGAGGAGCTATGTTCAATAATAACTCCTACATTAAGTGAATATTTAAAACCTGCATTATTAGGAAGAATGAATGTTATTCCTTATTTTAATCTTGATAATGAGGCTTTAAAAAAGATTACTCAGCAAAAGTTTGAAACAACTAAAAAACAATTAAAAAAAAAAGATATTGAATTAGATATTGATGAAAAACTTATTGAATATATTGTGCAGTTATCAAATAGTATTGATACTGGAGCTAGAAATATTGATTTAATAATTAATACAAAAATTATGCCTAAATTATCAAAATATCTATTAGATGCATCTATTAATAAGAAAAAATTAAAAAAAATATCTTTATTCCTAGAAGATGATGAAATAAAAATAAATTAAAGGAGAAACAATGATTAGAAACTTAACTTTTATTCTCTTAATAGTGTTATTCTCTGGATGTGCAAGTTTTCATGAAACTTATAAACCTTTATATCAAGCTAAGCCGGAAATTGAGGATTTAAAATGAAATTGATACTTGATATAGTTAAGCATCCACAAGAAAAGCTTTTAAAAAGAAATTTCCAATTTGATGAGATAAATGGAGTTGTTGGAAGAGCAGAGGATATTGAAAATAGATTAATTGACTCAAAAAATATTATTTCTAGTAATCATTTTTCAATTCATTTTCAAAATAATCAATACTTTATAGAAGATACAAGTACAAATGGTACATTTTTAAAAGATCCATTTACAAAATTACCTAAAAATGAACCATTAAAAATAAATGATTCAGACATTTTTATTGTTGGAGAGTACGAACTTCAAGCAAGATTTATAAATATTGAATACTCACAAGAGAATGATAAATTAAATACTAATCAACTAATTCCAGATGATTTTTTACTTGATGAAGATATTATGAGTAATTCTATGATTTTTGAGGATGATACACCTAATAACATTAACTCAAATAGTGTTTTGGATATTTTTGAAGATGAACAACAGCCAAATACTTCAAACTCTTCTACTATTGTTCAAGCTATATATGAAGAAGAGACTAAAATAAGTAAAGATGTATTAGATGACCATATAGATGTTGATACTTATGTAAAAAAAAGCAACGGCCAAACTTTTAATAATGAAATTGCAAAAGTTGAAGATGAACTTCAAATTTTGGGTAAAAACTTAGGAATTGAGTTTGACTCTTTATCAAAAGAAGAAAGAGAAAATGTATTAGAAGAGATTTCAAATATTGTTAAAAACTCTTTAGAGGGACTAAAAAACTCTTTATTAATAAAAGAAAAAGTTACAAAAGATTTAGATATTCAGGATAATATAAAAGTAAAAAATCCTATTAAAATGGGACTTTTAGCCTTAAATTTAGTAGATATTAATGATACTGAAAATTTAAGCTTATCGGATGCTGTAAAAAAATCTTTTAAAGAGTTAGATACTCACCATGTAGCTTTACATAGAACAAGTAAAAACCTTATAAATCTTACTGCATCAAAATTCTCTCCTAAGAATTTAGAGTACTATTTTGAAAATAATGGAGATTTAAACAGTTTATTACCTAAAAAACATCAATTATGGAGTTGTTACTCTAAAATGTTTAATAAAATTGACAAAAATCCAAAACATGGTCAAGAGATGATTATGGATGATTTTAAAAATGAGTATAAAAATATTTTATACACAATAAAACTCACATCACTATAAAGGAAAATAATGAAAGCTCAAATATTTATATTAATATCTGCAATATTTTTACTTTTTAATGGTTGTTCTACTAAACCTACACACTTAGAGTTAGTTGTAACTTCATCAAAAGACTTAAATCAAGACTTAGATGATATTTCATCACCTTTAATGCTTACTTTTTATGAATTAAAATCAGCAGAAAGATTTATAAAATATGATTATTGGACTCTTTTGGAAAAGTCAGGTAGAAAATTAGGAGATGATTTAATCTCGCAATCAAAACAAGTAATAGTTCCAAGGCAAGAACAAATTTACAAAATTGCTTTTGATGAAAAAGCTAATTTTTTAGGAGTAATTGGAAACTTTAGAAAACTTGGAAATAACAAAAATTGGAAATATGTTATTAATCTAGAAAAAGACGAGTATAACTATATAGAATTAAAAGTAGAAAATTTTAAAATAGAAAGAGTAGATTAATATGGAAAATAAAATAGTATGGAAAGAGGGACTTTTTATAAGACCTCAACATTTTCAACAAAATGATAGACATTATAGTTTTGAACTTAGAACAAGAACTATACAAAGTAGAGCAAATAATTGGGGATTTTTTAATCTTAATATAGATGATACTCTTTTAAATACAGGGAAACTTTTGATAAAAAATGCAAGTGGTATTTTGCCTGATGGAACTTTATTTGAGTTATCTTCTCAAGATGAAAGTGACTTAATCATTGAAGTTCAAGCTTCAGATGTAGGTAAGTTTGTATATTTAACACTTCCTTTATATATTGAAAATAGTGATGAAGTTCACTTTGAAGAACAAGAGAGTTTATTAACAAGGTATAAATCTAAACTACTAAAAGAGATTCCTAATATTAATGCAGGAGAGAATAGTTCTAGTGATTTGATTGTAGCAAAACAAAATTTTTCATTGCAATTTGAAGAGGATATTAATCAAGGATTAATTAAATTAAAAGTCGCAAAAATTGGAAATGTTAGTGCTGCACAAGTAATTACACTTGATGAAACTTTTGAACCAACATATTTACATTTAAACTCTTGTGAAGCTTTAGTTTTTAAAATAAAAGAGTTATCTAGTATGTTAAATTATAGAGCTGAAAAACTTGCAGAAAAAATAAGTGATTCGACTTT
This sequence comes from Malaciobacter halophilus, assembly GCF_002837275.1. GTDB lineage: Bacteria > Campylobacterota > Campylobacteria > Campylobacterales > Arcobacteraceae > Malaciobacter > Malaciobacter halophilus. Next base: position 7,401 of record NZ_NXIF01000047.1, on the reverse strand, counting down.
ACAATCAACAGAGTTAGGGCATTATTTAATGCTACAACTACTTAATAGAGTTCACTCAAGAATTGATTATTTTATATCTCAAGATAAGATTCATCCTGATGAAGTATTTTTAGAATTGACATCTTTTAGTTCAGAATTAGCAGTTTTTATGAATAAAAATAGAAGAGATACAGATATTATCAAATATAATCATTATGAACAATATATTTGTTTTTCAAATCTATTTTTTAAATTAAAAGATATGCTTAGTATGGTATTAGAACAAAATAGTATCTCTTTAAATATTGAAGCTAAAAAGTATGGAATACATATAGTTCCTTTAAAAGATAAAAAAATTCTAGATAACTCTACATTTATTTTTGCAGTTAGTGCAGATATTTCAACAGATAAATTAAAAGAAGTGTTAACTACAGGTCTTAAAATTGGTACTATTGAAACTATTAAAAACCTAGTAAATTTTCATCTTGTTGGGTTTAAATTAAAATCTTTAACAACTGCGCCAAAAGAGATACCATACAAAACAAATCATCTATATTTTAAAATTGAATTAACTAATGAAAATAAAAAAGAGTTAGCTAAATCTGCTGGGTTTGCTTTTCATTTATCTACACAAATTGAAAATATCTCATATGCATTATGGGCAATAAAAGAGTAGTATATGAGTAATAAAACTATTTTAGTTACAGCAGATGATAATAATGGGTATATTACAAATTATACTTCAACAGATGTAGAAAAAACTTATACAAAGTTAAAAAGACAGGCTAGTTATTTTAAAAGAAATAGAAGTTTTAATATAAGTGATTTTGAAATAAGTTTCAATCCATTTATTAGTGCTTCTATTCCTATATTTAACTATATTTATAGTTTAGATGACTCAGAACAATATTTAGATATTGATAAAGTAAGAGAAGAGTTTGTAAATAAAATTAATCACTTTAACGAAAAAGCACAAGAGTTAGAAGTTGTAGAAACAGAGATTTTAGTTACAAGATATATTTTATGTACTTTTATTGATGAAATTGTTAACTCTACACATTTTGGTAAACAACACGATTGGGCAAATAACAGTCTTTTAAGTATCTTTCATAATGAAACATATGGAGGAGAGAACTTTTTTCATCTTCTTGATAAATTTTTAAAAACTCCTGCTAAATATATACATATATTAGAACTTATGTATATATGTTTGGCTTTAGGCTTTGAAGGTAAATATAGAGTCATAAATAAAGGACAAATGGAACTTAATACTATAAAAGAGAGTCTATTTAAACAAATTATGATTGTACAAGGTAGAGAACCTTTAACTTTTTATACAAAACAAGAACCTTCAAAACAAAAATTTAGACTTTTTGACAAATTATCATATCCACTATTAATAACAACAATTGTAGCTTTAATAACAATAGTATATACATCTTTATCTATTAGCTTAAGTTCACAAAATGATAGCTTTATGAATATTTTACAAAAAGATATTAATGAAATAAATTTTACAGCAAATAAGGAATTAAAATAATGAAAAAACCTATATTAAAAAACCCTTTCTTTTGGGCAATTCTAATATCATTTATTATTTCACTTCTTATTATTTTTGTATGGCCTTATTTATTTGAAAGTTTACAAAGTTTATCTAGTAGATTATTGGTCTCTTCAAGTATATTATTTACTACAATAATCACAATATTACTAATTATTGTATTAAAAAAACCAGAAACAAAAGAGGTAATAGAAGAGAAAAGAAGAGAAAAAGAGTTAGAAAATGAATTTAAAAAGGTAATCAATGAAAAAGTATCTGATTTAAAAATAAAATTTAAAGAAGCAATTAAAATTATAAAAAAATCTTCTCTTTATAAAAATAAAAGAAATGCTAAATATGAACTTCCTTGGTATTTAGTTTTAGGTGATGAAAAAGAGGGAAAAACAACTTTAATTGAATCTTCAGGACTAAATTTTCCTTTAAATGTAGATTATGAAAATAAAAGTGTTATAGAAGAGGGTAATAGTCAAAAATTTCAGTGGTATTTTGCTGAACATACTATTTTTATTGATGTTCCTGGTAATTATATTCAATTAAAACAGAATAAAGAAGACCCAATTGTATGGAAAAAATTTTTAGAACTTTTTGTTAAGAAAAGATGGAGAAGACCAATAAATGGTATAATTTTAACAATAAGTGTTGAAAAAATTTTAAATTATTCAGAAAAAGAGTTAGAACAATATGCTAAAGATTTAAGAGATAGATTTGATGAATTATCAAAAGCTTTTATGTCAAGTATTCCTATATATCTAATTGTCACTAAATGTGACCAAATAAAAGGTTTTAATGAATATTTTAATGATTTAAAAGAGGATGAAAAAGAAGAGATATTAGGTATTACTTTTGATAAAGATGAAGCGATTGAGTCTGGTCTTGTAAAGCCTAAATTAGAAGATTTATTAAAAAGATTAAGTAGTCCAATTCTTACAAAACTACATTATGAATGGGAAGAAAAAAATCGTTCAAAAATATATTTATTTACTGATAATTTTTCACAACTTTTTGATAAAACTTCACTTTTTATAGATATTTGCTTTGCACAAACAAGATATAGACAACCTTTAATGTTAAGAGGCTTGTATTTTACAAGTGTTTCTTGTCCTCAAAACCAAAATGCTTTAATCTCAGAAGATCAACTAGAGTATAGTAATACAAATAAAAAAGGTTTTTTTATTTATAAAATACTTAAAGATATAGTATTCCCTGAATCAGAAATCTTAAAAATGGATGATAATTATAAAAAGAAATTAAAAAGAAATCAGATAATTGCTTACACATTAAGTTTCTTAATTGTAGTGTTTTCTACTATTTTTATAGTAAATGATTTTATTACACACAATAATACTTTAAAAACTTTAGAAAAAGAGTATGTTAAGTATAAAATTCAAAGGGAAAAAACTTACTCAACAGATAGTTTTAAAGATATTGCAATTGTTTTAAATAAATTAGAGGAGATAAATAGTTTAGATACAACAAATATTTCTGATAATTTTTGGAATTTAATTTTTTATAAAACAGATAATAGAAGAGACAAGATTAAAACTATATATTTAAATGACTTAAAGCAACTATTGTTAAAAAGAGTTGAATTAGATATTCAAACTCAAATAAAAAGAGATTTAAATGATTTTGATTTAACATGGGATAATACAAAAGCATATGTTATGCTAAAAAGAACAGATAAGATAAATAAACAGTTTTTACAGTTGTATATGTCTAAAAGATGGAATGAGCTATACAAAAGTTACCCAAAATTACAAAATAGTCTAAATTTTCACTGGCAAAATATTATTAGTTCAGGTTTTCAACCACAAAACTTAAATGATGATTTATTAAAAGTTGCAAGAAATAGACTTATGAAGTTTGGATTAGATGCTCTTAGTTATAAAAGTTTAAAAGCTAAGGTTAATAGTTTAAATCTAAAAGATTTTACATTTGCTCAAGCACTAATTGGTAGCCCTGATGTCTTTAAAGGAAATGATTTTAAAATTCCAGGAATGTTTACAAAACAAGGTCATGCTTTGATGATGAAAGAAGGAAAAGCATTAACTAAAGATGTTTTACAAAACAATTGGGTATTAGGAAGGAAAGATGAATTAACACAAGCATTAATTGATGAAAGTTATAAAAAAATATTAAGTTTATATTATTCTGAATATAAAGAGTTTTGGTTAAAAGCATTATCAAATCTTAATATTCCTAAAAAATCTAGGCTTACAGAACTTAATAATCAATTATCTATGTTTAGTTCAGCTGATTCACCAATATATTCAATTATCCTTGCTTTAAAGGATAATACAGATATTTATACACCAGAAGAAAAAATAAAATTAAAAGCTGGTTCAAATGAAAATGTTACTAGAGCTGTTGCTGCAACAGTAGCTCCTGGCCAAATTGGAAGAGCAGTTGCGAAAAACGCTCTTGATAATAAAAATTCCTCTATTATTGATAATAGAAGTATTAAAAATTTAAGAGAATTTTTTAAATCATATCATCAACTTTTAGATAAAAATGAACAAGCTTTAGAACTACTTCAAACAGGAACAAAAAAATTAAATGATGTTTATAAAACAATGGTAGCTTTGGATAGTTCAGTTAATCCTACTTTTGAATCATTTAGAATTGTAAAAGACCGAGTTGAAGGAAGAATTGAACCTTTTGTTGTATCTTTTAATTCATTACCTGTACATATTAAAAAATGGTATATGCAGCTTCTTCAAAATAATTGGTATTATATTTTAAAAGAGGCTAAACTATACCTAAATAAAAAATACAAAGAGGATTTACTTCTTTTTTATGAACAAAAAATAGAAGGTAAATATCCTGTTACAAATACAAAAAATGATTATATTCGACTTGAAGATTTTAATGACTTTTTCAAAAAAGATGGAGTTATTGACAGTTTTTATAAAAACTATTTATCACTATTTATTAAGATTAACAGATTAAACAATAGTTATAAAATCAATAATTTAGATGGTGCTTCTTTAAATATTAATAAATCTTTTATAGATGCTCTTATTAAATCTTTTAAAATTAAAAAAAGTTTTTTTAGAAATAGTGGTTCATTAGGTTTTGTAATTAGTATTAGACCATATGTTTTAGGTGCAAATTTAGCAACAATGCAATTAACTTATAATGATAATACCATATATTATGAACATGGTCCAATAAAAAATAAAAAGCTTATATGGCCTGCTAATAGTTTAAATAGCGTTGTTAAATTTAAACTTTTTGATTTAAAAACAACACCAGTTGTTAGTAAATATTTAGATAATGATTGGGCAATTTTTCAGATTTTTGAGAAATTTAAAGTAAAAAAAGATTCTAATAATTCGATTATTGTTAAATATGAAGATAGTAAATATACAGGTTCTTTTTATATAAAAGGAGAAACTAGCCAAGCTTTTACTAAATACAATTATTTAACAACATTTAAATTGCCAAAGAGCTTATAATGTTTGAAAGTGTTTATTTTACGCATCCAGGTCATGTAAGAAGAGTAAATGAAGACTCTTTTTACAGTGACGATGAAAATTCTTTGTGGATTGTATGTGATGGAATGGGAGGGCACAAAGATGGTAGTTTTGCAAGTCATCTTATTACAGACTTATTTGAAGATATTACTCTTACAAGCTCTTTTATCAATAATGTTGAACTTATACAAAACCAATTATTAAAAGCACACCAACTACTTCAAAAAAGAACAAATAATACATCAACAAAAACAATTATTGGTACAACTGTAGTTCTTTTATACATTTATGAAAATAGGGCAGTATGTTTTCATTGTGGTGATAGTAGATGTTATAGTTATAAAAATACATTAAAATGTCATACTAAGGATCACTCAAAAATATATAAAGGAAAGAGGGTTCTTACATCAGCAATTAGTGCTCCTAGTAAAAGTTTTATTCTTGAAAAAAGCTCTTTTTATATAGATGAAATAAATAGGTTTTTACTTTGTTCTGATGGTTTGTATGATTATATTTCAGAAGAAATAATCTCTTATTTAATGAAACAAAAAGATATACAAAAAAGTATGGATATTTTAATATCAAATATTTTAAAAACTCCAGCAGAAGATAATATTACAGCTATTCTTATAAATAGGATATAAACTATGAATAAACTTTTAAAACAAATTAAAGATGGTTCACTTAAAAATCAAAACTCAACTGAAGAAATAAAAAAAGTTTTTAATAAGCGTTATATTATAAAAGAAAAACTTGCAAAAGGTGGCTTATGTGAAGTTTATAAAGTAGAAGATATATATGATTTGCATTTTAATACAAATTCAAATTTAGTAATCAAAATACCCAATAAACAAACAATGAAAAATAAAGATATTGCAACACTTCTTTTTAGTGAATATACTTTTTTAAGAGAGTTAACACATCCAAATATTGTAAGAGTTTTTGATTTTGGAATAGATAAAAAAACTAAAATACCATATTTAGTTTTAGAACATTTAAAAGGAAAACTATTAAGTCAAGTTACTATTTATGATATGCAAAAGAGTTTTAAAAGAAGAATTTTTAAAACTTTAATTAATACAATAGAGTATATTCACTCTAAAGATATTATACATGCAGATATAAATCCATCAAATATAATTGTAGATGAAAAAACAGAAAAAATTACAGTTATAGATTTTGGAATTTCTACTTCATTAAATAATTCAACTATTCATTTAGATTATAACAAAGTGAAAGCTTTTAATCCTGATTATAGTGCCCCTGAAGTTTTAGAAGGAAAAACTCCTTCTAAAACTTCAGATATTTTTTCATTAGCATCAGTTTTATATGAAATATATACTTCTTCTTTGCCAAAAATCAAAAATAATAAAGTAACTTTAGATAATTTTGATAAATTACCTTTTTTTCTAAAAAATTGGTTTAATAAGAATTTATCTACTGATTTATCTAATAGAACACTAAAATATTGTAACAATTATAATAAAATTGTAAAATTTTTATATTTTAAGTGATATTTTAATAATTTATTTAATTATTTATTGCTAAAATCTAATCACTAAATTTTTATAAGGAAAGCGAATGAACAATCCAATTTTTATTTCAATTAAAGGAAGTACTCAAGGTTTAATTACTGAAGGTACATTTACACCAGAATCAGTTGGTAACTCTTACCAAAAAGGTCATGAAAATGAAGCATTAATTAAAGGTTTTTCTCATGACATAAAGATTCCAAGAGACCCTCAATCAGGTCAACCTTCTGGTCAAAGAGTACATGAGCCATTAGTAATATCAAAAATTTTTGATAAATGTTCACCTCTTTTATATAATGCATTAACAAAAGGTGAAACTTTAACAGAAGTTGAACTTAAATGGTATAGAACAAGTTATGCTGGTAAACCAGAGCACTATTTTACTATTAAGTTAGAAGATGCTGTAATTGTTGATATATCTTCATTTATGGATAATGAAGAAGGGCTTGATAAAACTCAAGTTGCTCCATTAGAAAGAGTGTCTTTTGCATATAGAAAAATTACTTGGAGACATGAAACTGCAAGTACTTCTGGAGAAGATGATTGGAGAATTGGCGTTGCATTAAACGCATAATTTTATATATGTGGGGAGTTTTCCCCATATATAATTTTTTGTAAAGGTTTTTTATTAATTACTTTTACAATGAATTATTATAAGAGGTTTTTTTATGTCTCAAAAAGCAAAAATCAATAAAGTTTTAAGAAGTGAAGTTCAACAAACCATAAAATCAAGAATCAAACTACTAAACTATAGAAGTGACCTGCCAGATATACTAAATGAGAGTCTAAGTGTATATAAACTAAATGGAATTAGTAAAGTAAATAGTCCATATGAATTTGAAGTAGTATTTGT
>NZ_NXIF01000046.1 GCF_002837275.1 Malaciobacter halophilus | reverse complement strand
TACTAAGCCTCTTTTCCCTGGTTGTACTATTAAAACTCAAATTTGGAAGTGGGATGATAATTCTATTAGGTTTAGAGTTATTGATGCTAATGACCCTCAAATGATCTATTTTAACTTCGCTCTTGCTGAGTGGAAATAATTAAAAAAAATAAAGGAGAATTAAATGAAAATTTTAGTTGGTTGTAAATTAGTACCAGAAGATCAAGATATTGTTGTTCAAAATGATGGAACGTTAGACATGAGTAAAGCTGCTCCAAAAATAAGTCAATTTGACTTAAATGCTATTCAAACAGCAGTAGATATTAAAAAGCAAAATGCAGATGCAACAATCACTGCATTAAGTGTTGGTGGTAAAAAGCTTGAAAATGTAAAAGTAAGAAAAGATATGCTTTCTAGAGGTTTAGATGAGCTTGTAGTGGTTACTGATGAGAAATATGAAAATTTATTACCACATCAAACATCAAAAATTTTAAGTGAAGTAGCAAAAGAACAAGGTTTTGATTTAATTATTTGTGGAGATGGTTCAGGTGATTTATATGCACAACAAACTGGTATAAAACTTGGTGCATTATTAGACGTACCAACTGTTAATGGAATTAGTCAAATTGTATCAATTGATGAAAATAAAGTAGTTGCAAAAAGAGCTTTAGAAAATGAAGTAGAAACTTTAGAGATACCTCTTCCTGCAGTTATTTGTGTATCGGCTGATATTAATGAACCTTCAATTCCTGGAATGAAAGCCATTTTAGCAGCAGGGAAAAAACCTGTAAATGTTAAAGAAGTTGTAGTTGAAGATTCAAATTTAGTTGATTTAGTTGAAATTAAAGCTCCTAAGAAAAAAGAGAGAGCACATATTATTGTTGAAGGTGATAGTGAAGATCAAATCGCTGAATTTGTAAACAATTTAAGAAAAATTATTTAAGTAAAGGAATTTTTATGAGCAAATTATCTAATGTATGGGTTTTTAGTGATACTTCTTCAAGATTAACAGAAGTTATCTCTGGTGGATTAGAGTTAGGTGAAAATGTAAAAGCGATTGTTCTTACTGAAGATGAAGCTAAAGAAGCTTTTGCTTATGGGGCAAATGAAGTATTCTTAATAAAAAGCGATGATTCAAGTAATATTATTGAAAACTACTCAAAAACAATTGCTAATGTAATTCAAACAGAAGGAAAGTCTTTAGTTTTAATGCCAGGAACAAGAAGATGTAAATCATTGGCATCTTTATTAAGTATTGAATTAGAAGCAGGATTAGTAACTGAAGTATCAGAAATAAGTATTGAAAATAATAATATTAATTGTAAACATATGGTTTACGGTGGTTTAGCAAATGGTTTAGAAACTATTAAAAGTGAAGCCTCTATTGCAGTAATTGCAAGTGGTACTTTTTCAAATGCACAAAAAGATGAAAGCAAAGTAGGAGAAGTTAAAAAAGTTGATTTTGTAGAGAATAAAAATTCAATTAAATGTATTGAAAAAACTGCAAAAGAAGGAAGTAGTGTTGATTTAAATAAAGCAAAAAATATAGTTGCTATTGGTAGAGGTATTGCAAAACAAGAAGATATTTCATTAGCTGAAGAGTTATGTAAAGCTATGGATGCTGAACTTGGTTGTTCAAGACCTATTGCTGAGGGTGAAAAATGGATGGAACATGAAAGATATATTGGTATCTCAAGTGTTATGGCAAAACCTGAAATTTATGTAGCAATTGGTATTTCTGGACAAATTCAACATATGGTTGGTGCAAAAGACTCACAAACTATTATTGCAATTAACAAAGATAAAAATGCTCCTATTTTTGATTATGCAGATTATGGAATAGTTGGAGATTTATATACTGTTTTACCTGCAGTAACAAAAGCACTTAAAGGGTAATAAAAAAATATTTGAGGTGATTTATGTCTGAAGATAAATTTGACGCGATAATTGTAGGAGGAGGATTAGCAGGTTGTATTACAGCATATATGCTTGCTAATGCTGGACTAGAGACTCTTTTAATTGAAAAAGGGAACTTCTCTGGTTCTAAAAATATGACAGGAGGAAGATTATATGCTCATAGTATTGAGAAAATCTTCCCTGATTTTGCTAATGAAGCACCAATTGAGAGATCTGTTGTTCATGAAAAAATATCTTTTATGAATGATAATAGTTGTGTAACTATGGATTACTCTACTAAAGAAAGTACTAATAACGAAGATAAATCATATACTGTGTTAAGAGCAAAGTTTGATGAGTGGTTAGCACAAAAAGCTGAAGAAGCTGGGGTTGGAATTATTCCTGGTATTAGAGTAGATGACCTAATTGTTAGAGATAACAAAGTTTGTGGTGTAATTGCAGGTGGTGAAGAGATGGAAGCTGATGTAGTTATTCTTGCAGATGGAGTTAACTCTATTTTAGGAGAAAAACTAGGTATGGTTTCTAAAGTAACACCTCATCACTGCGCAGTAGGTGCAAAAGAAGTAATAAAATTATCAAAACAACAAATAAATGATAGATTTGCTTGTACAGATAAAGAAGGAACTGCTTGGCTTTTTGCAGGTATGCCATCTGATGGATATATGGGTGGAGGATTTATATATACAAATGAAGATAGTATCTCTTTAGGTGTAGTATTTGGACTTCACAATATCGAAAAAGCAGGCAAAAGTATTCCTCAAATGCTAGAAGATTTTAAAAACCATCCAACAATAAAACCTTTAGTTGAAGGTGGAGAAATAGTTGAATACTCAGCTCATGTAGTTCCAGAAGGTGGATTACATATGCTTCCTGAAATGGTAAGAGATGGTGTAGTAATAGTAGGTGATGCAGCAGGACTTTGTTTGAATGTAGGATATACAGTAAGAGGAATGGATTTAGCTATTGCTTCAGGAGAAGCAGCAGCAAATGCAATTATTGAAGCTAATAAAAAGGGTGATTTTTCTAAAAACTCTTTAAATAAATATGTACAAAATTTAGAAGATAGCTTCGTTATGAAAGATTTAAAACTTTATAAAGAGCTTCCTCAATTTTTAGATAATGAAAGAATGTTTAATGACTATCCTGACATGGTATCAGGAATTATGAAAGATATGTTCACAATTAATGGTCCTAGTGTACCTATGAGAAAAATGGTTATGCCTCATCTTAAAAAAGTAGGTTTTATGAATTTACTTAAAGATGGATTTAAAGGAGTAAAATCAATATGAAAAATTTAGTAAATGTAGATGTAAAACTAGGTGTAAATAAGTTTTTTGTTGATGAAGGTGAAGCACATATTGAATTAATTGATAACCCAGATGAAAAAGAGTTTAAGAAACTAGAACTTGCTTGTCCTGCTGGTTTATATAAAAAAGATGAAAGTGGAAATATACACTTTGATTATGCTGGATGTTTAGAGTGTGGAACTTGTAGAATCCTTTGTAAAGATACAATCTTAAAAAAATGGGAATATCCTAATGGAACTTTTGGAGTTGAATATAGATTTGGTTAACCCTAAAGCAGTAACACTTAATAGTGTTGCTGTTTATTATGGTTCTTCCAAGGGTTATATTTTATAGCCTTTGCAAAAGCTATAAAGCTTTAATAGTCCATACGCATAATATTGGATTATTCTTTAAAAGGAGAACAAAATGAAAAAAGTAAAACTTAGTTTAGCAACAATGCTACTTGTTGGAAGCTGTAGTGCAATTAATGCTGATAGTTTAATTGATGCATTTAAAAATGGTACAACATCAGGAGATATCTCTTTAGCTTATGAGGTAAGAAATCAAGATAAAGAGACATCAACTTACTACTCAGACACAGAATATGCTGTTAGTTCAATTGGATTATACTATAAAACTGCTTCATACAAAAATTTTAGTTTAAATATTGGTATGAGAGCATTTACTAGTATCTTTGAAGATGATAAAGATTTTGATACTGGACATGGTAAAGGTGATTCAACTGAAAGATTCTACGATTATGATGGACATTCACTTTTAACTGATACTTATTTAGCTTATGATATTGATAAAGTTAGTATTAAAATTGGTAGACAAAAACTTTATGAAATGGGTTTAACACACTTATTTGACGGTATAACAGTAAGAACTACTCCACTTGAAAATATGAATTTTGATTTAATTTATGTAGAAGGTAGAGGAAGAGCTGATATTAAAAATATTAGACCAGTAGAAGATATTAATGAAAATAAAGGTCTTTATAAAGTTGCCCTTGCATATAAATTCAATGAAAATTTTAAAGCAAAAGCATACTATTTTGATGCACCAGATGCTTATGATATGACAGGAGGAAGAATTAACTTTGATACTAAATTTAAAGAAGTTAAAACAGGTCTTCAAATACAATACATTGAAGCATCTAAAGATGATTTACCAAATAAAGATGAAGAACTTAGTGAGATTAAAGCATATGCAACTTATGCTGGATATACTACAACATTAGGTTATTATGAAACAGGCAAAGATAGTGACTTATATGGAGCAATTGCAAAAACTGGAGAAACTGTTGTTCCTTTTGAAGAAGGAGATTCATCTTATGATGCAGATGCAAAAACTACATACTTACAAGTAAGTAAAAGTTTTGGTAAAACTAATGTTACTGCTTTATATGGTTTAATGGAACATGGCAAATATGATTCTGATGAGCTTGATATTTGGGTAGGTTATAATTTTAATAAAAACATTGCTTTTACTCTAGGATATACTAGAATGAATATGGATGAAGACTCAAGCTATACTGATTTAGATCAATTAAATGCAACAATTTCATATAAATTTTAAATTTAATTAGTTTTTTTTAGTATTTAGGGGTTATTAATTTTGTTTATAATTAGTAACTCCTTACTTAATTACTAAAAATGCTTATACTCTCTTTTTGAAGGTAAATTTAAAATAGTTAATTATTTTAAAAATTTAATCAAAATAATACTTAAATTATAAAATTCGTTCTCTTTAGAAATATTACATAAGTTTTACTTATATTTACTTATGTTTATTATAAGGTTGTTTTATATACAATTGTTGTAACAATTCTGTTACTATAATAAAGGAAGAGACGATGAGTCAAGAGAAAAACGAGTACTTGAAAAAAACTCCTTATAGAATAAAAAGATATTATGCTTACACTTTAGCAACAATTGTTGCTTTGGTTATTCCTTTTATAAGAATAGATGGCAATCACATATTTTTGCTATCATTTGATAAAAAGCAGCTACACTTGATGGGTGTAGCATTTGATATGCAAGAGCTTTATTTAATGCCATTTTTATTAATGCTTCTTTTTTTAGGAATCTTTGCTGTAACTTCTATTGGAGGTAGAGCATGGTGTGGATGGGCCTGTCCACAAACAATATTTAGAGTTATTTATAGAGATTTAATAGAAACAAAACTTTTAGGTCTTAGAAGAATAAAAAATAAACAAAAAGAACCAAACTGGAAAAAAGCTGAAAATGCTTCTAAAAGAGTAATTGCTATTCTTTTATGGTCAGTTTTAGCTTTAGTTGCAGCTGCTGATTTTATGTGGTACTTTGTTCCACCTGAAGATTTCTTTGCTTATTTACAAAATCCAATGGATCATATGTTTTTAATTGGTTTTGTTTTAGCAATTGCAGGTTTTTTAATTTATGATGTAATATTTTTAAAAGAGGATTTCTGTGTTTATGTATGTCCTTATTCAAGAGTGCAATCTGTACTATATGATGATAATACATACCAAGCTATCTACTCTACAAATAGAGGTGGTAATATCTACAATGAAAATAGTGAGAAAATTATTTTCAAACAAAAAGATTTACCAGATGAAAAAAATGAGTGTACCACTTGCGAAGCTTGTGTAACTGTCTGTCCAACACATATTGATATTAGAAAAGGTTTACAACTTGAATGTATTAACTGTTTAGAGTGTGTTGATGCTTGTACAACTGTTATGGGTAAACTTGGAAAACCTTCTTTAGTTCAGTGGTCTAGTACAAATGAGATAAAAAATAATAAAGAAACAAAAGTAGTAAGAAAATCAACTATTATGTATACTGCTGCATTAGTTGTTGTTATTGCTTTATTATTTATTATGGGTGGAAAAAAAGAGCATATGCTTTTAAATATCAACAAAACAACTGAGTTATATAAAATTAAAGAAGGAAATGAAGTTACAAATAACTTCTTATTCTTATTTCAAAATACAGACTCAAAAAGACATACTTATGATTTAGAAGTTGTTGGACATGATGATATTGTTATTAAAAGATTTAAGCCATTTTCACTTTCTCCTGGAAAGTTAAGAAAGAAAGTTGTTGTTTTAAGTACGACAAAAGAACTTGTTGATGACAATACAAAAGATACACCTATTAAAGTTACAATTAGAGCATTTGCAAAAGATGACCCTAAAAAAATCTCTGTATTAAGAGAAGCTGTATTTATCTATCCAAGAGCAGATAAACTTAAATAAATCGCAAAAGAAGTTCAAAACTTCTTTTGCTTAACTTATTCTTAAATAAAATTAAGATACAATCGCGAAATTATTATTATCATTTTTTTTACGGAGTTATTAATGACAAAATTCATTTTTGTAACGGGTGGAGTTCTAAGTTCTTTAGGAAAAGGAATTACTTCAGCTTCAATTGCAACAATATTAAAACAGTCTGGACTTAGAGTAAGTATGCTTAAAATTGACCCTTACTTAAATGTTGATCCAGGAACAATGAGTCCACTTGAACATGGAGAAGTTTTTGTTACTGCTGATGGTGCAGAAACAGACCTTGATATTGGACATTACGAAAGATTTATAGATGCAACTTTAAGTGCGCAAAACAACTTTACAACTGGACAAGTTTATCAATCAGTAATAAAAAGAGAAAGAGAAGGTGGTTACCTAGGTAAGACTATACAGGTTATCCCACATGTAGTTGATGAAATTAAAAATAGAGTTTTAAATGCTGGTGAAGGCTTTGACTTTTTAATTGTTGAACTTGGTGGAACAGTTGGAGATATTGAAGGTTTACCTTTTATGGAAGCAATTAGAGAGTTAAGACATGACCTTCCAAAAACTAATACTATGAATATTCATGTTACACTAATTCCTTATATTGCTGCTGCTGGTGAGCTTAAAACTAAACCTTCTCAGCACTCAGTTCAAGAGTTAAGAAGAATTGGTATTACACCACATATGTTAGTATGTAGAACTGAACAACCTCTTCCAAAAGATTTAAAAAGAAAACTTGCAATGTCTTGTGATGTTAATTATGATGCGGTAATTGAGTGTGGTGATGCAGCCTCTATTTATCAAGTTCCATTAAACTTTATAAAGGAAGGAATCCTAAATCCAATATCTAATCATTTTAATATTAAATTAAAACCAAATATGGATAAATGGAGCACATTAGTAAAACATATTATTCTTCCTCAACATGAAGTAAATATTGCATTTGTAGGTAAATACTTAGATTTAAAAGAGTCATATAAATCATTAACAGAAGCACTAACTCATGCAGGAGCACACTTAAATACTAAAATTAATATTAACTGGTGTGATAGTGAAAGAATTGAAGATGTAGGAGCATATGAAGTTATTGGAAATTCTGATGCTGTTTTAGTTGCAGGTGGTTTTGGACACAGAGGTGTAGAAGGAAAATTAAAAGCAATTCAATATGCAAGAGAGAATAAAATACCATATCTAGGAATCTGCTTAGGTATGCAACTATCTATTGTTGAGTATTGTAGAAATGTTCTTGAACTTGAAGATGCAAACTCTGTTGAGTTTAATGCTGATGCAAAAAATCCTGTAATCTATTTAATTGATGAATTTATTGACCAAAGTGGTGAGAAACAACTAAGAACACATGAATCACCAATGGGTGGAACAATGAGATTAGGTGAGTATCCATTTGAGCCAAAAGAGGGAACAAATCTTAAAAAAGCTTATGGAAATGATGATATTTATTATGAAAGACATAGACATAGATATGAAGCAAATCCAAAATATAAAGGGGCTTTAGAAAAAGCTGGAATGATTATTTCAGGAGAATCAAATGGTTTAATTGAAGCTGTAGAGATTGAAGACCATCCATGGTTTGTAGGAGTACAATTTCACCCAGAGTTTACTTCTCATTTAGAAACACCAAATCCAATTATTTTAGAGTTTGTTAACCAAGCAACTAAAAATATATAATGCAAAAAGTTACAAAACAAAGACTTTTTGAACTACTTTTAGCAAGGCATAAGGATAACCCTTATGCAAAGCTAAGTGATATTCCAAATCCTTTTTTATTAAAAGATATCAAAAAAGCTGTTGAAAGAATAAAAATAGCAATTTTAAATAATGAACCAATTACAATCGTAGGAGATTATGATGTAGATGGTGTTGTATCAACAACAATAATGGTTGATTTTTTTAATAAAGTAGGATACAAAATTAAACATATAATTCCTAATAGATTTGAACATGGTTATGGATTATCTACTAAAATTGTAGATATGATTGATAAGGGTTTAGTAATTACTGTTGATAACGGTATTAGTGCAATACAAGCAGCAAAAGAGTTAAAAGATAAAAATATAGATTTAATAATTACAGATCATCATACAGTTGGAGAAGTTCTGCCTGATGCATATGCAATTGTTAATCCAAAACAATATGATTGTACTTTCCCTTTTAAAGAGATTTGTGGAGCACAAGTTGCATGGTATTTATGTGCTGCAATAAAAAATGAACTTAATTTACAAGTTAATATGAAAGAGTTTTTAGACCTTTTATGTATTGCAATTATTGCAGATATAATGCCTATGACAAGCCTTAATTATACTTTAGTAAGATATGGATTAAAAAAGATAAAAGAGTCTAATAGACCAGCATTAAAAAAGTTAGATGAAGTTTTAAACAAAAAATTTTATGTATCAGATGATATTGGTTTTATGATTGCTCCAAAAATAAATAGTGCAGGTAGAATGGATGACGCATCAATTGCTCTGTCTTTTTTATTATCAAAAAGTGATTATGAAGCAAATGAGGCATTAAGTTTATTAGATGAACTTAATAATTATAGAAAGAGTTTACAACAAGAGATTACAAATAAAGCATCTAAAGCCATAAACCATGAGGACAATGTTATTGTTGTTTGGGGGCAAGATTGGCATGAAGGAGTAATTGGAATAGTTGCTTCAAAACTATCAAATACATACAAAAAACCTGCTTTTGTTTTTTGTGTAAAAGATGGTATTGCAAAAGGAAGTGCAAGAGCAAATGCAAAAATAAATCTTCATACACTAATTACTAAATGTTCAACTTTACTAAAAGGTTTTGGTGGACATAAAAATGCAGCTGGATTAACTCTTGAAGAAAAAAACTTAAAAGCTTTCCAAAAACAAATAAACTCTTTAGTAATAGATATTGAACAAGAGGATTTGCATATACAATATGAGTGTCTAGGAGAATTAGATGCTTCAAGTGTAGATTTAGAGTTTTTATCAATTATTGAAAGATTTGAACCTTATGGCTTAGAAAATAAAAAGCCAATTTTCCAAATAAGTAAAGCAAAAGTTCTAAAATCTGAGCTAATAGGAAGAGATAAAAACCATTTAAAGCTACTTCTTAATAGTGATGGATATATATTTGAGGCACTTAAATTCCATCATGATACAATTATAAATAGTGAATTTATTGATATAGTAGTTTCAATTAATAAAAATGAATTTAGAGGTGAAATAAACGCTCAATTTTTAATAGAAGATATACTTTTATAAAACCATTGGAGTATAAACTTGTTTTATATCTGCTTTTCTTTCAAGTTGAATAATCTCTTCATCAATCATAACACTTCCTTGTGAAGAGCTAAGAATATTTCCTGTATCTAAATCAATCATTTTTATAAAGACAATTAAGTTTTTAGTAGTTAAAGTATATGTTCCTACAAAAGCATATCTTGCATCTGCGATTTTTCTATTAATAGCACTTGCATCTCTACTTAATAAATTAAAACCATTTTGTCCTATTGTAAAATGTTTTCTTAATTCAACTTCTCTTACTGTAATATTATTTGCTAAAAGTCTATCTTTTAAAGTAGATGATAATAAAAACCCTAATTTAGACCTGTTTTCCAATCTATCAATATTAACAAAATCAGATACTAACACAGTATCTGTAATATATAGATTTTCATTTAATTTTTTTACTGATTTTTCCACTAAAGAATTCACAAAAGAGTGAAAGTTATTAGAACCATCAATATTTTTATAAACACATGATGTTAAAAATAGAGCTAAAAAAAGTAAAGCAAAAACTTGCTTTACTAATCTAAAATAAGGGTACTTCATCTATGTGCTTACTTTTTTTCTTTTATTATTTTTATTGTTCTTGGAGGTTTACAATCTTTAAATATCACACAATCATTTCTTTTATTATGTTGATAAATTGCTCTAGAACTTGAAATAATTCTTCCAGAAATATTATCTACAACCCTTGCATTTAATACAATTTTTCCAAATTGTCTAGAGTAAGTTCCCACTACAACATATGTATTTGGTATTTTTTCTTTTAATTTACTAATATCTCTTGAGATAAAGTATTCACCATTTTCATCAATAGAAACATTTAACTGACCTCTAAACTCAATTACATTAAAACCTCTATTTGATAACTCATTTATTAAACTTTCACTAATAACTCTACCAAACTCTGTTGTTTTTTTAAGATTATCAAGTCTAACAAATGAAGTAAAAAGTACAGGTTTATTTGTAGGTATTTTTGTATTTCTCATCATTTGAGTAGCTAAAGAATCAATTGTACTTTCTAAAGTATTTTGTCTTGTTACATGATACTGTTTATCTTGTGCAACTTTTAAGTACTGTTTTGTAACTTGTACTTTCTTATTCTCTTTTTGTACGTTTGAATCTGCAGTAGTATTAACACTATTTTGTGTATAAGCACATCCAGTAGCTAGTAAAGCAACTGCTGAAATACTTAAACAACTCTTCATAAAAGATTTAAGCATGCATTCCC
Source organism: Malaciobacter halophilus (assembly GCF_002837275.1). GTDB lineage: Bacteria > Campylobacterota > Campylobacteria > Campylobacterales > Arcobacteraceae > Malaciobacter > Malaciobacter halophilus. Next base: position 11,897 of record NZ_NXIF01000046.1, on the reverse strand, counting down.
CTTTTTATAATTAATTAAATTTTATTTAATTCAAACTTATAAACTCTTGAAAAGCCAAGCCCAAACTCCCAAGAAATAGCACTTTTGAAAACATTTAAAGAAATATTTTCTACTTTGAGAAAAAAGTAAGCTTTTTTTATTATAATTTACTTAAATACTAAAAGGAGATTGTATGGCAAAAATTATAGTTCCAATAGCAAATGGGTTTGAAGAGATTGAAGCAATTTCAGTAATTGATATATGCAGACGTGCTGATATTGAAGTTACAATAGCAGCTGTTGAACAGATTGAAACTACTGGTGCTCATAATATAAAAATCAAAGCTGATTGCATGATTAATGAAGTAAATGATGAGTTTGATATGATTGTTTTACCAGGAGGTTTGCCAAATGCATTCACTCTAGCAGAAAATGAAAAAGTACAATCACTACTTAAAAACATGAAAGAAAAAAAGAAAAAAATTGCTGCTATTTGCGCAGCTCCTTATGCTTTACATAAAGCTAATGTTTTAAACCATAACTATACTTGTTATCCAAGTTTTGAAGAAAAAATAAGACTTGATGGTTACCATAAAGATGATATGGTGGTTATTGATGATGATGTAATTACTTCTAAAGGTCCAGCAACCGCAACTACTTTTGCACTAGAGCTTGTTAGAGCCATTAAAGGAGATGAAGTATATTCAAATATTAAAAAAGGAGTATTAGCATAAAGCTAATACTTCATGCTTTTGTTATTTAAATGTAACCAACCTTACTTAAAATTCATGTATGAAATACAAAAGCATATTTATCTCAGATATTCATCTTGGTACACGTTTTTCAAAAGCCAAGAAACTTCTTCATTTTTTAAAAAACAATGATAGTGAAAACCTCATCTTAGTAGGTGATATAATTGATGGTTGGGCAATAAAAAGAAAATTTGTATGGCCCCAAACTCATTCAGATGTAATCCAAAAAATCTTAAAAAAAGCAAGAAAAGGATGTAATGTTACTTTTATTACTGGAAACCACGATGAGTTTTTAAGACCATTTGTACCTTTAATATTAGGGAACTGCTTACATATTTCTAATGAATTAGAGTATAAAGCACTTAATGGAAAGAGATATTACATAACCCATGGAGATTTCTTTGATTCTATTACTATGACAAAAAAATGGTTAGCTATTTTAGGAGATTATGGATATGATTTACTTTTATATTTAAATGTAATACTAAACTTTTTAAGACAAAAAATTGGCATAAAAAAGTATTGGTCACTTTCAAAATATGTAAAAGATAGTGTAAAATCATCTGTTAGTTTTATAAATGATTTTGAAGCAGTTTTATCAAATCATGCTAAAAATAAAGGTTTTGATGGTATTATTTGTGGACATATACACAAAGCAGAAATAAGAAAAATAGAGTCTATTGAATATTTAAATTGTGGAGATTGGGTTGAATCATGCACAGCAATTGCAGAAACTTTTGAAGGGGAATTTATCATAATTGATTGGTTAGATAAATGAAAAAAAATTTAGCTTTAGCTTTAGGTGGTGGTGCAGCAAGAGGAGCATTTCATCTAGGGGTTTTACACTTTTTTGAAAAAAATCATATTAATATAAAAGCATATAGTGGCTCTTCAATTGGTAGTATTATAAGCGTATCCCATGCAAGTGGAGTAAGTGCAAAAGAGCAATTAAAAATTTTTGCATCAAAAGATACAAGGCAAGCTATAAAATTCAACTATTTTAAAGGCGGTGTTTTAAAAATAGATGAATCAAATAAAGTATTAAAAGAACTTCTTCCAATAAAAAGACTTGAACACTTACCAAAAAAAGTTTTTATTAATGCATATGATTTAAAAAAAAGAGAACTTCACTATTTTAAAAAAGGAGATGTGGTTACTTTATGTATGGCATCAAGTGCACTAATTCCCATATTTAAACCAATTAAATATAAAAATATGTACTTAATTGATGGAGGACTTTTTGATAATATTCCAATAAAGCCCTTAGAAAACAGCGGTTATGATATTTATGCAGTTGATTTATTTGCTAAAAAGAACTCTATTTATAAACAAGATTTCAATCCTATTAAGCTTTTAAAAAGAAAAATGTTCAAAAGCTTATATGAAAATCATAAATACTCTATAAATAACACTACTTACTATTTAGGAAGTAAGCACATAAGGAGTTTTTCTTTATTTACTTTCAAAGAGCTTGAAGATTGTTTTAATCTTGGTTTTAAAGAGGCTCAAAATCATTTTTTAGATATACTCTAAAAAAACTTAACTAATAGAGATTTTAATATGTCCGATATACCTAAATTTACACATTTACATTTACATACAGAGTATTCACTTTTAGATGGTGCAAATAAAATAAAACCTTTAGCGAAAAAAGTTAAAGCAATGGGAATGGATAGTGTTGCTATGACAGACCATGGTAATATGTTTGGGGCCATAGACTTTTATAATGCAATGAGAGCAGAAGGTATCAAGCCTATCATAGGAATGGAAGCATATATTCATAATAGTGAAGAGGTTGATGATAAAACTACAAAACAGAGATTTCACTTATGTTTGTATGCAAAAAATGATACTGGATATAAAAACCTTATGTATTTAAGCTCACAAGCTTATATGTATGGTTTTTATTATTATCCAAGAATAAATAAAAAGCTTTTAAGAGAGAATTCTGAAGGATTAGTTTGTTCTGCTGCTTGTTTACAAGGAGAGATAAACTGGCACTTAAATACAAATAATGAAAGAAATGTTAGAAATGGTGCAAAAGGTTATGAAAGAGCAAAAGAGATTGCATTAGAGTATAAAGAGATTTTTGGAGATGATTTTTATTTAGAAATCATGAGACATGGTATTGCTGACCAACTTTTTGTTGATGACATGATTTTAAAAATTGCTCACGAAACAGGAATAAAAGTTGTTGCAACAAATGATACTCACTATTTAGAACAAAAAGATGCTAATCCTCATGAAGCATTTATGTGTATTGCAATGAATAAACTTTTTGATGACCCAAATAGACTTAGACACTCAGTACATGAATTTTATTTAAAATCACCAGAACAAATTGCAAAATTATACGCAGATATTCCCGAAGCAATACAAGCAACTCAAGAAATAGCAAATAAATGTAATTTAGAGATAAAACTAGGAAATCCTACTCCTCCAAACTTTAAATTTACAAGACAAAAATTAGAAGAGATTAATGAAACTATTCCAGAGCCAGAAGAAGAATACTCTTTATTAAATGATATTAAACTTTTTGAGTATAAATGTTGGGAGGGATTAGAAAAAAGACTAGAAATTGTTCCAAAAGAGAAACACCAAGAGTACAAAGATAGATTGCAAGTTGAGATAGATATTATTAACAATATGAAATTCCCAGGATATATGCTTATTGTTTGGGATTTTGTTATTGTTGCAAAACAAATGGGTATTCCTGTTGGACCTGGTAGGGGTTCAGCAGCAGGAAGTTTAGTTGCGTACTCTTTATTTATTACAGATATTGACCCAATGCCTTATGGCTTACTTTTTGAGAGGTTTCTAAATCCAGAAAGGGTATCAATGCCCGATATTGATATGGATTTTTGCCAAACAAGAAGAGGTGAAATTATTGACTATGTAATTCAGCAATATGGTCGTGCAAACGTTGCCCAAATTATTACTTTTGGTAAACTTTTAGCAAAAGGTGTTATTAGAGATGTTGCTAGAGTACTTGATATGCCTTACTCTAAAGCAGATGCTATGGCAAAACTTATTCCTGATGAATTAGGAATTAATTTAGCTGATTCTTGGGAAAAAGAACCAAAAATTAAAGAGCTTTGTGATACTGACCCACAAGCAAAAAGAGTTTGGGAGTTTGCTCTTGCATTAGAAGGACTAAATAGAAATGCAGGAACTCACGCAGCTGGTGTTGTTATTTCAAATGAGCCTTTATGGAAAAAAACACCACTATTTAAACCAAGTGGACTAGATACTCTAGCTACTCAATATAATGGTAAATATGTTGAAGATGTTGACTTAATTAAATTTGACTTTCTTGGACTTAAAACTTTAACAGTTATTGAAGAAGCAAATAAGCTTATTGAAAAAAGACATGGAAAAAGAATTGACTTTATTAAAACTGATGTAAATGACAAAGGTGTTTATGACTTAATTCAAACTGGAAATACTATTGGATTATTTCAAATAGAATCAGATGGGATGCAAGACTTATGTAAAAGATTAGCCCCATCTAATTTTGAAGATATTATTGCCGTTCTTGCACTTTATCGACCAGGACCTATGGAATCAGGAATGCTTGATGATTTTATTGATAGAAAACATGGACGTGCAGAAATTAACTATTTCTATGATGAATTTGATGCCCCATTAAGACCTATTCTTGAAACAACTTATGGAGTAATTGTATATCAAGAGCAAGTTATGCAAATTGTTCAAACAATTGGTGGATTTAGCCTTGGTGGTGCCGATTTAGTTAGACGGGCAATGGGTAAAAAAATTAAAGAAGAGATGGACAAACTTAAAGTTCAGTTTGCACAAGGTGGAGTAGAAAAAGGTTATAATAAAGAACATTGTGAAGAACTGTTTGATCTTATTGTAAAGTTTGCTGGATATGGATTTAATAAATCACACTCAGCAGCATATGCATTAGTAACATTTTATACTTCTTATTTAAAATGCTATTATCCAGCAGAGTTTATGGCAGCACTTTTAACTTTAGAAAAAGATAATACTGATAAAGTTGTAAGATATGTAGATGAAGTTAAAAGACTAGGACTAGACCTATTTCCACCTGATATTAATAAATCTGATTTAGTATTTTCTGCAAAAAAGATTGAAAATGAAGAAGTTGTTATGTTTGGTATGGGTGCCATTAAAGGTGCCGGTGATGTAGCAATAAAATCCATTCTAAAAGCAAGAAAAGAAGGTGGTGAATTTAAAGATTTAAGTGACTTTATTTCAAGAATAGATGCAAGTAAAGTAAATAAAAGAGTAATTGAGTCATTAGTAAAAGCAGGAGCTCTTGATTGTTTTGAATATAGTAGAAAAGCTATGCTTGAACAAATTGAACAAATTGTTGAAGCTGCTGGAAAAGCAATGCAAGCAAAGAAAATGGCAACAGGCTCACTTTTTGGAGATGATGAAGAGTTAACAACTGTAACAGTTGAACTTGAACATCTACCAGAGTATAGTTCTAAAGAGATTTTAGAGTTTGAAAAAAATACATTAGGTTTTTATGTATCAGGACACCCTTTAGATGAGTATAGGGAACAATTAGATGCTATTTCATATACTCTAAGCTCAGAAATTGATGAGATTAGTGATGGAAGTGAAGTTTTATTTGTAGGAAAAGTTGAAACAATTACTGAAAAAATATCTAAAAAAGGTAACAAATTCGCTATTTTAAATCTTATGGACTTACATGGAAATATTGAACTTATGATGTTTGAAGATAAATTAAATGAGCTTAAAAATGACTATAAATATGAAGAAGAACCATTAGCATTTAAAGTAAGAATTTCTAAAGATGACCAGTTTACAAGAATGAGTTTAAGAAAAATTGAGAGTTTAGATGATGCAAAAAAAGATAAACAAAGAGTTAAAAGAGTTGAAAAAATCGAGCCACCTTTAACTATTGCAGTTCCTTATTCAAATGATGAAGATATTATGTATAAACTATTTGAGGTGATTGCACATAATCAGGGCAAAAGAGAGCTAAAAATTATTGTAAAATCAAAACTTGGAGATATTGAATTACAAAGTGGTTTTAAAGTTGCAAATAATGTAGAAAACCTAATACAAAATCTTGATGGAGTATATAAAGTAGACTAATGAAACAAATACTATTAACAAATGATGATGGCTTTGATGCAGTAGGATTAAAAGCTTTAATAAAAGCACTCTCTCCTATTGCAAAATTAACTGTTGTAGCTCCTGCTAAAAATAAATCAGCTTGTGGTCACTCTTTAACTTTAGATAGACCACTTAGAATGCAAAATGTAAAAGATGATTTCTATAAAATTGATGATGGAAGTCCAACGGACTGTATGTTTATTTCTATTCATAACTTATTTAAAGAGGGGTATAAACCTGATTTAGTTATTAGTGGTATAAATATTGGAGCAAATATGGGTGAAGATATTACATATAGTGGAACTGCAGCTGCTGCAATGGAAGCTGTTTTACATAAAATTCCTGCAATTGCAATTTCACAAGTTTGTAAAGATAGATGCCAAGATATTAAAAATGGATGGGATTTTGCCTTAGCAAAAGATATAATTGTAAAGTTAGCAAAAAAAATTTTAAACTCTAAATTCCCACTTGAAGAAAGAAAATTCTTAAATGTTAATATTCCTCCTATTTCAATAGAAGAGTGCAAAGGTATTAAAATCACAAAAGCTGGTTATAGAGAGTATGGCAATGATACTTCAAGACATTTAAATCCAAGAGGAGAAGAGTATTACTGGATAGGATTGCATCCACTAATTTGGAAAAGCAGCGAAAATAAAGATTGTGATTTTGAAGCAGTAAAAGCCAATTATGTCTCAATTACTCCAATAAAACTAGACATGACTTCATATGAAGATATTAATAGTTTAAAAGAGTGGATAAATAGCTAAACATAAAGACTATTTTAATATAATTATAAATTCAAAGGAGCATTATGAATTTTACAAAATCAATTACAAATAATATTGATAAACTAGTTGGAACTTTAAAATCTGAAGAAGAGTTACAAGAAGTTTTAAAAAGAAAATTTACAAAAAAAGAGTATAAAGTTTTTGTAGCAATAGAATCAGGTGAAAGTATTGAACAGCTACAAGATACTATGAAAGATGATAAACAAAGAATTGAAGAGCTTTATAAAAATGCTTGTAAAAAGCTAAATCAAGAACTATTTAAAAAAGAGTTAGTATCTATAAACTAGATACTAACTAATAGTTATTTAAAACCATAGATAAATCATTATTATCAAACTTTACTAAAATCATTCCAGAAAATTTATCCTCTTTATAAAATTCTACTCTATAAATTTTACCTTTTTTATCAAGAGAAAACCTTTTCATTATTTCATCTTTTCTTACTTTTAATCCAGATTCATTACTTTTTGATTTATTAACATAACCAATAATATTCACTCTTATATTTTCTTTAGGTTTTACTAAAAAATCATTTTGTACATTTACTATTGAGCCCATTTCAATTTCTTGCTCTTTACCATCAATTGACATTTGAACTTTTTTTTCTTCTTTATCAATATCAAAATAATCAGGTAAAAGTCTAGCTACTCTTCTATTTCCGTAATGAATACTATATAAATCGCCTGTTTTAATTACAGTCATTAAAGGATTACTTGGAATAAACTCTAAAGAGCCATCTTTACTAATTGGAAAATATCCTACAAAGTTTCTAATTTCTCCCAAAGGAAGAGTCACTTTATTATTATAAAAAGAGATAGAGATATCATTATCAATAACATCTTTAAGTGCCATAGGTTCTAATTTAAATGTTCTTTCAAACTCTATACCCATAATATCCATATATTTTTCTATTGCTAGAAGGTGGTAATATGTTCGCTCATGTAAAGGTAACTGTTTACTAGCTTCATTACCAAAAGCAGCTTTACCATTATTTATTGCATAGTAAGTAAGAGTTTTTTCCATCTCTTTATCCCCAAGTCTTGTCTTGGTATTTTTAACATGATAAATATCTCTTTTTCTAATTAACTTACTATTTACATGTTTACATACTTGTTTTGATATCTCTTCTAAATTTCCGTAAGTCTTAATATCAAGCTTTGCTTGGTCAATAATTGCACTTTGTCCCCATCTGTTTGGAGAAAAACTATTATTTATATGTTTTTTTCTATAAAAACCACTACCATCATGTAGATTTAAAATAAGTTTTACTTTTTCATTTGAAATATATTTTTTAATTCTTTGAACAGCACTAAAATCTGGATCACTATTAGGGATTCTTGCAAATTTTCTATTCATATCCCCATATGGTCCCCTACTTCTTTTTATAATAGAGTAAAAATTAAGATTTGGAACAATCCAAACTGAACCTTTTTTTATCTTATAATGGGTTGCTATTAATGAAGCTGCCATAAAACCACCAGGTTCATCACCTTGAATTCCACCAACAATAAGTAATGTATTTTGGTCTTCTTGGCCTTTTTTTATTAAATCAAAGTCAAAATCTTTGACATTTGCACTTACTAATGTAGTAAGTAGTATAATTAAACTAAATAACCTTAATATGCCAAGGTTCATACCTTACACCATCCTTATTATTTATTGTGTATCTCATCTCAATATATGTTAGTTTTCTCATTTGAGAAAACTCTTTTGTTAATGCAAATCTTGCAGTAAAATTATCATATCCTAAACCTTTTTTACCTACATCAAAATCTGCAATAGAGTGATATGTATATGCAGGAGGAGCTAAAGATTTTGAAGCTTTTGTGATGTTTCCATCTGTTCTATTAATCTTATCAAGATATAGTTTCATCTGCTTTACTATACTTCTTACTCCTGAAGTTAAAGTAATTGTATCTCCAATATCTTTTTTCATTTCATAATAAGTATTTTCTGGTTTACCTTTAAATAGATAATGACCGGTATGAGGTATTTTAACGACATCTTTAGGTTCAATCTTTTCTGTAATTTTTTCAGAAATTTTTTTACCATAAAAACCATATTGTGTAGGATTAACATAGAAAATCTTTTCTAAAAAATCTAACTCTTTTTTAGTAAAATCTTCAATATTATTTGCATACTTTGCATATTTTAACATTAAATCAAAACTTATAATATTAAAATTTCCATATCCTACATATCTTTGAACTTGAGAAAGTTTTTTTCTTACTGATTCAAACTCATTAAAGTCATGCTTATCAATAAACAAATCACTTTTTTTTACAGGAGTACTTCCAATAATTAAAGAATCAACTGCAAAATCTCTATTTGCACTACTAATTATTGGATAAGCAACAGAACTAAATGCAGCCACTCTACAAGAGTTTAAAAAGCTTCTTCTATTCATATTTTCCTTTTCTTACACAATCATTTTTATATGTTCATGTTCACCTAAAAGTCTATAAAGTTCTTTTCTATCATCTTCATTATGAACTAATAATTCTAATGAATAACTTTTATATTTACCTTTACTACTAACTTTTGACTCTTTTACAGTATGTTCCCTAGATTCTAGCACATCAGTCATAATTTGCTTTATATCTTTATCATGATGACAAACTAATTTATATATCCAGTTACATGGATAATCAAGTTTTAAAGTCTCTTTACTTAAATCAATCAACTATCTCTCCTACTATTTTTCTCTTTCAAAAGTACCACTTTTCCCACCACTTTTATGTTCAAGTTGTACATCAGAAATAACCATAGATTTATCAATAGCTTTTACCATATCATAAATAGTTAATAATCCTACACTAACACCTGTTAAAGCTTCCATCTCTACACCAGTTTGTCCAGTTAGTTTTGCAGTAACATATAATTTAAATCCTGGCAATGTTGGTACTTCTTCAATATCACAATTTATTCCACTTAATAATAAAGGGTGACACATTGGTATTAAGTCAGATGTTTTTTTTACTCCCTGAATCGCAGCAATTACAGCAGTTTGTAAAACGGGACCTTTTTTAGTATTATTTTCAATTATTGCATCAAATGCATCTTGGCTCATAGATATTTTTCCAGAAGCTACAGCCACTCTAGTTGTATCGTTTTTTTCAGATACATCAACCATTTTAGGTCTATTTTTGTCATCTAAGTGTGTTAAGTCCAAATTATTAACCTCTTTTTTTAATTTCAAATTATATCTTAAATTGATTAAATAAGAATTAAGTAAACTTTAAATATAATCATCATTCAAAATTTTAAAAGAAAGAGGGTGATTTTAGTGCCAGGCATTAAAGTTAAAGAGAACGAATCTTTTGACGAAGCATATAGAAGGTTTAAGAAACAATGTGATAGAAATCTTATTGTTACTGAAACTAGAGCTAGAAGATTTTTTGAACCAATGACAGAAATCAGAAAAAAACAAAAAATTAACGCTAGAAAGAAAATGCTTAAAAGATTATACATGCTTAGAAGATACGAATCTAGACTGTAATAATTCGTTCTTTCCAAATAAAAAAGGTCAGTTGTTATCAACTGACCTTTTTTTATGCATAAAAACTAAGTAAACTAAGAATAAATATTGGACCAACTATAGCAGCAACAAATCCAATAATCATAAAATCTTTTGCTTTTAATCTTCCTGTTGAAAATGCTATTGCATTAGGTGGAGTAGATACTGGTAATATCATGGCACATGATGCACATAGAGCAACTGATATAACCACATAACTAACAGCACTTTCACCCATAGAACTAACTAAAGCAACTATTAAAGGAAGCATAATATTTGTTGCTGCTGTATTACTCATAAAATTAGAAACCCATATGACTATAAGTGCAAATAAACATACAATTAAAAAAAGATTCATATTTTGTAAATTAATCTGCATTCCAAGCCACTCGTCTAATCCTGTCTTTACTACTCCTGAACCTAAAGCAAGTCCACCAATAATTAAAATTATAACATCCCATCTAATCTCTTTAATATCATCACTTGTAATTATTCCAAAAATTGTAAAAACTACTATAGGGAAAAGTGCCACAACAGTTGTAGGTACAAGATGTAAAGGTCCTGTTAACCATAATAAAATAGTAATAGTAAAAACTAATATAACTAAACTCTTTTTCCAACTAGGTATTGTTGGTATTTTTGTAAAGGTAGTAGTAGAGTCATCATAATGGGGTATCTTTTTTATTTTATTTATATTAATACTCTCTTCAGTTGAGGGATATATTCTTAAAATAAACCACCTCATACTTAAAAGAATAAATATTCCAGGAGGTAAAGCCATAATCATCCACTCTAAAAAAGATGGAGCATTATCACCTAATATACCAACAGCAATTGCATTTGGAGGTGTTCCTATAATAGTTCCCATTCCTCCTAAATTTGCAGCAACAACTATGGCTAATATTATTCCTTTTTGAAAAGGGTTGTCCTCTTTCATATTTTTAAGTATTGGAACTAACATAGTCATCATCATAGCAGCAGTTGCAGTATTTGATATAAACATAGATAAAACAAATGTTGTAAGCATTAAACCAGTTAAAACATTATTAGGTGAATTTCCAAAAAGGAATAATACTTTTTTTGCTAACCAAAAATCCAATTTTGTTTTACTTGCTGCAATAGCCAAAATAAAACCAGCTAAAAAAAGAAAGATTAGAGGGGAAGACCAAGGTTTTAAATAGTATAGCCACTCTTTTGAATTTGAGTCAAAATTTAAATCTGGATATCCCAATAATAAAATTTCTAACGCGATAATTAAAAAAGATACTGCAAAAGAAGGAATTGCTCCTGTCATCCACAAAAAAGCTGAAAAGCTTAAAATAAAAAGCATTGAAGTAGCTTGTGTACTTAACGTTTCATAAGATGGAAAATATGCAATTAAAAGAGATACTATAAAAGATAAAATGAATCTGCTAACTGCATGTTTTATTGAAAAATTTATCTTACGAAGTTGAAATGGTTTGCCTAACATTATAAATTAATCCTTAAAAATGTAAGATATGATTATATAATATAAAGCTTAGATAAATGTAATAAATAAAAGAAATAAAGAAGAATAAAGAGTAAAAGGTAGGATAAAGGGGAAAAAACGGGTAAAAAAAAAGAGCCCATAACTAAGATAACTGTAAAAAGTTAAAATAGATAAGGGCTTAAAAAGACTCAAGAGCTGGCAGAGGCCTACGTTTCCACAAGTGAAACCTGCAGTATTATCAGCGCAGAAGTGCTTGACTTC
>NZ_NXIF01000045.1 GCF_002837275.1 Malaciobacter halophilus | reverse complement strand
ATATTAATTCCTCTTGCTATATATTTTGCAAATCTTCCAGATAGAGTACTAAAAGAGTATGAATCAAAGCTTATTACTCATAATATTACTGGTTTAAAAAACTCTATTTATTTAGAAAGAGAACTTGAAAAAAATAGCAATAGTTTTGAAAAATCTTTAATAATATTAATCTATATAAATAATTGTAAAAAACTACAAAGTGTATATGGATATAGTGCATTAAATAAGATTTTAAAAGAGGCTGCAAGACTCATAAGTAGTTACAAACAAATTGATAATAACTTTGAAGATATATACTCATTAGAGAGTAATATATTTGCTATAAAATATAAATATACAAGTGAAAATAATCTAGTAAAGTTTACTCAACTTCTTTTTGCAGATTTGGAAAAAATGGAGATTTTAATAGATAAAAATAGTTCTATTTATCTTGACTTGACACTAGGAATTAGTAATCCTAAAAATATAAAAGGTAAACAAAAACTTCATGAAGCACAAATGGCACTTGATTATGCAATTGAGAAAAGAATTGATATTTTAGTATATGACCCAAATATAAAATCAGAAGATATAAATAGTTTAAACTTAAAGATTTTAAAATCTATAAAAACAGCAATTGATAAAGATAATGTAGTTTTACACTACCAACCAATTTATAATAATAGAACTCAAAAAATTGAAAAATTTGAAACACTTATGAGAATAAAAAATAGCAAAAATGAGATTTTATACCCAAACTCTTTTATGGATATTGCAAAAGACTCTAAAAAATATAATAAATTAACATATGCAATGATTGATAAGTCTTTTAGATATTTTCAAGACAAAGATTATGAGTTTTCAATCAATCTAAGTTTTTTAGATATTGTAGAAAAAGGATTTACTAAATATTTAGAAGAGAAAATCAAAGATTATGATGTAGCAAAAAAACTTGTAATAGAAATAGTTGAATCTGAAAGTATCTCAAACTATAAAGAGATAAAAAGATTTATAACTACTATGAAAGAATTAGGTTGCAAAATTGCAATCGATGATTTTGGAAGTGGTTACGCAAATTTTCAACATATTATTAGCCTTAGTCAATATATTGATTATATTAAATTTGATGGTTCTTTAATAAAAAATATTCATAAAGATAGAAAATCTCAGCTTTTAGTTGGGGTTATAAAATTTTTATGCGATAGTTTAAGTATTAGAACTATTGCAGAGTTTGTTGAAGATGAAGAAACACTTAAGTTTGTTGATTCTATGGGTATAAACTACTCACAAGGTTACCATATAAGTAAGCCTGTTAGCAATATAGAAAATATACCACAATAGTTGCAGTTTTTAATAGTTTATTTACACTAAATTTGTTATATTATTTTTACAATATTTTTAAGGAGTGTGCATAATGCAGATTGAAATGACTGCTGAAGTAGTTCTATCACAATTAGGTTATACAAAAAATGAAAGTTCATTAAAACAAGCAGAAAAAATGATAGCTACAACAAAAGAGTTTGATAAGTTTGCCAAACATATCATTAGTTTAAATGACCATCTAAAAAAGATGAATGCATATGTTGCATTATCTAACTCATCGGAATTTCTAAAAATCAAATGCGATGAAAATGATGCAGAAGAGATTTTAGAAGAGTTCCATCAGGAAGTTCAACATTGGGCAAATAAATATAATATTGACTTAAAAAAACTAGATGGTAAAGAAGTTTACTATATCTTAGGAACAAAATAAAATAGAGAGACTTCCTCTCTATTTTAAAATATCTTTTTAAAAGAGTGACAATAAGGGATTTTCCCCGTTCTTTCATAATAGTTTTGATGATAATCTTCTGCTTCATAAAACTTAGAAGCATCATATAGTGTTGTAGCTACTAAATAGCCCTTTTCACTTAAAATATCAATAACTTTCATAGCTGTTTTTCTTTGTTTATCATCTATATAAAATATTGCTGATAAGTATTGGTTTCCTATATCTGGACCTTGTCCATTTGTTTGAGTAAAATCATGAATTTCAAAAAAATACTTAACTAACTCTTCATAAGTTATCTCACAACAATCATACTCAACTTTTACAGCTTCTAAATGTCCAGTCATGCCACTACAAACACTTTCATAAGTAGGAGTACTAGAATCATCTCCACCCATATATCCAGAAACAACACTATAAACACCATCAAGCTTTTTAAAGTAATGCTCTACTCCCCAAAAACATCCAGCTGCAAAATAAGCAATACTATGATTTTCACAACATTTTTGCTTGCTATCAAAAACTAAAGAGATTGAGTTTACACAATGCCTAGTATTTTTAGGAGTAAAACCTTCACCTTCAAAAACATGTCCTAAGTGTGCATCACAATTTGCACAAACAATCTCCATTCTTCTTCCATCTCTATCAGGTACTTTTTTTACTGCTTCTTTAATTTCATCATCAAAGCTTGGCCATCCACAACCAGAAGAGAATTTATCTTTTGATTTATAAAGAGGTTTTCCACATTTTTTACATTTATAAATACCCTCTTCATAAAAATCATTATATCTTCCAGAAAATGGTTTTTCAGTACCTTTTTGTTCTATTACGTACTTTTCATCTTCTGTTAATTCATTGTAGTTCATCTATTTTACCTTCGATAACATAATTATTCGAATCATATCAAATAAAACAACAAATAGAATTAATAATTAAAATAACTTGTACTTTTAATCTATTTTAAATTTTCAACTAACTTCTAGTGAAATTTCTATTAAAAGCTTACTTTTATATAAAATTTTTCCTGTAAATTTATCCCCTACTTTAAACTCTCCAACACCTTTAGGTGTTCCTGTCATTAAAATATCCCCATCCTCAAAATCTAAAAAATTATTTACTTCTTTTATAATCTCATTTGGTTTATGTATCATCATGGATACATCACCTTTTTGTCTTAGTTCATTATTTATATAAAGTTCAATCTCTAAGCTGTTTATATCTTCACTAAAAGATATAAATTTTGAAAAAACAGCTGAGTTTCTAAAAGCTTTTGCTCTTTCCCAAGGAAGACCTGCTTTTTTAAGTTTTGTTTGAGTTTGTCTTAAAGTTAAATCCAATCCAAAACCAACTGCACTTATTTTATTTTCTTCAATCAAAAATGAGATTTCTGCTTCATAATGGCATGAACTATTACCACGAGGGAAAACTAAACTATTTGAAATTGATGAGTTTGGTTTTATAAAAAATACCATCTCTTCAGGTACTTCATTGTTTAATTCTTTAATATGCTCACTATAATTTCTACCTATACAAACAACTTTTGATGGTACTATTTTTGTATTATTATCTAATATTATACTATTCATTTATCTACTTTAATATTTATTTAAAAAATCTATTAATATCACAGAAGTCATTCCCCAAATAACTTCACCTTTATATTTATATACCCAAACTTTATGTCTTTTATTTCCCCAAGGTTTTCTATAAAATTTTGGAAGATTTAGCTCTTCTACTGGAAAATAAACCTCTTTTTCTCCATCTTCATTTATATGAAAAGGTTTTACTTCACTTCTTAAAGTGTACTCTTTTGGTTTATTTTTCTTAAAAAAAGACAATGGAATCAAAAAAGCTTTTTCTACTTCGTTTTTGTCGATTTTCATAGTTTTTAAAGCTCTTTTTTTTACTACTGCTACAAAAATCTCAACAACAGCACCCATGGGAGCTACCATAGTATCAAGTTGACCTAAGATTTTAATATCTTTTTTGCCTATTCCAAGCTCTTCTTTTGTCTCTCTTAATGCAGTATCTTTAAAATCTTTATCTAAATCTTTTTCAAAGCCTCCACCAGGAAAACATATATCTCCACCTTGTCTAATATTTGCTGCTCTTTTTTGAAAAAGAATATGATACTGACCATTTTTTTTAACTAAAGGTATCAAAACAGCAGAATTAAAAAACCTATCTCTTCCTAAAACCCCAGGATATTTAGGAAGATTCTTAAGCATTTTCTTTAAATCTTTTTTCTTCATATTAACTCTTTATAGATTTAATTGCCTCTATCATAACTCTTACAATTTTTCTTAAATCTTCATCTTTAATAGTATAAGCAACAATTGAATAGATTAGCTTTCCAAAAGGTCTTATCCATACGCCATGCTCAACACAATAGTCTTGTATAGCTTGTGCATAAGAGCTGTCATGAAGTTCTATTACTCCAATAGCACCTATATTTCTTGTATTTTTTACAAGTTTTAACTCTTTTGCTTCTTTTAATTCTTCAAAAAAGATATTCTCAATATTTTTTACTCTTTCTTGCCAAGGCGATTCTAATAGAAGTTTTATACTTTCAATAGCCACAGAACAAGCTAAAGGATTTCCCATAAAAGTTGGTCCATGCATTAAAATACCAAGAGAAGAGTTTGAAATAGTATCACTTACTTTTTTAGAAGTAATCATCGCAGCCATTGTCATATAACCACCTGTAAGTCCTTTACCTACTGTCATAATATCTGGTTTTATATTTGCATGCTCAACAGCAAACATTTTTCCAGTATGTCCAAAACCTGTTGCAATTTCATCAGTAATTAATAAAATATCATATTTTTCACAAAGCTCTTTTGCTTTTATTAAAAACTCTGGATTATAAACTCTCATACCTCCTGCTCCTTGAACAATTGGTTCAATTATAAATCCTGCAACCTCATGATGATGATTTTGAAATGTTTTTTCTAATTCACTAATAGCCTCACTACAATCTGTATAAAAACCTATATCTGGAGCTTTTGTAAATATATGTTTTGGTAAATAAGAACCATAAATACTATGCATAGAATTATTTGGGTCACATACACTCATTGCTGCAAGAGTATCTCCATGATATGCATTTTCACAAGCTATAAATTTATATTTTTTTAATCCTTTTGCTTCTTGGTATTGAATAGCAGTTTTTAAAGCAACTTCAACAGATACTGAACCACTATCACATAAAAACACACTATTTAAGCCAGTTAAATCAACTAAGAGTTTTGACAAAGTTGCTGCATTTTCATGGGTCATCCCACCAAACATAATATGAGGCATAATCTCTACTTGTTTTTTAATTGCTTCATTTAATTTTGGATGATTATAACCATGAATCGCACTCCACCATGAACTCATACCATCTATTAGCTCTGTATCATCCTCTAAAAAAATTGATGTTTTATCAGTTCTTTTTACAGGCAAAATCTCAGTAGTAGAAGGTAAAGAGTTATAAGGGTGCCAAACATGTTGTTTATCTATATCTAACCAGTTCAAATATTATCCTTTCTGCTTTTTTATCGATTTTATCGTAAATTTAGTTTGTAACAACTTTTTGAATTAATGCAAATGAAAGTATAATATCATTTTATTATAAAAATAAAATAGTATAATGCGAATCTTAGGAGATTAAAATGAAATTTCACGATTTAGAATTAAAACACATTTCAACAGTAAAAAACAAAAGATATTTTATATCTACAATAAAAATGCATGTAAGACATGCATGGCTTAATCAACATGAAAATGTATATGTATATGAAACTATGGTATTTAAAAAAGAAGACAATAAAATACTTTATCATGAACCTGTATATACTAAAAGATATATTGCATATGATAAAGCAATTGAAGGTCACCAATATACTATTGAAAATATTGAAAAAATTATTGAAAAAGTCGAGGGTTAATGTACAAAAAGTACTTTAACCTTTTTTATAAAACTACAATAAATTTTGATTACAATTTGGTAACAATAAAATAAATAAATATTAAGTAATAAATAGTCATTATTCCATCAATAAAATATAAAAAAGGACAAAAATGACTTTTATTCCTCTATCTTTACAACTTTTACAAGCTGTAAAATCTAATGATGCTTTAAAAGTAGAAGAGTTGATATTAAACTCAGATACAAAAACAGAACTAATAAAAGAACACATTTCATTACATGGAGAAGAGTCTTTAATAAATCTTTTACCAAAATTTAAAAGCAAAGGTTTGGTTATAAATATCAAATCATTGCTAAATATTTAAAAGTGCTAGTAATTTTACTAGCACTTTTAATATTAAAGTAAAATACCTGCTAAAATATAAACAATTGCAATTGTTACTAAACCTTGAACTAAAGTAGCCATTGTATAAGATTTATAAGCAGTTGCTACGTCCATTTGACTAAATCTAGAAACAACCCAGAAGAAACTATCATTTGCATGACTAACAGTCATAGCTCCTGCTCCAATAGCCATAACAGTTAAAACTTTTCCCATCTCACTATCTAATCCTAAGTTTGCAAGTAAAGGATAAATTATAGTTGATGTAACTACCAATGCAGTTGTAGAAGAACCTTGAGCTGATTTTAATGCAGCAGAAATTATAAAAGGTACAAGAATACCAAGACTTAAGGTTTGCAAAGCATCACCTAAATATGTACCAATTCCACTAGCTTTTAATACAGCACCTAAAGCACCACCTGAACCAGTAATAATTAATATTTCACCTGCATTTTTAATACCTTCTCCAACCCAACCAGATAATCTCTCTTCATCAAATTTTGGTAAAAGCATTGTAGCAAACAAAAGTCCAATAAATAGTGCATTTGTAGGATTACCTAAAAAGATAAACAGTTTATATAAAATAGTATCGCTCATATCTGCAAATAGAAGCTTTACAATACTTGCAACTGCCATAAGTAAAATTGGTATAAAAATAGGAGCAAAAGCTTTAAAAGTACTTGGTAACTCTCCATACTTTTCTAAAACTTCACTATCTTTTTCTAAATCCACAAGTGAATCTTCACCATTTGTATAAATTTTACCAGAGCGTACAGCCCAAAAATAACCTGCTAACATAGTAATAATTGATATTAAGATACCAAAAATAATCACAAGACCTAAGTTATCTACCATCAAGTTTCCAGCTGCAGCAATTGGCCCTGGAGTTGGTGGAACTAAAGTATGTGTCGCAAAAAGACCAGTTGCTAAAGCAACACTCATGGCAACACCTGAAACTTTTAATTGTCTAACCATTGAACGTTTTAGTGCATTTAAAATAACAAATCCACTATCACAGAAAACAGGAACAGAAACAATATATCCTATTATTGACATTGCAAGAACAGGTCGCTTTTTTCCAACAATTTTAAGTATTACATCTGCCATTTTAATAGCAGCACCACTTTTCTCAAGTATTACTCCAATTATTGTACCTAATACTATTACTATACCTATGTATGCAAGAATACCACCAAAACCTTTTGTTATAGTAGTAGCTATTTCAGTGTACCCCATACCTACACTTACTGCAATTCCATATGCTGCAATAAGTAATGCTATAAATGGATGTAACTTTAGCTTACTCGTAGCAAAAACAATAAAGGCAATTGCAATCAACAAAATAAACACTAACATTAAATCTCCTTGTGAATAATGCAAAAAAATAATAACTAATTTATAATAAACTTATAAAAAAAAAATTATATCATAAAAAAAAGTTTAAAGTAAATAAATTTTTTATTAAACTTTTAAATATAATTTTTTAAGTGATACATGAAAAAAAGGGCTCTTTAGATACTATAATATTTCAAATATCTTATAATATCATCAACACTAATTACTGGCATACTGTATTTTTTTGAGAACTCTTTTATTTGATTACCTTTTGCCATTGTTCCGTCTGGATTTGTAATCTCACATAAAACAGCACAAGGCTCAAGTTTAGACAATTTCATCAAGTCAATACTAGCTTCAGTATGTCCTTGTCTGCCTAATACACCTTTTTCATTTGCTCTTAAAGGAAAAATATGCCCAGGAGAGATTATTTTTGATTTTCCATTTTGTGAAATTGCTGCTTTTATAGTAGTAACTCTATCTTTTGCACTAACACCTGTTGTTATATTATCTTTTGCTTCAATTGAAATAGTAAATGGTGTTTGAAATTTTGAATTATTATCCTTGGTCATCATAGTTAAATTAAGCTCTTGAACTTTTAACTTAAAATCATTTTTCATAAGAGATTGATTCATTTTAGTAATACCTTTATTTTAAAGTAAAACTTATTGAATCAGGGCTAATGCAAAAAGCAATATTATCCTAATAATTTAACAATAAAAAGATAAATACTATTTTCTCTTCCATCCAGACTTTAACTGTTGGTTTTGGATTCTCACCAAATCTGCTGACCTTTATAAATAAAGCGCTCGTGGACTTCTATATCATTATAGTTACCACCAGTAAGGAATTTCACCTTGCCCTGAGAAATAAATTTTAAAAAGTTTACCTAAATAAAAATTATTTAATAATTAGATAATAGCTTTTAAAACTACTAAATTAAATATTTTTAATAAAACTAATACCTTTATAACTATTATTACCAAGTTTTAACATAAATTCATCTTCTATTTTAAATCCATATCTTTCATAAAAAATATTGTTTTTTGCACCTTTTAAGGTTTGAAGATAAATCTTTTTATAAGAAAACTGTTTTGCATATTCTATTATTGTATCAAGAAGTACTTTCCCATATCCTAGTCCTTGGTACTTAGGTAGTATATATAAACCTTTGATTTCATATGTACTTAAGCACTTAGTTTCAACTCCAGAAATAAATCCAACTACTCTATTTTTATCTTTTAATATAAAAATTTTTTCTAAATTTTTTGAAATGTTATTTTTCATAATAGTTGTAAGAAAAGTTTCATCTTTTTTACTATCTTTAGAAGACACAATATCTTCAAATGCAGTTTCCCATGTTTTTGTAATTATTTTTGCAATATTTTTAGCATCATCTAATTTCGCTGTTGTAATAGTCATTTTTTTACTTTAATAATTTTAGTTATTTTCATAAACACAAACTGTTTTAAAAATAAACTCTTCATTTTGAGCAATTTGCTCATTTTCAAACTCTATATTAATTTTACCATCAATAAAAAAAGAGTTTTCACTCTTTTTTGAAAATCTTAGATATTCAACATCACACCAATTATAAGCATAACCAAGATAAATTGACCCCTCTGCATTACAATAGTTTTTGTGACTTAAATCTAAACCGTGAAGTTCTGATGGATTTGGCAACTTCAAATTATACCAATCCAATATAATTTGGGTATAAACAGGATTTTCTTCATACTCTAAGCCTGAATCAAAATCTTTTAAAAAAAGTGTAATTTTATGAAAAAGTTTTTTTTCTAGTGCTATATTTCTATTTTCAAAAAAATATGTATTAATAACTGCTTTTGTAATATATGTTTTATTTTGTAAATCTATTTTCAAATTAGACCTTTTAGTATATTATATATATGATACTAATAACAAACTTTTACTAACTAATTTATTAAACTACTACTCTTTTACTCATAGATATTGACAACATAATTAATCTTAGCTAAGATTAAAAGAACATAAAAGGGAGTTACTATGAATGTTTATGATTATGCTATGAAAGTTGAAAAAGATGGAGAAGCTTACTACAATTATTTAGCTTCAAAAGCACCTAATAATGGCTTAAAAAAAGTATTTGATATTTTAGCTGAAGCTGAAGTACAACACTATAATGTTTTTAAAAGCATGAGAGATAAAGATGGTTCAGATTTTAAATCTATTGATATTTCAACAGATACAAAAACAATATTTGAAACATTAAATGAACAAAGAGATAGTGTAACTTTTGATGCAGAGCAAGTTAAATTTTATGAAGATGCAATAAAAAGAGAAGAAGACTCTTACCAATTTTATATTGATAAAGCTAATGAACTTGAAGATGAAGAAGAAAAAACTGCTTTTATAGATATAGCAAAAGAAGAGTTAAAACATAAAGCTATATTAGAAGAGATTGTTCATTTTATACAAGAACCAAATAATTGGGTACAAAGTGCAGAGTTTTAAATAAAAACTATTTTTCTATTTTTTTCCATATGGTTTTTCCAGTGGCACAAACTTTATTTGTTCCTTTTATTTGAATTGTATGAATAAAAGAGTTATCAGTTACATCTTTTTTTGTAGAAGATAAAATTATATCACCATACTGGGCTTCTGATATAAAACGCCCATCAATAAAATACAAATAGTAATTATTTAGTACCTCATCAGGTATTGATTCAATTAGCCATTGTAAATATCTAAGATTATTTACATGCTTATTTGTATCAGTATCGTACATATTTACTTTAAACTCTTTTCTATATTCAAAAGAATCAAGTGGTTCAATTTTATCTGTTATAGTGTGATTTAAAGAAATCAAATCATAAGATGACCATCTTTTTAAAAAGTCTGGATGTATTTTTCTTGGTCTTCTTCTTTTTATATCATAAAAAAGCCATAAACCCCTAGCTCTTCCTATAATATTGTAGTTTTCATCATAGATAATATTTTCACGAACTCCTCTAATAGCATGATATTTTGATATCCAAGTTCTAATAATAATTTTCTCTTTATACAAAGGATAGCGTTGCATTTGCATCACGCCAGATAACAATACCCATCCAAGATTTTCTGACATCAAAGACAAAAGATTATGCCCAGCATAATGACAATGCTCAGCAGCAGCTTCTTGAAGCAAAGTCAAAATAGCAATAGGAGAAGCCTCCCCTAATCTATTCATCTCAAAAAATCTTAATTCAAACTCTTTATCAAAATAGTTTTCCACAAAAACTCCTTTAGTAATTAGAATATATGCAATTTAATCCATATTGTCAAGAGTGAGAATACTAATATATAGATTAATCATTATTATACCATCAAAAATTAATGGCAATTCACAAATGATAAAAAATTATTTTAGCAGTTATTAACAATTATTCTTTTTTATTAAACTAGAATATGATAATTAATTATATTCAAACTTTATTTTTATATAATTCTACTTTCAAAAATAAAGTAACACACAAGGAAAATCAAAATGAAAAAATTATTGTTTATTTTAACAACAATACTACTTACAATTACATTTAGTGGTTGTTTATCTCAAAATGCTCAAGGTTTATATATTCCATCTTCAAAAGAAGATTTAATGGAACATAAAAAGCTTAAAGTTTATTTTGAAGATTTGACTCCTATAAAAACAAAAGAAGTTCTTTTAAATATCAAAGATTTTATTGAAAAAAGTAAAGTTTCATATGAAATAAAATTTCCAGAAGGTATTGTTCATATGCCTAGTAAAGAAAAAGTATTTGATGGATACAACAAAAATATACCTTTATTTTATTATGAAGGTGAAGAACTTGATTATAAAACATTAAGTAAAACTACTTCAAAAAAAATCAATAAACCTTTTAATATGAAGTTTAATTTAGAATCAGGAGTATTAGTATCTACTAAGAAATATGATACTTACAATGAGATATTAAGTGATATGTTTGGAATTTCTTTATTAATGCTAGATACATATAAAAATGATCCTAAGTTTACAAGTAAATTCCAAACTTCATTCAGGTTAGTTTTAGATGAAAAAGCTTTCAAAGAAAAAAAGCTTGGAATAACTGTACTAAGAAAAGGTATTAATCCAGGTCCAATCTTAAAAGAACAATTAAGTACTTATGGTTTTACTCTTGTAGATAATCCAGATGATGCAGATAAAGTTGTTTTATTTCAAACTTCTGGTACTTTTACAGGTGATGAATTAGATGCCAATAAAGATATTAAGCTTTTTACAGATGTAAGTAGAATTACAAATGCAGATAACTTAGGTAGCATATCTATGAACTTAACAAAGTTATCAGGACACTCTTCTTTACATTCAGCTCAAGCTGGTTTAGCTTTTATTGGAGTTTCTATTTTATTTGATGTATTTTTTGGTGGAAAAAGTAATTTAACTTTCACTTATTTAAATATAATTGATAAAAAAGAGAAAAAAATAACAAATATTTCAAAACAATTTAAAACACTTGAGTTTAAGGGTTTTTATATTAGTACAATAAGAAGTTATAGAAGAGCATTAATTCTATTTTTAGAGGATGAATCAAAGAATTTTGGTAAAGGAACTAGATATAAAGAAAAAGATTTAAAATAAATAACTATAAGTAGTTATAAAATCAACCCTTCTTTTGGGTTGTAAATCTATTTTCCTTTCTAGTATAACTATTTAATACTACGTTTTATATAAAAGAATCTTAGATTAGTAATATCAATAAGACAATAAATATTATTTTATTAATTGTATATTAGTTTCAAAGATAAACTATTTTAAGAATAATATTATAAAAGAAAGATTGTTTTTAAAAACAATCTTTCAATCTTTTTAGTGCAAGAAGTGTCTTTTTCCTGAAAAATAAAGTGCCATTCCAAACTCATTGGCTGCTTGTATAATCTCATCATCTCTTATACTTCCACCTGGTTCGATTACACATTTTACACCTGCTTCTTGGGCTGCATCAATACTATCTCTAAATGGGAAAAATGCTTCACTTGCTAGTACTGAACCACTTACATCAAGTCCTAAATCTTCTGCTTTTCTTAAAGCTGCTTTTGCTGCATCTACTCTACTTGTCATACCCATACCAACAGCTACCATTGCAGAGTTTTTCACATATACTACGCAATTTGATTTTGTCAAACTTGCTATTTTATATGCTATTTCCATATCTTTTATCTCTTGTTGTGTTGCTTCTCTTTTTGATTTTAGTTCACTATTTTTAACTTCATCATCTTCTACTTTATCAGCATCTTGATATACAAAACCACCATCAACAATTTTAAAGTTAAAATCATCATTTGAAAGCTCTAATTTTTTTGTACCTTGTTTAAATAGTTTGATTCTTTTCTTTTTATTTAGTTCTTGTTCAGCCTCAGGTGTAAAATCAGCTGCAAAAACTACTTCTAAAAAGATTTCATTCATTTTAACTGCAAGGTCTAAATCAACTATTCCATTTACTGCAACAACTCCACCAAATGCAGAGATTGGGTCACATTTTAGTGCTTGTGTATATGATTCTAGTAGTGTATCTTTAATAGCAAAACCACATGGATTTCCATGTTTTACAATACATACTGCATTTTCATCACCGAATGCACTTGCTATTTTAGCAGCACCTGAAATATCTCCCATGTTATTGAAACTAGCTTCACCTTTTAATGTGATAAATTTATTTGATAGGTGTTTATCAAACTCATATAAAGCACCTTTTTGATGTGGATTTTCACCGTATCTTGTATCAAATACTTTATTCCCTACAATAAACTGTTTTGCACCCATTCCATTGTTAAATCTTTTATTCATATAGTTTGCAATCATAGAGTCATAGGCAGCTGTATGCTCATATGCTTTAATCATCATATCTCTTCTAAATTCTACTGTATTTGTATCATTTTTAAGATTATTTAATACAGTATCATAATCAGCCACATCAGTTACAATTATAACACTATCAAAGTTCTTTGCAGCACTTCTAACCATCGCTGGTCCACCAATATCAATGTTTTCAATAATTTGTTCAAAATCATCTGTTTTTTCAATAGTTTCTTTAAAAGGATATAAGTTTACACACACTAAATCAATGCCTTCAACACCAAGCTCTTTTGCTTGTGTTTTGTGTGATTCTTTATCTCTTCTATATAAAATTCCACCATGAATATATGGATTTAAAGTTTTAACTCTTCCTTCAAAACACTCAGGAAATTTTGTAACTTCATCTGCTTCTATTACTTTTATTCCTGCATCTTGAAGCTTTTTATAAGTACCACCTGTAGAAATAATCTCATAACCTAAAGATACTAACTCTCGTGCAAAATTTTCAACACCACTTTTATCACTAACACTAATTAAAGCTCTCATTAAAATGTTTCTCCCTGTAAAATTTTAGAAAATAAAAAAGCCAAACTCACATATGAGTTTGGCTTAGATTAAGACTTTAGTTATTATAAGTCTTGTTCAATAACTTGTTTAAACTTATTAAAATAAATATCACTAGCTTTTGATAATTCAACTTTTATATCATTTATACTTATGCTGTCACCTTTTACTACACCAATTTGTTCATATGAGATTCCATTCTCTTTTGCAACAGCTTCAAAAGCATCTTTATTTGAAGCAGATACTTCAACTAGTGCTCTACTTAAAGATTCAGAAAAAATCTCTTTTGAATCATTAAGTTTAACATCAACTTCAACACCTCTATTTCCAACAACAGCCATTTTTGCTAATGAAATAGCAATACCACCCACATTTACATCTTTTGCTGATAATAAAAGAGATTGTTTATTAGCTTCAATAACTGTATTCCAAAGTTTCAACTCTTTTTCAAAGTCAACTTCTGGATGAACTCCAGCAACTTTATCATACATTTTTTTCAGGTATAAGCTTCCACCAAATTCAGCTTTTGTTTCACCTAATAAATAAATAAGACTTCCATCTTTTTGTAAATTTGAAGGTAACACTTTATTTGCATCTTCATTTACACCAACCATTGCAATTGAAGGAGTTGGGAAAACTCCAACACCATTTGTTTCATTATAAAGTGAAACATTTCCACCAACTACTGGAGTAATTAGCTCTCTACAAGCATCTTTGATACCTTCACAAGCTTGTGCAAACTGCCACATAACTTCTGGATTTTCAGGATTACCAAAATTTAAACAATCAGTAATTGCTTTTGGCATAGCACCAGTCATTGCTACATTTCTTCCAGATTCCATAACTGCTGCACTAGCACCTAATTTTGGATTTATATAACAAAACCTAGTATTACAATCAGCACTCATAGCAAGAGCTTTCCCAGTCTCTTTTACTCTAATTGAAGAACCATCTAATTTTCCTGGTCCTTTTACAGTATTTGTTTGAACCATTGAGTCATATTGGTCATATACCCAAGATTTATCTACTACTTCCATATCACTAAACATTACATCAAATGCTTCTTGATTTGAAATATCTTTATTTATTGTTATATCTTCTATATTTTTTAAATATTCTGGTTCTTTTATAGGTCTATTTAAAACAGGAGCTTGCTCACTTACTGGTTGAACAGGAACTTCCGCACATTTTTCTCCATGCCAAAATAGTTCCATATTTCCAGTATTTGTCACTTCTCCAATAACTGCAACATCAAGTTCCCACTTTTCAAAAATATCTATAATTTTTTGCTCACAACCTTTTTTAGCACAAATAAGCATTCTTTCTTGAGATTCACTAAGCATAAAATCATAAGGAGTCATTCCTTCTTCTCTTGCTGGCACTTTATCAAGATGCATAATCATACCGCTATTACTTCTTCCTGCCATCTCAAATGAAGATGAAGTTAATCCAGCTGCACCCATATCTTGAATACCAATAATTAAATCTTCTTTAAATAACTCTAAGCAAGCTTCCAAAAGTAGTTTTTCAGTAAAAGGGTCACCAACTTGAACAGTTGGTCTTTTTGATTCACTATCTTCATCAAATGATGCACTTGACATAACAGCTCCACCAAGTCCATCCCTTCCTGTTTTACTTCCCACATACATAACAGGATTTCCAACTCCTTCTGCAATTCCTAAGAATATTTCATCGGCTTTTGCAAGACCTAAAGTAAATGCATTTACAAGATTATTACCTGCATAACACTCTTCAAAAGTTGTTTCACCACCTATTGTAGGAACTCCCATGCAGTTACCATATCCACCAATTCCAGCAACAACACCTCTTAATAAATATCTATGTTTTTGTGCAGTTTCACTATTACCTTCAATTCCAGCAAACCTAATAGAGTTCATATTAGCAACTGGTCTTGCTCCCATTGTAAATACATCTCTTAAGATACCACCAACACCAGTAGCAGCACCTTGATATGGTTCAATAAATGAAGGGTGATTATGTGATTCCATTTTAAATACAGCAGCGTATCCATCTCCAATATCAATAACACCAGCATTTTCACCTGGTCCTTGAATAACCCATGGAGCTTTTGTAGGAAAACCATTTAAATATTTTTTACTTGATTTATATGAGCAGTGCTCACTCCACATAGCAGAGAAGATACCAATCTCTACATGGTTTGGTTCTCTTCTTAAAATATCTCTTATTTGACCTAATTCCTCAAGTGTTAAAGAGTGCGCTAAAGCTATCTCTTCAATATTCATCTCTTTTTGTTGCATCTGTTACCTTAAAAGTTATTTCATAGTTAAGATGCGATTATATCTAAAAAGGGGTTAAAGAAAGTTTTACCCCTCAGTTAGAATCTCTATTCTGTCATTTTTTAGTTCTATAAATAGCTCCTTTTTACCATCAAACTTATAGTTTTTAGTTCTATACTTTTCATCCATTAAAACTTTAAACATCTTTTTATTTAAAGAGTTTGGATAAGGAACTATATTTATATTAGAAAAAATAATAGTCTTATTCTCTTTTCTTGAAAAAATTCTTTCTTTATATTTTGCAAAACCTTCTAAACCTAGACCATCAAATCTTTTAAAATCCTTTGAATAAAAAGACAAATACTTTTTTATATCTGATTTTCTCCATGCATCCTTCCACTTATAAATAAAAGATAAAATGGAACTAATATCCTCTTTATTCACTTCTGTAATAGTCTCTTTTGAGATTAAAACCAATGATTCATTTATATCAATATGTTTATCTAAATTTTGTAAATTTGGATTATCTAAAGCAATACATCCTTGAGTAAACTCTTCTCTTTTTTCATTTAAAGGCATTCCGTGTATCCAAATTCCATGACCATTTTTCTTTTGTGCCTTATCAAAAGTGTTTGGATATGAAGTTACAAGAGCCAAAGGACCATAAAATGGATCTAGTTTTGTTAGTTTTGATGTTAATTCATATACTCCTTCAGGAGTTTTTAAATCTCCTTCAACTTGTTTATCACCTGGTTTTTCACCAACTATTACACTATCTTGTGCAATTTTAGAAAATTTATTATCTATTTTTTTATATACTTTTAACTCTTTAGTCTTTTTATCTACTAAAATTAAAAACTTTGTAGATTCATAATATCCATATTTTATATCTTTTTTTTCTAGGAATTTATCCCAATAACTTTTCTCTTGTAATTGTTGTTCCAATTTCTCTTTTACTGCCTCAATTCCTTGTGTTCTATAAACATCTATTAAGTCTGCAAATAAAAAAGCAACACTAAAGACTAAAAGTCCTATAATACGCATCCATACACTCCAAATATATTTTTTTAAGTTTTGCAATTGTATAATAATACCCCTAATTTTTATATAAAAGTAGTCTAATGAAAATCATATTTACACTAATCATATTTTTAACATCAGTTTTTGGCTTACAAGTGCAGGAGTTAACTTGGCCTAAAGGTGAAAGTTTTTTAACTTTCTTAGATAAGTATAATATTTCTCAAAAACTATACTTTAGTTTAGAAAAAGAGGATAAAGAGCTTTGTTCAGAGATTGTTGCAGGGATTGAATATAACTTACTATTAAATGATGATGGTAGTTTAAAACAAGTATTAATACCAGTTTCTGAAGAGATGCAACTTCATATTTATGAAACAAAAAAAGGCAAATATGAGTTTGAAGCAATACCTATTGCTTATGAAGAGATAAGTGAAACTATTGCTATTGAAATCAAAAGGTCACCATTTAAAGATATTTTTGATGCAACAGAAAACTTAGCTTTAGCAAATGAAGTTATGAGAGTATATGGAAGAAGTATTAATTTTAGAGGTATCCAAAAAGGTGATTTTGTAGCACTTAAATATAAGCAAAAAGTTAGAATGGGAAAATACTTTGGAAATCCAGATCTTATTGCAGCTATGGTTGAAGTAAATGGAACAAGACATTATAGGCTAAAAAATAGGCACAATGATAAATACTATGATGAAAGAGGAAAAGGTTTTTCAAAAACTTATTTTTTTAAGATTCCATTGACATATAAAAGAATTTCTAGTCACTTTACAAGAAGAAGATGGCATCCAGTTCTTAAACGTTATAGAGCACACTTAGGAACTGACTTTGCAGCACCAAGAGGTAGAAAAATTTATGCAGCTGGTGATGGAAAGATTATCTTCAGAGGAAGAAGAGGTGGATATGGAAATACTATAATTATTAGACATGCTAATGGTTATAGAACATTATATGCTCATCAAAGTAGATTTAAAAGTGGTCTTAGAGTTGGAAGCTATGTAAGAAAAGGTACTCATATTGGATATGTAGGGAGTACAGGACTTAGCTCAGGACCACACTTACACCTTGGTTTATACAAAAATGGAAGAGCTATTAACCCACTAAAAGTTATTAGAAGAGGAAAGGAAGTAAAACTATCTGGAAAACAAAAAGCAACATTTTTAGCCAATACTAAAGAGTTTGTAAAGGAGCTTGAACTAGTAGTTAGTAATGAAAACAGAAAGTTACCTACTAAATTAGCAAGAAAAGAGAGTTATACAATATTACAACAATAAAACTCAAGGAGTTTAAATGCAAAATGAAGAACCAATAAAAGATGCAAATGAGCTTTTAGAAAAGTTAGAAAATCTGCACCCCTCAGATATTGCTTACTCATTGAGAAAAATCGAAAATGAAAGTGTAGATGACTTTTTTTATGTTCTTAAAACTATTCCTGATGAACTATTAGGAGAGGTTCTTCTTGAACTTCCTGATAACTTAAGAGAAGCCGCATATACGGAACTATCAATTCAAAGACTTACTGATGCAGTTGATTTGCTTGAGTCAGATGATGCAACAGATATTATTCAAGAGATTGAAGAAATAGATATTGAAAAAGCAAAAGAGATATATGACGGATTAGAAGAAGAAGATAAAAAAGATATTGAGTGGCTTAAAAGATATGAAGAGGATGAAGCTGGTGCATATATGCAAACAGAGTTATTCTCTGCAAAACTCAATGAAACAGTTGGAGAATCAATTCAAAGACTTAAAACTGCTAAAGCAAATGATGAACTTATAAATATTCATCAAGTATTTGTTGTAAATGAAGAAAAGTCTCTTATTGCCTCTATTTCTCTTGAAGATTTAATTATTTTTGATTTTGATAAGACATATGAAGAGATATTAAATCAAGCAGATGAATTTAAATATAAACCATTTAAAGTTAGTGATAATACTCATATTGATGAAGTTGCAAAACAAGTTGAACAGTATGACTTAAATGTTGTAGCAGTTGTTGGTTATCAAGATATGCTAATGGGTAGGATTACAAGTGATGATATTTTAGATGTTATTGAACAAAATGCAACAGAACAAATGTATCAATTAGCAGGGGTTAATGAAGGTTTTGAACATGAAGACAATCTTATTACAACTGCTAAAAAAAGAGCAATATGGCTCTTTTTAAATCTTGGTACTGCTATTTTAGCTTCACTTGTAATTGGATTATTTGACCAAACAATACAAGCATATGTCGCATTAGCAATTCTAATGCCAATAGTTGCTTCTATGGGTGGAAATGCTGGAACACAAACTTTAGCAGTTATGGTAAGACAGTTAGCATTAGGTGATATTGAGTTAGAAAATGCAAAAGATGCAGTAAAAAAAGAGGTATTTATTTCACTTGTAAATGGTTTATTATTTGCAATTATTATGGGTATTATTGCATGGATTTGGTTTGATGAAAAACTTCTTGGTTTAGTTATTGCTCTTTCTATGGTTGTCAACTTATTTAGTGCAGGTTTTTTTGGAGCTTCAATTCCTTTAGTTTTAAAAAAATTCAACATTGACCCAGCTGTTGGTAGTACAGTATTACTTACCACAGTAACGGATATTGTGGGCTTCTTTAGCTTCTTAATGCTTGCTAAAGTAATACTTTTATAGAATTCGTTTAAATATCTTATTCTAAAGGACAATGTTACGAATGGCTTTATTAGACAATGAAAAGTGTGTTTTGCCTTTAAGTAGTATTGCTGAACTTTTAAGTACTAAAGCAAGAACTTTAAAGATGTATGAAGAAAAGGGTTTATTACCAAGAAGACAAAACCAAACAAAAAAACTATACTCAATTAATGATGTTAGATTTATCGCATTTGTTCACTATCTAGCAAGTGTAAAAAAGATAAATGCAAATGGTATTAAATATATATTAGAGATGCTTCATACAAATATGGATGAAAAAAATAGAAATGAATTTTTAGATATAGTTGAAGGGAAACTAGAAAAAATCTCTACAAATGATGTAGAAGATATTGATAACTTTAAATAAATATAACACTAAAATAACATAAAAAAGGTAAGACTTAATAAGTCTTACCTTTTTTTTTAGCTCCTATGAATTATTAGTTTTTAAGCAAATTTTGTATATTTTGTGTGCCTAAATGTAATTTTATTACATAAAATATGTTTTTTTATTACATAAAATATGTAATTTTAATAGGAGCAACATGAGTAAAAAATATGTAACCGATTATGAAATTGGTCAAGATAATCTTCAAAAATTTGGATTAGATATACACAATCCTGTATTTATAATAAGTGCTTTAATAATTTTAGCATTTGTTATAGTTACTTTAATTTATCCAGCAAGTGCAAATGAAACACTAGATGGAGCTAAATGGTGGGCAATTAATAACTTTGATTGGTTATTTATGTCTTCAAGTAATATTTTTGTAATATTTTGTATTGTTCTAATTTTCTTACCTGTAAGTAAAATTAGAATTGGAGGTAGAGATGCAAAGCCAGAGTTTTCAAATATCTCTTGGTTTGCAATGCTTTTTGCAGCTGGTATGGGTATTGGACTAATGTTTTGGTCAGTAGCTGAACCTGTTGCATACTATACTGCATGGTGGCACACACCTTTAAATGTTGAAGCAAATACGCCTCAAGCAAAAGAGTTAGCAATGGGTGCAACAATGTTTCACTGGGGATTACACCCTTGGGCAATTTATGCAATTGTTGGTTTATCTTTAGCATTTTTCTCATATAGTAAAAAACTACCTTTAACAATGAGATCTGCATTTTATCCTATTTTAGGAGAAAAAGTTTGGGGATGGCCAGGACACTTGATTGATATTTTAGCAGTTTTTGCAACAATTTTTGGTCTTGCTACATCTTTAGGTCTTGGAGCACAACAAGTTGCAGCAGGATTAAACTTTTTATTTGATATTTCTAAAGGAATTAATACACAAATTTGGATTATTGTTGCTATTACTTCAATAGCGGTTATATCTGTTGTTAGAGGATTAGAAGGTGGAGTAAAAATTTTAAGTAATTTAAATATTATCTTAGCTTTTGTACTAATCTCATTTTTATTATTTGTAGGGCCAACATTGGATATCTTTAAAGGTTTTGGAAATACTGTATCTGCTTATGCTACAAATATGTTTGATTTAGGTAGTTTTACACAAAGAGATGATAAAGAGTGGTTTCATGGATGGACAATCTTTTATTGGGCATGGTGGATTGCTTGGTCACCATTTGTTGGAATGTTTATAGCAAGAGTTTCAAAAGGAAGAACTGTAAGAGAGTTTATTATTGCAGTTTTATTAATTCCTACGCTAATTACTGCTATTTGGATGAGTGCATTTGGTACAACAGGATTAGAACAAGTTATAAATAACACAGGAGAACTAGCAAATGGTATTACTGATAAATCATTAGCAATGTTTCAAATGTTTGAAAACCTTCCTTTATCTTCAATTACTTCATCTTTAGCAATCTTTTTAGTTATTGTTTTTTTTGTAACTTCATCAGATTCAGGTTCATTAGTAATTGATAGTATTACAGCAGGTGGAAAACTAGATGCACCAACAGCACAAAGAGTATTTTGGGCAGTAGTTGAAGGTGGTGTTGCTATTTCACTTCTTTATATAGGTGGTAAACAAGCTTTAAATGCATTACAAGCTGGTTCTATTACTACAGCCTTACCATTTACACTAATCTTATTAGTAATGTGTTTTAGTCTTTATAAAGGATTAAATGGCGAATTAAAACATTTACAACAACAAGAAGAAAAAAAATAGAAATTACTTAAAGTAAAAGTAGTTTATACTACTTTTACTTTTGTAAAGAAGAAGAAACAATAGTTAAAAACTCATCTTTAGTTTTTTTATTTTGCTTAAATAGTCCTCTTAATGCTGAAGTTACAGTAGTTGAACAAATTTTTTCAACCCCTCTCATCTCCATACACATATGTCTAGCATCAATCATTACAGCAACACCTTTAGGTTTTAAAGCATCATTTAGTGCATCACAAATTTGTTCAGTCATCTGCTCTTGAATTTGTAATCTTCTTGCAAATACATTTACAACTCTTGGTATTTTACTAAGCCCTACTACTTTACCATTTGGAATATAAGCAACATGTGCTTTTCCTATTATTGGTAACATATGATGTTCACATTGACTATAAAACTCAATATCTTTTATCACTACCATTTCATCATTTGAACTTGTAAAAAGAGCTGAATTTAATATCTCTTCTGGGTTCTCTTTATATCCACCACAAATAAACTCAAAAGCTTTTCTAACCCTACTTGGAGTCTTTTCTAACCCTTCTCTATTTACATCTTCACCAATATACTCTAAGATATTTCTTATTGAGTCTTCAAACTCTTGTTCTTTACTCATATTTTTCCTTTTAAAACTTTATCATATCACTCATACTCCACATTGGAACAAATATGGCATATATAATCCAAAGTATCAATCCCATTATCATCAAAAAGACAATAGGCTGAACCCAATATGAGAGTAATTTTACTCTATTTTCAAAACCTATTTTATAAACTTTTTCTATTTCAAAAGTTACAAGCATTAATGAGTTCGATTTTTCGCCTGTTTGTATTAAATTTAATACAAAATCATCAAACAATTTTGTTGCTTCAAAAGCATAGGTTATACTTTTACCACTTTTTATCAAAGTTTCAATGAGCGCTATTTTATCTAAAAGATATTTGTTTTTTATTAAATAGTTAAGACTACTTAATGTATCAAAAAACTCATAATTCTCTTTTTGTAATATATTTAAAATAATAAAAACTTTATACAGTTCAAAGTAGAGTAATATTTTACTTAAAAAAGGAATTTTAGTAAGTAAAATCTTTTCATATATATATCTAAATTTACTATTTAATTTATATAAAAAAACAACTATTAAAAAGAAAAATATTAAAAAAGAGAAAAAAAAGAAAAAATATTTTTCAAAAAAATCTTTAATCATATATAAAAGTATAGTGGCATTATTTGTTTGTATAGCATTACTTTTTATTAAAGATTCAAATGAGGGTAAAACAAAATAGAAAATTGATACCAATGAAATAAAAAGAGTAGCTACTAAAACAAGTGGATATGAAAATGCTTTTTTTAAACTATTTTTTACTTGCAATTGATAATTCAAAAGTTTACTTAGAGCTTTTATTGAAAC
The DNA here is from genome assembly GCF_002837275.1 of Malaciobacter halophilus. Classification (GTDB taxonomy): domain Bacteria; phylum Campylobacterota; class Campylobacteria; order Campylobacterales; family Arcobacteraceae; genus Malaciobacter; species Malaciobacter halophilus. The sequence continues at coordinate 12,636 of NZ_NXIF01000045.1, read as the reverse complement.
TACTAAATTACCTCTTTTATTCACAATTATAAGAAAACTTTTTACAACTGAATCTAGCTTAAATTTTTTATCATCAAAATCTAAACCTTTTGCTTTTTTTACACTATTTAATAACTCTTGCAAAAAATCTTTACTCTTTTTATTTTTTCTACTATTTTTTAAAATCTCTAAAGAGGTGATAAGATCTAAATTTGAATCTAACATCATATTTAATTCATAAAAAATCTGATAAATCTCTTTTAATCTAAAGGTCTGCCTTCTATTTTCAAACAGTTTGTCTTGCTTTTTTATTTTTAATACATTAGTAGGAAGTTTTAAACTATTTATATCTTCACACTCTACTATTTTCTTATAAACTTTTGAGTCTTCTTGATAATATATTTTATACTTCATCTTCAAAACCTAATACTTTATAAACTTCATCAAGTGTAGTTAATGCTTTTTTTACTTTTATCTTTGCATCACTATATATATCTTCATAATCTATTTTTTTTAAATAACTTTTATATTCATCTAGTGAACTATTTTTGGCAATTAAAGAGCTTAATTTATCATCAATTCTTAAATGTTCACATATTGCTGTTCTTCCTAAATATTTTGTATAATTGCACTTTTCACAACCTTTAAAAGCACAATAAGGACAGACTCTAAGAACAAGTCTTTGATAAAAAATTGATTTTAAAGTTGATGAAAGTAAAAAGCTTTGAGAGTTCAAATCAAGCAATCTGCTAATTGAATTTAATGCACTATTTGAATGTATTGTAGATAAAACTAAGTGTCCAGTTAAAGAAGCTTGAATAGCAATTTGTAAAGATAACTTATCTCTTATTTCTCCTATAAAAATAATATCAGGGTCTTGCCTTAGTATATTTTTTAAAACAGAAGAGAAACTTACATCCAATTTATCATTTACATTTATTTGCGTTATTCCACTTAGTTTATACTCAACTGGGTCTTCTACTGTAATAATCTTTTTACTACTTATATCAAAACTTTTTAAAATGGAGTAAAGTGTTGTAGTTTTTCCACTTCCTGTTGGGCCACAAACTAAAACTAAGCCTTGTGTTAAACTACTAATTGATTTTAAACCTTCATATATAGGTTTTGAAAACTCTAATAAATTCAAATCTTTTTTTACAGTTTTATTATCAAGTATTCTTAAAACTATAGACTCACCTGAAATTGTTGGCATAAAAGAGACTCTAAAATCATAACTAATCTCATCAATTTTTTCATGTATTCTTCCATCTAATGCTTTTCTATATTGTGTTATATCAAGCTTAGCTCTTAGTTTTATATATGAACTTATTATTTTAAAAAAATCTATACTAAAACTAATTATATGTTTTAATCTTCCATCAATTCTAAACCTAAATATAAGAAGTTTTTCATCTGTTTCAATATGAATATCACTTGCTCTTTTTTCAATACTAAATTTTAAAAGAGTATAAAAAAACTCTTCAATAAAATTTTTATTGTTTTGTTCACTACTTTGTAAGCTACTTTTGTATAAATTATATAATTTATATCTTTTCTCTAAATCACTTAAATAAAAAAGTATTTCATCTTGTTTTATGTTTATAAAACTTGGTAGATTAAAAAAACAACTTTTTGCAAACTTAATATCACTACTTTTACATACTGCACAATACGAATATATTTCATCTTCATAAAGAGGCAAAATAAGACTTTTTTTTAAAGCTTCAATATCAAACCTTTTTATAAAATCATAATTAATTACATACTCTTTAATATCCTTCATCTTCTTCCTTTTTATGCCATTTATTTTGTTTATACTCATAATCAAAAATTACTGCTTCTATTTTTTCAAGCTCTTTAACTTTTTTTTCAACTAAAAAATTAAAACTATTATCTTTTAATACTCTTTTTTTAAATCTATAATTTTTTGATAAATCAACTAAAATAGTGGCAGTAAAGAACTCTTCTTTATTTTTTATATTTAACTCTTCAATAAAACTATTAGAGCTTAGGTTTTCTATGAAATTTAAACTTTTAATAATTTTTTTCATATTAGTAAATATTTGTAATCTGACTTTTTTTTGAAGCTTATTTAACGAAATTATTGTTATATTATTTGATTTACAAAAATTTGTGAAAGAAGAAGTGAATAGATTTTTGTCAATTATTTGCAAGCTTAACTTAGGCTTTATAATCTCTTTTGAAACTTTAATACTCTGTTCTTTTTTTATATTTTCATGTAAAAATACAAAAAGTACCAATAGAAAAAACGGCAGTAAAAAAAGTTCAATTTTTTGTAAAAACTTAAGCTTTACAAACTTTTCATTTAGTTGTTGTCTTAAATAAGCTAACTTCATACTTATCTTCTTTTTGGTCAAACTTTATATACTCAATTTCAAAAGCTAATTGTTTGGAAAAAGATTCTACTTTAGGTAAGGAGTTTGATAAAACTATTAAACTATATTTATTAGTAGAAAAATCTCCTTGTTTTAAATGAATTTTATTTAAATCAAGTTCTTTATAAATATTTAGCAATTTTTTTGATAAAACTGTTTTTTTATTCAAAATAGGAGCTTTTTTATATTTAATATTATTTTGATTTTTATCCGATTTATTTATATAAATAAAAAAAGATGCAATACAAAAAAAGCATATAAATAAAAAGATATCTAAAGTTAAAAAAGATGAGTAGTGAATAAGATTAGAACTATTTTTTTTAGTATTTTTAATAGCTATTTTAATCTCCTCTTTTGATAAAAGCATAATTTCAAAACTCTTTAATTGAAGTTTATTAATAATTAATTGAGTTATTTGATTTTTATCTAAAGAGTAATTAATTGGCAAAAGATAATAGAGTTGTTTATTCTTTAATACAAGTATATAAAACTCTATAACCACCACAATATATTTACTATTTGTTTTTAAATTATCAAAAAAAAGAAAGTCAAACTTATTATTTTCAAAAACGATAATCTGATAAGCACTAAGTTGCTTAATAAAACTAAAATAGACTTTTTTATTTTTATAAGCAATATTTTTTAATTGAAGTTGTGAAGAGATAAAACTTTTTAAATGCTTGCTTTTTATCTCTTCTGTTACTTTTACAAATAAAATTATAAATTGGCTATTTAAAAGGCTAAACTTTTCCATAAAGAAAGTTTAGCATAAAAATAATAAAATTAATTATTTATAAAGCTTTTTGCTTCTTCTAAAAAATATTCTCTTGCTTGTTTATGCTTTACAATTGGCTTTGTATAACCTTTTATACTATTTGAAAATAGGAACTCTTCATCATGTATTTTTTTTGCTTCTAAGCCTTTTAATGGTTTTAAATACTTTTTAATATATAAAGCATCTTTATCAAACTTTTTTGCTTGCAAATATGGATTAAAAACTCTAAAGTATGGTTGTGCATCAATTCCTGTACTAGAGCTCCACTGCCAAGATAAAATATTTGAAGCTGCATCATAATCCATTAGATATTTGGCAAAAAAAGCTTCTCCTTTCTGCCATGGAAGCATTAAGTGTTTACAAAAAAATGATGCTACAATCATTCTTACTCTATTGTGCATATAACCTGTTGTAAGAAGTTGAGTAACTCCTGCATCAACTATTGGAACACCTGTATTTGCTGTAATAAATCTCTCATAATACTCTTTATTATACATATATGGAGCATAACTTCTAAAATCTTGTGTATGTAGTTTTGGGAAGTGATACAATAAAGAAGCATAAAAATCTCTAAATACAAGTTGTCTAAAAAAAGCCTCTGTTTGAAAGCCTTGTTTTTTTAAAGATATTAACTCTCGTAATACTCTTCTTATACTTATAGCTCCAAATCTTAAGTCCAAACTTAAGTTTGAAGTTGCATCTTCATTTAAATAATCTCTTTTTTCTTCATATGTTTGAATTTTTGTTTTTAAACTTTTTAACTTTTTTATTGCAGGTTCATATTTTATACTATTACTTACAAAACCTATACTTTTTATGTCAAGGCTTTTTTGTATAAAACTATTTTCTTTAAACTCATTTATATAATCAAAATAATCAAAATCACTTAATATATTTTTTTCAATTTCATACTTTAAAGCATGTTCTTTAGTATATTGCTGTTTTGCTTCTTTAAAAAATGGTGCAAATACTACGTAACAAGAACCATCTTTTTTTAAAATCTCTTTTGGTTCATAAATATAGCAATCAAATAAAGCATTAAATTCTACAAGCTTTCCAATCTCATTATCCCTATTTCTTGCATAATTATCATAATCAACACTTGCATAAACACAGCTAAATCCTTTCTGTTTCAAAAAAGTAAAAACATCAATGACCTCTGCATAAAAAATAGCTAAATCTAAATCATATTTTTTTAACTCTTTTTTTAATTCTAACACTTTTTTAAAAATATAATCTACTCTTTTATCATCACAATTTAGTTCATCTAATATAGTTTTATCAAAAATAAATATAGGTAAAACCTCTTTTGCTTTTATTGATAAAAGCATAGAGTCTTCAACTCTTAAATCTCTTCTAAACCAAAGTATTGTTTTTTTATTTTCCACTTTTAATATCACTTCTTAATGCTAATTCATCAGGATAAGGCTGCAAAAATTTCTGTTTAAGTAAAAACTCTTTATCATACTTTACACTAAGTAGTTTTATTAATGCAATAACAGTGATTAAAGGTATAATTTTTTCTTTGTATTGACTAATTAACTCTTTTAGTTCCAATTTTTCTTTAGAAGTTAACTCTTTTTTGAAAAAACCTGCCATATGCTCTAATACATTTACAGTTTTACTAATTTTACTTTTTGTAGCAATAGTTTTAATAAATAACTCTTTATACTCAGCCATCACTTCTTTTAAACTTTTTTTATCATGATTTGCTACTATATTTCCCAAATCTCTATATAATACTTCATTTTTTGAATGCAATAAATATTTATATGAAGTGTGAAAGTCAACTAAATGCTTAAATTTACTAATGTTATTACTTAAGTTTTGTATCTCACTATAAGCAAAAATTTGCATAATAAAATTTTCTCTTAACCAAGCGTCATTTAATCTAGCCTCTTCTTCAATGGGAAGATAGGGAAACTGCTCTTTACACATAGCTGCAAAAACTCCATCCTTTTTTCCTTGAGGCATACCATTTTCATAATATTTCGTACTTCCTAAACCACAACTTGGAGATTTAGATTTAAGTATTATTCCACAAATTGGTTCTTGTTTAAGTTTTTGTATCTCATCTTTAGAAGATTGTATGACTTTTGAAGTAACATCTTCTTTTGAAAAAACTGTTTTAAGTTCTAATTTATTTTTATCATTGATTATTCTAATTGTTTCTCGTGGTGTTCCCATTGCTAAATGCTCTGGACAGAAATGTACAAATTCTGCATACTTTGAAAGTGTTTTTAATACAAATTTATTCATTTGATTTGAGCCATCATAACGAACATTATTCCCTAACAAGCAACTTGATACAGCTAATAACATACAATTTCCTCAATTTAATTTCATTATTTAATTATATCATCAATTATTGTTCTTTAATACACAATTTTTGTTCATTGATGACAACTTTTTTATATTTATATAGGTTATATTTTATATAACTATTATTAATATATTACATATTTGATACTATATGTAACACAATATAAGTAATTTTATTTTATATACCTTAATAATATTTATTAATTAATTAGTATAAGTTTATTAGATAATTTTAATGTGTAGAATTTTGACTTCTTATATTTTTACACATTTTATACATAATTTTTAGTTTCATTTTGAAACATTTTTATGAAGTGTGTGTAAATATGAAGAGAGGAGAGAGGATGAACGAAGAATTGGTACAAAAAATCGAAAATCACCCAAAATACCAAGAGCTAATTCAAAAAAGAAGAAGCTTTAGTATTTCACTAGGAGTTTTCGTATTAGTAATGTTTTATGCATATATATTAACTATTGCATTTAACAAAGAGGTTTTGGCTACTAAAATTGCAGATGGATTAACAACAGTTGCATTTCCTATTGCACTAGCGATTTTAGTAATTAGTTTTATAACAACTATAATTTACGTAAGAAGAGCTAATGGTGAGTTCGAAAACTTAATCAATGAAGTAAAAAAAGACGTAAAGGATGAGTTATAATGTTTAAACTAATAGCAATATTTTCAATTTTATGTGTTTCACTTTTTGCAGCGGGAGATGCAACATTTGAAGCAACTAAAAGAGAGTTAAATATTCCTGCAATTATAATGTTCTTTATTTTTATTGTTGGAACATTAGGAATTACATATTGGGCAGCAAAAAGGACAAAATCAGCAAGTGACTTTTATACAGCTGGTGGAGGAATTAGTGGTTTTCAAAATGGTTTAGCAATTGCAGGTGATTATATGTCTGCAGCAGCTTTTTTAGGTGTATCTGGACTTATTTACTTAAAAGGTTATGATGGAGTGATTTATGCTGTATCATTTTTAGTTGGATGGCCAATTATTCTATTTTTTATGGCTGAAAAACTAAGAAACTTAGGTAAATTTACTTTTGCAGATATTGCTGCTTATAGACTTTCACAAAAAGAGATTAGAACATTAGCTGCTTTTGGTTCACTTTCAGTTGTAGTTTTATATCTTATTGCTCAAATGGTAGGTGCTGGAAAACTTATTCAAGTTCTTTTTGGAATGGAGTATGAATTTGCAGTAATTCTAGTTGGTGTAATGATGATAATTTATGTTACATTTGGTGGTATGCTTGCAACTACTTGGGTTCAAATAATTAAAGCATGTTTATTACTATCAGGTGTTTCATTTATGGCTATAATGGTTTTGTACCATTTTGATTTTAATTTTGAAAGTTTAGCTGTAAGTGCAGTACAAAACCATGAAGCAGGAGAATCAATTTTAGCACCAGGTGGATTTATTTCAGATCCTATATCAGCTATTTCGCTTGGTATGGCACTTATGCTAGGAACTGCTGGACTTCCCCATGTACTTATGAGGTTTTTTACTGTTGGTAATGCAAAAGAAGCTAGAAAGTCTGTTGTTTATGCAACTGGCTTTGTTGGTTACTTTTGGATAATAATAACTATTGTTGGATTTGGAGCAATTGCTTTTTTAAATTCAGCAGATGGTGCTCAATATTTTATTGATGGAAAACTATTTGGTGGAAATAATATGGCATCAATTCATCTATCACATATGCTAGGTGGAAATGCATTTTTAGGTTTTATTTCAGCTGTTGCATTTGCTACAATTTTAGCGGTTGTATCTGGGCTTACATTAGCTGGTGCATCAGCAATATCTCATGATATTTATGCAAATGTAATTAATCCTAATGCAAGTGATGAAAAAGTTGTTAAAATTTCAAGAATTACTGTAATTATAGTTGGTATTGTAGGAGTTATTTTGGGAATTGCTTTTGAACAACAAAATATTGCATATATGGTAGGTCTTGCATTTGGTATTGCTGCATCTGCAAACTTTCCAATTCTATTTTTATCAATTTATTGGAGAGGACTTACAACTAAAGGCGCTTTTATTGGAGGATTTATTGGTTTAATCACTGCTGTTACACTAGTTGTAATAGGTCCAATTGTTTGGGTTCAAATACTTGGAAATGAAGAAGCACTTTTTCCTTATAAACACCCTGCTTTATTTTCAGTAACAGTTGCATTTATTTCAATATGGTTCTTTTCAACAATTGATAATTCACAAAAAGCAAAAGAAGAAAAAGAGAGATTTAGAGCTCAAAATATAAGAGCTAATACTGGTTTTGGTGCAGTAGGAGCGGTTGAGCATTAAAATTATTCAAAGAGGATTTCCTCTTTGAATTATACTTTGTGGTTTATAACCCCAGAACCACTACCTAAATTAGGAGCTTTTAAAATAGCTTCATAAACATACTCTTTAGATACTCTAATTGACTCTTCTAAACTTTTACCCAAAGCTAAATTTGCAGCAATTGCAGAAGATAAAGTACAACCTGTACCATGAAGGTTTTTGGTTCTTATATATGGTGTATGAAAAGATTTAATATCATTTTTTGTATATAAGTAATCTATACTATACCAAACATTATTTATCTCTTTTTTATGTTTTTTTACTAAAACATTAGTTTTATACTCTCTAATTTTATTTAAATCATGCTCATCATTCTCATTATAATCAAAAAGCTGTTTTGCTTCATAAAGATTTGGTGTTATAACTGTTGCATATTTACAAAAATCTTTTAGCTCTTTAATTGCTTCTGTTTCTAACAAAGGTGAGCCTGCTTTTGAAACAAATACAGGGTCTAAAACAATTGGTATTTTTAAATCTTTAATTGTATCTTTTACAATTTTAATAATCTTTTTATTAAAAAGCATTCCAACTTTAATAACTTTAATATCAAAATCTTCTAAAACTGAATCTATTTGCGCTTTAACAAACTTTGCATCTACTTCATAAATATCTTTTACTCCCGTAGTATTTTGCGCAGTTAAAACAGTAATTACTGATGCTGAATATACTTTGAAAGCTTCAAATGTTTTTATGTCTGCTTGAATTCCTGCTCCACCGCATGAATCTGAACCAGCAATTGTTAAAACACTTTGCATTCTTGCTCCTTACTTTTCTATAAACTCTCTAAACTTTTTAGCTCCATCTTTACTTGAAGTAATACTATCTTTTATATTAGTAAAGAAAAACTCAATTTTACTTTGTTCTTGTGTTTTCATACTTTTTACATAATCTAAATTAATAATATAAGAACGATGTACTCTAAAAAAGTTTGATGATTTTAGCAAATTTTCCATATCAGAAATCTTTTTAGCATAATAAGAGAACCCATCTTTTGTTCTAAAAATCACTTCATTTAAGTCTGCTTGAATATAAATTATCTCTTCTGGTTTAATTAAGTATGCTTCGTCACCATTTTTTGTAAGAAACTTAACACCTTTTTCCTCTTTTTTATAAGAGATTGCTCTATTTATACTTTTTTGCAACTCCTCTTTTGTAAAAGGCTTTAATAAATAATCAATTGCACCAATTTCAAAAGCTTTTAAAGCATGTTCTTCATAAGCTGTTTGAAAAATAACAAAAGCTTCATTATTTGTAGCAAATATATCTTGTGCAAGTTGTAAACCTGTTATTTCAGGCATATTAATATCTAAAATATAAATATCAAAACTATTTTCTTTATCTAAAGAATCAAATTGTTCTTTATTATTTGCTACTTCATAATCATACTTAAGTTCATCAAGTAATCTAACTAATCTTTTAATTGCTAACTCTTCATCATCCATTACTAATATTTTCATTGCATCTTCCTATTGTGATTTTATAAGTTGGTATTTGCTTATCTTCTAAACTAATTCTTCCTTTACATAAAATTTGTAGTCTCTCTTTTAAATTTGTAAGCCCTATTCCAAATTTATGTTTTTGTACAGGTTTTCCATTGTTTTTCACATATATCTCAAAATCTTCATTTTGCTTTACATAAATATCAATTATTAGTTCTTTATTTGATTTATCAAAACCATGTTTTATTGCATTTTCTACAAGTAATTGTATAGAAAACTTAGGAACTAATTTTTCTAAAAACTCTTTTTTTATATCTATATTTAAAACTATTTTATTTGAAAATCTTACATTTTCCAATGCAACATATCTTTTAAGATTATCTAATTCATCATTTAAACTATTTAAAGCACTCTCTTTCATACTTTGCCTTAAGAATTTTGAAAGTTGCATAAGATTATCTTCTGCTTTATTTATATCTTCATGAATAAGCTCAACTAAAGAGTTTAAAGAATTAAATAAAAAATGTGGATTTAATTGTCTTTGAAGTGATTTTAACCTACTTTCTAATAATAATCTTTCACTATACTCTTTTTTATTACTCATTTTTACAAATTGATATAAAAGTGCTGCAACAAAATATGTTAAAAAGCCAATAAAAAAAGCAAATATCATATAATTATTTTCAAACTTTTCAAGTAAATATATATTAAAAATCTTACATAAATAGTATGTTACTAAAGTTCCTAAAAACCCTGATAAAAAGGAGAATACAATAGCTAAAACTAACCAATATTTTTTTGAAAGTTTTGGTAAAATATAGTTATTTAAATATGTAATAAAACACATAGAAAAGATAAAAATATCAATACCTAATAAGCTACCAAAAATTATTGCATTTTTAAGCTCTTCATCAATCAAATAATAACTGTATACAGATAAAATAATTGAAAAAAGTAACGCAATTAAAAAGATAAAAAACCAATCTTTTAATCTTATTTGTAACTCTATATTTTGCATATTAACCTTTGTAAATTTCTAACTCCAAGCATAACTCCAGGCCAACCTTGAGCTGCAAATGTAGTATCTCCTACATTATATAAACCTTTTATGGGAGTATCATTTGAAGGAAGTTTATAAATTAAATTTTCATATCTTACTGCAATTCCACCTAAACTTGTTCTATTAATGTATCTTTTAAAAGTCTGTGGAGTTGCTGCAAAACATTTAATAATCTCATTCTCGTGAATATTTAGTTTTTCACATACAATCTTTTTTATTATAGCTAGTAACTCTTGTTTTTTCTCTTTTGTTCCATCTTTAAAAAATGCACTATTTGTATGTATAGAAATAGTAACACTTCCTTTCATTTTTTCATCATCACTACTAGAAAAAGATACAAACATAGAGTTAGATACAGTATGTTTTAATCTATTTGGCAAAATAATTTGATAGTGATGGTCAAAAGTTTTATTTGTATCTAATTTCATATAAACCATAAAAGCAGATAAACCAAAATCAAACTTTTTATATCTATTTATATACTCTTTTATTTTTTTATCTTCAAATAGATGTGCACTATCAAATAAAGAACTATTTAGTACTATATTTTTTGTATTTAGTGAACTATTATTTTTTGTATGAACTACAAAACTATCATCTTTTTTTTCTATGTTTTGTATAAACTCATTTGTTCTTACATCATCTATTTTTTCTGCCATTGAATCAAATAAAGTTCCCATACCTCCATAAACATAATAATTACTCATAAACTGATATCCAAGAGCTAAAGCACATGTTAAAAAATTTATCTCATTTGTTCTTGCTTGAGATACTATTAATACTTGATTATCTATATAATCTAAATACTCTTTTGAAACCCCATTAAAAAACTTATGTATAAACTTATCTGCTTTAACAAAAAGTAAAGAAGAGAATTCAAAAAATAGATTTTTAAAAGAGTACAAAGATTTTGCTTTTGATAATAAATCTTTATTTGAATAATAGTAATCATCAATCTGAAAAAATCTATTAGTAATTGAAAATATCAACTCATAAAACTCTTTATTCTTTTCATGGTAAAACACTCCATTAATCTCATCAACAAAAGCTTCTAAATCTCTTAATCTTCTTATTTTCTTATCATTGATTAATACTGTTAAAGAAGAGTCTAAAAGTTGTTTATTAAACTCTACTTTATGTTTTTTAAAAAATTCATATAAAAAAGTACCATCTTGGTATCCAGCAAAAGTTGTAGCTCCTGAGTTGTAAAAATATTTCCCTCTTTTATAAGTAGAAGAACAACCTCCTAAATAAGGCTCTTTTTCAAATAGTGTTATGTCAAACTTCTTACTTAGTGCCAAAGCAGAAGCTGTTCCACCAATACCTGCTCCTATTATTGCAAAATCTTTCATTTTATGTTCCCATTTGTTTATATAAATCTTTTATTACATTACCCATTAGTGTATTTAAAGATTTAGCAACAATATACTCTTCAAAGCCTAGCTCTTGCGCTAACTCTTTATACTCAACATCAAGTTCAAATTCAGTTTCAGAATTATCAATAGTAAATGCAATTGGATAAATAATCACTTTTTTTAACTCTAAAGAAGCAAGTTTATCTTCTAAATATGGTTTAATCCATTGCATGGGTCCTACTCTTGATTGATAAGCTAAGTGAGTTTTATGAAAATTGATTCCTTGCTTTGCTAACTCTTTTCTTGCATAATAAACATTTTGTTTTATATGTTTTTGGTAAACATCTCCACTATCTATAATTTTTTGTGTTAAACCATGTGCAGAAAATACAAGCTCATACTCTTTTGGATTTTTTGTACCTAATGCCTCTTTAATTCTTTGAACAATTGCTTCATTATAGTTTTTATTTGAATAATATTTATGAATAGTTTGAATTCTATTCTCTAAATTTAATTTTTTTGCTTCTAAAAATAAATCATCATAAGATGAAGCTGTTGTAGTTGTAGAGTAATGAGGATATAAAGGAATTGCAAAAATCTTATCATAATCTTTTAAGCTTGGTAGAACATCCTTTGCAAAAGGTGGTGTATATCTCATTACATAAAATACATCTGCATCTAATTGTATATTTAAAAGCTCTACTAACTTTTCAGTATAAGCTATAATTGGTGACTTGCCACCTAATTGTCTATAATTATTTGTAGCCTCTTTTAGCCTACTTTTTATAATAATAAATGCTATTAATTTTCTTATTAATTTTGGTGCGCCAATTATTCTTTTGTCATTAAACATATTTTTTAAAAATAGTTTTACTTCATCTAAATTATTTGGTCCACCCATATTAAGAAGTAATATTGCTTTTTTCATACTTTATAACTCCACTAATTTTTCATATTTTAATT
>NZ_NXIF01000004.1 GCF_002837275.1 Malaciobacter halophilus | reverse complement strand
AAAAGTATAATTACCTGCATTAAAATCTTCATCACTTAAGTTTTTTGTAGTTGCAAGAAGTCCAGCTGTATTAATCTTAGCATTTTTTCCAAATAAAACACCATTTGAGTTTAATATCCAAACTTGACCATTTGCATTAAGTGCCCCATTGATAATAGACTTTTCATTTCCAATTACTCTATTTAAAGCAATACTTTTTACATTTGGTTGTTTAAAGTTTACTATCTCATCTTTAGCAATATTAAATTTGTTCCAGTTTATACTAACTTTGCTAGAGTTTTGCGTGATATTTGTTACTTTACCACTAGAAGAGATATTTGCACTACCACTTGTAACAACTCCCCCACTTGGAGCTGCAAAAGTTAATGTTGTAGTTCCTAATAAAGCACTTACAACTAAACTTATCTTTCCACCTTTTAAGATACGAAATCTTGAGCTAAAATCAATTAGTCTTTTCATCTTGTCCCTTTGCGTGTTTTACTTTATATTTTAAGTTAGATTTAAAATATAATTTTTTTTCTTAACATAATTATAACAGTTTAAAGTCGCAGCAAAGTCACAAAGTGATTTTTTAGTTTAATTTTATCTAAAAGAGTGCTCTATAAGTTCAGAAAAACTCTCATTTTTTTGGTAAGTTGCTATTTCATAACTAAATTTTGGTTTTATTAATATACCTGATTTACTTTTTAAAGTAGTGTCTTCTACGAGATTTTTTATATTGTTTAAAACATTTGAACACTCTTTTAAATCTTCTTCATCAAAAAATATAATAAATTGATTTTTTATAAATCTAGCAATACAGTAAGTAAGTTTCTCTTCTTTGATTTTTTTAGTAATATATTTTACTAAAAATATTTGTAGATTATCAAATATTAATTGACCATAATTTTCAAAAATATAATCTGCATTTTCAATATTGATTAAAGCTAAAACACCTCTTTTTTTAAATTGATATTCATTATTTAAAAAACTATTATAAATCCATTTTTTATTAAAAGCTTTTGTTATTTCATCTCTAAAAACTTTATTTGTTACTGAATCTAACTCTTTTTTTAACTCTTCCATTTGTGTATATATTTTTTGTAAAGAGCTTTCATCTCTGTTTTTTATGGCATTTTTTGCATCTTTTGTAGCAGTAGTTACTTTATCTAAACTCTCTAAAGTTTTTTTTGCATAATCATTAATATCTGCATACTCTTTTGCAATAAAAGAGTCTAAATTATCATGAAATTCTTTATCTTCTAAATCAATATCTAAAGTTTTCGCATGTTTATCAAAACATTGAAAATATGTTGAAGGTAAGATTATTTCATTTTGTAGCAGTTCATTTATTGTATCGTCAGTCACTCTTTTAAGAATTTTTTTCATTTAGCTCTCCAACTATTGTTTCTATAGGTTTTGGTTTACTTATGTGGTATCCTTGTGCATATTCAATTCCTAAAGAACGAATATATCTTAATATTTTTAAATCACTTACAAATTCAGCTACAACTTCAATATTTTGTTGAGTACAAAATAAAACAATACTTTTTACAAGATTTAAATAGATTTCTTGGTCAATTTTTTTAATAAGTGAACCATCAATTTTTATATAATCTACATCGATATTTAAAATATACTCATAATTAGAAAAACCAGTTCCAAAGTCATCAATAGCTATTTTTACTCCATATTTTTTAACTTCTTTTATAAATTCATTTACAATAGAATAATTAGAAATTTTATCACTTTCTAAAATCTCTAAAGTTAAGTATTTACCTACATCATCTTTTTTAATTTTATCTATTAATAACTCTTTTATTTTAGGATTTAAAATATCATGAAAATCAAGATTTATACTGATATTGATTTTGTAAGTTTTTATATATAAAACAACTTTTTCAATTAATTGTGACATTAAGCTATTATATAGTCTATATTTTTTTGATTTTTGAATAAAAACATAAGGCATTACCATATTCCCTTCAAAATCAAAAACTCTCATTAATGCTTCATATTTTACTATTTCTTGTGTTTGGGAGTTTGCAATTGCTTGAAAGTAAGGTTCAACCATATTTTTATCAATGTTGTATTTTAAAATCTCTAATAAATTTTCATTTGAGTTTTCTTCTTCATAAAATTTACTATCAAAATATATAAAATGAACATAATTTAATTTCGCATTATGTAAAGCTTTCTCTGCATAAACTTTTAGCTTTTTATCTGCACTTTTTGAGCATCCCATTGTTACATCAATATTAATAAATGATTTTTTATCTAATAGCTTAAATTTGTGTGAGATTATAGTTTGAAAGATTATATCTTTGATTTTTTCAATCTCTTCTTGTGTTAAGTCTTTGTAAATAGTAAGCCCAAAAACATCAACATGAGTATTTATAAAATCAATAAATGTTGAGTTTTCCAAAAGCTTTTTTATTTTTATTTTTATTGTTTGTTTTAGTAACTCTTCAAGTTGTTTAATAATATAATCGCCATTATCAAAATTA
Source organism: Malaciobacter halophilus (assembly GCF_002837275.1). GTDB lineage: Bacteria > Campylobacterota > Campylobacteria > Campylobacterales > Arcobacteraceae > Malaciobacter > Malaciobacter halophilus. The sequence continues at coordinate 36,000 of NZ_NXIF01000004.1, read as the reverse complement.
TAAACAGCATTTATATCTTTCATATATAAAATATCAATTAAAAAGAGAGTTTTTATCTTATCTTTATTTTTATATTTTAAAAACTTCTTTATTATTGACATCTACACCCTTTTTTACTTTGTAATAAGATTATATATTATAATTTCTTAATATTTGTGAAAAGTTTGTATAAAAAGATTATTTTACCCCTAAAAAAGTTATTTTTAATTATTTCATCTCAATATATCTTATTTAAAAGTTATTTAGATAAAATCCATTAAATTTTTATAAGGGTTTTAAATTGGAAGAGTTAATTAAAGATTGGGGCTATATTGCTTTATTTGCATATTCATTTGGTGGTGGATTTGTTGGGCTTGTAGTTGCTGGTGTATTATCTTATGCAGGTGATTTAAATATTTATATCTCAATTTTAGTTGCTGGTGTTTCAAATTTTTTAGGTGACCAGTTTTTATTTACACTTGCGCGAAAAAATAAAATGTATGCAAAAGATATGATGAAAAAATACGGACGAAAAGTTGCTTTAGCTCATTTGATGATGAGAAGATATGGTTCTTTTGTTGTATTTTTTCAAAAATATATATATGGAATAAAAACATTAATTCCTTTGGCTATGGGGCTTACAAAATATTCAAGTAAAAAATTTATATTTTTTAATATTTTAGCGACTACTTTATGGGCAGTAGTTGTTGGTTATGCAAGTTATACAGCAGGAGAGTATATTTTAAGTAGTAGTGATGACTTTAAGTATATTGGTTTAGCAGTTGTTGTAGGAGTGTTTTTACTTCTTTCTTTTATTTTTAGAAGAGTATGATAGATTTTATACTTTTAGCACTTACTTTAGGAGTAAGTGCTGGTTTTGCTCCAGGTCCACTTACAAACTTTGTTATACAACAAACTTTAAAACACGATGTTAAATCGGGAGTTAAAGTAGCTTTTTCTCCAGTTGTTGTTGATATTCCTATTGTTATATTATCAATAGTTTTAGCAAGCTATATAAGTGATTCAAAGATTTTTTTAATGGTAGTATCTTTTATAGGAAGTGCATATCTTTTTTATCTATCTTATGAAAACTTTAAAGTTGAACAAATCAAACTTGATGAAAATATTCCTAATAGGTCTTTTAGACAAGGTTTAGTAATAGGAGCTTTAAGCCCTAATCCTTATCTTTTTTGGATTGCTATTGGTACACCTATACTTTTACAAATATTAAATGAGTTTTCTTTTGTAGTAGTATGTATATTTTTATTTACTTTTTATATTTCACTTGTTGGTTCAAAAGTTTTTATTGCATACATGGCTGGAAAAAGTAAGAGATTTTTAAAAGGTAAAGTTTACTACTTTGTAATGAAATTTTTAGCATTTTTATTAGCACTTTTTGCAATAAAATTGATTTTTGATGGGATTGGATATATAAATTGAATAGATTAATAAAAACATTAAAACATAAGACTAATTTAAAACAAGAATACATAGAAAATATTTTAAATCTTTTTGAACAAGGTTGTACAATTCCTTTTATTGCTAGATATAGAAAGGATTTAACAGGAAGTGCAAGTGATGAAGTATTAAGAGAGTTTAATGATATTTATGAATATAGTAAAAAAGTTCTTGAAAAAAAAGAACAAATAAAACAAAAGCTTATTCAAAAAGAGTTATTAACATCTAAACTTGAAAGTTCAATTGATGAAGCTTCAACTTTAGTTGAATTGGATGATATTTATTCAAGTTTTAAAACAGCAAAAAGTTCAAGAACACAAAAAGCAATTGATAATAATTTAGAAGGTTTAGCAAATATTATTTCATGTGTAAAATATACAAAAGAGCAGATTTATTCTAAAGCAAATAGTTTTTTAAATAAAAATATAAAAACTGAAGATGAAGCTATTTTAGGAGCTAAAGATATTATTGCTCAAAGATATGCAGATGATATTCGTTCAAAACAGATTGTTAGAACACTTTTAGAAAATCATGCAATTATTGAAACAAAACCTACAAAAGAGTTTGAAAAAGAAGGAGTTTTTAAAAATTATGAAGAGTTTTCTCAAAAAGCAAAATTTATTCCTTCTCATAGATTTTTAGCAATAAATAGAGCAGTAAATGAAAAACAGCTTAGTATTAAAGTAAATATTGATGAAGAAAAGATAATAGATAATATTAGAAAATATAAAATTCCTAAAGGTGCAAACAGTTCAAGTGTTTATCTACTTGAAGGTATAGTAGATGGATTAAAAAGGTTACTTCTTCCTAGTTTAAAAAGAGAGTTATTAACCAATATAAAAGAGAAAGCTAGTAATGAAGCTATTAATCTTTTTGGGAAAAATTTGTATCAATTATTAATTACACCTCCTGTTGTAAACAGAACAATTTTGGGAGTTGACCCTGGATATAAAACAGGTTGTAAATTAGCTGTAATTGATGAAAATGCAAACTATTTAGATTCAAGTGTAATTTATCCTACTAAGCCAAAAGAGGATTTTTTAACTTCAAGTAAAATAGTTCTTGAATTAATTAAAAAGTATAAAATAGATGCAGTAGCTATAGGAAATGGGACAGCATCTAATGAAACAGCTAGCTTTTTTGCAAAACTTATAAAACAAAATAGTTTAGATTTAAAGTTTGCAGTTGTAAGTGAGATTGGAGCATCTGTTTATTCTGCTTCAAAAATCGCAACAGTTGAATATCCTAATTTAGATGTTACAACAAGGGGTGCAATCTCTATTGCTAGTAGATTAAGAGATCCTTTATCTGCTCTTGTAAAAATTGATGCAAAATCACTTGGAGTAGGGCAATATCAACATGATGTAAATCAAACAAAATTAGAAAAAAAATTAAATGAAATAACTGAAGATTTAGTAAATAAAGTAGGAGTAGATTTAAATTCGGCTTCTTATAAACTGCTGTCTTTTGTTTCAGGAATATCTCAAAAACTTGCTTTAAATATAGTTGAATATAGACAAAAAAATGGAAACTTCAAAACTAAAAGTGAATTATTAAAAGTAAATAAAATAGGTGCAAAGGTTTATGAACAAGCAGTGGGATTTTTAAGAATAAAAGATGGTCTTTCAATTTTAGATAATACTGCTGTTCATCCAGAAAATTATGAACTTGCTAATAGACTTTTAAAATATAAAGATTTACAAAATATAAATATAGATGAAATTTGTAAAAAGTTTAATATTACAAAAACAGTTTGTACTGATGTAATAAATGAATTATTAAAACCTGGGTATGATATAAGAGAAGAGTTACCTCAAACTGTATTTAGAGATGATGAAGTTACCCTTGAGTCTTTAAAAGTAGGGGATGAATTAAGTGGTGTGGTACGAAATCTAACTGATTTTGGAGCTTTTGTTGATGTTGGATTAAAAAATGATGCAATGATACATATTTCTAAGATGAGTGAAAAACGAATCAACCATCCAATGCAGATACTATCTATAAATCAATATTTACCAAGAGTAGAAGTAATTGATATTGATATAAAAAGAGCTAAAGTTGCATTAAAATTGATTGGGTGAGTTTAAAAACTCTCCCAATCATCATTTGAAGTATTATCTACAAATTTATTCTCTTTTCTTATTTTTCTTTCAACTTCTCTTTTTTCTTCACCTTGATAATCTAAATTAACACTTTTTTCTCTTATTTTTATGCTATTTTTACCATCAAACTCTTTTGCATCTGCATGCTCTATAATCATATTTGAAATATCAAGAGTTTTTTTAGCAATAATATCTGCTTGTGAAGCATTTTGTGCATTTTCTTGTGTAATTTTATCTAAGTTATTTACCGCATCATTAATTTGTACCATTCCTGATGATTGCTCTTTACTTGCAATTGTTACATTATCTATTAAGTCTAATGTTTTTGTAATATTGTCATTTAACTCTTCATAACCTTTTATCATGTTATCTGCAATATTTTTACCATATTTTGTTTTTTCTTGAGCATGTTCAACTAAATCTTTGATTTGCTTAGCTGCTTCAGCACTTCTATTTGCAAGATTTCTAACCTCTTGAGCAACAACAGCAAAACCTTTACCTGCTTCTCCTGCAGTTGAAGCTTCTACTGCTGCATTTAAACTTAAGATATTTGTTTGAAAGGCTATTTGGTCAATTACTGTAATTGCTTCAGTAATAGCTGTTGTTTGATTGTTTATATCTTCCATTGAGCTTGCAGTACTATTTGCTAAATCTCTACCTGAAGATACAGAGTGTTTTACTTTCTCTCCATAGTTTGCCATTTGAACAGTTGTTTCTGTATTATTTTTAATATTTGAAGTTATCTGTTCTAAACTTGCAGCCGTTTCTTCAAGTGAAGCTGCTTGACTATTTGCAGCATTTGCAATTTGGTCCATATTTTGTGTAAGGGTATTTGCACTTTGACTTAAAATTAAACCACTTCTTTTATTTTCTATTAAAGTTTCTGTTATAACATCTCTTAAGATATTAACATCATCTTCTAACTCTTTTATTACTCCTTCAAGGTCATTATCTTCAAGCTTAGGTCTAAAATCTAACTTAGAATAAGAGTTTAAAACAGTCATGATATTTTTAAAGTTTGCATTTAAAGTATCAAGCATTTGATTAATAATATCTTTTAATTCACTAAGCGCAGGATTATTTGAATCTTGTGAAATTCTAGTATCTAAATGACCTTTATTAATCTTATTTGCAACTTCTATTGTATTTGCAATTAATCTTTTATCCGCTTGAATATTTTGTTTAGTTTTATTTATATTTTCATTAATAAGTTTAGACATCATTCCCAATTCGTCTTTTGAGTCAACAACTTCAAGATTAATATCTTCTTTTTCGAAGTTAATAAAAGCAAAGAAGTCTGTTAAGCCTTTTTTTACTAAATCAACATCAAGTAAAATTGTAAATGCAATAGTACGTGCTAAAATTAAAGTTAAAGCTACACCAATTGCACTTAAAATACCAAAAAGTATCATTTCATAAGTTGCATCATTCATCTCTTTTTCAATAGTTTCTATTAAGTGTTCTGCTAAAAAGTTTTCAACTTTTTTTAAAAGGTTGATTTTTTTAGTAATTGTATCAAACCAGTATGAGGCATCAACTTCAAAATTTGAATCTTTTCCACTATAAAGTGCTATTTTTCTCATTCTATTTACTTCTTCAACAGCATTTCCACTAACAGTTTCATTATAAAAATCTTTTCCAAGTGTGTCAGAAACTTTTAAAAATGAATCCATATATGAGTTTTGAGCTGCTATTAAATTATAAAATTTAGCTTTCATTCCTGGTCCAAAATTATCCCTTGCAAAAGTATTTGTACCAACTGCTCTTTCAATTCCTGCTCTCTCTTTTGAAAGTAAAAAACTCATATATGCAATTAAATCTTGGGATACTTTTGCATTACTAGATAGTTTTGTAATACTACTTATAGTGTTTAAAAGCATACTATTTGTATTTGTATAATATCCAATTGCATCAGATGTTTTTATATCTAAATTAGTAACTTTTGTTCTGATATTTGATAGTTTAGTAAGACTGTTTAAACTACTATCTAAGTTTGTAATAAACTCTTGTGAGTATCTATTCTTATCAAATGATGATAAATAGTTTTTTATTTCATCTATTCTAGTATCTGTTAAATCTCTTTGATTTGGAAGTTTATTTTGAAATTTTGTTCCTTTACTACCCAAATAACCAGCTGTCATACCTCTTTCTTTTTGTGTTTCATGTACTAATGCACCAATTTTAGTAGAAAGAATAATCACTTTATCTAACTGCTTAAGATTATCACTATATTTATATGAGTCATATCCTAACTTTGCTGCTAGGAGTATTACTACACATAAAGGTATGGACATTATTAAAATAAGTTTTTGTTTAATAGACAATTTTGAAAGCATTTTAACCCCTTTTTTAACACTTTTATTTTCTAGCCTTTGCCAACTTTTATAATTAATAAAGATTATAGTATATAAGCTTAATTGCTTTTTAAAATACTTTTTAGGTATTTTGTATAGTTATGATATAATTAAACAAAAAAAAGGTATTACTATTTTAACATTTGATTCTTTGAAAATTTCAGAAGAACTTTTAAAAAATTTAAACTCTTTAGGGTTTAAAAAAATGACTTCTATTCAAGCAAAAACTATTCCTTTATTACTTGATAAAAGTGACTTAATTGCACAAGCAAAAACAGGAAGCGGTAAAACTATTGCTTTTACTATTCCTTTAGTTGAGAAATTAGAAGTTAAAAGATTTACAATTCAATCTATGGTTATTTGTCCAACAAGAGAGTTGGCAAATCAAGTTGCACAAGAGATAAAAAAAGTTTGTAGGCATATTCACAATGTTAAAGTATTAACTTTATGTGGAGGAGTTCCTTATAAACCTCAAGTTGCTTCTTTAAGGCATAAAGCTCATATTATTGTAGCAACACCAGGAAGGGTTTTAAAACATATTAGTGAAAATAATATCCAATTAGAAAATATAAACTATTTAGTTTTAGATGAAGCAGATAAAATGTTAGATATGGGCTTTTATGAGGATGTGATTTCTATATTTAAGGCTTTACCAAAAAGTAAACAAACAGCTCTTTTTTCAGCAACTTATGAAGATAATATTAAAAATTTAGCAGATAATATTTTGCATAAAAATATTTTTATAGAAGATGATGATGTACACAAAAAACAAAAAATCAATCAAATCTTTTATAAGGTAAATGAAGCTTCAAAAACAGCACTAATACCTTCTATTATATCTTCTTCAAAAGCAAACTCTGTATTGATATTTTGCAATAGAAAAGTCACTTGTGAACACTTAGCAGATGATATTTTTGATTTAGGTTTTGATTGTGTTGTTTTAAATAGTGATTTGGACCAAAAACAAAGAGATGAAACCTTAGTTTTATTCTCAAATAAATCCTATCCTATTATGATTGCAACAGATGTAGCTTCAAGAGGATTAAATATTGATAATATTGATTTGGTTATAAATTATGATGTAGCAAAAGATGAAAAGGTACATACTCATAGAATTGGTAGAACTGCAAGAGCACAAAATATAGGAGTAGCAGTTACTTTATATGATGAACAATCTATACATATAGTTGAAGATATAAAAGAGATTTATGATGATATAGAGTTTAAAGATATACAAAGTTTAAAAGATGATTTATCTTTTAATTTACAAGCAAAATATAGAACTTTATATATTAATGGTGGAAAAAAGCAGAAATTAAGAGCTGGAGATATAGTTGGTGCTTTGATAAATCAAGCAGGATTAAAAAGTGAAGATATTGCAGATATAGATATTTTTACTTTTCACTCTTATGTTGCTGTAAAAAAAGAGTTTGAATTACAAGCTTTAAAAGAGTTAAATAGAAATAAAATAAAAGGCAAAAAGTATCAAGTTTATAAAAGGTAATTACTTTTTATAACTTGAAAGCTCTTTTTTTAGCTCTTCATACTCTTGTTTATTAATCTCACCTTTTGCATATCTTTTTTTTATTATGTCTAGATTTTTCTCTTTATTTTTTCTTTTTTTAGAAAATATTGGTATAAAAATAAGTAAAAAAATGATAAAAATCACTAAATAAAAACCTTGATGCATAAATCCATGTGCATACATAACTATCTCCTTTATTATCATATAAAAGTTATTTTATATTTGCTTATTTCTTATATAATAGCACAAAATAGCAAACTAAAGAATAAAATATTAATTATGCAACTTAGTTGCACTTAAGAAAAAAGTTATATAATTTCAAAAAATATAAATTATATATATACAAAGAAGTTATTATGAAAATTCAAACATCAAATATAGCAAACTTACCAAGTAAGCATGGTAAGTTTAAAATAAAAGCATACAAACAAGGCAATCAAGAGCATTTAGCAATTATGTCAGAAGATTTTAATGAGCTAAAATCTCCTTATGTAAGAATTCACTCAGAGTGCCTAACAGGAGATACTTTAGGTAGTTTAAAATGTGATTGTCAAAGTCAACTTGATTTAGCCTTGAAGTTTATAAGTGAACATGGTGGATTGATTATTTACCATAGGCAAGAAGGAAGAAATATTGGTCTTTTAAATAAAGTAAATGCATACGCTCTTCAAGATAAAGGAAGAGATACTATACAAGCTAATTTAGAACTTGGTTTTAAAGAAGATGAAAGAGATTATAGTGTCGTTGAATTTATATTTAAAGATTTAGGAATAGAAAGTATAAAACTAATTACAAATAATCCAAAAAAGATAGAATATGTTGAATCTTTAGGTATTGAAATAAGCCAAAGAATTCCAGCTATCACTAAATCAAATAGATACAATGAGAACTATTTAAATACAAAAAAAGAGTATTTTGGACACTTTTTATAGTTTGTTATTAAATTATTATTTATTTATGGGGTGATATTTTAAAATACCTATTTACGGAAGGTTTATATATTTTGTAACCGACTTGTAACATTATTTTGGCAAAATCTGCAAATATTAATGTCAAGGAACAAGATGAAAAACCTTTCTGTTAAGTTAAAACTTTCAATCTCTACAATAATTGCAATAGTAGGACTTACTTTAATTACTGCACTTATGTTTATTGCAATTTCAAATATTAGTAATATTAATAGAGCTTCACAATACATAGAGATACTTCAAGCAAAAATGTTAAAACTAAGAATAAATGAAAAGAATTTTTTAAATAGTTTAAATATGAAATATGCTCAAGAATTATCTAAAGAGTATAGTTTATTAACTACACATACAAAAAATTTAAAAGAGTTATTAGAGTCAAACTCCATAAATAGTAAACAAATTGATAGTTTTTTAAATGTAATAAAAGAGTATGAAAAAACTTTTAAAAAAGTAGTTGAAAAACAAAAAGAGATAGGATTAAATCATAAAGATGGACTTTATGGGAGTTTAAGAAATACTGTACATAAAGTTCAAAAAATAGGTGATGAGGTTGGTTATCAAACTATGAACGTAAAGCTTCTTGAACTTAGACGACATGAAAAAGATTTTATGTTAAGAAAAGATAAGAGTTATGTAGATAAATTTAATCTGACAATTAGAAAATTGAGATTTGTTGTAAGAAGTAATAAAACACATATTACAAAAGAACAAAAAAAACAAATTTACTCAAGTTTAAAAAAATATAGAGAAGATTTTTTAGCATTAGTTAAAGCAGAAGAGATTAAAGGACTTTCAAATAATGAAGGACTTTTAAAAGATATGAAAAATATTGCAATAAAAAGTGAAGCTATTTTAAAAACAGCAGTAAATGAAATCTTAGAGCAGTCAGAATCAAAAGTAAATAAACTTAAGATGTTTGCTTTTGTTTTAGCAACAGTTATGATAGTTTTATGTCTTTTCTCTTCATATTATATTGCAAATCAAGTTGTATCAAATATAAACAAGTTTCATAAAGGATTAGTCGGTTTTTTTGCTTTTTTAAATAATCATCAACATAATGATGTGCAGTTGATTAGTATTGATTCAAATGATGAGTTTGGAAGTATGGCTAAGATTATTAATGAAAATATTGAAAATACAAAAGATAATATAAAAAAAGAGTCAGAGCTTATTATCGATACAACAAATGTAGCAAATATGATTAAGCAAGGGCATTTAAGTAAAAAAATATCAGTTAGTTCAAATAATGATACCTTAAATGAATTAAAAGATGTAATCAATGAAATGTTAGAGAATATGAGGCAAAATATATTAATTATTATGAGAGTACTTGGAAGTTATAGAGATTATGATTATACAAAGTTTGTTGATTCTTCAAAAATGCAAGGAAGTATGAAAAGACTTGCTGAAGATGTAAATAGTGTAGGGCATACTATTACTCAAATGTTAAAAGATAGTAGAAAAACGGGAGTATATTTAGAAAATGATTCTAACTCTTTAACTAAATATGTAAATGCTTTATCAAAAATCTCAACTCAACAAGCTGCAAGTTTAGAAGAGACAGCAGCTGCAATAGAAGAGGTTACAACAAATATTGAAAATACTACTTCTCAAACAATAAAAATGTCAAAATTATCAAATGAAACAAAAAAAGCAGCTTCAAATGGAAAAACAATGGCTACAAAGACTGTTGAATCTATGGATGAGATAAATAAAACAGTAACAAATATAAATGAAGCAATAACAGTAATAGACCAAATAGCATTTCAAACAAATATTCTAAGCTTAAATGCAGCAGTAGAAGCAGCAACAGCAGGAGAAGCAGGAAAAGGCTTCGCAGTAGTAGCAGGGGAAGTGCGAAACTTGGCAAGTAGAAGTGCACAAGCAGCAAAAGAGATAAAAGATTTAGTTGAAAATGCAACACTTAAAGCTAATGAAGGAAAGACAATAAGCAATGAAATGATAAAAGGTTTTAAAAAACTTGATGAAAAAATATCTGAAACTACACTATTAGTTGAAGATGTGTCAAGAACTTCTAAAGAGCAAAGTGAAGTAATGGCCCAGATAAATGCAACTATGTCAGAGCTAGATAGAAATACACAAGAGAATGCAAAAACAGCAGAAAACACAAATATAATTGCACAAAAAACTAATAAGTTAGCTATAAAAGCATTAAAAGCTACAGATGATAAACTTTTTGAAAGCAAAGATGAAATAAGAGCAAAAAATAGCTATTAGACTTAAAATATGTTTAAAATTGCTAAATAATATCATTTTTTTATAAGAATTAATTTTCAATTAATAAAAATTATCCTATGATTAAAATTATTTTAATTTAAAGGGGAAGACAATGAAGTTAATTAAAACTTTAAGTATCTGTGCACTAAGTGCAAGTATGATGTTTGCAAGTAGTTCTTTAGTAACAAAAGCTAAAAATAGTGGATTAAAAGCTATTCCTGAAAGTCAATTAGAGCTATTAAAACTAATTGATGATAAAAATGATCCAATTACAGATGAAAAAGTGGAATTAGGTAAGAAGTTATACTTCGAACCAAGAATTTCTAAAAGTGGGATTATCTCTTGTAATACATGTCACAACTTAGGTTTAGGTGGTGCAGATGGTGTTGCTGCTGCAGTTGGTCATAAATGGACTGCAAACCCTCATCACTTAAATTCTCCAACAGTTTACAACTCAGTATTCTTTGATGCACAGTTTTGGGATGGAAGAAGTGAACACTTAGCTGACCAAGCACAAGGTCCAGTTCAAGCAGGTCCAGAAATGGCTTCTCCAAAAGGATTAGTTGAGAAAAGAATTAATTCAATTCCTGAATATGTTGAAGAGTTCAAAAAAGCATATGGTGATAATGTAAAAATTGATTTTGATAAAATTACATCAACAATTGCAATTTTTGAAAAGACTTTAAATACTCCTTCAAAATTTGATGATTTCTTAAATGGAAATCCAAATGCTTTAAATAAAGCTGAGAAAAAAGGATTAAATACATTTATTGATAAAGGTTGTGCTTCTTGTCACAATGGAATTGCTTTAGGTGGAACAATGCAACCATTTGAAACTGTAGCTAAGTATTCATTTGCAAAAGTGGGAGATTTTAAAGGTGATAAAAATGGAATGGCAAAAACTCCTACATTAAGAAATATTACTGAAACTGCACCATATTTTCATAATGGACAAGTTTGGTCATTAACTAAAGCAGTTAAAGAGATGGGTTCTACTCAATTAGGAATTAAAATTTCTGATAGTGAAGCAAAAGAGATTGTAACTTTCTTAAAAGCATTAAAAGGAAGAAAACCAACTATTACTTACCCTCAATTACCAGAGTCAACTTTAGATACTCCAAGACCTGACTTTAACTAAAAATATAATATCTCTTTAGGTTACGACCTAAAGAGATACCTCTTATATATATTTCATAATTTATTTGATTTCAAAGTCACAAGTAGAATAGAAATTTAGCTAAATTTAAGAAAAATATTAATTTTAAAGTTACTTTTTGATTAAATTTGAAAATTTAGAAAATTACAATTTTATTGTCATTTTTTTACTATAAAGTGCAATTTTTGGTATTTTATGCGTGTAAAAATTACACAAAATGTGTAAAAAATGATTTGTAATTAAGAAAAAAGTTACCTTAAAAATGTTAAATTTTTTACAGGATTGATATAATATGCAAGGAGTGTTGTATTTTATATTCTAGTGAATTTTATAGTTTACTTTAAAATCCATTTAGAGAAATTTAGGAGAAAGACAATGAAAAACAAATTTATTAAAGGGTTACTAGTAAGTAGTTTACTAGCAGTATCGACCCAAGCGGCTACATGGAAGTATGCAATTGAAGAGAGCATAACTGATGTACAAGGAGTTTATGCAACTAAATTCAAAGAGTACATCGAAAAAAATTCAGAACACAAAATCAAAATATACCCTTATGGTACATTAGGTGAATCTGTTGATGTAATGGAACAAGCTCAAGCTGGTATTTTAGAGTTTGTTGACCAATCTCCTGGTTTTACAGGAACACTAATTCCTGAAGCGCAAGCTTTTTTACTTCCTTATGTTTTCCCAGAAAATAGTAAAGCAATTGATAACTTCTTTAAAAACTCGAAAGCTATTAATAAAATGTTTCCTAAGTTGTATGCGAAACAAGGCTTAGAGCTTTTAAAAATGTTTCCAGAGGGTGCAGTTTCTATTACTACACAAGAGCCTTTTACTAAACCTAAAGATCTAAATGGTAAAAAAATTCGTGTAATGACTTCACCTTTATTAGTAGAAACTTACAAAGCATTTGGAGCAGTTCCAACTCCATTAGCATGGGGTGAGGTATATGGTTCATTACAAACAAAAATAATTGATGGACAAGAAAATCCAATGTTCTGGATTGAGTCTGCAAAACTTTATGAAGTATCAGAAGTAATTACAGATATTGGACATAATATCTTTACAACAGCAGTTATGGCAAATAAAAACTTTTTTGATTCTTTACCTAAGAAGGATAAAAAGTTAGTAAAACAAGCTAGCGAACATGCATTTAATTATATTTTAGATTATCAAAAAACTATAATTAAAAAAGCTAAAGACAAAATCAAAAAAGATAAGCCTTCAATTAAGTTTGTAACTTTAAGTGATGAACAAAGAGAACCATTTAGAAAAGCAGCTCAAGATGTATATAAAAAGTTTATTGAGTTAACTGGAAAAAGTGGTGAAAAAATACTAAATCAAATGTTAAAAGATTTAGAAGAAGCTGCTAAGTAGAACTATGGAATATTATAGGAAAGCTTTAAAAAACTTTCAAGTTCTACTAGATTTAGTAGATACTGGCTTAAGTAAGATAGAATCTATCTTACTTGCCACAGGTGTGCTTTTAATGGCAGCTAATACTATTATTAATGTTATTGGAAGATTTGTTTTTGATCATAGTTTCTTCTTTAGTGGAGAACTTAATAGAATATTAATAGTACTTATTACTTTTGCAGGTATTGGGTATGCTGCAAGACATGGTAGACATATTAGAATGTCTGCATTATATGACGCTCTACCAAAGAAACTTCGAAAAGTGTTTATGATTTTTATTGCACTTATTACTTCAATTATTATGTTTGGACTTTTTTACTTTTCATTAGCTTATATTGAAAAATTAATTGATTCAGGAAGAATTTTACCTGCTTTACAAATTCCAGTTTATATTACATATGTTTGGGTTCCAATAGGTTTTTTTGTTACGGGCGTTCAGTACTTTTTGACTGTGATTAAAAATTTAACACAAAAAGATGAAGTATATTTATCAACAGAAGTAGTTGATGAGTATTGTGAAGTTGATTCATAAGTAGGAGAATATATTATGGCATTATTAATTTTTTCAGTTATGTTGGTTCTTCTGCTTCTTGGTTTTCCAATGATAGTTCCTTTAGTTGCAGGAACATTTGTTGGTTTTTTAGAGATATTTGGTGATGTAAGTAAAATGGAGTTTGTAATACAGCAATTTTTAGCAGGTATAAAGCCAGCTTCTTTAGTTGCTGTACCAATGTTTATTTTTGCAGCAGATATTATGACAAGAGGTCAATCAGCTACAAGACTAATAGATATGGTAATGAAGTTTATTGGTCATATAAAAGGAGGACTTGCTGTTAGTACTTCAACAGCTTGTACTCTATTTGGAGCGGTTTCAGGCTCAACACAAGCTACTGTTGTAGCAGTAGGTTCTCCTTTACGACCTAAGATGCTAAAATCAGGATATAAAGACTCTTTTATTTTAGCTTTAATAATCAATTCAAGTGATATTGCATTTTTAATTCCTCCAAGTATTGGAATGATTATTTATGGAGTTATTTCAGAAACTTCAATTGCTGAGCTTTTTATTGCAGGTATTGGACCTGGACTTCTAATTTTAGTACTTTTTTCAATTTATAGTGTAATATATGCAGTTATAAATGATGTTCCAACAGAACCAAAAGCAAGTGCAAGTGAAAGAATCAAAGCAGTAAGAGATGCTCTTTGGCCTTTAGGATTTCCTGTAATTATTGTTGGAGGTATTTATGGAGGTATCTTTAGTCCAACAGAGGCTGCTTCTGTTTGTGTTTTATATGCTTTAATTTTAGAAGGATTAGTATTTAAAACAATGGGATTTAAAGATATTTTTGAAACAGCTAAATCAACAGGTCTTATTACAGGAGTTGTATTTATTTTAGTTGCTGCTGGAGCTGCATTTTCATGGGTTATTTCATTTGCTCAAATTCCTCAAGAGTTATTAGCTTCAATAGGAATTAGTGAAATGGGACCAAAACAGGTTCTTTTTGTAATTTCTCTTGCATTTTTTATAGGATGTATGTTTGTTGACCCCATTGTTGTTATTTTGATTTTAGTTCCTATTTTTGCACCTGTTGTAAAAACTGTTGGTTTAGATCCAGTTTTAGTAGGTACTTTAATTACTTTACAAGTTGCAATAGGTTCTGCAACTCCACCTTTTGGTTGTGATATTTTTACTGCAATTGCAGTATTTAAAAGGCCTTATATAGAAGTAATTAGAGGGACTTTACCTTTTGTATTAATACTATTTTTTGTAACAGCATTACTTATATTTTTCCCTGAAATTTCATTATATTTAAGGGATTTAGCATTTAGATAGATAAAATAGACTTTTTTCAAGTCTATTTTATTCACTAAAAATATTAAAAAGAATTGATTTTAACTCTTCTTTCATCTCTTTATTTAGATACTTTTTATTTATGTAAATATAAAATGGAACAGTATTAAGCATAGAGTGTTTAAGTCTTTTTCTAAGTGTAGATACTTCATCTATATTTATTAATTCATCTCCATCATATAAACTAAACTCTTTTTGTACTCCTAAACTAAAAGAAACAATTTTATAAGTTAAAAAGGCCTCTTTTTTTTCTACTTCCCATTTGTTTACAAAATTATCAAGGGCTTTTTGAAGTTTTTTCATTCTAAACTCTGTAATATAACCAAAACTCTCTCTAAACTTATATCTCTCTACTGTTGTAAAGTTAAGAACTTTATAAAACTCATTTAAATTTTTCCATGGACTTGAAAATACTCTTTTACCAAAAAGTACTTCTTCAAAACAAAAAAGATACTTTTGATCTCTTCTTGTTAAGGATTTGCTATTTTTAATCTTAAAATATTCATCTTTAAAAAGGCTAATTAACCAGTTTTCATCAAGTAAACTTACTGTATCTAAGCTTTTTGAAACCTCTTTTTCATCTAAAAATTTCCAAAGCATAGAAATAGAGTGCGAAAGTTTTTCAATCTTTTGCTCACTATTAAAGTAGTTATCAGATAAATACTGTACAACACTTTCTAAAACAGCATCTGTTTTGGCAATACCATGATTATAAATTACTTTTTTATAAAGATTAAATCTAAGTTCTAACATATGTTCAATATCAATAAGTGACATATCTAAAAAACTTAACACAAATTTATCATGCTTTTTTACTAGTATTGTCTGTTTTGTAATTCTTATATGATCAATTGGACCAGTTATATATCCACTTGAAAGCATATCTCTGTTTATATAGTCCAATCTATCTGAATCTACTGTACCATCAATATATTTATGTAAAACTGCAAAGTCAAATCCATTATATTTTCTATCTTCTAAAATATATTTTGCTACAATTTTTAGTAGTTTTAAATAGTCTTTATTTGAATTTTTCTTTACAAGTTTTGAAAGTTCAAAATCAAACAATAAATCAAGAAGTTTTTTTCCTATTGCTTCGTGTAAGACTAAAGTAGAGTTATTTGTTATTTGTTCATATATTTTCTTAAACTCTATCTCTTTTTCAAGTAAAATTTTTGAGTGTTGCTCTTTTTCAATTATTTTTAAATATACTTTTTTTAAAGCATGTTCAACTTGATGAGAAAAAGGTAAATGACCTACATCATGAAGTAAACCTACTATTCTCATTGTTTGAAGTAGTATTGTATATACTGCTCTTTGAGATTTTGATTTTGTAGGAATAGTAAATTGATATAAAGCTTTATTATCAAAATACTCTAAATCTTTTATTTGTAAATCTAAGTTATTCTGTTTTATTATACTTTTTATTACAGCTTTTGCTTGTTTTAAAAACTCATCTTTAGTATCTTTATCTGCATTTAAAAGAGAGTTTTTAAACATAAAAGAGCTTAAATGCATAGTTCCTAATGAGTGAATAAATCTTTTTGTCGTAATTGATGGATAAGAGAAATATGCTAAAGCATTTTGTGTAATAAATTGCAACCTATTAACTATTTTTGTTTGTAGAAGTTTATCTTCTAATTTTGTATACTCTATATGATTATATATTGTATCATTTATTAGTCTATTGTGTATTATTCTTAAATCCTTTATTTTTTTATATTATATTTTTATCTAACAATAAATTTGCTTAATTAAATATTATTGCTAAAGTTTATTGCATTATGATTACTAAAGTTAAATTGGTGTATTATTTTAATAATGATTATTAATAAGGATATTAAATGAAAACAGAAGATTATATTATTATTGGTATTGCAATTGCTTGCGTATTTTATTTATATAGAAAAACTTTTAAGAAAAAAGGTGATTGTGGATGTGGCGGAGGTTCAAACTGCTCAAGTAAGAAATAGAGATTATTCTCTATTTCTATTTTTCTCAAAAATTCTTTCAGTAAACTCTGCAAATTTACCTCTTACAGCCTTTTCTAATTCAATGGCAAACATATTTAACTCTTTATGTTTCTTTTTTGTCTGCTTTAGTAAAGTTGTAAGACCATTATTGTATTTATTAAGATATAAATTATCTATTTGCCTATTTGAACCAATAACTATTGCCATACAAGATTCATCTAATCTACTTAAAATAAGTTGAGTAGTTTTTTCACTTGAGTTTTGCCACTCATCCATGATTACAATTGCACTATTTAACGTTCTTCCTCTAGCTTCTCCTGGCCATAAGGTTTCAATGCAATATTTAGAAGTAAGTTCACTAATCTTTGATTCTATTGATTCTTTATTTTCTCTATTCTCATTTTTTCGTAACTGTTTTTTAGCAATAAATTCTAAAGTATCAGAAAGTGCCATATTATAGATTCTAAACTTTTCATCATTTCCTGCAAGGTATCCTATATCTGCACCTTTATCTAAGGATTCAATAGAGTTTCTTACATAAACAATCTTATCATAAAAACCTAAATCAATTAATCTCATTGCTGAAACAATAGACATTAAAGTTTTTCCACTTCCTGCTTTTGCATCTATTACAAGTAAATCATACATATTTGTTAAAATAGCTTTCATAAATAGTTTTTGTTTTAAATTTACAGGTTTTACATTTAAAGCTTTAAAATCTGATTCATTTAAAAGATTTATTTTTTCATTTATAATAATTGCAAAAACCTTATTACCATCATCACTTTGAAAACAGTAACAAAAGTTTTGATAGTTATAATCTTTGTCAATCTCATAAATGTCAGTTTGTTCTAAGCTGTTAAATAAAGTGGAGTTCAAATTTATATATTTGAAAAATTCAAAATTTGGAACAGTAGATTTATCATCATGTAAAGTTTCAGCTCTTAAGCCTTTAAATAGTGCAAAAGTTCTTGCATATACATCAAGAGATAAAAATATTGTTTGAGCACCTTTATAGTAATCTTGAGCAACAACTGCTACTTCAATAATTCTTTTATCATTACTTTCACTAATATGTGACTGTTCAATTTGTGATTCATATGTATCTTTAGAGATTATATTTAGATTTATTTGTTCATTAAATAGTTTTACAACCTTGTATCCAGATTTATAATCAACCTCTTTTATTTTCATTTTAGCTAATAATCTAGCAAACTCTCTTGCATAAAAACCTAATTCATTAGTTAATTTCTTCTTATCTTCAAGCTCTAATAGTACAGTTTCAGGAATTACAATTTTATTTGTTTTTTTATCTGATACTCTAATTAAATTTTGAATATTTTGTAAGATGATATTTGTGTCTATTACATATATTTTTTCTTTCATAATAAAATTGTAATACTGCTTGGTTACATCTTAATAACACAAAAAGTAAAATTTGATATAATTATTTTTATAATAAGGAAATCAAATGATAAAAAGAACTCTTTTACTATTAATGATACCGTTTTTTGCGTATGCTTTAAATCAAGCAGATGTTACAAAAGGACAAACATACTATAAGTTTATACTTTATGAAAAAATAGGTTTAAGAGGAGATGAGTTTACAAAACTTTATACAAAAAAGCAATGGAGAGAGCTTTTTGCAAATAATGCAACAAAATTTAAAGAGCTATTTTCAAAAAATCAAAAAATGAAAGAGTTTATGCAAACAAAAAAGTTTGATAAAATAGCTTTTTATTTAGAATCATTTGCAATCTTCTATGCAAAAGATGCAAAAGTTGTTGCTCAGTGTGAAGAGTAAGTGAGTCTAAACAAACTCACTTAAAAAAACTCTTTTATTATCTACTTTTTTTATTTGTGAAAAGTTATCTAAATAATCAAGATAAGCAATAAGATATTTCCTACTTAAAGGGTATCTTTCTTTGAAATTTTTTATATCAATATATCCATCTTCTTTTATTATATTCTTCATTTCTTGAACTACTTTTGTTAAACAGTCTGCATGAATAAATAAGTTATGTTGCATTCTAATTACTTGCTTTTTTGAACAAAGAGATTTAAGTATAGTATCTCCTAGTTTTCTATCAATATCTAAATCATCATAGATGTTGTATGGTGCTGTTGGACTTAACTCTTCTTGTTTTAACCTTTTTGTAATAACTTCTTCTAAACTTTTAGAAAAATCCTCTTTTATATTTGCATTTTTATAAAGACTTTTCTCTTTTTTTAAAAAGTTTTCAGCTTCAAGTTCATCTAAAACTGTTTGGATAAAAGAGCTACTAGCCCACTTAATTCTTAATTTTATAGCAGCATTTGAAAGTAGGGCATATTTATTTTTTGTATATATTTCTTTGATTGTATCTTTTATATACTCTTTTGTTTGTATTGGATAGATAATTAGCTCTTTTTCATCACAAAAAACATTTTCTAAATTTTTTCCAAATTCAACTGCTTCTTCATGACTTAAAGCAAATCTTTGTGCTGATGAGATTAATCCTAATCCTTTTTTATGAGCATCTAATAATATTTTGTATGATTGTTTATAATCTTCATCATATAAAGCTTTTAATAGAACTCTTTTTTGAGTCTTTTTCATAGGGTCATTTACACAGTTTAAAACAACTCCACCTGCAATGGTATGATTTGATTCTCTTAAGATAACCTTCTCTTTATATACACTAAAAAAAGGCTCTTTTGCTTTTATTGTTGCAAAACCTTCTTCTAAGTTTGTTGTTGAATCAAAAAGTAAAACTTTTACTTCAACTTTTTTTGAGCCAATGAATAAAGAGTATGTTCTATTGTGATAGAGTTGTTTCCCTTTTAAACATTTAAAGCTAATATCTAATGTATCAAAACCTCTTAAAAATCCTTTTTTAGAGATTAAATCTCCTCTTTTTATATCTGTGGCTTTTATATTTTGAAGATTAAGTGCAGCTCTATTTGAAATATTTGCTTCTAAAGTATTTTGATTATGTACTTGAATATTTTTAATTCTTGTCTCTTTATTTATTCTTGGAATAAAAAGTTTTTCATCAAGTTCACATTTATTTCCTAAAACTGTACCAGTTACAACTGTTCCTATACCTTTTACTGAGAAAACTCTATCTATATAGTATCTAAAGAAGTTTTCTTGTGTTTTATTTGTATTTTTTAATGTAAAAAGTTTCTCTTTTAAATTTTCAATAGTTTTTTCTTCAAAAGTAGATACACAACAAATAAACTTTAAATCAAAATCAAAATCTTCTAAAAAACTTAAAACTCTATTTTTTTGTGATTGTAACTCTTCTTGTGAAACTAAATCTTTTTTTGTTATTACTACAACTAGCTCTTTAACACCCAGTAAACTCATAATTTCAATATGTTCAACAGTTTGAGGCATAATTCCTTCATTTGCAGCAACTACAAGCATAACACAATCAAATGAAAAAGCACCTGCAATCATATTTTTTACAAGCTTTTCATGACCTGGTACATCAATAAATGCAATATTTTGTTGTGCTTTTTTTAAGTTTGAAAATGACAAATCAATAGTGATTCCTCTTTGTTTTTCTTCTTTTGTCTCATCACCTTCATAACCATTTAATGCCTTAATAAGCGAAGTTTTACCATGGTCAATATGTCCAGCTGTTCCTATAATAATATTACTCATTTAAAAACCTTTTTTATTATTGCTATAATTTCATCTAGTTCATTTTTTTGTATACTTCTAAAATCTAATAAAACTTTTTCATTCTCTATTCTTGAGATTAAACAATTATCCCTTAAAAGTTTTTCTATTTTATTGGGTTTATAATTTTTGTACTCTAAAGTAAGTGCAATAGAGGGGATTTTTCTATTTGGAGTAGTTCCTCCACCTATTAAGGTTTCACTTTTGATTACTTCACATTTACAAATAGTATTTAAACTATTTTTTACATATAAAGCTCTTTTTTCTAACTCTTCTATTGGTGTGTGAAGCATCTTTAAAGTAGGAATATCATCTAATTCATTTTTTAAATAAGAGTTTAAATGCTCTTCTAATAAACATAAAGTTATTTTATCTACTCTTAGCATTCTTAATAGTTGATTCTTTTTTAATTTTTCAATAAGCTCTTTTTTGCCTATTATTATTCCTGCTTGTACACTTCCTAAAAGTTTGTCTCCTGAAAAGCTTATTAATGATGGTTTGTGTTGCATAATTTTTAAAATAGATGGTTCTTTTGTATCAAGATTATATGGTAAGTCAATCATATGACCACTTCCCATATCAAAGTAATCAATTACATTTTTTTCTTTTGCAACTTCAATAATATCTTTTAATTCCACTTCACTTGTAAAGCCTTCAATTGAGTAGTTTGACTTATGAACTTTCATCAATATTGAAGTATTACTAGTTATAGCATTTTCATAATCTTTTTTGTGAGTTTTATTTGTTGTTCCAATCTCTTTTAGTAAAGCACCACTTTGTATCATAACCTCTGGAACTCTAAAACTACCACCAATTTCTACAAGTTCACCTCGACTTACAACAGCTTCTTTGTTTTTTGCAAAAGTATTTAATACTAAAAATACTGCACTTGCATTATTATTTACAACTAAAGCATCTTCACAACCTGTAAGATTTTGTAAGGTTTTAACTATATGAGAGTATCTTTCACCTCTTTTACCTTCTTTTAAGTTATATTCAAGATTGTTATATGAACTTGCTACTTTTTTTACTTTTTCAAAGCTTTTTTCACTTATAAGGCTTCTTCCTAAGTTTGTATGTACAATTATTCCTGTTGCATTAATGATATTTTGTAGTGAAGGTTTTGTTATGTTTTTATACTCATTAATAATATTTTTAACTAAATCTTCTTCTTTAAATTCTGTTATTTTTTCTGAAAGTATATCTTCTCTTAATCTATTTATCTTCTCTTTTGCAAGCTTTGTTATTAGCTTTTTTGAGTAGTTTTCAAAAGTCTTGTGCTTGATAAACTTATCAACTTTTGGAATGGATTTTAGTAGATTCATCTTTACCCTTTAGTATATTTTAAATTTTTATATAGTACAATTTCAAATCTTTTGGGAGGTATGTGTTCCTGGTGGACGCCACGGGCTTCAACCCCGATGTCTGGGCTAGTGTTAGTCTGGAGGTAGGTTCGATTCCTACACCTTCTCGCCAAAACTTTCCCAAAATTAAATTTATTTTTTAACTTTTACTAAATAAAAATCATAATTAAATTATTTTCTAAGATTATATCTTATGCTAAATACTATAAAGCTTAATTTAGGTAAAAACTATTTTACTAGTTTTTTATATTAAATGAGGTTTTAAAAAGCATTAAAAGTGCAAAAGCACTTTTAATGAACGATAATATCTTTTGCGCCTTTAGGTATTACTTCACCAATAATACTTGCATGACCTAATGTAATCTCTTCAATCTCTTTGATATACTCTTTTGCATCATCTTTATTCATGGCAATTAGCAATCCACCTGATGTTTGAGCATCACTTAAAACTAGTTTGCAATAGTTTGCTACACTACTCATAAAAGATACTTTATCTTCTATATATTTTAGATTTTTTTTAGTTCCTCCTGGAACTACATCTTTTTCAGATAGTTCTACTACTTCATTTAATACAGGAATAGATTTGCAATCTAAACTAAAAGTTACCAAATCATTTACACACTCTAATGCATGACCTAATAGTCCAAATCCAGTAATATCTGTACAAGAATTTACTCTATATTTTTTCATTATTTTTGATGGTAGATAGTTTAATGCTGCCATTATTTCACTACATGTTTTCATCATATCCATTGGTAATAGGTCTCTTTTAATAGCTGTTGTTAAAATTCCCATTCCAATAGGTTTAGTAAGAACTAGTACATCACCAATTTTTGCACCATTATTTCGTACAATTTCATTTGGATGTATCATCCCTGTAACACTTAATCCATAATACATTTCAGGTGACTCAATAGTGTGTCCACCAAGTAAAACTCCTCCACACTCTTTTATTTTTTCATTTCCACCATTTAATATCTCAGCTAAAGCTTCAGTTGAAAGATTTTTTCTATCAAATCCTACAATATTTAATGCAGTTTTTACTTCTGCACCCATTGCAAATACATCACTTAGTGAGTTTGCAGCTGCTATTTGTCCATAAATATATGGGTCATCAACAACTGGTGTAATAAAATCAAGTGTTTGCACTATTGCTTGTGATTCATTTATTTGGTATACACTTGCATCTTCACTTGTATCAAATCCTACTAAAACTCTGCTATCATCTGGGTTTAAGTTGCAAATTGTTTGTTTTAAGTCCCCCGGACCCATTTTTGCAGCTCAACCAGCAGCTCTAACGAATTTTGTTAGTTGATATTCATTATTCATTATTTTCCTTAAAAAATTTTATAAATATTAAAAAAACATTGTACTTTTTATCATGTTAAACTTGAATAAATCATAAAACAGTAAAAAAAAATTTACTGTTAAGGTAGGTTTTATATACACTTTAATATTATTTTGTATTAAATAAAGTTCAAGACCATAGGTTATGGTTGATTTAAAGTATAGAACTTGCTTTATCTCTTAAATAATGAGCTATTTCATTAAAAGAGGCATTAAAATATGCAAAGAAGAACATTCCTTAAAAGTGCTGCAGTAGTTGGAACTACTATGGCAGTTACACCTTCAATTGTATTATCTAATACAAAAAGTAATCCATTTGGTATCACAAAAAAGCCAAGAAAATTTACAGTTACAAATAGTTATGACTTAGAAGCAAATGACCAAATCGCAAGACTTTGGATACCACTTCCTTTGGATTCAACTTATCAAAAAGTATTAAAAATATCTTATGACGGAAACTTTGATGAGGCTTTTATTTCAAATAATAATCCATATAATACAAAACTTTTATATGCAAAATGGAATAAAAACTCTAAATCAAGAAAAATAGTTGTTACTTTTGATATTATTATGCAAGAAAGAACTGCAAATCTTTCAAAAGCTACAAATAGTACAAATTTTCCAGAAGATGTAAAACAGTTTTTAAAAGGAACTACTCATACTCCTGTTACTAAAACATTAACTCAATTTGCAAATAATCTTACAAAAAATTCAAAAACACAGCTAGATAAAGCACAAGCTATATATGATTGGACAGTTGAAAATATGTATAGAGATGAGAGTGTTATAGGTTGTGGTGTTGGTGATGCAAGTAGAATTATTGAGAAAAAACTATTTGGTGGAAAGTGTACAGATGTAAGTTCTGTATTTGTTGCTTTATTAAGAAACGCAGGTATTCCAGCAAGGGAAATATTTGGGATTAGACTAGGTAAATCTATGATTTCTAAATCTTGTGGAAAAGCAGATGAGAAAGGTTTTGCAAAAATTACTGGTGGACAACATTGTAGAACAGAGTTTTATGTTGATGGAGCAGGATGGATTCCAGCTGATCCAGCAGATGTTACGAAAGTTAGAAAACAAGAAAATCTTACAAATAATGATAAAAAGATTAAAGATTTAAGAAAATACTTTTTTGGTAACTGGGAAATGAATTGGGCGGCATTTAATTATGCAAGAGATTTTGTATTAAATCCTAAACCAGCTCAATATCCATTAAATATGCTAGGGTATCCATATGCAGAGATGGATGAAGATGTATTAAATTACTATAATCCAAAAGAGTTTGGATATAAGTATAGCTCTCAAGAGATTATATGAAAAGTATAAGTTTATTAGTATCAGCAGTTATAACTGCTGTACTATCTACTCTTTGTTGCTTGCCAGCTTTTTTATTTTTATTTTTTGGAGTAAGCGTTGGAAGTTTATCCTTTTTGACTCAATTTGATTATTTAAGAGTTCCTTTTGCAATCTTAACTTTTATACTTCTTTTTTTAGCATATAAAAAAAGTAAAATGAAAGTAAGTTGTACTTGTACAAATAAAACAAAACTTGTTGTTACTTTTTTATCTTTAATTATGGTTTTTTTTGTACTTCTTTTTTATCCTGAGTTTTCAGTATATTTTATAGATTAGGGTTTGTTATGAAAAAATTACTGTTATTACTATTTTTATCTTCAAGTATTTTTGCTAAAGAAATTGTTATTAAAGTTGAACAGATGCATTGTCCTTTATGTACAACTATGGTAAAAAAAGCCATTAAAAAAGTTAAAGGAGTAAATAAAGTTAGTGTAAAATTAAATACTAAAAATGCAACTGTAAATTTTGATGAATCTAAGACAGATATAAAAACTATCTTAGATGCTATAAAAACTACTTCTTATGAAGCAAAGGTTATAAAACCTTAAATCTCTTTTAATGCTTGTTCATTAAATCTATATGTTTTATGTTGGATTTTTATTAAAATATTTTTTTCTGCTAACTCTTTAAAAAGTTTAATTAAAGTTGGTTTGGAAATATTAATATGCTCCATAATATCACTATATGAAGCTGAAAAAATATTATTATTATCAAGACTATTTATTATAAACTTGATTATATCAACTTGTTTACTATCTGTAATGGCTGAGATTGTTCTTATTACATGATTATTTCTTGTTATTTGTTTTTCTTGAACTACGGGAAGTAAAATATCGTGTAAAGTATTTAAAAGCTCTTTTATATTTATTGGTTTTACTATATAGTTTTCAACTTTTAATTTAATTGCATCAAGTAGATATTTTGTATCTGTATGTGCAGTGGTTAAAATAGTTGGAATTGATATTCCTTTTTGTTCTTTAATTAGTTTCAAAAAATCAATTCCATTTTCATTTTCAAGTAAAATATCTGATATTATTACATCAACTTTTTTATTTTTTAAAATATCTAAAGCCTCTTTTGATGTTTTTACTGCAAAAATATTATTTACAAAATCTTCAAGTACATCTTTTGTATGTTTTAGTAGATTTTCATCATCTTCAAGATATAAAATATTAAATTTGTTTAATATATTTAAATCTCTATTTTTCATGGTTTTCCTCTTCTTCTAAAATTGGTATTTTTATGATAAATAGACTACAATGATAGTTGTTTATTTTATCTATTTTATGAATTATATTTTTTTGGTATATTGAACCATACATATGTTTTTCAACAATCTGTTTAGACATATAAAGTCCAATTCCTGTACCAGCACTTTTATATTTAGTAGTATAATATGGCTCAAAGATTTTTGGAGCAATATCTTGGGGTATTCCTCCACCATTATCAATAAAATTAATTACTACATCATCTTTATACTGTTTTACAATAACTTTGATAATTCTATCATTTTTATTTACATTTGTGCATAAAGCGTCTTTAGAGTTATTTATCAAATTTAAAAATACATGGGATAATTCATTGTAATAACTATTTATTTTTATATCTTTTTTTATGGTTAAATAAGTTTTTATACTTGCTTTTTCTAAAGCATATTTTGATAATTCAAAAGAGTGTTCAAGGCACTCTTTTATACCAAACTCTTTTTTTGTTTTATCAGGAGAAAAGAAGTTTTTGAAATCATCAAGTGTATTTGACATATTTTCAGCTAAAAATAAAGCATCATTTACTTTATCGTCAATAAACTCATCTGTTAATTTTCCAAGTTGCATTTTAGTTTGAAAACTTTGTATTATCATAGTAATTGAACCAAGTGGTTGTCTCCATTGGTGGGCAATATTATTAAGCATTTCACCTAAACTAGCAAGCCTTGCTTGCTGAAACATAATAATATCTTTTTTTCTATTGTTTTTAACCTCTTGTACTACTCTTTTTTCAAGTGAGTTATTTAGTTCAACAAGCTCTCTTGTTTTACTTTCTACTTTTGCTTCAAGAAGTTTATGTAATCTTTTAAAGTGATTAATCAAAAGAACAGATAAAATTACTGAAAATAGGAAAATTAAAACTATTGAGAACATAGAAACTGCTATAATTACTTCAAAAACTTGTTCTGTATCTCTTTTTTCATTTAATGCAAGTGTTAAATCATAGTTAATTAAACTTGTAATATAGATATTTATTGCATTGATTTCAAGATGAAGTTTTGCAAACTCTTTAGATAGGTTTTTATTATGATTAGCAATCTCTAAGTTATGAAGTCTTGCATTTATATTTAACATCTTTTTATCAATATTTTCAGAAATACTTTTATGTAAAGTCTCATTTTTATAATATTGTTGTTGTGTTACTAAAAACTTTTTTATAATATCACCAATATAAATAGCAGGCTGTTTAACTTCGTTTGAGCGTTTATACTCTTTCCAGTTTGTTTCAACTAATTGTAAGGCTAGATTGATTACTTCTGTTGCTTGTTCATATGTTATGCTTTTATTCTCAATATCATATAATGTATCTTGAATATTTACTGTGTAAGTATCTTTTATATTCTCTAGTTTTATTAATGGTTTTGTTCTTTGTTCATAAAGTTTGTCAAAATCATATTTAATAGAAAAAGTCGACATAAGAGATAGTACAACAATACTTAACATTCCTCCTGAAATAATAAAAATTAAAATATTTGTTTTTAGTGCAAAATTAAAGTTATCAAAGTATGAAAGTATTTTTTTAAACATTATTTATTTATCTCTTTAAATCTATTGTTTTCATATGTAAAAAGATAGACTTCATTTAATAGTTGTCTATTTTTAAACTCAATTTTTATACCTTTTAAAGTATTGCTTGGTAATGTTTGATAAGCTTTAATAAAACTATGTTTTGTTAAAGCACCTTTAACATTTTTTAAAGCTTCCACTACAAGTTTTGCTGATAAAAAAGCTTCTAATGATATAAAACCTGCTTTAAAATCTTTATTGTATTTTTCTAACACATTATAATACTCATTTATAATAGGAATTGTTCTATCTTGATAGTTTGGAACTACTTGTGAAAAGATAAGATTTTTTGTATTACTATCATGTAGTTCATTTATCATTGCATTTGCATCTCCAAAAGAGATATTACAAAATAGAGTATTTTCAAACTTTGGATTCTCTTTTGCTTTTTTTATAAAAAGTGCATTTGCTTTATTTGCACCAATCATAATAATAGCTTCTGGTGTTGCACTTTTAATCTCATTAAAAGCGTGACTAATTGATAAAGTGTTTCTTTTGTAACTTCCTTCTGCAACAAGTTTTAATTTTCTTTTCTTTAAAGAGTTTATTACAGAGACATATCCCTCTTCTCCAAAGTCATCATTTTGATAAAATACTGCAAATCTTGATATCTTTTTATCATAATGTAAATATTTAATTAAAGTTTCGATTTCTTTTTGATAAGAGCTTCTAAAATTTAAAAAGTTATTTTGACTTCTATCTCTTAAAAAACTTGCACCAGTAAAAGCAGAGATAAAAGGAATATTCTCTTTTTCTACAATTGGTAAAATACTTTTGACTGTTGGAGTACCTACAAATCCAAAAAGTGCAAAGACATTATCTTGAAAAAGAAGTTTATTAGTATTTTTTAATGTAAGCTTTGGTTCGTATTTATCATCATATATAATATAGTCAATACTTTTAGTTCCAAGAAGCTTATTATCGTTTACATAATTAAAATATGAGTTTGCACCAATAGTTACAGCTTCTCCCCACTCTTTGATAACTCCTGTTTGTGGGATTGATGCACCTAGTCTTATCACAGGGTCTCTATACTCTTTTTCTTTAAAAGTAAAATAAATTGCAAGTAAAATTGATATAATAATTAATAATCTTTTAGTCATAAAAACATTTTACAAAAAAAATGTTTAATATCTACAATTACCTAAAAATAATATTTTAAAGGGATAATAAGTAACAATTTTAATTTTTTGGGTAAAGAAAAGTTTAATTATTAAGTATCTATTAAGAGTATAAGGAATAAAATTAGGTAAAATTTTATTTACCAAAAAAGAAAGGCGAAATATGCAAGAGTTTGTATATTATAACCCAGTTGGGTTGGATTTCCCTTTAGATGAGTCTATTTTCGTAGCTTCAACTATTGAGGAGACAAAAGATGCTAACTTCTTAATTTCAAATAGCACTGAAGTTGAAAGCGAAGTAAGTGCTGATGAAATAGACTTCTATATAAAAAATAGTAATGATTCTATTGCTAAAAAGATTGAGAATGTACACAAACTTTATGAAATTGCTGCTTTAAAATTCGATTTTGCTCAAGATATTACATATACTCAAAATGTAGGAAACAAACTTTTATTAGTTGCAAATAGTGATGATGCTAAAGAGTTTATTGCAAGCATAAATCCTAATGAATTTGATATGTTTCATGTAAGTGAAGATATTATTAAATCAATTTCTGGACATATTGGTAATTTAAGTGTAGTTGTTGATGATGAAGGAAAAGATGTTATTTTAAAAGTTGACCAAATTGTTTGGTTTGATATTAAACAAATGGGATTAAATCAAAGTGGAAGTTTTGATCCTAAACAATCTTCAATAAGCGAAGTTATAAATACCTTAAGAGCAAATATTGAAGAGTATGAATATAGAAAATTTACTACATATGATGCAAATATTTGTCAATATCATGAACGAAGAGAAGAGATATGTGGTAGATGTGAAGATGTATGCCCTACAACTGCAATTATTAAAATTGATAGTAAAAAACATTTAGAGTTTTCACAAGTTGATTGTCATGGGTGTGGAGGATGTATCTCTATTTGTCCATCAGGAGCACTAGATTATGCACCAATTAATAGAAATTCTATTTATGAAATGGCAAAAGAGTTTAAAGGTTCTATTCCTTTAATTGTTCCTGACAAAATGAATATTTCTAAACTTAATATAGATTTAAAACAAAATGTTCTTCCTTTTAAAATTGAAGGAGAAAAATTCTTACATGAAACTTCTTTTTTAACAATTCTTCAAGAAAGTGGCTCACAAGTTATATTTTATACTGACTTTTTATCAAAAGGAAGTAAAGATGCCATTAGAATCTTAAATGATATATATATTAAAAAATATGGTAAAAAAGCTATTTTTGTTGCAATGAATGAAGAGGAGTTATCACAAGCTTTAGAAGAAGTTGATTTTATTGAAAATTCACAATTTTCATATAATCAAGAAGATGAAAGAAAAAGAGAGATTTTTGCTGTACGACTTTCTGCATTAGTAGGTCAAGATGATTTAGGTGTAGTAAAAACAGGCGAAAATGTTCATTATGCAAAAGTAAATATCAATGAAGACAACTGTACTTTATGTTTATCATGTGTTGGTGCATGTAATGTTGATGCACTTAAAGCATATCCAGAGGATAATACATTAAGATTAAATCCATCAATTTGTACTGGATGTGGATATTGTGAACTTTCATGTCCTGAAAAAGATTGCCTTACTATTGAACAAGATGTTATTGAGTTAAACTCATCTTGGTTTTTAGAAAGAGTTGTTGCAAAAGATGAATTATTTGCATGTGTAGAGTGTGGAAAAGAGTTCGCAACTAAAAAATCAGTTGAAAAAATTGCAAATATGATGGCACCAATTTTTGCAAGTGACCCAAATAAACAAAGAACACTATATTGTTGTGAAACATGTAAACCAAAAGTAATGTTAGCAAATGATGTTGTAAGGAATCAAAGAGTATGAAAAATGAAGAATTAAATAAAGCAAGAGCAGTCTATTATGGACTGTTTTGCTCACTATTTTCATTTGTAAATGAAGAAGAACAATATAATAGTATTGTAAAAACAGTTGATTTTTTAAGTCAAAATCCAATTGATGAGTATAGTAAAGAAGCTTTTTTTAATATGAAAAAGTTTTTTAACACAAAAGGAATTGAGGGATTAAAAGAAGAGAATAATGAACTATTTTTTAGTCCAAGTACAACTTTTATTCCTGTTACTGCTTCATACTATTGTGAAGATAGAGATGATGGAGAAAAAAGAGTTCAAATGACTAATCTTGTACTAAAATCTAAATTTAGAAAAGATAGTAATAGTTTTAAAGAGGCTGAAGACCATATATGTTTTATTTTGAATTTTATTCAAAAACTAATAGAAGAGGATTTATCAAAAGATAAAAATGAGTTAATCTATGAAGTTTATATTCAAGTTTTAAATGAAATAGTAGATACATTTATTGAAAATATTTATAACCATGAGTGTAGTTTATTTTATAAAGATGTAGCAGTTTTATTAAAAGTATTTATAGAGTTAGAAAGAGCACTTTTAAATATTACTAAAACAGATTTAACTAAACATAGAGAACAACAAGAATTGTTTCATCAAAAGAAAAAAGGTTTTACAAAAAGAGCTAAAAGAAATTTTGATGAGGTTACAAGTTTATAAATTTGATTTTTTTAAAGATTTTAAATATGCAAAAAATGCATATTTATAAAATAATTAATTTGTATAAGTAGTATAAAAAATTTATAAATAATAAAAGATTAGACACTTTTAATATGCAAATTTTGCATATTAAAAGAGATAAGTGAGAAAATAGTTTTTTTTGACTTATCTCTTTTTGGTTAAAAGAGAGAAAAATTGCTTGGAGGAAGCCATGAAAGAAGAAAGACGGAGTTTTGTTAAAAAAACTCTAGGTGCAAGTGCGCTTGTGGCTGCTGGTAGTGCTACTGCTGCAATGGCAAGTAGTAATAGTAGTAAAAGTGCAAGTTCAAATGGTGTTGTTATAGGAAAATCTCCTAAAAAAGAGATTTTGTATAAGAAAACAGCTCAATGGGAAGCTTTTTATAAAGCTAGTTATTAAGGAAGAAGATAATGGGTAAAAATATACTCAATGATTTATCTTTGAAAATGGGTAGAAGAAATTTTCTTAAACTTGCTTCAATAGGTGCAGGAGTAGGGGCAACATCAATGTTTGCTTCTAGTAATACTGTAAGAGAAGCGACTAAAGAAGAGATAAAAAATCCTTTTCCAGGTTCAAAGAAAGTAAAAACAATTTGTAGTATTTGTTCTGCAGGTTGTGGTATTGTAGCAGAAGTTCATAATGGTGTTTGGGTAAGACAAGATGTTGCTCAAGACCATCCAATTAGTGAAGGAAGTCACTGTTGTAAAGGTATTGACCAAATTGATTTAGTAAAAAGTAAACAAAGAGTTAAACATCCTTTAAAAAAAGTGGCAGGTAAATGGCAAAGAATCTCTTGGGAACAAGCTATAAATGAAATATCTGAAAAGATGTTAAAGTTTAGAAAAGAGAATGGTCCAGATGCAGCAATGTTTTTAGGATCTGCAAAATTTAATTTACAACAAGCTTTTTATTTTAGAAAGTTTGCTGCAATGTGGGGTACAAATAATATTGATCACGTAGCTAGAATTTGACATAGTGCAACAGTTGCCGGTGTGGCAAATACATGGGGTTATGGCGCTATGACAAATCACTTTGGTGATGTTGTTGGTAACTCAAAAGCAATCTTAATGATTGGGGCAAATTCAGCTGTAGCAAATCCAATAGGATTTAAACATTTCCTTCAAGCAAAAGATAGAAATAATGCTAAGCTAATTGTTGTTGATCCAGTTTATACTAAATCTGCAGCTAAGGCTGATCACTATTTAAGAATTAGAACTGGTACTGATGTTGCGTTTATTTATGGATTATTACATATTATTTTCAAAAATGGTTGGGAAGATAAAGAGTTTATTGACAGCCGTGTATATGGAATGGATGAAATAAGACAAGAAGCTAAAAAGTGGACTCCTGAAGAGACATCTGATGTTACAGGAATTCCTGCTGAACAAATTATTCAGCTTGCTACACTTTTAGCAAAAACAAAACCTACTACTGTTGTATGGGCTTTAGGGATTACACAACATAGTACAGGTACATCAAATACAAGAATCCTTCCAATACTTCAATTAGTACTTGGAAATATGGGTAAAAAAGGTGGAGGATGTAACATTATTAGAGGACATGATAATGTTCAAGGTTCAACAGATATGTGTTGTCTTGCTGATAGTTTACCTGGATATTATGGATTAAGTGAAACTTCATGGAAGTATTATGCAAAAGCATGGGGTGTTGATTTTAATTGGTTACAAGGAAGATTCCACTCTCCAAAATGGATGAATGAAAAAGGATTCTCTCTTGCAAAATGGTGGCAAGGAGTATTACAAGAAGAAAAAACATACTCTTCAAGTCCTATTAGAGCTTTATGGGTTCAAGGTACAGGTATTACATCTATGGCACAAACTGCAAAAGTTCAAGAGGCTTTAGATAAGTTAGATTTATTGGTTGTTGCAGAGCCATTTGTAAATGAAGCTGCAGTTATTACAAGTAAAAAAGATGATATTTATATCTTACCAGTTGGAACACAGTTTGAAACAGAAGGTAGTGTAACAGCAACTAATAGATCTTCTCAATGGAGAAGTAAAGTAGTTGATCCTTTATATGAAAGTAAAACAGATCATGAAGTAATGTTTGAATTTGCAAAGAAATTTGGTTTTTATGATGAGTATATAAAAGCAATGAAAATGGATATTGTTGATGGAGAACCAAAAGTTGTAAAAGATAATTTTATATGGCCTGATGATGCAGCTAATGAAGTAGCAAGAACAGTTAAAACTATTGGTCTTGGTGGTTGGACTGCAAAAAGATTAAGAGAGCATCAAGAAAATTGGCATCTATTTGACCCAATAACATTAAGAGGTTATGGAAAAATGAAAAACCAATATTATGGTTTACCTTGGCCTAGTTGGGATACAAAACACCCAGGAAGTCCAATTCTTTATGATGTTGATACACCTGTAAAACAAGGTGGTATGGGATTTAGAAATAGGTTTGGTTTAGAACACGATGGTGTTTCTTTACTTCCTGATGAAAGAGTAAGTGTTAAAGGTTCAAAAGTAAAAGGTGGATATCCTGAAATTACTAAAGATAATATAGAAGAAGTTTTAAACATTACATTAACAGAAGAAGAAAAAAGAAAAATGGGTGCAAACTGGAAAGTTGATTTTAGTGGAATAATTCAAGAAAAATGTAATGAAGCTGGTGTTTGTGTATATGGAAATGCAAAAGCTAGAGTTAAAGTTTGGACTTTTCCTGATCCTGTTCCAAAACATAGAGAGCCAATTCACTCTCCAAGACATGATTTAGTGATGAAGTATCCAACATATGAAGACCAAACAAACAACTTTAGAGTTGATGTAAGATTTAAATCTGAACAGCAACATCAAGACTGGTCAAAAGATTTCCCAACAATGCTTGTAACAATGAGGGTTGTAAATTTAAGTGGTGCTGGTATGTTAGAAAGAACAAGTAAATATCTTTCACATATTACTCCTGATATGTTTGCACATATTAATCCAGAGTTAGCTGCAAGTTATGGAATTAGAGATGGTGAGATGATGTGGTTACACTCTCCTCAAGGTACAAAAATTAAAGTAAAAGCTATTTATAGTCATAGTGTTACACCAGATAGAATAGCCTTACCATATAACTTTGCAGGGATGATGCAAGGTGTAGATATGAGTGCAAACTATCCAGAAGGAACAAAACCATATGCAATAGGTGAGAGTTCAAATACTATTACTAATTATGGATTTGATATTATTACTCAGATTCCTGAGTTTAATGCTGGTCTATGTAAGATTGAAAGAGCGTAGGAGTGAAGTATGAGTGAAATGTCAAGAATGAAATTTTATTGTGATGAAGATAGATGTATTGAGTGTTTTGCTTGTTCGGTTGCTTGCTCTGAAGCTCATGAGTTACCAACAGGAATTAGTAGAAGAAAAGTAATAACATTAAATGAAGGAAAAGAGAGCTTAGAGTACTCTTTATCAATAGCTTGTATGCATTGTACAGATGCGCCTTGTGAGCAAGTATGTCCAGTTGATTGTTTCTATATCAGAGAAGATGGAATAGTTCTTCATGATAAACAGACTTGTATTGGGTGTGGATATTGTTTATATGCTTGTCCTTTTGGTGCTCCACAGTTTCCAAGAGATGGAGCATTTGGTACAAAAGGTGCTATGGATAAATGTACAATGTGTGCTGGTGGTCCATTAGAGACTAACTCAACACATGAAAGACATATGTACGGACAAAATAGAATTGCAGAAGGAAAAGTTCCTTTATGTGCAGCTGTATGTTCTACAAATGCACTTTTAGTAGGAGACTCTCAAAGTGTTTCTGAAATATATAGAAAAAGAGTTCTTTCAAGAGGACATAATCATACTGCAACTCCAAATTCATGGAGTTCAGCATATGGTTCATAAAAGAAGTGTTAATATGAAATTAAAGTATATATTATTAACGCTTTTAGCACTAACTTCACTAGCATTTGCTAGTGAAAGTGCAATCTATGGAAAAGAGTTAATACCTAATATTTTAGGTTATGATAAAGAGGGCTCTTTACATTTAGGACAGTGGTTTACTTTATTACAAAGTAAATATTTTAAGCCAATATTTTTAGGTGTATTACTTGGAGTACCAACAGCTTTTTTTATACACTATTTAATTATTGGACCAATGATTTTTTCACATGATAGAAAAAAAATATATGTTTTTTCAGTTTTTCATAGAGTAATTCATACAATTGCTGCAATATCATTTATACTACTTATACCAACAGGAGTAGTTATGGTATTTGGTGATTTTTTTGGTGGTGGAGAGTTTGTAAGAGTAAATAAAGAAATACACGCAATTTCAACTTTACTTTTTGTTATATCTGTAGTACCAATGCTATTTATGTGGTTAAAAGATATGCTTCCTACAAGCGATGATATAAAATGGCTTATGATTTTAGGAGGATATTTAAATAAAAGAAAAGACCCAATTCCTGCAGGTAGATTTAATGCAGGTCAAAAAATGTGGTTTTATGTTTGTACTTTTGGTGGAATTATTATGATTCTAACAGGTGCAATTATGTTTTTTCAAGACTTTAAGTTTGATTTTATTGCTTCGCTTGGCCTATCTCAAATTGACTTATTAAGATTAAGTGCAATTATTCATAATATTTTAGGTTTTGCTGTTTTAGCACTATTTATGACTCATATATATATGTCTGTTTTTGCAATTAAAGGTGCAATTCATAGTATTATAAGTGGTTATAAAGAAGAAGAAGAGGTAGAAATTTTACATAGT
>NZ_NXIF01000044.1 GCF_002837275.1 Malaciobacter halophilus | reverse complement strand
ATAAACATATTGTAAGCCAGTTTTACCATCAAAAGCAGCACCACTTCCAAGTGCAAAAAGACTTAATGCTTTCCAGTCATAATCTCTTTTAAAAGGACCAAATGTTTGTCCTACCATCTCTGTTTTTATTGCCATCTTTTTTTCCTTTAACAACAAGATTGTCTTAATACATCTTTTTTTAATTTTCCTAAACATGTTTTAGGAAGACTATCGCAGATTTCAATTTTACTAGGGACTTTAAAATCTGCTAGATGTTTTTGACAATAACTTATAATTTCATTTTCTGTTAAAATTTCACTCTTTTTTAACACAACAAATGCTTTGATTAATTCACAGCATATTTTGTCAGTGACTCCAATTACTGCACTTTCGAGTATTTTGGGATGGGAAGATAAAAGGGTTTCGATTTCACTAGCCGAAACATTCTCTCCAGCGCTTTTTATAAGGTTTGACTTTCTATCTACAAAATAAAAATATCCATCTTCATCAACATATCCTGTATCACCAGTGTGAAACCATCCATTATTATCTAAAACTTTTTTTGTTTCATGTTCATCTTGATAGTATCCATTAAAAATAGTTTTTCCTGGTATACCTTTTATATAAATTTCGCCAATAGTATTAGGAGTTACTTCTTCATTGTTTTCATTTATAATTTTTACTTCATATGAAAAACCAACTTTTCCTATTGATGGCCATTTTCTTTTATCGTGGGGGCGATCTCCAATAAGTCCAACAATAGTTTCAGTCATTCCATAAGAAGTTAAAAGTTTCACATTAAATCTGTTGATAAAGGCATCTTTGTCTTTAGTAGGTAGTGTTAGATAATAAAATACTTCTCTTAAACAATGGTTTTTTTCCCATGCTTTTTTAGGTTGAAGTAATAGCGTACATATAATTTTTGGAATACACTCAGTAATAGTTGCTTTATAGCTACATACTTGGTTCCAAAACTTTCTTGCACTATATTTTTCTAACAATACAAGTGTTGCACCTGAGCTAAATGTCGGCATAGCAGCAGTACATTGGAAGTCAATATGCCATGCAGGCATAACTGTCAAATATATATCGTCTTTTGATAGCTGACATTGCCATGATGTATAATGTCCAGCAAATAATAGATTGTAGTGAGTAATCACTACACCTTTAGGTAATGATGTTGTTCCAGAAGTGAATAAAATCTCTGCTGTATCTTGATTATTGATGTCAATTTTATCAAAAAAAGAACTACTTTGTTTTTTGTATGAATCATTAAAATTTATAAAATTATTAAAACTTATATTCTCTTTTCTTGCAATTAAGATATTTTGTATAGGACACGTTATTTCTTCTTTTAATTGTTTATATATATTTAAAAACTTCTCTTCTGTTACAACAAGTTTAGGCTTACATTTATTTATTATGTATGATGTTTCATTATATAAATAGTGCGCATTAATAGGAACCATAATAGCTCCTATTTTACAAAGGGCAAACCAACTGAACATAAGTTCTGGACAATTATTTATATGTAGTGCAACTCTATCTGCTTTTCTTACTCCTAAGCTAAGAAATAGATTTGCTACTTTATTTATGTTCTCATTCATTTTTGAATATGAATATTTGTATGTATTTGCATTTATATCTTCAAAAATTAGAGCAGTTTTTGAGTTATACTGCTTTGCTAAATGTTCCCATAATTGTCCTACACTCTTTTGTTCAATAATATCCATTGAAATACCCTTTAAAAATTTATCCTATATTAATAATTTTGTTTTTTGCTAATTGGTTAATATTCTCTTCTGAGTAACCAAGTTCATTTAAAATACCTTTAGTATCCATTCCGTAAGATGGTTTTGCTCTCCAGATTTTTCCTGGGTTGTTTTTAAACTTAGGCATTACATTAGGACCAGTTACTTTTTTACCTTCCATTGACTCCCATTGAGTAAATGAATCTCTTGCAATATATTGTGGATTTGATTGAAGTTCATGGACATCAAGAACTTTTGCCCCAGCAATTTTATAATTTGCAAGTAAAGCTAGTGCTTCTTCAATTGGTAATGCTTCAAAGTATTCATCTAATTTATCTTCAAAAAGTTGTGCTACTGACATCTTTCTTGAAATAAGTTGAGTACCTTCAGGAATCTCTTCAGTTCCAATATATTCTGAAATACCAAGTAGATTAAAAATCTCTTTAACTTGATTTCCTCCAACTACTTCAAATACAATATATCCATCACTACATTTATATAATCCACAACCAGCATATAGTGGGTCTTTACCTTTTATCATTCTAGGGCACATTTCACCACCATTTAAGTAGTCCATCATGTAGTATTGACCAACTCTTAACATTACTTCATACATAGCAACATCAATACTCTCTCCAATACCTGTTTTTTGTGCATTATAAACAGCAGCTAAAACAGAACTAGTTACAGCAAATCCTGCCATATAATCAGCTGTATATGGAAATGCTGGCATTGGTTGGTCAACATCACCATTTTGCATTAGGTAACCACTAAAAGCTTGAGCAATAGTATTATATGCAGCTAAATGTGTGTACTCATCTGTACCATATTGACCAAAACCTGATAGGTGACCAATTACTAATTTTTTATTTTTTTCCCATAAAAGTTCATCTGTAATACCTCTTTTAGCAAAAGCAGGACCTTTACTAGCTTCAATAAATACATCAGCATCTTCTATAAGTTTTAAAAATACTTCTCTACCTTCTTCTGAGAATACATTTAAAGATAATGCATGAAGGTTTCTTCTTGATAATTCTGGGTAGTTTGGTTGAACTCTAATCGTATCTGGATACGCAGAGTGTTCAATCCAAATTACTTCTGCTCCCCACTCAGCAAACATTTGTGCTGAGAAAGGACCTGCAATTTCAATTGCAGAAAATACAACTTTCATTCCTGAAAGAGGGCCAAATTTAGGTGTTTGTACTTTTTTAGACATAACTCTTCCTTGAATAATTATCTATATCTTTTTAGAACTTCTCGTCCTAAAGTTAAGATTTGCATCTCATCAGAACCACCAGAAAGTCTATCAATTCTTAAATCTCTCCAGAATCTTCCAACTCTATGACCTGTTACTCCAATACCACCAAGAACTTGCATAGATGTATCAATTACTTCAAATGCTGCATTTGCACAATAGTATTTGCACATTGCAGAATCACCTGAAGTAGCAATTCCTTCATCAGTTTTCCATGCAGTTTCAAAAATCATATTTTTCATTGAGTTAAGTTTGATTGCCATATTTGCAAACTTCTCTTGAATTAATTGAGTTCTACCAATAGCTTCACCAAATTGAACTCTTTGATTTGCATATTTTGCTGCATCTTCAAATGCACATAAAGCAACACCATAGTTTGTGCAAGCAACTAAAAATCTTTCATCATCGAACTCAGCTTTAACTCTATTAAAACCTTCACCTTCTGTTCCAAACATGTCTTTTTCTTCTAGCTCAACATTATCAAAAACAACTTCACAACAACTATCCATTCTAAGACCTAGTTTTTCTAAAGGAGTTAATTTGATTCCTGCTTTTTTCATATCTACAAACCATTCAGAGAAAATAGGTTTTTCACTATCTGCATCTTTTGCCATAACAATTAAATATGGAGTATGTAAACTACTTGTAATAAAGCATTTTTGACCATTTAAATAAACTTTTCCATCTTTTCTTTTATAAGTTGTTTGTAAACTTCCAACATCTGACCCTGCACTTGGTTCTGTAATGGCAGAGTTAAACATCTGTTCACCAGTACCTCTAAATTCAAAAATTTTATCAATTTGTTCTTGAGTACCATGTCTTAAAATAGTACTGAATCCTGGTAGCTGATATAAGATATAAGTTGGAGCACCATGTCTTCCTAACTCTTCCCAAATTGCAGCTAATGTAACCATAGATTCACCCATTCCTCCATGCTCTTCTGGTAAAAGCATAGTATCAATACCAAGTTCTGCTAACTCTTTTACCCATTTAATTGGGTACTCATGTTTTTCATCGCATTGGGCAAAATAAGCTTCCCAATTTTCTCTTTCCATTAACTCTTTTACACCGTCAACAAAAAGTTCTTGTTCGTCAGTTAATTTAAAACTAATCATATTTATTTACCTTTTTAATTTATTTTTTGATTTTAATACCATTTATTTTTCTTGGAATCTTTAAAGAAAGATACTAAGATTAAGATATTTACAAAGAATAGTGGGCAACCACCTGCAATAATTGCAGTTTGAAGAGGTTTTAATCCTCCAAGTGCTAGAAGTGTAACACCAATAACACCAACGATTAAAGACCAACCAATTCTTACCCATAATGGAGGTTCGCTATAACCTGAAGCTTCTTTACAAGTTGACATTGCAAGTGTATAAGAACAAGCATTGATTAATGTAATAGTTGCAATAAAACAAAGAATAAAGAATCCCCAAATAGTAATTGTTGAGAATGGAAGTGATGCCCATGTTTCAATAATAGCTCTTGGAATACCTTCAGTTTTTGCAATTTCTGGTAAGTTTGCTAAACCTTTAATCATTACATTTACAGTATTACTTCCTAAAATTGTCCACATTGCCCATGTCGTAAGAGTAAGTCCAGCAACCATATTTATACAAATTTCTCTAACTGTTCTACCTCTTGAAATTCTTGCAAGGAAAATACACATTTGAATTCCAAATGTTACCCACCATGCCCAATAAAAAACTGTCCAACCTTGTGGGAAACCACCTTCTCTAATAGGGTCAGTATAAAATAGCATTCTACTTAAACTATCTAACATAACACCAACAGAATCTGTAAAATAATTAACTGTAAATGTAGAAGCCCCTACAATTACAACCCAACCAAGCATAATAATAGTTAAGTAACTTCTTATATCACTTGCAACTTTAATACCTTTATTTAGTCCAAAAGCAACACAAATTGCATTGAAAACTACCCATGCAGAAATAATCATTGTGTCAAGTTGTAAAGTTCTTTCAATACCAAATAACCACTCCATACACTCAGTTACAAGTGGAGTTGCTAATCCTAAACTAGTACCCATTGCAAGAATAAGTGCAACAATATAGAAGTTATCGATTATTGTTCCTAACCATCCGTTAGCAAGTTTTTTACCAACACTAGGTTCAATACAACCACTTGGTCTCATTACATTGATTTTTTTTACCCAAATAAAATAACCAAAAGCAACAGTTAATACTGCATAACCAGCCCAAGGTAGTGGACCCCAGTGAAATAAGCTATATGCTAATCCAAACTCTTTTGCAGCAGGAGAAAATGCTTCATTTGCAAAAGGAGGGTAAGCTATGTAATAGTATGCTTCAATTGTTCCCCAGTAAAGAACCGCTGCTGAAGTACAAGAAGCAAACATTAAGAAAATCCAACTGAATGTACTAAATTCAGGTTTTTCATCACCTAAAGTATTATTTTTCATTGGACCAAAAACTAACCAAGCCCAAATAATCCCAAATACAACCATATACCATTCAAAAGCCCAACCCCAGCTATTAGTAATATAACTAAAAACTTTACTAATTGTTGCATTTGCAGCTTCAAGGTCTTGTACTACAAGGTATCCAAGAATTACAACTACAATCAGCGAGGGGAAAAAAATCTTAGGCTCAATACCTACTTTTTTTGTCTCCATTTTTAAACCTCCGTTTAAAATAAATCTTCCTTGCAAATAATCAACTAATAAACCATTTGAAAGAGATAAAAGAATTAAAACCAATTACTTAATCGCGATATGTAAAATATCACGATATTTAAATAATCATGATTTTATTGTAGAAAATGATACACTAATCATGATTTTTTG
Source organism: Malaciobacter halophilus (assembly GCF_002837275.1). GTDB lineage: Bacteria > Campylobacterota > Campylobacteria > Campylobacterales > Arcobacteraceae > Malaciobacter > Malaciobacter halophilus. The sequence goes on along the minus strand of NZ_NXIF01000044.1, from coordinate 2,618 downwards.
TCAAGAACTTAAATATAAAAATTAATAAAAAAGATTAAAAAAATAATAATTGTTTTGTAAAAAATAGTTTTTTTATGATTTAGCAATAAAAATATTTATTTTTGAACTACTTTATTGAAGAAATTTAATCAATAAAAAGAGATTTCTAAGAAGTAAATAAAAAAATTGAAATTAAAGTTTTAATTTAAAGAAAGAATAAAGTTAAGAGGAGAGTTTAAAAACTCTCCCACTCATCGTTGTTATTGTTATTTGAAGTTATTGCTTCACTTTTAAGATTTTTTGGTTTATTAGCTACTTGTTTTGTACTTGTCTTTTCTTGTGTAAGAGTTGATTTTTTAGTTGTTTTTGCTTTTATATCATTTTTACCTAAAAACTCTTTTTTATTAGTCTCTTCAACAATTTCATTTGCAATTGTTTGTGTTTGGTTTGCAATATCTTTTGTATCATTTGCTATTGATGCATTTTGTTGTGTTTGTCTATCTAACATATTTACTGCATCATTGATTTGAGTTATTCCTGTACTTTGTTCTTTACTTGCATTTGATATATCATCAATTAACTCTAAAGTTTTTACTACATTTTCATTTAAATTTTTATACCCATGTATCATTTTATCTGAGATAACTTTACCATCATTTGCTTTTACTGTTGCATTTTCAACAATCTCTTTAATCTCTTTGGCTGCTTGAGCACTTCTACTTGCAAGGTTTCTTACTTCTCCTGCAACTACTGCAAACCCTTTACCAGTTTCACCTGCAGTGGCTGCTTCTACTGCTGCATTAAGAGATAATATATTTGTTTGGAATGCAATTTGGTCAATTACTGTAATTGCGTCATTTATTGAAGTAACTTGAGTATTGATTTCATCCATTGCTGCAGTTGTTTGTGTTGCTAAACTTTCACCTTCTGTTGCAGAGTTTTTCAAATCATTTGCATTTTGTGCCATTTTTAATACATTTTCATTATTATGTGTAATATTAGAAGTTATCTCTTCAATTGCAGCAGCAGTTTCTTCAATACTTGCAGCGGCTTCATTTGAAGATTGACTTAAAGTATCTACATTTGAGAGTAAAATATTTGCACTATCTTGTAAAGTTAAACCATTTGTTTTATTCTCTACTAGCATATCATTGATAATATTTGCAAGTGCATTAAATCCATCTACTGTTTTTCCAGTAGCATCTTTAATTCTATAGGTAAAATCAAGTTTTTGATATTTATCAAGAGCTTCTTCAATTTTTGTTAAATCACTTGATATATTAGTTGAAACTGTTTCAAGCATTTCATTGAAAATAATTTTTAAATCTTCTAAGCTTTGATTGTTAGTAGATGATTTGATTCTATTTTTTAAATTCCCTGTTTTAACTTCTTTTACAATTAATTTAACATCTTGAATTAGATTATTATCTTGTTCAATTAGCTCTTGAGTTTTATTTATATTTTCATTTATCATTTTAGACATTTTCCCAAACTCGTCATTTGAGTCTAATTCTATTTTAACATGCTGTTCATTCTCTTTATTTAGATATTTGAAAAATGAATCAAGACCATTAGTAATTATAGTTAGATTTTTACTTAAAGGTTTTGTTACAACTAATATTACAAGAGCTACAATTATAAAACTAATAATACCTATAATAATTGAGAATATTTGTAAATCATGGGCATCTTCTAAATACTCTTCAATAGGCATAGTAAGTCCAAGTGCCCACTTTACATCACTTTTTCCTAGTTCAAAAGGTTCAATATGATAATAAGAGTATGAACCAGTTAGCGGTGTTTCTCTTTCATAATTAAAAGTTTTATTGTTATTTATAGACTCAATAATATCATTTGCTTGTGTATATTCTTTGTTGTCAGTTACTTTTTGAGTAAGAAGTTTCTTATCAGGATGTCCTACAATTGTACCTTTGTCTGATAATAAGAAACCATAACCACTTTTAAAGATTTTGATTTTAGCAATTTTATCAACTAAACTATCTAATGAAATATCAATTGTAGTTGCTCCTAAAAACTTATTATTTTCTGTGATAATTGGGGCTGAAACAGTAACCATTAATACATTTTTACCTTCAACTTCATAATTGTAAGGCTCTGTTACATAAACTTTTTTTGTTTGTCTTGGTACATCTACCCACTCTCTACCTTCTGCAACTGTTGTAAGACCTTCTACTACTATTTTTGAATTAGACTTATAAAGATATGGAGCAAATCTTCCTTGCTTATCATGACCATTTGTACTAGCTAGCGAAGCATCATTTTCAAACATTGCATCAGTATCTAAATCTACTGCCATAGCCAAAGCAAAATCAGCATTTTTAAGCATATCTTTTGCAATAGCAATAACCAACTCTTTTGAGTGATTATTTTTTTCATACATCTCTTTTATTACACTAGCAAGTGAGCTAACAGAGTTTAAAGCTTTTTCTAAATCTTGCTTTGATTCATAAGCATATTTTTTTGCTAAAGTATCAATATATTTTTTTGAAGATTTCTCTGAAGAACTATACGTATTTGATGAGATTAAAAAAATACTTATAATAGATGATATAAGTATTATTGATAATATACTTATCAACAACTTTTTAGTAAATGTCCAATTTGAAAACATAGGTTCC
>NZ_NXIF01000043.1 GCF_002837275.1 Malaciobacter halophilus | reverse complement strand
TTATTGGGTATTTGCCACAATATATCCATTTGAGAGTTGTGATGGTTCAAAGGGCTATTTATCATGTAGAAGAAGAGCTTCTGAAGCTGAAATTAAAGCTGCTCAAGAACTTTATGCTAAATGGAAACTTGAAGAGTAGTAAATATAAGGAGTAAAAAATGGAAACAATGAACGCTAATGGGAATAACAATTCAAATATTAACAATCCTGAGGAGCATGATGTAATAGATTATGCTAACACTAGTGAGTATATGACTTTTGAGCTTGGTGCAATGAAATATGCAATTGAATTGCCAAAAATTAGAGAGATTTTAACATATCCAGATATTATTACTCATCTACCAAATACAGAAGATTGGGTAAAAGGTTTAATTAATTTAAGAGGTGAAGTTGTACCAATTTTGGATATAAGAATCAAGTTTAATACTGGTGAAGCTATTTATGATAGTAATACGGCTGTAATTGCTGTAATTACTGAAGATAAAAGAATGATTGGTATTATTGTAGATAAAGTTGATGATGTTCAAAGATTAGATACATCTTCATTAGCACCTGTTTCAGATATGGGTTCAGCAATTCCTTCAAAATATTTAAAAGGTTTTGTAAGATTAGAGAATAATCAAATGCTAGTAATCATGGATATTGAAGCAGTTGTACATAAAGACGAACTAAAAGATTCATAATGCAAGAAAAAATAATAGAACTTAGAAAATTAAAGCTTCTATTTGTTGAAGATGAAGATGATTTAATAAATATAATCACTGATACTTTAAACAAGTTAGAAGCAAATTTTCTAACAGCTCAAAACGGTCAAGAAGCTTTAGAAATTATTGAGGCAAATGATGATTTAGATGCGGTAATAACTGATATAAATATGCCTATATTAAATGGTTTAGAAATGATTCAAATATTAAAAGAGAAAAAACCAGATTTACCAATTATTGTTATGTCTGCACATACTGAAATAGAGTATATTGATAAAGCTAAAGAGTTTGGTGTAAAAGACTACTTATTAAAGCCATTTGATTTTATGAAATTTATTGAGTTAATAACAAGTATGGAATTAAAAAAAGATGTCACTTGATAAAGATAGTTTAAAAAGGTTAAGAGCTTTATATGTAGAAGATGATGATAATATAAGAAATGAATTATCCTCTTTATTATCTAATTTCTTTGGAAAAATCCTTGTTGCAAAAGATGGGAAAGATGGTATTGAACAGTATGTGAAAAATAGTCAAGAAATTGATGTTATTATATCAGATATAAATATGCCATATTTAACTGGAATAGAAATGATTAAAAGAATTAGAGAACATAATAAAGATATTCCTGTTATTTTTACAACTGCATACTCTGATAATGAGTACTTAGCAGATGCTATTAAACTTAAAGTTTATGAATATATTGTAAAGCCTATTGATATTAGAAAACTACTTACAGTCTTAAATGAACTAGCTACTATTTTACATCAAAATGAGTTAATTGCAAAACAGAATGAAGAGCTTGAGAAGTATAAAGATGTAATTGATGCAAATAATATAGTTATAAAAACTGATGCAACAATGAAAATAACTTATGTAAATGAACTTTTTTGTAAAACAACAAGTTTTAGTACAGATGAATTAATTGGAAGTGAATTAAATATTTTAAGACATAATGATACTGACCCTAAAATTTATGAACAGATATATAAAAATATTCTTGATAATAAAGAGTGGAAAGGACGAATTAAAAATAGAACCAAAGAGAATGGTTACTATATAAGTGATACTTATATTATCACAACTACTGATGATAATAGTAAAATTACTGGCTCTTTATGTGTACAAAAAGATATTACAGATGAGATAAATAAGAAAAGAGAAGTGCAGTTAGCTCTTATGAAAGATAAAGGTGATATTTTTATAAAAAGTAAAGCTGGTTCTGCTGAACAAACAGTAATAATCAATAATCTTAAACATGATATTGAACAATTAAGAAAAGAGTTAAACTCTGTAAAATCAGAAAGAGATAAATATTTATATAAAATAGATAATTTAAACAAAGATAATAAGAAATTAAGAGGCGAACTAAATTATTATATAAGTAGTGAACAGAAAAATAAAAAAGAGAGTACTTTTGCACTAAAAGCAAATAAAGAGAATGCAGATTTAAAAATTCAAGTTAAAAAATTAAATGCAAAAATTGAAGATACTATTGAGTATTATGAAAAAAAATGTAAACAAATAGAGGTTAATTATCAAGTAGAAGTAGAAGAGCTAGAGCAAGAGCTTCATGATATGAAACGTAAGTTAGGCAAAATTGAAAATGCTGAAATGATGGAGCAAAAAATTGAGTACTGGCAAGAGAAAGCAAAAGCAGAAGCTAAAAAATCTGAAAAAATGGAAAGAGAGATTATGCAAAGTGGTGATAAATCACTAATGGATAGACTTTTTGGTACAAAATAGAGTAAAGCTTACTCTATTTTATAGTAATTGATTCTATTTTTTGTTCACTTAAAGGTTTGTTACCTTGATATTGACCTGAAGTTGGAACATTTTCAATTTTTCTTATTACATCCATACCTTTTTTCACATATCCAAAAATAGTATGTTTCCCATTTAGCCAATATGCAGGAACAGTAGTTATAAAAAACTGACTTCCATTTGTATTAGGGCCCCTATTTGCCATAGCTAATATTCCAGCTTTATCAAATACTGCATTTGGTGCAAACTCATCTTTAAAAGGTTTTTTCCAAATTGATTCGCCACCTCTACCAGTACCTGTTGGATCACCAGTTTGAATCATGAAATTCTTAATAACTCTATGAAAAATAATACCATCATAATAACCATTTTTTGAATGAGTTACAAAGTTTTCAACTGCTTTTGGTGCTAAATCCTTTCTTAATTCAACTTCAATATTACCTTTATTTGTTTTGATTATTGCAACAGGATTTGCTGCTTGTAGTGTAAGCATCAAAGTGCATAGAAGAAAAATAATTTTTTTCATAACTTTCCTTTTTAAATATTTGAAAAAGAGTATAATATTAATGTTTTTAATATATTATTAAAAATTCTATTTTATAAAGATTTAATAATTGTTTGTTAAAATTCAAGAAATTACTATATCTATAAGGATTTGTTATGGAAATGCCATCAATGCCACAACCTACATTTTTTCTTTTTAAATGTGAACAAAGTGCACCACCAGGAATGCCTAAACCTTCATGTGTAAATGAACAAACGCAAGATTTGTTTAATTATTTATCACAAATGTTAATGGAAAAGAAAATTATGGGGCCTGTTCAAGCGATTAGAACTTCATGTCTTGGTAGATGCCAAATGGGTCCATTGATGTTAGTAGAGCCAGGTCATTATATGTATTGTCAATTATCTAAGGAAAAAATTGATAGAATAATAGATGAACATATACTAGGGAAAGAGCCTGTAACTGAGTTTTTAATTCCAAAACAGTATTGGGATGAACCAGTTAGTTTAGAAAAATAAAGGGTTAATAAAATGACATTTGATATGTTATATAGCAAAATACATAGAGCAACTGTAACAGATGCAAATTTGAACTATGTAGGTTCAATTACTATTGATGAAGAGCTTATGCAAGCTGCACATTTAAGAGTTGGACAAAAAGTAGAGATTGTAAATATTAATAATGGTGAAAGATTTGCTACATATGTAATAAAAGGCAAAGCTGGAAGTAAAGATATGTGTTTAAATGGTGCTGCAGCTAGAAAAGTTGAAATTGGTGATAAAATTATTGTTATTGCTTATGCATCATATAGTGAAAAAGAGTTAGAAACTTATAAACCAACAGTTGTTATAGTTGATGAGAAAAACAATATTGATACAGTAACAAATGAACTTGTAGGAAGTGATAATGTTTGATGGAATTGATTTAAGTAAACTTAATTTAAATGAAATGATGAGTCAAGTGCAAGATATGGCAAATCAGGCAAAAGAAGAGAATGCCTCAAAAGTTTTTACTTCTAAAGCAGGTGGTGGAATGGTTGAAATTTCAATCAACGGAAATAGTGAAATTATAGATTTAAAAATAGATGATTCACTTTTAGAAGATAAAGATTCACTTCAAATACTATTAATTTCATGTATTAATGATGTGATTAAACAATCAGATGAAAATAAAAAAATGATGGCCATGAATATGATGGGTGGTATGGGCTCTTTTGGACAAAAATCATAATATGAAAAAAATGCTAGATAAATTTGAAGATTACTTAAATAGTAATCTTCCCTCTTCAAAAACTTTTCACCCACATTTTGAATCAGCTTTAGAAGATATGTTAAAAGCAGGTGGCAAAAGATTTAGGCCTATGCTCTTACTATCTGTTGTAAACTCTAAAAATCCACTTTTAGTTAGTAACTCTCTTCCTGTAGCTTTAGGAGTAGAATTTTTACACACATACTCATTAGTTCATGATGATTTACCAGCTATGGATGATGCTGATTTAAGAAGAGGCTTTCAAACTTTGCATAAAAAGTATGATGAAGTAACAGCTATTTTAGTTGGAGATGCTTTAAATACTCATAGTTTTAATCTTTTAGCTAATGCACCTCTTAGTAATGATATAAAAATAGAGTTAATTAAAACACTTTCAAGTGATGGTGGCATTGATGGAATGATTATTGGTCAAGCAATAGATTGTCATTTTGAAAACCAAAAGCTTAAACTTGATGAACTAGAGTTTTTACATTTACACAAAACCGCAAAACTTATAGCTGCAAGTTTAAAAATGGGTGGAATAATCGCACAATATGATAGTTCTTTACAAGATAAACTATATAATTTTGGAATGGATATAGGTTTACTGTTTCAAATTCAAGATGATATTATTGATGAAACACAAAGTGAAGAAGAGGCTGGAAAAACAACACATAATGATAATGCTAAAAACTCTTTTGTAAATCTTTTAGGATTAAAAGGAGCTATTGATGCTGCTGATAGTTTAGCAGCTAAATGTGAAGAACAATTGGCTTGTTTAGATGAAAAATTAAAACACTCTTTAGACGAGTTACTTCATAAATATCTACATAGACATAAATAATATTAAAACTTTTAGTCAAAATAACTCAAACTACTTGACAAAAAATAAAAAATTTTATAAAATTTAGCACTCAAAAAAATAGAGTGCTAATCTAATTTTAAAACTTGATAGGAGATACTATAATGAATTTTAAACCACTAGGAGAAAGAGTTCTAGTTAAAAGAACAGAAGTTGAAAATAAAACTGCAAGTGGAATTTATATTCCTGATAATGCAAAAGAGAAGCCGCATACTGCTACAGTAGAAGCTATTGGTTCAAAAGTAGAGGATGTTAAAGTGGGAGATACTATAGTATTTGAACAATTCAGAGGAACAGAGTTAAATCTTGAAGGTCAAGAATACTTAGTATTAAATGTTGAAAATATTATAGGAGTTATGTAATTTGCTTTTGCAAGTTGCATAGTAAATTTAAAAGTATAAAAAAATAAAAAAAGGACAAGCAATATGGCAAAAGAAGTAATGTTTAGTGATAATGCAAGAAATAGATTATTTACAGGTGTTGAAAAACTAGCTGATGCTGTAAAAGTAACAATGGGACCTAGAGGAAGAAATGTACTATTACAAAAATCTTTTGGTGCTCCAAATATCACTAAAGATGGTGTATCTGTTGCAAGAGAAATTGAATTAGATGATACTTTAGAAAATATGGGAGCTCAACTTGTAAAAGAAGTTGCTTCAAAAACTGCAGATGAAGCAGGAGATGGTACAACAACTGCTACTGTTTTAGCTTATTCAATCTTCAAAGAAGGATTAAGAAATGTAACTGCTGGTGCTAATCCTATTACTTTAAAAAGAGGAATGGATAAAGCAGCAGAAGCTATATTAACTGAATTAAAAAATGCATCAAAAGAAGTTGCAAATAAAACTGAAATTGAACAAGTTGCAACAATTTCTGCAAACTCTGATAGTGCTATTGGTTCTATGATTGCAGAAGCGATGGATAAAGTAGGAAAAGATGGTGTTATTACTGTTGAAGAAGCTAAAGGAATCTCTGATGAGTTAGATGTAGTTGAAGGTATGCAGTTTGATAGAGGTTACTTATCTCCATACTTTGTAACTAATTCAGAAAAGATGATTGCTGAGATGGATAATCCATATATTTTATTATATGATAAAAAAATCTCTAATTTAAAAGAGATGTTACCAATCTTAGAAGCAGTTAATCAAGCAGGAAGACCTCTTTTAATTATTGCAGAAGATGTAGATGGTGAAGCATTAGCTACATTAGTTGTAAATAGATTAAGAGGTTCATTAAACATTGCGGCTGTTAAAGCTCCAGGATTTGGTGATAGAAGAAAAGCAATGCTTGAAGATATTGCAGTGTTAACTGGTGGTACAGTTATTTCTGAAGAGATGGGAATGACTTTAGATGGTGCTGGAATTGACTCTCTTGGTACGGCTGCTAGAGTTGTAATTGATAAGGATAATACAACTATTGTAAATGGTTCAGGAAGTGCAGAAGCAGTTGAAGCAAGAGTTGGTCAAATTAGAAATGAAATTGCAAATACTACAAGTGATTATGATAAAGAGAAATTACAAGAAAGACTTGCAAAACTTTCTGGTGGAGTTGCAGTAATTAAAGTTGGTGCTGCTACTGAAACTGAAATGAAAGAGAAAAAAGATAGAGTTGATGATGCCTTAAGTGCAACAAGAGCTGCTGTTGAAGAAGGTATTGTAATTGGTGGTGGAGCTGCACTAATTAAAGCTGCTGCAAAAGTTGCTTTAGAGCTTGAAGGTGATGAGCAAATTGGTGCGGATATTGTACTAAGAGCAATCTCAGCTCCACTAAAACAAATTGCTACAAATGCAGGATTTGATGCTGGTGTTGTAGTAAATGAAGTTGCAAAATCAGATGATATTAATTATGGATTTGATGCAGCAACTGGAAATTATGTAGATATGTTCAAAGCAGGAATTGTTGACCCTGCAAAAGTTGAAAGAGTTGCTATGCAAAATGCTGTATCAGTTGCATCTTTACTTTTAACAACAGAAGCTACAGTTACAGATATTAAAGAAGAGAAAGCTAGTGCACCTGCTATGCCTGATATGGGTGGAATGGGTGGAATGCCTGGTATGATGTAAAAATAGTTAAAACTTATTTAATTATTTGTTAACCGCACCTTTTTATAAGGTGCGGTTTTTTTATTTATAATTTTTCAGAAATTTTAAATTTCATTTTTTAATTAAAGGTTTCAGATGTTTTCAAATAGAGTATATATCGCTGTTAGTTTAGATGGATATATAGCAGATAAAAATAATAGTGTTAAGTGGTTAGATATTGTACCAGTGAATGAGAAAATAGAAAATGAATTTTCAAATTTTATGAATAGTATTGATTGTGTAGTGATGGGTAAAAATACATTCAATGTTGTTAAAAACTTTAATGATAAGTGGCCTTATAATAAAAAAGTATTTGTTCTTAGTAGCTCTATGCAATCTATTCCAAAAGGATATGAAGATAAGATAGAACTACTTAATATGAAACCCTTAAAATTAGTTAACTTTTTAAATAATAAAGGGTATAAAAATTTGTACATTGATGGAGGAAAAACAATTCAAAATTTTTTAGAATATGATTTAATTGATGAGATGATAATTTCTACAATACCTATTTTATTAGGAGAAGGGAAACCTTTATTTTCAAAATTAACAAAATCAAAACTTTTTAAGATTATTGATACTAAGATCGTTGCACAATTTTATACTCAAACTATATATAAAAAACAAAGATAAGTATTATATTTTCGTTTTTAAATAGTTTTGTCTTAGCTTTTCAGGTAGTTTTTCTATTGCATATCTAAGCATTGTTCTTGGCATTTTTTTATATCTTTGATTTAAAAACTCTATCATTGTATTTTCATCTTTTTTACCTACATTTCTAATAGCCCAACCTACAGCTTTATGAATTAAGTCATGTTTATCTTCAAGTAAAATATCTGCAATTTTTAATGTATCATGATAATTCCCATTATTTATAAAAGCAAAAGTACTAATAATTGAAACTCTTTTTTTCCATAAATTATTTGATGTTGCAAACTCATAAAGTATTGATTTATCTTTTTTTATTAAGTAATCACCTACAATATGAGAAGAAGTTACATCAATTAAATCCCAATTATTAACCCAAGATATATTTATAATATAAAAATTGAAAATCTCATCTTTTTTATTTATTTTTTTTGATTTATATTGATGTGTTAAAACTAAAAGTGCAAACATTCTATACTCATGGTAAGGTGAGTGTAAAAACTCTTTTATCTCTTCAAAATTAAGAGTAAAGTAGAACTTTTTTACAATTTTTCTAATATCTGGAACTTTTATTCCTAAAAATATATCTTTATGTGCATATTCTCCTATATTAGTTTTGAAAAATCTTTTATATGTATTTATATTATCACTATCTATAAAATTATCTAAGTCTTTTTTTATTTTTTCTATTTTATTCATAAATGCTCTTAATTTAGAAGTTTAATTAATTTTAACAAATTTTTTAAAAAAGTATTAAATAAACTGATGGTTTATAAAAATAAAAGTAAGAGTTAATTATAATAAACCACTAGTTTATTAAAGGTTTATTATGCCAATAGTTGTAAATAAAGAAGAAAAAATAGAGTTGATTTGTAAAAAAGCGTATGAGCAATTTAAAAAAGAAGAAATTGAAAAAATTTCATTAAATAAACTTATAGAAAAAATAGATATATCAAAAGGTCAATTTTATCACTATTTCAAAACAAAAGAGGAGCTTGTTTTTGAAGTTATGAAACGCAAAACAAAAGAGTATTTTAAAATATGTGAAATTGATTTAAAAAAATGTAACAGTTTTGAAGAGAGTTTATTGCGTTTTTTTAATGTTTATATAGCTGAGGATGAATTATCAAAAAGTTTAAGAAAGTTATTTTTTGCAAGTTTTCAAACATATTTATATTCAAATAAAAAAGAAGTAACACATTATAATCACTTTTATTATGAATATGTGGATAAAAAACTATTAAAGATTTTTGAAGAGTATAAAATTAGTAATAATAAAAAAAAGTTTATTAAATCTATTTGCTCTACAGCTGATGGTATGTATTTTAGAGATTTAGTAGATAGTAAGTTTAATTTACAAAAAGAATTGAGTATTTATTTAAAAGAAATATCAATGATTTTATTAAAGGAATAAAAATGCATTGGTGGTATTTATTTGCAGGAATAGTATTTGAAGTAATGGGAACACTTTGTATAAAACAAGCATCAATTACAAATAGTTATTTTTGGGCAGGTGCAGTTGTTATTTTATACATTATTTCATTTACATTAGTTGGTATATCAGTTAAAAAAATTGACATTGGTACTGCATATGCTATTTGGGCAGGTTTTGGAACAGTTGCTATTACTCTTTTAGGTTGGATAGTTTTTAAAGAGTTTATGAGTATTCAAAAATTAATAGCAGTTTTATTAATTGTTGTAGGCACAGTAATGCTAAAACTTGAATATGCATAGAGTTGTAACAATAAAAAAGGGGAAAAAGTTTTAACTTTTTCCCCTTTTTTCATGATTGTTAGAAATAAATCCTGTGTTTATTCCCCAAGTCTTTATTAGTGACTTAAATTATGATTTCTTCGTAACAGTGATAAGTTGTTCTTTTAAATTATCTATTTAAAACTCCTATCTTTCATAACCTCCGTTACTTTGGATAAGATAAGTATAGCACTTTATTAACTTAAATGTAAATTAAATTATTAAAATAAATCAATAAAATTATCTAAATTATATATTTAATCATTAAATTTGGCCTAGAAAGGGCTTTTTGTGGAGATTCTATAAAACCATGCTTTTTATAAAAATTTTTTAATTGTACTAAATTTAAGCTATTTGAGTCTAAAGGAAGTACATTTAATACTACTTTTTGGAAACCTTTTTTTTCAAAAAACTCTAATGAACGTTTTAAAACTTTAGTTCCAACATTCTTATTTCTATAATCTCTTTCAACTTTTAATAGTTCAATAAAAATTGTTTTACTATTTTTACAAAAAGTTGCGTTTAAAAATGCTCTATTTTCATCTTTTATAAATATTTTATTGTCTGTAAATTTTACTTTCATTTAACTTTTTAAAAAAAGTATGACTATATAAAGTGACATCAAAGTGTCATGCTTGAGCTTTAAAGTA
>NZ_NXIF01000042.1 GCF_002837275.1 Malaciobacter halophilus | reverse complement strand
AAAAAAAGAGCCCATAACTAAGATAACTGTAAAAAGTTAAAATAGATAAGGGCTTAAAAAGACTCAAGAGCTGGCAGAGGCCTACGTTTCCACAAGTGAAACCTGCAGTATTATCAGCGCAGAAGTGCTTGACTTCCAGGTTCGGAATGGATCTGGGTATTTCCACTTCGCTATATCCACCAGCAATATGAGTATACAATGAATCTCTTTATTCACTCTATACTCATATTTTGAGTATATATTGTTAAAGTCTTTTACACAACTGTCTTACTAAACTTAATAAGATAGTAAACCAAGTTAATTAATAAGCCAAACGATCTATTAGTACTAGTCAGCTAAACGTCTTACAACGCTTACACATCTAGCCTATCAACCAGCTAGTCTTGCTGGGATCTTCAGGGAAAGTTCATCTTGAAGTTGGCTTCGAGCTTAGATGCTTTCAGCTCTTATCTCATCCGTACGTAGCTACCCAACGATGCTCTTGGCAGAACAATTGGTACACCAGTGGTACGTTCATCCCGGTCCTCTCGTACTAGGGACAAATCTCCTCAACTTTCCTACGCCCACGGAAGATAGGGACCGAACTGTCTCACGACGTTCTGAACCCAGCTCGCGTACCGCTTTAAATGGCGAACAGCCATACCCTTGGGACCTGCTCCAGCCCCAGGATGCGATGAGCCGACATCGAGGTGCCAAACCTCCCCGTCGATGTGAGCTCTTGGGGGAGATCAGCCTGTTATCCCCGGCGTACCTTTTATCCTTTGAGCGATGGCCCTTCCACTCAGAACCACCGGATCACTATGACCGACTTTCGTCTCTGCTCGAGTTGTCTCTCTCACAGTCAAGCTAGTTTATGCCATTATACTCAGCTGGCGATTTCCATCCGCCATGAACTAACCTTTGTAAGCCTCCGTTACTTTTTAGGAGGCGACCGCCCCAGTCAAACTACCCACCAGACATTGTCCTGAAACAAGTTTATTGTTCCCAGTTAGTAACTCAAATATTCAAGGGTGGTATCTCAAGGGTGGCTCATACTCTACTGGCGTCTAGTAATCAAAGCCTCCCACCTATCCTGCACATGAATATCCAAGCTACAGTGTCAAGCTGTAGTAAAGGTGCACGGGGTCTTTCCGTCTTTCCGCGGGTAGGAGGAATTTTCACCTCCACTACAATTTCACTGGATCCCTGGTTGAGACAGCTCCCATCTCGTTACGCCATTCATGCAGGTCGGTATTTAACCGACAAGGAATTTCGCTACCTTAGGACCGTTATAGTTACGGCCGCCGTTTACTCGGGCTTCGATCAAACGCTTCGCTTACGCTTACGTCATCAATTAACCTTCGAGCACCGGGCAGGCGTCACACCTTATACATCCACTTACGTGTTAGCAAAGTGCTGTGTTTTTGGTAAACAGTCGGGAGGGACTCTTTGTTGCAACCTCTTTAGCTTTCGAGAGTTAATCTCTATACCAAAGTAGGCACACCTTATACCGAAGATACGGTGCTAGTTTGCAGAGTTCCTTAACCAGGGTTCTTCCACGCGCCTTAGAATACTCATCCCACCTACCTGTGTCGGTTTGCGGTACGGGCAACAATTAATATACTTAGTGGCTTTTCTTGGCACGACAGTATCATCGATTCCAAACGCACTCCGAAGAGTTTGTTCGGCCTGTTAGATCTCGGTCTAATGTAATCCGGATTTGCCTAAATTACAACCTACGTCCTTCGACCCACACTTCCATCAGTGAGCTCGATTAACTCTATGCGTCCCCACATCGCGCTTAATTGTTGGTATTGGAATATTAACCAATTTCCCATCGTCTACCCCTTTCGGACTCGACTTAGGCCCCGACTAACCCTACGATGACGAGCATCGCGTAGGAAACCTTGGGTTTTCGGCGTTGAGGATTCTCACCTCAATTATCGCTACTCATGCCTGCATGCTCACTTCTATCCGCTCCACCACTCCTCGCCGGTATGGCTTCAACGCTGAATAGAACGCTCTCCTACCACTCAAGTCAAACTTGAGTCTAAAGCTTCGGTGTACATCTTAGCCCCGTTATATTTTCCGCGCAGAATCACTAGACCAGTGAGCTGTTACGCTTTCTTTAAAGGATGGCTGCTTCTAAGCCAACCTCCTGGTTGTCACAGTAACTCCACATCGTTTTCCACTTAGATGTAACTTTGGGACCTTAGCTGTTAGTCTGGGTTGTTCCCCTCTCGACATAGGATTTTATCACCCTACGCCTGACTCCCTAGATTACACATGTAGTATTCGAAGTTTGATAGGGTTTGGTACCGCGGTAAGCAGCCCTAGCCCATTCAGTGCTCTACCCCTACATGCTACTACTAGAGGCTATACCTAAATATATTTCGGAGAGAACCAGCTATCACGAAGTTTGATTGGCCTTTCACCCCTATCCACAGGTCATCCGGGGGCTTTTCAACGCCCATCGGTTCGGTCCTCCACTGGCTCTTACACCAGCTTCAACCTGCCCATGGATAGATCACTTCGTTTCGGGTCTGCAGCATCTGACTATTTCGCCTTTTAAGACTCGCTTTCGCTACGGCTTCGTACTTGACTTAACCTTGCCAGATACCACAACTCGCAGGCTCATTATGCAAAAGGCAGTCCGTCACCCTGATAAATCATAGGGCTCCGAATGATTGTAAGCTAATGGTTTCAGGTTCTATTTCACTCTCCTCACTGGAGTACTTTTCACCTTTCCCTCACGGTACTTGTTCACTATCGATCTGTAAGTAGTATTTAGGGTTGGAGGGTGGTCCCCCCGGATTCAGTCAAAATATCACGTGTTCCGACCTACTCAGGAATCCAATAGAGCTATTGAAAATTTCGTATACAGGAGTTTCACCTTCTATGCTATAGCTTTCCAACTATTTCTACTATTCTCTTTAGTCTCTTATTTTGGTCCTACAACCCCCTATGCAAGCATAGGGTTTGCCCTCTTCCGATTTCGCTCGCCGCTACTCTCGGAATCTCTTTTGATTTCTCTTCCTGTGGTTACTGAGATGTTTCACTTCACCACGTTCGCCTCCCTTTCGGGATAACATATATCTCTATATGCTGGGTTGTCCCATTCGGAAATCTCTGGATCAATGCCTCTTGACGGCTCCCCAAAGCTTATCGCAGTCTAGTACGTCCTTCTTCGCCTCTTACAGTCTAGGCATCCACCATTAGCCCTTAATAGCTTATTTTTGTTAGTTAAGTTCTCACTTAACC
>NZ_NXIF01000041.1 GCF_002837275.1 Malaciobacter halophilus | reverse complement strand
GATGCTGCTCTTGGTAGAGCTGGTATTACTGTTAATAAAAATACAGTTCCTGGTGAAACTAGAAGTCCTTTTGTTACTTCTGGTATTAGAATTGGTAGTGCTGCACTTACTACTAGAGGTATGAAAGAAAAAGAGTTTAAGTTTATTGCTAATAAAATTTGCGATGTTTTAGATGACATTGAAAATACAAAACTTCAAGATGATATAAACAAAGAACTTGAATCTCTTGCTTCTAACTTTGTTGTTTATTCTCAACCTACTTACTAATACTTTACTTGTAATTATTTAAGGTTTAAGTGGTATACTTCCCACTTAAACCTTTTTTTATAAGATAAAAGATGAGTGAAGATAAACTATATTTACAAAATGAAAACTACAATAAAATAGTAAAAGCTATACAATTTATTGATGAAAACTTTAAAGAGCAACCAAGCGTAGATACAATTGCTAAATATATTGGTATGAGTAAATACCACTTTATTAGAGTATTTAAAGAGTATGTTGGTGTTACTCCTATTCAATTTCTACAATCTATTACATTAAATTATGCAAAAGAACACTTAAAAGAGTCAAGCTCCATTTTAGAAAGTTCGCTTGATTTAGGATTATCAAGTCCAAGTAGATTACACGACTTGTTTGTGAATATTATTGGCGTTACTCCTAAAGAGTATAAAGAGCTTGGACAAAATGTTCAAATAACATATGGATACGGTTATACACCCTTTGGAAATGCATTAATTGCTACAACAAAAAGAGGTATATGTTTTTTAGGCTTTTATGATACAAATAAAGAAGATGTTTATAAAAGATTTAAACAAGTTTGGGCAAATGCAAATATAATCCAAGAGGATAAAAAAGCAGCTGAACTTTTAGATAGTATTTTTATAAAAAAAGATAAAAAACTCAATCTTTATGTAAAAGGAACTAACTTTCAAATAAATGTATGGAAGGCTCTTATAAATATTCCAAATGGCTCTATTACAACATATGAAGATGTAGCAAAATATTTAGATAACCCCAAAGCCATAAGAGCTGTTGCAAATGCTATTGGTTCAAATCCAATTGGTTACTTAATACCTTGTCATAGAGTACTAGGTAAATCAGGAGCAATGACAGGATACAGATGGGGAATAGAAAGAAAAAAAATATTAGTTGCATATGAAGCACTAAAAAGAAAAGAGGAGTAAATGAAAGCTATTATTCAAAGAGTTTCAAGTTCAAGTGTAAAAGTAGAAGGAGAAGAGGTTGCAAAAATATCTCAAGGCTTAAATGTACTTTTAGGAGTTGAAAAAGAAGATAGTTCAAAAGAGGTTGATAAACTATTAAAAAAGATTATTAACTTAAGGATTTTTCAAGATGAAAATGACAAAATGAATAAATCATTACTTGATATACAAGCAGAGTTATTAATTATTTCTCAATTTACTCTTGCAGGAAATTGTAAAAAAGGAAGAAGACCAAGTTTTGATAAAAGTGCAGAACCAAAACTTGCAAAGCAACTATATAAAGAGTTTATTAAAGAAGCAAAACACTATGTAAAAAGTGTACAAACTGGTATTTTTGGTGCTAAAATGGATGTACAAATATCAAATGATGGTCCAGTAACTTTTATACTTGATACAAAAGAGCTTTAAAAGCTTTTCTCAATAGTTATTATAAACTCTAAGCCTTTTTTCAAAGGCTTAGCTTCAATAGTTCCTTTAAAACTATCTTCAATAATAGTCTTAACCAAATAAAGCCCAATACCAAAACCATCTTCTTTTGTTGTAAAATAAGGCTTAAATAGCTTTGGCAAATCTTTTGGTAAAACACCTTTACCATTATCTTTTATTTTTATTACTAAGCTTGAGTGATTTGAATAAACATCAATATAAATCTTTGGAGTCTGTTCATCTACTAAAGCCTCAATACTATTTTTTATTAAAGTTAAAACAACTTGTGAAAACTCATTTGAAATTCCAAAAATTCTTGAAACTTCACTTGTATGAAAAGTAAGATTTAAATCCACTCTTTGCTGTTTTAAACTTGCACTTAAAATAGTCAAAGCTTTATTTATAGACTCTTTTACTAAAAAATCTTCTTTGTTTTTACTAGGAGTATAAAAATCTTTAAAATCATCAATCGTTTTTGACATAAATTGTAACTGTTCATTTGCTTGAGAAAATTTTTGATTAAAATAGTCTTGTTTTAATTTACCATTTTCAAATCTTGTTTTAATATTCATTAATATATATGATAAATTATTTAAAGGTTGTCTCCATTGATGGGCAATATTTCCTATCATTGAGCCAGATTTTGCTAATCTACTTTGATGCAAAAGCATATTTTCATAATTTAAATTTTGAGTTTTTAACTCTTTATATTTATTTGCTAAACTTACAGTAAAAAGTACTGCTTCAATAGCAAAAGCAACAAGAACTAAATCTATATAACCACTTTTAACATAAAGTGTTTTAAACTGCATAATATATAAAAACAAGCAAACAAAAGACCATCCGATTACATATATAAAAGTTGGTTTTACTCCATCATTTATATTAAAAAGAACAGATAAGAATAGTAAAAAATAGACAACAGTATATGGCAAATATTCAAATAAAACATAATGATAAAACACAGTTGCAAGAACAAAAATCAATAAAGCAGTAAAAATTAGCAACTCTTTTTTGGTTTTAAAAGTAGGTATTAATTCTACTTTAAAAAAAGCAAATGCAAAAGCTATTGCAAAAATAGTAGCAAATACTAAACTAATTTGTTCAATAATAATTGGAATATCAAAAAGTTGACTATAAGTTACAATATAAATTAATGAAAAAAACTGCATTAAACAATAAGCTAAATAAAATAACTCTTTAACATATATATATCTAATTGCAGTAAATAAAATACTCATTAAGAGTACTCCAAAAGTTACTCCATATGCAAGAACTATATTTATATCATACATCTATTTTATAACCAACTCCAGATAGATTTGAAATGCAATTACAAGTGAAATAACCTTTTAATCTTCTAACAAGTGTTTTTAAAGCATCTTTACTCATTACATCATCTACCCAAACATAATTCTCAATCTCTTGATAAGTTACATATCTATTTTGATTTTTTATTAACAACTCTAAAAGAAGTATCTCTTTTGCTCTTAACTTTACAAGCTCTTTATCTTTTGTTAAAGTTTTATTATAAGTATCAAAACTCATATCTTTACAAATTTGTACAACATTTGAGTTACTATTTTTTAAGCTATTTACACACTCTTGCAAAGCTTGAAGTAACTCATCATATTTAATTGGCTTAATTAAATATTTAACCAGATGAAGCTCAACAGCTTTTAATAAATACTCTTTTGTACTATATGCCGTCGTAATAATAGCTTGAGTTTTTTTGTCCTCTTTTCTTATACGACTAATAAACTCCAAACCATTTAATTTTGGCATTTGAATATCTGAAATTATTATATCAGGACTATATTTTTTGTATAAAGATAAAGCTTCCAAACCATCTTTTGCCTCATAAATAGTATCAAAATAGTTTTCTAAAAACTCCACACCATTTAATCTTGCTAAATCATCATCTTCAACATATAAAACTTTTATATTATCTGTTTTTATCATCTTTTTTACTTGGTATTGTGATTATAAATAAAGCACCTTTATACTCTTTATTTTCATAAGAGAAAGTACTATTTCTAACCTCTATTGTACCATAGAAATGTTTTGAGATAATTTCGTATGTCATATATAAACCAATTCCCGTTCCTTGACTTTTATGTTTCGTTGTGAAATATGGTTCAAAAATATTATCAATAATCTTTTCATCAATACCTTTTGCATTATCTTTTATGCTAATTACTATATTATTTTTATCATCAGTTCGTACATCTAAAAAGATTAATTTTTTATCATTTGGAGTAAGATTTTTTGCAATTGCATCTTGAGAATTATTAAAAAGATTCACTAAAGATTGAATTAACTCATGCTCTAAACCTTCCATATTTATATCTTGAATACTTGATATAAACTCTACTTTATTTTCATTAAATTTATACCCTATTAAATCAAGTACTTTATTCACTGTATTTTTGATATTAAATAGTGTATTTTCATGATTTGTTTTAAAAAATGTTTTAAAACTATCAATAGTTTTTGATAAATATAGCGTATTATCTACGATAGTATCAATTAGTGAGTAAAAAGTATCATCATCTAAGGAATCAAACTCTTTATTTAATCTCATTCCACTTGCAGCTGTTGAGATTGTAGAAAGAGGCTGTCTCCATTGATGAGCAATACTATCAAGCATTTCATGAAGAGCTATCATTTTTGATTGTTGAGATAATAAATGCTCTTTTTTCTTTAACTCTTTTTCTATACTTTTCTCTTTTGTAACATCAAGTTTTATAGCCAAAAATTCAACTATTTTCCCTTTTTCATCAAAAATAGGAGAAATTGAAGTCTTTTCATAATTTAGTTCTCCATCTTTTCTTTTATTTATAAACTCTCCATACCATCTTTTACCACTATAAATAGTTTCATTTAAATCTTTATAAAACTTCTTACTATTAAGTCCTGATTTTAAAATTGATGCTTTTTTACCAATAACATCATTATAAGAGTATCCAGTATGTCTAATAAAATTCTCATTTACATACTTTATTTTTTGATTAATATCAGTAGTCATGATTATATTATCACTATTTTCTACTGCTTGCTTAAATCTATTTAATTGTATTTTTTGATATGCTATTTTTGTATAATAAAATAAAAATAGTACTAAACTAATTGATAAAAGTATAATAATACTCCATAATACACTTTTTATATCTTTAATAAATACATTTGAATAATCATTATATCTTTGTTCAAAGTTTTGAAGTTTTATATTTAATTGTAAGCTTTCAATTTTTTGTTTTTCATTTTGAAACTTTTGAAAATAGTGTAAAATATTTTGTGCATGCCTAATAAATATTTTTTGAAGATTAGTTTTTACTTCAATAGCTTTTATATCTTCTTGAAGTTTTTTAATACTTATTTCACTATTAAACTCTAAGCCAATAATTCTTGTATAGATTTTATTAAATGTCTTATCATCAAGTTTTTCATAAATCGTTTGTATATATCTATAAGAGTTATTTAAAACTGCACTTGTTGATTTTAATCTCTCTATACTTTTTATTTTACTTTTAAAAAGTTCATTTATATTTGTAAATTCATCTTTTAAAGAGATAATTTCATTGTCAAAATAATTACTTTTTTTTATTTCAGACAAAATATCTTTGATTTTAAAAATATCTTTTTGGATAACATCAAAATTATTATAAGAGATACTACTTGACATAAAAATATCAAAATTTTTATTTGTAGAAATAAGGTAAGAGATATTTTTTTGCATTTTAAAAAAATCATCAATTTTTCTATTTGAATGGTCAGTTGTATAAACAAGTGAAACTATTAATGCAATGAAAATAACTACTATTAATATGGCTTTTTTCATTTTTTATCCAATATTTCTGGTTTTTTCCCATCTAATGTTTTTAAAAACTTTACAATCTTGTCTATTTCATCTTTACTTGCTTGCATACCTAATTGATACTCAATCATTATAGCTACTGCATCTTCCAAAGTTTTTGCTGAAGCATCATGAAAATATGGAGCTGTTTTATTAATATTTCTTAATGTAGGCACTTTAAAATAGTTTTTATCTTCAATGTCTTTTGTAACTTCGTATCTTCCTAAATTACCTACTTTTGATTTATACTCTTTTAAAATTCCCATCTTTTGGAAAAGGTTTCCACCAATATTTATACCATTATGACATGAAATACAACCATTTTGTTTAAATAGTTTATAACCTTCTAATTCATCTTTACTTAAAGCTTTTTTATCACCTTTTAAATATCTATCAAATTTTGAATCAGGAGTTATAAGTGCTCCTTCAAACTCTGCTATTGCATCAACTAAATTCTTTTTTGTTAAACCATCTTTAAAAACTATTTTAAACTGCTTATTATAATAATCATCTTTTTTTAATTTTTCAAGAGCTTCATCTAAAGAAGAACCCATCTCAACAGGGTTATGTATTGGTCCACTTACTTGCTCTTTTAAATCTCTTGCTCTACCATTCCAAAATTGTGTAAAATTATATCTTGAATTAAACACAGTAGGAGAGTTTACTTCTCCTTTTTTATTATTTACACCTAAAGAGAAATCTCTATTATCATCACCACCTTTTTCCAAGTCATGACACGATGCACAAGAGATAGTATTATCCTTACTTAAGCGCTTATCAAAGAATAATTTTTTACCCAAAAGTGCCTTTTGTAAGTCATATGACTCCGTAGATTTTATAGGTAAAATCAACTCTTTACAGTTTAACAATAAAATAGGAAGCAAAATAAGAATTATTGATTTCATATTATAATATTAGCATAATTATGTTGATATTACGCTATCACTTAAGTGTCACTACCTTTCAGAAAGTGCCAATTTTATACCCAAACTTACTAATACTAATGAAGTTAAAATATTCATATATTTTACTATTTTTTGATTATTTAATAATTTTGAACTAAGTAAATTACCAGCAATACCAATAGAACTAAAAACAATTATAGTTAAAATCATAAATACAAGTCCTAAAATAACCATTTGTAAAGGAACATTTCCATTTTCAACACTTACAAATTGTGGTAAAAATGCTAAAAAGAATATTGAAACTTTTGGATTTAAAATATTCATTAAAAAGCCTTTTATATATAAAGCTTTTAAATCTTTTTTTGAGGATTTAGTTTTTAAATCTAAAGGTTCATCTTTATGTTTAAATGCCTGATAAGCAATATATAATAAATAAGCAACACCTAAATACTTTACAATATCAAAAGCGATTTGAGAGGTTTTAAATATTACAGAAATACCAAAAGCAGCAGCACTTGTATGTATAATTAATCCTGTACAAAGACCAAGTGTTGTTATAATTGCAGCTTTTTTTGACTTTGTCATGCCTTGTGTTAATACATATATATTATCAGGACCTGGAGCTAAACATAATAAAAATGATGCCAATATAAACATATATAAATTTGATAGTTCAATCATAATTTTCTCCTTGAATAAAAATTATAACAAAATAGAGGTTAGTACTCTTAAAGCTTCAAACGATATAATTAGAAAAAAATTCCAATGAGGGTCTTTATGATAAAAAAGTCTATTTTTAGAGAGTATGATATTAGAGGAATAGTTGACGAAGAATTAAATGAACAAAGTGTTAAACTAATTGGTTACTATTTAGGGTTAGAGGTTATTAAAAGAACAGTTCAAAAGCCATATGTTGTAATTGGATATGATGCTAGAACTCATTCACCAAGGTTATTTGAATATTTAACAAGTGGTTTTAATAAAGCAGGAGTAAAAGTACTAGGCATGGGTATGGTTGCAACAGGAATTAACTACTTTGCTTCATATCAAACTTTTAATAAAATAAAACCAAATGCTTCAGTAATGATTACAGGAAGTCATAATCCAAGTGAATATAATGGATTTAAAATTTCAGTAAATAATACACCATTTTTCGCCCATGATATATATAAACTTGGTGATGAAATTATTAAAAATCAAGATTTAAAAATAGAAGATAATAAGCAGTTTGAAAAGATTAATGCAAAATCTATGTATATTGATTTTATGCTAAAAGAGTTCTCTTTCTTAAAAGACTTTAAAGTACCTTTTGCAATTGATTGTGGAAACGGTGTTGCAAATACAGTTTTATGTGAAATATTAGATAAATTAAATTTAAATTATGAAGGTCTATATTGTGAACCAGATGGAACTTTTCCAAACCATCATCCAGACCCAAGTGAAGAGAAAAACTTAACTGATTTGAAAAAACTTTTAGAAAAAAAAGCAGAGTATGGTTTTGCTTATGATGGAGATGCAGATAGAATTGCTTTTTTAACTAAAAAATATAATGTAAAAGGTGATATATTAGCACTCCTTTTTGCAAAAACTATTCCTGAACCAATTGTTGTTGGAGAAGTTAAATGTACGCAAATTATGTATGATATTATTAATCAAAGTGGAAAAGCTATTATGTATAAAACTGGACATAGTAACTTAAAAGTAAAACTAAAAGAGGTAAATGCTCACTTAGCGGCTGAAGTATCAGGACATATTTTCTTTAATGATAGATTTTATGGTTTTGATGATGCTATATATGCAACATTTAGAATTTTAGAACTTATTTATAATGGTGTAGATATTAATAAACAAATTGAAAAACTTCCAAAAACATACTCAACAGAAGAGATAAAAGTACAAACAACAGAAGATGAAAAATTTATTTTAATAGATAAAATTAAAGAGCTATTAAATAATCCTCCAAAAGATTTCCCTAAAATTGTAGATATTATCGATGTAGATGGAGTTAGAATCAATTTTAGACATGGATGGGGATTAGTAAGAGCTTCAAATACAACACCTGTATTAGTTACAAGATTTGAATCAACTAATGAACAAACAGCAAAAGAGTATGAAGAACAAGTTAATAGACTTATTTCATTGGCAAAAGATGAACTTAGTAGCACTTCAAACTAATCCATCAAAAGATTTTAAAAAAAATTTTGCAAACTTAAAAAAACTAGTTAAATCATGCAAGGATGACTCACTAATCCTTGCCCCTGAACTTGCATTAAGTGGCTACTCTTATAACAATATCCAAAAAGCTGCAGACTTCTCTAAAAAAGCCATTAAAAAGCTTAAAAAATTATCTAAAAATAAAGCTATTGCACTTACACTAACCATTTTTAAAGATGGTAACTACTACAATAGGTTTTATATCTTTTATCAAAAAAAGATTATTCATACACAAGATAAATATAGACTCTTTAAACTAGGAAATGAACAAAAATACTTTTGTAAACCTAAAAATGATAAAAAAATAGAAGTTTACAAAATAGGCAACTTAAAAATTGCTACGCTAATTTGCTTTGAACTAAGATTTACTGAATATTGGGATAGGTTAAAAGGTGCAGATATTATATTTGTTCCTGCTATGTGGGGCAAAGGAAGAAAAGAACACTTTGAAACTTTAACTAAAGCTCTTGCAATTGCAAACCAATGTTATGTAGTTGCAGCTAATAGTGCAGCTAGTTATTGCTGTAAATCTAGTTGCATAATTAATCCTTTTGGAGAAGTAATAAAAGATGACTCCAAAAAGATTTTACAATCAATTTTTGATGAAAAAAATATAAAACAGATGAGAAAATATATAGATGTAGGAATAGAATATGAGTAAAATAAAATCAATTATATTTGTTTGTTTAGGAAATATATGCAGATCTCCAATTGCTCAAGGAGTTGCACAAGAATATATAACAAAAAATAATTTAGATATAAAAGTAGATAGTGCAGGAACTGGTAGTTGGCACATAGGAGAAAGCCCTTGTGATAACTCTATAACAGTTGCAAAAAATAATGGAATTGACATCTCAAGACAAATTGCAAGACAAGTAAATTTAGAAGATTTTCAAACTTTTGATTTAGTTGTGGGTTTAGATAGCAGAAATATGCAAGATTTGAAAAAATTAGGTTGCAAAGAAGCAGTTAAATTAGGAGATTTTGGTTTTGAGGGACAAGATGTACCAGACCCATTTTTCTTTGAAGGGTTTGAAGGTTTTGACAAAGTTTATAATATGATTGAAACTTGTGTATTAGAACTTATTAAACAAAAGTGTTAAACTTTTGTTTATAAGATTCTATATCGCTGAAGTAAAAAAACTGTTGATAGACCTGCTAAATGAAAAGCTGCTGTTGCCATATATAAAAAAGAATACTCTGTAACCATAACTTAACTCCTTTATATTTAAGTAGTTAAATTATAGTATAAATTGATTCCAATATGATTACAAATTAAGTATAAAAATTAAACAAGAGGTTTAGTAAACTTTTTTGCTTGTCCTACCCAATCCTCTTCTTTAATTCTTCCTTCTATCTCTAAATAATTCTCAATCCAATCACAATTTTTGTCACTCCAATTTGCAATTTGGTCAAAATGAAAAATACCTAAATGATTTAACTGAGCTTCAATTAAAGAGTCAACACCTTCTATTTCTTTTAAATCATCTTTTCCAACTGGTCTTGGACAACTAAAAATTAAAGGTTTATTATATACATTTCCTACTTTTTTAGTAGGTTTTTGAGGTACTGCTGCATACTCTTGTTTTCTTGTAGCTCTTCCTAGTAAATAACCTATTATAAAGCCAATAATTGTTGCTAATACTAAACATAATACTATTTTTGAAGCTATCTCTATCACAACTATTCTCCTATGATATTGAATTCTATTCTATTAAAAATTTTGATGTCATCTTGAATAAAAGGTATAGCATCTCCATACCCTCTTGCTTTCATTCTTCTTTTTGAAATTCCCATTGATATAAGTTTTTTCTTTATATTTGCAGCTCTCATAACTGAAATATATTTATTATATTTTTTATCATCTGGTTTAATACTTACATGCCCTGCAATTTCAAACTTAAGATTTTCATTGTTTATCATAATTTTATAGATTTTATTTAAAAGTTCATCATTCTTTTTTAAATATTCGATTCCATTTCTATTGAACTTAAAAGGCTCATCTTTCATAATTGTATATAGTTTATCTTGAATCTCTTTTGATTTTTCTGATAGCTCATAATAGAAGAACTCGCCTTTAGACCTTCTATATCCATCATCTTTTCTTTTAAGTATAATAGGCTCTGGATCTTTTATTTCTTCTTCAATTTTTGTTATTTTTTCAGTTACAGATTCATGTACTTCTTTATCTTTTGTATCAGCTGGAAGAAGCTCAACTGCAACACTTTCTTCTTTAATTTCCTCATCTGGTAAAGAAATCTCTCGTGGTTGTTCTGTTTTTTCTTCTAATTTAACTACCTTCTCTTCAGTAACTACTGTACTATTATCAAAAAACTCTTTTGTATGTTTATATACACAAGAAACAATCAATAACAATAATAACAGGGATAATAAAAAAACTTTTTTACCTACTTGCATCTCTCTTACTCTTTTTTGAAAATTTAATTATTATATCTTAAAAACTATAAGAAGAGCTAAAATAAAGGTAAAATTAATAAATTACTTTATTATAATCTTTAATTTTTATAGCTTTTCTGTAATTGAAAACTCTTTAAAAAAAGAGTATTTAGCTACCTCTATAAAAAATTATCATATACTTATCATTTAATTTATATAAAATTTTTAAACAAAGTTTAATTTAAAAGGGGAAAAATGCAACATATTATTAACTCTGCACAAACTTGCCTAGACTGTAAAAAACCAAAATGTCAAAAGGGATGTCCTGTTAGTACACCAATAGCAGAGATGATTAGGCTATTTTTAAATGGAGATATAAAAATAGCAGGAGAAAAAGTTTTTAATAATAATCCTTTATCAATAATTTGCTCGCTTGTTTGTCCTCATGAAAAACATTGTGAAGGACACTGTGTTTTAAATAAAAAATATACTCCTGTAAATGTAGGAGCTATTGAAAACTATATTTCAACTTATTATATGAACTACAAAGAGTTTGAAAAACCACAATTAAATGGCCATAGCGTTGCTATTATTGGTACAGGTCCAGCAGGAATTAGTCTTGCAATGATACTTGCATTAAAAGGTTATGAAATTACTATGTATGAAGGAAATGACCAAATTGGTGGAGTTTTAAGATATGGTATTCCAGATTTTAGACTTGATAAATCAATTCTTGATGAATTATTAGAAAATCTTAAAAAAGTAGGTGTAAAGATTAGACCTAATACGATGATAGGGAAAAATATAACAATTGATGATTTATTTAGAGATGGTTATAAAGCTGTATTTATAGGAACAGGCGTATGGACTCCTAAAAAACTTGGATTAAAAGGTGAGTCTTTAGGTAATGTTCACTTTGCAATTGATTATTTAAAAAGTCCAAACTCTTACAACTTAGGTAAAAAAGTAGTGGTTATTGGTGCGGGAAATGTTGCTATGGATGTTGCAAGGACTGCTATTAGAAACGGTTCTACTGAAGTTAGCATAATGTATAGAAAAGGATTTGAGCAAATAAGTGCAGAAAAAGTAGAAATAGAATATGCAAAAATAGATGGAGTAAAATTTAATCTTTATAAATCACCTTTAGAGTTCACACCAAAAGGTGTAAAATATATCACTACAAATGAAGATAATCCAAATATAGAAGGTTTTGAAGAAGCTGATTCAATTTTAATCTCAATTAGTCAACAACCAAGAGATTTAATTGTATCAAATACTAAAGGTATTAATGTAGGAGAAGATGGATTAGTAGTAACAAATGAAAATGGAGAAACTACAAGAGAGGGCGTATTTGCTTCTGGTGATGTAGTAACAGGTGCTAGAACAGTAGTAGAAGCAGTAGCTTTATCTAAAAGAGTAGCCGTTGCTATTGAAGAGTATATAGCCACACTTAAAGAACAAGAGGCCTGTTAATGTTTATTGATATTAATCAATGAAACAACTTATTAAAAACCTTATAATTAATTAAAAATTTTAAGGATTATTAAATGAGTATGTTTTGTTATCAATGTGAAATGAGTCAAAAAGATGGTTGTGGAAGTAGTGGTGCTAGTGTTGGAACATGTGGAAAAGATGAAAATCTTTCAAGACTTCAAGATATTATGATATTTGGATTAAAAGGTCTTAGTGCATATAGAGAACACTTAAATGAATTAGATTCAACTCTTACAAAAGAGATAGATGATGTTATGAGTGAAACTTTATACTTTACATTAACAAATGTAAATTTTAATTTTGATGACCATATTAATCAACTAATGAAAGTAGGTAATGCTGGTGTTAAAGTTATGAATAAACTTTCAAATTCACACACTTCAAAGTTTGGTATTCCTACTCCTGTAAAAGTTACACAAAACAAAGTTGAAGGTAAAGCAATACTTGTAAGTGGACATAATCTTGAGATGTTAGAAAAACTTTTAATTGCTACACAAGATAAAGGAATAAACATATACACTCACTCTGAAATGTTACCAGCACATGGTTACCCAGAACTTAGAAAGTATCCACATCTAAAAGGAAATGTAGGTAAAGCTTGGTTTGACCAAGCAAAACTCATGGAAAAATTCACTGGAACTTTTGTAGTTAATACAAACTGCATAGTACCTCCAAAGAAAAACTGTACATACCTTGATAGACTATTTACTTATAAAATAGTTGGAGTTGAAGGAGCTACACAAATTGAAGATGATAATTTTGATGAACTTATACAAAGAACTTTAGAGTGCGAAGATGCAAATGGAATTGATTTAAATGAAGATACAACACTTGTAACAGGTCATCATTATAAAACAGTACTTACATTAGCACCACAAATTTTAGATGCAATAAAAGATGGAAAAATTAAACAATTCTTTGTAATAGCAGGATGCGATGCACCAGGAAAAGGTGGAGAGTATTATAAAGAATTAGCACAAAGCCTACCAAAAGATACAGTTATTTTAACTTCAAGCTGTGGTAAATTTAGATTTAATGATATTGATTTTGGAGAGATTGAAGGTACAGGTATTCCAAGATATTTAGACTTAGGACAGTGCAATGATAGTAATGGTGCTGTTGAAATTGCAAAAGCACTAAGCCAAGCTTTAAATACACCAATTAACGACCTTCCTGTATCAATTGTACTATCTTGGATGGAACAAAAAGCAGTAATAATTTTACTTGCACTTTTTTCTTTAGGAGTAAAAAATATCTATTTAGGGCCAAAACCTCCACAATTTGTAAATGAAGATATATTCAACTTTTTAAGCCAAACATTTAATCTTACACTTACAACTAATGCAAAAGATGATTTAAAAAAACTTCTTATTGCATAAAAGAGCCTTTAGGCTCTTTTAAATGGTATTTTAATTGTAAATTCAACACCTTTGTATTCTCTTTGTTCATGGATAAAAGTACTGTTTTTTACTTCAATTTCTCCAGCAATCTTATCAAGAATAAGTTTACTCATATATAAACCTATTCCTGTTCCTTTATGACCTTTTGTGGAAAACTTATACTCAAAAATTTTTGAAATTATTTCACTAGGTATACCACCTGCATTATCACAAAACTTTATAATTGCAAACTCATTTTCATATCTTGTGGAAAAATATATAACTTTTGTATCCAAATCAAGCTCATCAAAAGCATCTATACTATTACTTAATAAATTCATAAATACTTGAATCATCTCATTTTTATTTCCATATATACTTACATTATCAAAAGAAGTAACTAAGTGTATATCTCTATTTTCTAACTTTGAAGCAATTAAATTCTTTGCTTTATTAAAAGCTTGTTCTAATAAATAGTCTTGTTTTAAACTATTCTCCTTAAAGAAATCTTTAAAGTCATCAACAGTTTGTGATAAATAGTTTGCAGATTTTTCTATATTTGTTAGTGCTTTTTGTAAATAATCATCTGTTAACTCATTAAATTCACTCTCCATTTTTACTCCAGTTGCACTAAGAGTAATTATTGATAAAGGTTGTTTCCATTGGTGGGCAATATTTTCTATCATTTCTCCCATTGTTGCCATTTTTGACTGGGCAATTAATGTTAAATCTTTCTTTCTAATATCTTCAACTTGAATATCTACAGTTTTTTGTAGTTGAGTTTGAAGTTTTGTTAACTCTGTAATATCTACTAAAGTTACTACATAGTTTATATCATCTATTTTATCTTTTGAAATATTAACTTGAAAAATTTTATCATCTATTTTTACCTTTAAAATCTTATGTTCTAAAGCAAAAGCTTTAAGTAACCAATCCTTACCACTTAAATAGTGTTCACTTTTAGAAAAGCTCTCAGGTAAAAATAAAAATCTTTGTTTTAGTTGCTCTTGTGTTTTACACTTAAAAAACTCAAGTGCTATTTTGTTTGCAATTTTTAATCTTTTTCCATCTGTTATAAAAATAATTGCACTTTGTGAATCTAATATATGATTTATATATTTACTTTTATTAAATAACTCTTTAAAGATAAAATAAAAAACAACTATCATAAATAAAATTGAAAAAAGAATAACAAATGAAGAGAATTGTATATTAACAAAAAGATGTTTTTGAAGAGTTTTATTTCTTTTTTCTATCTTGTTTAAAACTAAATTTAATCCTACTTTATAACTCTGTTTTAAACTCTTATACTCTAAAGAGAAAAGTATCTTTTTAGCTTCTTCGTAACTACCTTTTTTACTTAATTTTAAAGCCTTTTCTTCTAAAGAAATAAGTTCTTTATTAATCTGCTCTATAGCTTTAAATTCATCTTTTAACGATGGCATTAATTTTAAAGCTTCATTTATACTTTTTTCTAAAGGTTCAATATTTTTATAATATCTTTTTATCCAGTAATCATTTTGATTTAGTGTAGCAACTCTTGCACTCATAGTCAAAACTTCATCATAATATCTTATCTGTTCAGATAGGGTTGAAATCTTTTTTATTTCATCAAAATCTTTAGTATCATCATTTATTTGAAGAACTGAAATAAAAGCTATTATAAAGCTTGCTAAACCTATAAAAGTCAAAATCAAAAGACTTGATTTAAATATTTTGTTATTTTGCATAGTGCAAATTCCTTTAAAATTACTCTTTTATAAGTTTAGCTTAAAATAGTATCTTTATAGTATTTTTTCTTTTAATTACTATCTTTAAAAGTAAAACCTTGATGTTCAAAACTCTTTTTAATATCTCTTGTATAGCTTTTAGTATAAAAAGATGCCATAGTCTTATTGTAAGATGTTTTATAATCCATACCATTTTTTTGTCTAAACTCTTTAAATATTTTTTCATACTCAAAAATTCCATCTTTTGCTTTTTTATCATCATATTTATCTTCAAAAGCAAAAGCTTCAAATGGTACTCTTGGCTTAAGTGGTGCTTCTTTTGCTTTTTTTGTTGGAACACCAATAGTTGAACCTACTAAAGGATAAGTATTTTTAGGTAAATTAAAAAGTTTAATAAATTCAAATACATTTAAACGAACTGCACCAATTGCAGTAGTTGCATAACCTAAAGACTCAGCAGAAGTTTGCAATGAACTTAACATAATTCCTGCATCAACAGCACCTACAATAATACCTTCAGCAGATTTTTGAATCATTTGTTCTTCACCAATTGAGTCTAAAGCATGAGAAATTCTATTATAATCAATTACAAACATTACAAAAACTTCACAATTTTTAATATGCTCTTGGTTACCACAAAGTTTACTTATTTGTTCTAGTTTTTCTTTATTTTTAGTATATACTATTGATATTTGTTGTCCATTTACTGAAGTAGGGCATCTTTGTGCTGTTTTTAGTATTAGTTCTAAATCTTCATTACTGATGCATTGACCTGTAAACTCTCTTACTGATCGTCTATTTGATAGTTGTTTTATAACTTCATTCATAAATTAGTCCTCTTTTAATAAATCTATCCAAAAATATTTATTTGCTGCACCTTTTTGAACTGGCTTCCAACCAAAATCAATAGAGTGCATATACAAAGTATCATTTAAAAGTTTAAATGTAAACTCTTTTTCAATCTTTTTTCCTAAAGCTTCTGTAAAAATAGCATGAATATACTGCTCATCTTCTTCAATTGTATAAGTAAAATCATTTAAATCAATTATCTGTTTTTTTATAAAATCTAATGTTTTTTCTTTTAACATAGTCAATCCCTTTTAAAATATGTGTTATTTTATGTATAAATAGCTTTTAAAGTGATTATTATGTGGATTTAATGGTTTTGTTAAGGTAAGTATTAAAATGGCTTATTTTAAAAGTAATGATACTTTTTTATTGAAAAAAGTATCCAAAAAGCAACCAGCTAATTGTTAAAGGCAAAGCTTCCCTCGTCATTTTAAATTTCTTTTCTGTCTGCGGAACTCGTAAGCAAAAGTGCATTTAGCACTTTACTTACTCAAACAGTCCTCGACTTTTTCGAAAAAAATTTAAAACAACTCAGCTTTAACAAATGCTGGAAATAAATGCAATTAATGCAAGTAAATAAGGAATATATTTATAACAAAATTATATCAAAAAGAGTTTTAGTGATAGTTATTTTTAAAAAGTTCAAGGCTAGAGTGGTAATTTTATTAGGAGCTTACTATTGTAAGTGAGTGATGAAATTTCCGCGATAACGCAGAAATTTCTAAAAAGAGCTATTAATAAAACTCTTTTTTTTTAGAAGTCGTCGAAATCAATACTTCCTTTTGAATAATTAACCACATTCCCCTCAAAGAAATTAGTTCTTTGGTCATTAAATGAAGCATATCCATCAACCCAAGGAATAGGGTGTTTTACATTATACATAGGTTTATATCCTATTGCTTCAAGTCTTCTATCTGCAAGATATTGAATATATTGAGTAATAATAGCATCAGTAAAACCTAAAATTTGTCCTTGAGTAATATATGCACCCCAAGAAGCTTCAAGCTCAACTGCTTTTCTAAACATCTCTCTTACTTTTACTTCTAACTCAGGAGTAAATAAATCAGGTCTCTCTTTTTTTGTAGAATTAATCATATTTTGAAAAAGTAAAAGGTGTGTTACTTCATCTCTTTGAATAAATCTAATCATTTGAGAACTTCCAAGCATTTTACCTGATTTCCCAAGAGCATAAATCGCTGCAAATCCAGCATAAAAATATAATCCCTCTAAGATTTGATTTGCAAACATTGCAAGTACTATCTTTTCATCAGTAATCTCTTCCCCATCTCCAGCAGCTAAATTTTTATAAACATCTGCAATATAGTTGTTCTTCTCTCTTAGTTTTGCATCATTTTTCCACATATCATAAATTTCATCTGTATTATCAGAAATACTTTCAACCATAACTGCATATGATTTTGAGTGATTTGCTTCTTCATATGATTGTCTTGAAAGGCAAGCATTTACCTCAGGAGCAGTAATATATGGATTAATATTATCCATTAGGTTATTTGTTTGTAAACTATCCATAAAGATTAGCTGAGAAAGTACTAAATCATACATTCTTTTTTCTGCTGGACTTAGATATTTATAATCTTTAGCATCAGCAGTCATTTGTACTTCTTTAGGAAACCAAGTATTTGCCTCCATTGTATCCCAAAGGTTTAAAGCCCATTGGTATTTTAACTTTGTAAAGTTAATCATACCATCAGGATTTCCACCAAAAATTCTTCTATCATTAAGATTTTCTCTTGATTGTGGGTTATATATTGTTTTTCTATCCATTAGGATTTCCTCTATATTTTAAGATTTAAATTTATTTTATATTAATTTTTTAAAAGTTTGTACATAAAGCATGTAAGGTTATCTTATTGACAACCTACACACTCCATACTTCTATCTTCAATATCATTATTAGCTTCTGGAGATTGGCTTCTTAAGTAATAAGTTGACTTAAGACCTAATTTCCAAGCCGTAGTATAAATCTCATGCAAATATCTACCACTTGCTTTATCTAAACTCATAAAGATATTTGTACTTTGTCCTTGGTCAATCCACTTTTGTCTAATTGCAGCAGCTTTAATAATATCTATTTGGTCAACTTCATATGCAGGAATATAATATTGCCATGTTTCTGGGCTTAATCTTGGAACAACCACAGGAATAAGTCCACTTAAATTCTCTTCATACCATTTTCTTTTATAAACAGGTTCAATTGCTTGAGTAGTCCCAACTAAAATAGAAATAGATGATGTTGGAGCAATAGCCATTAAGTAACCATTTCTCATACCATCTTTTTTAACTTTTTGTCTTAGCTCTACCCAATCATATCCACCATCAAATAAATCTTTGTTCATTAAAGCTTCAACAGCTTGTGGTGCATGGTCATGAGGCATAATCCCTTTTGACCAGTTTGAACCTTCAAATGTTGGATATACCCCTTTTTCTACTGCTAAGTCACTTGAAGATTTAATAGCATTATATGAGATTGCTTCCATAACTGAATCAATCTTTTTAAAGTGTTGCTCACTACCAAACATAATTTGATGTTCTGCTAACATTTGAGCTTCACCCATAACACCAAGACCAATACTTCTTGATTTTAAGTTAGTAGCTTTTACTTTTCTTAGTGGATAAAAGTTTAAATCTATTACATTATCAAGCATTCTAATAGCAGTAGGAACTACTCTTTCAATATCTTCTTTAGTATATATTTTAGATAGATTAATTGATGCAAGATTACAAACTGCTGTATCCCCATCAATTTTCTCTTTTTCAACAATAAATACTCTTTTTCCATCAATTGAATCAAGTGCAGTTATTTTATTGGCTTTTTTCTCTTGTCCAGCATCTACTTTTATAATCTCTTCTTCATCATATGTTTTAATTGTACCATCTTCAAACTCTAATTTAATCTTATAATAGTTTGGATTTGTATTTTGGAAAATTTCTGTACAAAGATTTGAACTTCTAATATGTCCTACATGACCATTTGGATTTGCTTTATTTGCATTATCTTTAAAACATAAAAATGGGCTTCCAGACTCAAAATATGAAGTTAAGATTTTTTTCCATAAATCTTTTGCTTTCATCGTATCTTTTGTTATAGTTTCATCTTTTTCATACTCTTCATATCTTCTTTTAAACTCATCTCCATGAAGTTCACTTAAGTCTTTTACTTCATAAGGGTCAAATAAAGTCCAATGTGAATCTTCTAAGATTCTTTCCATAAATAGGTCTGTTATCCATAGTGAAGGAAATAAATCATGTGCTCTTCTTCTTTCTTCACCCGAATTCTTTTTAAGGTCAATAAAATCAACAATATCCATATGCCATGGCTCAACATAAACTGCAATTGCACCTTTTCTAGTTCCAAGTTGGTCAACAGCAATTGCTAAATCATTTGTGATTTTTAAAAATGGAACTGTTCCACCTGCTGCACTTTTATGGTCATCAATAACTCCACCAAGTGCTCTAATTTGGTTCCAGTCCCAACCAATACCACCACCATATTTAGATAATAGTGCCATCTCTTTATATCCATCAAAAATACCTTCAATATTATCAGGACTTGAACCAATATAACAAGATGAAAGTTGATGTCTATTTGTTCTTGCATTTGATAATGTTGGAGTTGCAAGCATAACTTCAAATTTTGAGATTACATCATAAAACTCTTTTGCTCTTTCTTGCTTATTATGTTCATCTTGAGCCAAAAACATAGCAATTGCCATAAACATATGTTGAGGAAGCTCAATTGGATTACCTTTTTTATTCTTAATTAAATATCTATCATAAAGTGTTTTTATACCTAAATAGTTAAACAAAAGATCTCTACTAGGGTCAATATAGTCATTTAAATCATCTAAGTCATAACCTTCACCAAGAGCAGGAAGAAGTCTTCCTGCATCTTTTCCATATCTTAAATAATCTTTTAAATGACAATATGGTTCCCCTTTTATACCATGAGTTGATTTCCCAACTCTATGATATAAATCAAATAAAAACAGTCTTGCAGCAACAAAAGTCCAGTTTGGAACATCTATATCTATTTTCTCAACTGCTGTTTTGATAAGTGCATCTTGTATATCAGATGAACTCATACCATCAACAAACTTTATTTGTGCGTCCAATTCTAATTCACTTTGGCTAACACCATCTAAATCTTTTGTTGCATCAATAGTCATTTTTTGGATTTTAGTAATATCTAAAACCTCTTTTCTACCATTTCTTTTTTGAATCATAATTGCCATTTTTGTTGCCTTTTTCGATTATTAAATTATTTATTCTTATTAAAAACTCTGTTGAAAATTGCATCTACATTTTTTGTGTAATAATCATAATTAAAACACTCTCTAATTTGCTCTTCACTTAATTTTTCTCTTAACTCTTCATCAGCTAAAAGATGTCCTAAGTATAAAGATTCACCATTTTCATTTATTGTTGGCTTGTCATGTTGTATTTCTTGCCAAACTTTCATTGCATTTCTTTGAACAATTTTATAAGCATCTTCTCTACTAACCCCAGCTTTTGGTAACTCTAATAAAACTCTTTGTGAGAATACTAACCCACCAGTTAAATTAAGGTTTTTCATCATATTTTCTGGCATTACAGTTAAATTAGCAATTACATTATTCATTCTATGTAACATAAAATCAGTTGTAATAAAAGCATCTGGTAACCAAAATCTTTCATTTGATGAGTGAGAAATATCTCTTTCATGCCATAATGCAACATTTTCCATAGCTGGTGCTGCGTATGCTCTAATAGTTCTTGCTAGTCCAGTAATATTTTCAGTTAAAATAGGGTTTCTTTTATGTGGCATTGCAGAAGAACCTTTTTGTCCCTTTGCAAAATACTCTTCTGCTTCATAAACTTCTGTTCTTTGTAGATGTCTTACTTGTACAGCAAATTTTTCAATTGAAGATGCTAAAAGTGCTAAAGAAGTCGCAAGTCTTGCATATCTATCTCTATGTACAACTTGATTTGAACAAGGTTCTGGCTTTAATCCAAGTTCAGCCATTGCAAACTCTTCAAGTTCAAGTGGTGCATGGGCAAAGTTACCCATTGCTCCAGAAATTTGTCCAACTGAAATAACTTCCAAAGTCTCTTCTAAATTTTTAAGATGTCTTGCTACTTCATCATACCAAACAGCTAAAGTAAGTCCAAAAGTGATAGGTTCACCATGAATACCATGACTTCTTCCCACCATTAAAGTATATTTATGCTCTTTAGCTCTTTTTTCAATTGAGTCCATTAACATCTTTACATCATCAATAATAATGTTTAAAGAGTCTCTCATTTGTAAAGCAACTCCAGTATCAACAGCATCAGAAGAGGTCATACCATAATGAAACCATCTTGACTCATCACCAAGTGATTCAGCAACGCTTGTGTTAAATGCAATTAAATCATGTTTTGTAACAGCTTCAATCTCTTCGATTCTCTCTACAGAAAAAGTAGCATTATTTACAATTTTTTCGCAATCTTCATCAGGGATAAGCCCTAATTTATTCCATGCTTTAACTGCTGCTTTTTCAACCTCAAGCCATGCTGCATATCTAGCATGTTGAGTCCAGTTTTTACTCATTTCTTCTCTGGCATACCTTTCAACCATCTACTAATCCCCTATTGTTTATGAATTTAATTTTTTAAAATTTTTTTGTTAATTTTAGATATGATATAGTATCAAAACTAGCCAAAATTTATAATTAAAATTTGGTTAATTTAAACTTAATTTTTAGGAAAAGTTAGTGCCTTTTATTTTAAAAAAATATGAAGCTGTTTTAGGCAAAAAAATACAACAATATTTACTACAAGACTTAAAGCTAGAGCCCAAATTATCGCAAAAGTACATAAGTAGAGCAAGGGTGTTTGATGAAAATTACAAACCCTTTAAAATCAGTGAAATTATAAGATGCAAAACCATATACATAGCAGAGTTTGAAGGACATACAAGAGGTCTTAAACCACTATTAGAATTTAAAGAGTTTGCTTTATTTGATAAACCAACAAATTTGATGGTTCATCCAATCTCAAAAAATACAAAATACTCTTTATTAGATGAGATTCGTTATCATTTTGGTAAGAATGCAAATTTAGCACATAGAATTGATGCAGAAACCTCTGGACTTGTAATGGTTTGCAAAAATAAAAAGAGTGAAAAAGAGTTAAAAGATATGTTTATAGAAAAAAAATATAAAAAATCATATCTTGCCATAGTTGAAGGAAAAATTGATAAAAAGTATAAAATTGATTCTTTTTTAGAAAAAGAAGGGAAAAAAATTGGTGTTAGAATGAAAGCTGGACAAACAGGCAAAGAGTCCTTAACTATAATTAAACCAATAAAATATAATCCAAAAAGAGATATAAGTTTAGTAGAAGCAATACCATATACAGGAAGACAACATCAAATTAGAGTACATTTATATTCAATAGGTCATAGAATCTTAGGAGACCCAATATATGGAGTTGATGATGAAACAGCAGAAGAGTATTTATGTAAGAAAATTGATGAGAAAAAAAGATATGAAAAAACAAAAAGTTATAGACTTTGGCTTCATGCAAACTATTTAGAATTTAACTATAATAATACAACTTATAAATTATTTTCTAAAAACAGTGAAATATTAAGGGAATTTAACAATTAAAGAAATTAATCTTAAAAATACTATAATTTGCGCATGTTTAAAAATAATGAAAAAAATATTTTACGTATAATTAAATATGCGCCTTTATTATTTATAGTATTACTATCTACATTAACTACATATTTATTAATTTTAAACAATCAAAATATCTACAAAGAAGATATAAAAAAAATAGAACATGAATTTATTCTACATAGACAAAAAGAGATAAAATTAGAAGTTGAAAAAATATATGACTTTATTTTGTACAAAAAAAATAAAAGTGAAGAGAGATTAAAAGCTCAGCTTAAAAGTAGGGTAAATGAAGCCCATGCCATAGCAACAAATATCTACAAACAAAACAGATTAGAATCAAAAGCAAAAATATTAAAAATGATAAAAGATGCTTTAAGACAGATACGATTTAATGAAGGAAGAGGCTATTACTTTATTCATGATATTCAAGGAAATAATAGATTATATCCTTTAGATAAAACACAAGAGAATAAAAACTTCTTAAATTTAAAAGATACAAATGGATATGAATTTGTAAAAACAATAGTTAAAACAATAAAAAATAAAACAGAAACCTTTGATTCATACTATTGGAGTAAACCTACAAATGAAGGGGATAGAATACATAAAAAAATCTCTTATTATAAATATTTTGCTCCTTTAAATATATCTATAAGTACAGGTGAATATTTAGAAGATTTTGAAGCAGATGTAAAAGAAGAGATTAAAAGTTATATAAAAAAGCTAAATGAAAAAAATCAAAGATATGTTTTTTTATTGGATTACAATAATAAAATCATCGTTCATAAAAGTCTAAACTCAAATATAATAGTAACAAAAGAACAGAAACAAAAAAGAGCAAATCTTATAAAAACTATCGTAAATAAAGCAAAACAAGAGGATGGCTTTCTTACATATAATAAAAACTGTATAAATGATACATTAAATGAAAAAATCTCTTATGTAAAGCGTTTTGATACTTGGAACTGGGTAATTGGAACTGGTTTTTATAAAAGTGAATTTACTAAAATCATTGAAGAAAAAAAGCAAGAAGTAATAAATAGAAATAGGTCTTATATTATAAATATCTTAATAATTAGTGCTATTATTACAGTAATTCTTTTAATTATCTCTTTTACAGTTTCAAACCTAATTAAAAAAAGATTTATTTTATATAAAGAAAAAATTTATGAAGAAGTAAATAAAAACAG
The DNA here is from genome assembly GCF_002837275.1 of Malaciobacter halophilus. Classification (GTDB taxonomy): domain Bacteria; phylum Campylobacterota; class Campylobacteria; order Campylobacterales; family Arcobacteraceae; genus Malaciobacter; species Malaciobacter halophilus. Next base: position 64,377 of record NZ_NXIF01000041.1, on the reverse strand, counting down.
AAAAAAAGATAGTTTACTAGAACAGCAATCAAAAATGGCAGCAATGGGTGAAATGATAGGAAATATAGCCCATCAATGGAGACAACCACTTTCTCTTATATCAACTATCTCAAGTGGTCTAAAGATGCAAAAAGAGTTTGGTACTTTAAATGATAAAGATATAGATGAGAGTGTAGATGCAATTACAAAAGCAACAAAACATTTATCAAAAACAATTGATGATTTTAAAAACTTTTTTAAGCCAAATAAAGAGAAACAACATTTTACTACTAAAGGTGTAATAGAAAAAAGTCTTTCTTTAATTAGTGCACAGTTCAAAGCAAAAAGTATTGAAATAGAGAAAAGAATAGAAGATATTGAGATTTTTGGTTTAGAAAATGAACTAATTCAAGTATTAATAAATATTTTAAATAATGCAAGAGATGAGCTTGTAAAAAAAGAACAAGAGTTAAAACTAATCACAATTGAAGTAAAAAAAATAGAACAAAAAGTACAATTTGTTATTAGTGATAATGCAGGTGGTGTACCACAAGAGATAATAAATAAAGTTTTCGAACCATATTTTAGTACAAAAAAAGAGCAACATGGAACAGGAATAGGGCTTTATATGAGTAAAGAGATTATTTCTAAAAATATGAATGGAGATATAAAAGTAACAAACTATACTTTAAAAAAACAAAATCTTACTTACAAAGGTGCAAAATTTATTATAAGCTTACCAATAAGTGTTAAATAATAGCTAGTGTTGTAAAAACTATAAATAAATATCTTAAAAATTTTGCTAAAAGAACTAAAAAAATAAATTTTTTTAAATCATACTTTAAAACTCCAGCAATAAAAGTTAAAGGGTCACCTACAATAGGAGCCCAAGAAAAGAGTAAACAATATACACCATATTTATCAAAATATTTTTTATATTTATCAATTCTTTTTTTATCTAAAATCTTTCTATTTTCTAAATAACTTTCACCTTTATATCCAAGAAAATAGTTAACTAATGAACCTAAGCTATTACCAATAGTTGCAAAGAATAGAAGTAAATAGATATTATAGTTTTGATTTATATTTAATACTAATAATGCTTCACTACCTAATGGAAATAAAGTAGCAGATATAAAAGATACAAAAAATAGAGTTATATATGCCATCATACTTTACTAAAAAATTTAAAAAGTTTTCTTGGTATTACAACTCTTATTTGAGAAATAAATACTCCACTTAAGATAACTATTGAAGCAATAATCTCCACAATACTTAATCTTTCATTTAAAATCAAATATGCCAATACTAAAGTAAAAACAGGTATTAAATTCATAAAAATAGAAGCTTTTGAAGCATCAATTTTTGTTAAAGAAAAATTATATAAACCATAACCACCTAAAGTTACAACAACACCTAAATATAGTATCCATAAAAAACCATCAAGCTTAAAAATAAATTCAGTATTACTTAATTCATAAAAAGCAAGAGGCATAAAAAAGATTGCACCAATAAAAGCTTGAATCGCTGTTAAAAAAAGTGCTGAGAATTTATATGTTAAATGTTTAGCTACAACTGTATATCCTGCAGCGCAAGCCATTGCTAAAAATTCTAAAAAATTTCCAAGTATAGGATTTGGTGCTGTTGCACTTGATGTTGCTTCTAAGCTTAACCAAACTGCACCAAAAACTGCTAAAAAAGAGCCTATAATAAACTGTTTTGATACTAACTCTTTTAATATAAAAACTGCTGCAACAGAGGTAATTAAAGGCATTAATGATGTAATCATTCCAGCTTGAGAAGCAGTTGTTAATTGTAAAGCTTTTGACTCAAATAGAAAATATAAACATGGCTCAAATAGTGCTAATAGTAATATATATAAAATATCTTTTTTAGTATATTCATATTTTAAAAAACTTTTTATGAAAATTAAAAAACACATAGAAGCAAATATCATTCTAGTAAAAATTACAGTATGAGCCCCATAATCATTCATCGCAGCTTTTAATCCAATAAAAGAACTAGCCCATATAAACATTGCAAAAACTAAGGATAACACTCCTATTAAACTAAATTTTTTCTCCAATTTAAACTCTTTATTCCAAGATAAGAGTAAATTTATATCCAAATTTCCTTAAAAGAGTCTTTTTTAAAATATATTTTAAGTTTTTTGAGATATAATACGCTTTCAAAGAGAAGCACTGAGAATAGTTGAACTATTTTGAGTGCTCTTCTTTAGACCCTTGCAATTATCATTTAAGACAACGCCCCAGGGTGGGAACACAGCAAGGCACCTTACTTGATGGTGTGCTTGGGTATCTGGAGAAGAGTGCTTTAAAGCACTCTTTTTTTTGCTTAAAATTTATTACTTTATAAAAAATCTTTAAAATCACTATCTTTTATTATTACTTTTTTACTTTTTTTGTCATATAAAAATCTATGGTCTTTACTTTTAACACCTGTTAAGATTATTGTTTTAATCTCCAAATCAGATTTTCCATAAGCTTTCATCATTTTAGTAAACTGTTGTAAAGTTATATAATTAAACTCTTTTTGTGTGTTTTGCTTATTTTGCTCTTCTTTATTATAGTTTTTATTTTCAATTTTTGGTTTATAAATTGCACGCATTTCATTAAAAGCACTTTGAAGTAAATCTATTTCTCTATTAAAAACTTCTATAATCTTTTTTTGATTTTTTTCAAGTCTTAATATCTCTGAAGTATACTGTTTTTTCATCCATTTCATATTTTTTTTTAATAAATCTATTTGTTCATCTTTTACTTTTATTAACTCTTTAATTTCGATAATTTCAACAGGTTTTTCATCTTTTTTTGATTTATCTTCTACATGTTCACTTATATAAACATAAGTTTTCCCAGATTTTTTAATAGATTTTAATTGATTATTTTTTATTCTATAGTGTACACCTTGAAGAGAGAGCCCAAGGATTTGAGCCGCTTGAGAAGTAGTAACTAATCTCTCCAAGACTTATCCTTACATTTTTGCGCTATCTATTTCAATAACAGTATGTACATTTCCTCTTGGTTTAAAATCTGCAACAACTTTCATCCATTTAGGTTGTAATTTTTCATATAATGTATCAAAAATCTCATTTGCAGAGTTTTCGTGAGAAACTTCTCTATACATAAAAGTATTGATATAGATTTTTAAAGCTTTTAATTCAATTACTTTTTTATTTGGTGTATATTGTAGTTTAATTGTTGCAAAATCAGGGTATCCACTTCTTGGACATTTTGCCATAAATTCAGGTAATTCAATATCTATAATATAGTTTTTATCATTTTTATTTGGCCAATAATGTTCTTCATTGTTAATATCAAACTCAACAATCTCTTTTTCACCATATTTCATTTCCATAAAATAACCTTTTGTATTTAAATTTTGCCAATTTTATCAAAAATTTACTTACAAGTGTAGTATAGCGGTGAAAAATAGTATATTTTGATTAGTTACACAGTGTACAATTCATATATCTTTCATCTTTATCACAAACTACACATTTTACAAGTTCATTTTCATGCAAATCTCTTTTAATTGTACAGTTTGGATTTTTAAGTGCTATATAACTTACATTTAAAACTGGATCAGTAGCTAGATTGTTTGCTATATAACTATTTATATTTCTATTTTTTGCAACTACTCGTCTTACAATCATAGACTCAATATTACATAATTTATTTAACTCTTGTATGCAACTACTTTTATATGCCATATCTAATAACTTTTCAACAGGTAATTTTCTTAAATCTTCCATAATTTTATTACTCCCAATTATTTTTCTAAGTATAATAAGAAAAAGTAATAAAATAGTATTAGTATTAATAAACTTTCTTATTTTTACAAGTTTGACAATCAATCTCTCTTTCATCTTTTTTACAAACTACACAACCAATTAAAGAGTACGAAGAAAAATCTCTTTTTTGAGTACAATTTGAATTTTTACATGCCATGTAACTTACATTTAAAACAGGGTCAAATGCTAATTGATTTGCAATTTTTTCATTAATATTTTCATTTCTTGCAATTGCTCTTCTTACAAGCATCGACTCACTTTCAACTAAAGTTTCTAATTCTTCTATCTTCTTACTAGTTTTAGCAATATCTAACTTTTGTTTTAAGTTCATTGATGAAACTCTCATTATCCACCTTTATTAAGTTATATTTTAATATATACTTAAAATAATAACATAATTTATAAAAATTATATTAAAAAGGTAAACTCATATTATTTATTTTGCTAATTTTGTTTAGTTTTGACACTTTAATTATTAAAATCACTATAAAAAGCTACTTTTAATAACAATAAAGTGTCATTAGTTTTTAATATAATTTGATAATTCTATTAAGTTTCCATCTGGATCATTAATATATATAGAGTAAATACTTCCTAAAGCACCTGTTCTATAAACTGGTCCTTTTAATATTTTTATATCTTTATTTTCCAAAAATTTAACTATTTCATTTATATTCTCTTTTACAATAAAACATAAATCAGCACTACCTTCTTTTACATTTGTAGCTTTTGGTTCAAATTCACTTCCAAGTTGATGAAGATTTATTTTTTGATTTGAATATTTTAAAGCAACTCTTGAGTTTTTAAATATCTCTTTTTTCATTCCTAAAACATCAGTATAAAATCTTATTGTTTTATCAATATCTTTAACTGTTAGTACTAAATGGTCTAAGTTTTCAATAATCATAACTATTCCTAAAATTTTTTATATTCTACTATAAGATTATATAGTTTGCTTTATTATGATTAATTCTTTATAATCTATTTATGAAAAATTTATTAGAAGTAGAGTTTTTACATAAATTAAAAGAGTATGGCTTTGAAATATTAACTTTTAAGCAGTTATTTAAAAATATAGATTTAAATACTCATTTTATGACTAAAGCTCATAGAATTAAGTTTTATCATATTTTATATTTTACAAAAGCTTTAGATTATCACTTTATTGATTTTAAAAAATATAAAATTGAAAATAACTGTATGATTTTTTTATCAAAAGAGCAAATTCATAGTTTTAGTAAAACTGCAAATTATGAAGGTTATATTATTCTTTTTACTGATGAATTTTTGAAAAGAAATATTCTTAATTTAAATAACTCAATATTTAATATATTACTTAAACCCTCTATTCTTTATAATTGCAAAATAGATTACAAACCTATTTTCAAGCAATTACTTGATGATTATAAAAGCCAATATATTTGTAAAGAAAAGATTAATAGCACTCTTTTTAATTATATTGTTTTAAAAGCATCTGAAGATTTTAATAAACAGAATAAAAATACTATAAATGATAAGTATTTAAAAACATTTCATGATTTTAAAAGCATATTACATGAAAACTATTATAAAAATAGAAATGTTACTTATTATAGTAATTTATTAAATATAAGTTCAAAACATTTAAATACTATTTGCAAACAAATTACAAATCAAACTGCAAAGCAGGTAATAACTAGTTATATAATACTTGAAGCAAAAAGAAGATTAGTAAGTAATAATAACCCCATTAAACAAATATCTTATGAACTAGGTTTTATTGAAACAACAAATTTCATAAAATTTTTTAAAAAATATACTAACATCTCACCAAGCAAATTTAAAGAAAAAAATCTATAATGGTTTGATTTTTACCATTTTTCATATCATTTTAACCTTTACCAATGGTATTTAAATAAATATAATTCCAAAAAATTACCATTAGGAGTAAATATGAGATTAAAAAAATTAGTAGTTGCAATATCTTTTTTATCAATAGTTTTTGTTTTAAATAGTTTTGCAAAAGAGTTATCAAACTCTCAAAAAGTAGTTATGCTTTTAGAAAAGGCATTTAGTAATAATCAGGATAGAACTGTATTAAAATATGTTAGTGATAAAAAGTATATCCAACATAATTTATATGCAAAAGATAATAAAGAGGGATTAATATCTTATCTTGATTATTTATCAACAAAAAATATGAACACAAAAGTAATTAGAGTATTTGAAGATAAAGAGTATGTTGTTGCACAAACTTTATCAAAAGAAAATAATACATATATGCATATAATTGATATTTTTAGATTTGAAAATGGCTTAATTGTTGAACATTGAGATAATATTGAAACTATAAAAAACAAAGATTTAATAAACTCTCTTCCAACAGAGGTTTTAAATAAAAATTTAACAAAAACAAACAAAAATTTAATAAAAAACTATATCCATAACAAAGTTATAAAAGATAGAAGCTACATTAAAAACCACATGATACTAGGTCAAGGCCAATTTGTATTAAGTGTAACACAAATAGAGCAATCACAAGTTAAATATGCACTTTATGAACTTTTTTATATACAGAATGAAAAAATAAAAAAAGTTTGGAGAATTAAAGAGAAAATTTTACCAAAAGAGAAATGGCAAAATAGTAATTCAAAATTTTAAAGATGGCTTTTGCCATCTTACATTTGAGATACTCTTCTTTTAATTATCCTTTCTATTTCATTATTTATAATTTTTGAAGAGTGTAAATTCTTATTTTCATTTGGTATTGAACCAATAACTTTATTACACTTTTCACATACAAATTCAAATTTTCTAACTGTTAACTTATCATATGAAACTGTATCATCATAATAAAGTTCTTCATTACAAGTAGGACAATAACATTTCAAATTTACTACACTTTGTTTATTCCAACTCCATGTCCATTTTATGCCATAAAAGATATCTTGAGTATATTTACATCTATTTTTTTGAATTATTTTAATAGTTATAGCTATAATAAAAGGAACAATTATTACTAATAGTTGTACCCAAATAGGAAATGGTGCAATAAACTTTTCATAAGTTACTACTACATACTGTTTTATTTTTACTAATGTGTCAAAAATAGGAATAGGTAAAAAAATAAGTAATAGCAAAGTAACTATAATTAAAATTACTTTAGCCTCATAAGATAAGAGACTCTTTTTTCTCATATAAGCTCCAAAAAAATATAGATTAAAAAGATAAAAGGAGTAAAAAGAGGAAAATCCTCTTTTTATACGTCTAAGTGTTCTACGTCTTTTGCGTGTTCTTCAATATAGTTTCTTCTAGGTTCTACTTCATCACCCATAAATAGAGTAAATGTATCACTTGCTATTTCTGCATCTTCAATAGTAACTCTAAGAAGTCTTCTATCTTCAGGAGTCATAGTTGTTTCCCATAACTGCTCTGGATTCATTTCACCAAGACCTTTATATCTTTGAATATAAGCACCTTTTTTAGCTAAACCTTCTATATACTCTAACTCATCAATTAAATCTTGTTCAAACATTGATATATCTCTTTGAACTAATCTTGAATAGATATATGTTGCTTCACTAAAATATGGAGAAGCAAATAGTTCATCATCAATTACCAACTCTTCTAAACCTTCAGTAGTTTGAACAAATAATTGAATCATTTCATCACTAATATTTTTAGTAAGAATATTATAACCTTTATTTTCTAAGAAGTTTTTAACTTCTTCATAAAGTGCAGAATAGTCTAATTTCACTAATTCTGGATTCTCAATTAAGTGTTTTAATACAGAGATTAAAGAATATCTTTTTTCTAATTGTTGTAACATCTCTCTATATCTAGCAACTGTTTTAAATAAATCAACTAAATCATTGTATCCTAAACCTTCAAACTCATAAGATTCTAAACCATTTTCAATTAAAAAATTTGATAAGGCTGTATCATCTTTTAAATAAGTTTCATTTTTACCTTTTTTATATCTATATAAAGGTGGTTGAGCAATAAATAAATAACCTTTTTCAACTACAGGTCTTAAAAATCTAAAGAAGAAAGTTAATAAAAGTGTTTGAATGTGACTACCATCAACATCCGCATCGGTCATAATAATAATCTTATGATATCTAATCTTTTCTTCATCAAAATCTTCACCAATACCACAACCTAAAGCTGTAATCATATTTCTAATTTCATCTGATTTTAATATCTTATCAAGTCTAGATTTTTCAACATTTAAAATCTTACCTTTTAATGGTAAAATTGCTTGATATACTCTATCTCTACCTTGTTTAGCTGAACCTCCTGCTGAATCTCCCTCAACTAAATATAATTCTCTAATTGCTGGGTCTTTACTTTGACATTCTGCTAATTTTCCAGGAAGTGTTCCAACAGTCATAGCATCTTTTTTTCTAGTTAAATCTCTAGCTTTTTTAGCTGCTTCTCTACCACGTGCAGCCATTAAAGCTTTATCCATGATTGCTTTTGCTGCAGTTGGATTCTCTTCAAAATATTTATCTAATTGTTCACCAGTTAATTTTTGTGCTATTGGTTTTACATATGAACTTCCAAGTTTACCTTTTGTTTGTCCTTCAAATTGTGGTTCAGGAACTTTTACAGAAACTACTGCAATTAAACCTTCTCTTACATCATCACCTGTAATTTTTGTATCTTTTTCTCTAGCATTTGCATTATTATTTAAATATTTAACAATACTTCTAGTAAGTCCAGCTTTAAAACCAGCTTCATGTGTACCACCATCAATTGTTCTAATATTATTTACAAATGAAATAGTTTTTTCTGTATAAGAAGAGTTATACATTAGTGCAATATCAACTTCAACATCATCTACTCTATCAGAAAACGAAATAGCTTCACATAAAGGCGTCTCTTTGTTTAAATCTGTTACAAATTGAGAAATACCACCTTCAAAGTGATAAACTTCTTTAGTCTTAGTTCTTTCATCTTCAAGTGTAATAGAAATAAAAGGATTTAAATATGCAACTTCTCTAAATCTTTTAGCTAAAGTTTCAAAAACATATTCTGATACTTCAAAAATAGATTGGTCAGCAAGAAATTCAATAGTTGTACCTGTTTTTCTAGTATCTCCTATAACTTCAAGTGGAGCTTTTGGAATACCTTTTGAAAACTCTTGATAATGAATTTTACCATCTCTATAAATAGTCATCTTTAAATCACTAGATAAAGCATTTACAACTGAAACACCAACCCCATGAAGTCCACCAGAAACTTTATAAGTATCTTTATCAAATTTACCACCTGCATGAAGTACTGTTAAAACAACAGTTGCTGCAGATATTTTTTCAGTTGGATGTTCTTGAGTTGGAATACCTCTACCATCATCACTAACTCTTATTGCATTATCTTTAGTAATTGTAACTTTAATATTTTTACAATATCCAGCCATTGCTTCATCAATTGAGTTATCAACAACTTCGTAAACCATATGATGAAGACCATTTAAGTTTGTATCACCAATATACATACCTGGTCTTTTTCTAACAGCTTCAAGACCTTTTAAAACTTTAATATTACTAGCGCCGTATTCTTGACTCATTTATCTTTTTCCTTCTTGATATTTCTATATTATTTTTCTAAAACTATTGGCATTACAATTGTAAAGAATTTTTCATCTTCTAAATAAAATGGTAAATTTGATTCATTAAAACCAATAGTTACTTTTTCATTGTTTGTTAAACTTAAAAAATCTAATAGATATTTTGCATTAACTGCTAGATAAAATGTATTTTCTATATTTAAATCTATATCTAATTGTGTTTTTGATTCACTATCTTCATCTAATGATTCAAATATTATGCTATTTGAACTAAAAGTAATTTTTATATTAGAAAATAGTGATGTAACTAATTTAATAGATTCTATTAACATATCTTTTGGTAAAGAGAAATTGTATTTTAAACTATTTGGTATAATTCTATCATAATCTGGGAACTTTCCATTAATTAATTTTGTAAAAAATGTCATTTTATCATTTGAAATAATTAAGTTTGTATCATCATATGCAATATTTGCATCATCTAAGAATAGCTTTTGAATTTCTATAATAGCTTTTTTAGGAATAATAAATTGATTTTGTTCATTTGAAATATTTTGTAAGTGTGATACAGCTAATCTTCTTGTATCAGTTGCTACAAAATTAATTTTATCACTTTTAATATCTACTAATGCTCCATTTAATTCAAATTTAGGATTATTATTATCTATTGCAGGAGTAATTTTTCTAATAGAATTAATTAGATTTAACATACTCATATCAAGTTTATTAATATTATCAGGTTTTGGTAAAGTTGGATACTCTTCAGGATCATACATTGGTAATTTAAATGTAGATTTATTTTGTTTAATGATTAAATTATTGTCATTAGTTTCTACAATAATTTCTAAATCTTTTAATCTTTTTAGTATTCCTAAAAGGTTAGAACCATTAACTGTTGCTTTTCCATTTACACTTTCATTTAGTTCATCGATTTGAGATTGTAATCCTATCTCATAATCTGTTGCTTTCATGATAAGTTTATCATTGTTAACTTCTAAATATATATGTGAAGTAATAGCACTTGCATCTTTTTTTTCTAAAAATGGTTGCATTGAAGAAACTATATTCTCAATGATATTTTTTGTGATGATAAATCTCACTTGGATCTCCTCTTATTATTTCTTTTAATTAGTGGTAGCAGTAGAGTGTGTGAAAAGATGAAAATATCTATGTAACTTCCATTTCATCGTACGAAATGAAAGTGAACAATAGTTTGTTTATATTCACACCTTTTCACACGAACATCTAAAACTTATTTTTTACCACTCCTTATTTATTAGTTTATTTTTTAAATTTTCTATGATTAATTTAAAGTTTTCATCTTTTTCTATTAACTCATTTGCTTTTTTAATATTATGTGAAATAGAGCTATGGTCTTTCATACCTAAAAACTTTGCAATATCTGGCATAGAGTTATGTGTAAGCTCCCTTGCAAGATATATAACTACTCTTCTTGCATTTGCAACTGTTGCAGTTCTTTTTTTAGATTTTATATCACTAGGTTTAATATTTAACTCACTAGCTACTATATTTATAATATCTGGTAATTTAATATTCTCTTTAGTCTCTTTAATTTGTTCTTTTAATAAACCTTGAACTAACTCTAAATTAATTTCTTGATTTAATAAAGAAGCACTTGCATTAATTCTAATAAGAACTCCCTCAATTTCCCTAATTGAACTATCTAAATTTGTTGCAATAAAGTTAATTATTTCTCTGCTTAAATGAATACCATTTAATTCAGATTTTTTCTCAATAATTGCAATTTTTGTTTCAAGTCCAGGTATTTGAATATCTGCTGTTAAACCCCACTCAAATCTAGATTTTAATCTATCAACAAGTCCAGCAATTTGTGATGGGAGTCTATCACTTGTCATAACTATTTGTTTTTTTGCATTATGAAGTTCATTAAATGTATGAAAAAACTCTTCTTGTGTTTGTTCTTTTCCACTTAAAAATTGAATATCATCAATTAATAATACATCGCATTTTCTATATTTATTTCTAAAATGCTCCATATTTTTATTTTTAATTGAAAAAGTAAAATCATTCATAAACTGCTCAATTGTTACGTAAATAACTGTTTTACCCTGAGTAATTGCATCATTTCCTATTGCTTGTAGCAAGTGAGTTTTTCCAAGACCAGTTCCACCATAAATAAATAAAGGATTATATTGAATACCTGGTTTTTTTGATACTGCAAGTGAAGCATTATAAGCCATTTGGTTTGAACTACCCACTACAAAAGAGTCAAATGTATATGAAGGGTTTAATATTGTACTTTCAGCAGTATCATTTTTTAGTTTTTCAGTAATAATCTCTTTTTTAGTCTTTTTTTCTCCAGCAACTTTTATCTCTATTTCTGGTTTTGTTCCATCAATAGTTTCAAAGCAGTGTTGTATAAGATTTTTATATTTACTTTTTATCCATGAAGCAATATATTTATTTGATACTTCAAATACAGCTATTTTTTCATCAGACGAAATTTTTTTATAAACTAGCTGTTTTAAATATCTATTATAATCTAATGCTGTTGATTCTTGTTTTATAATTGCTAAAAACTCTTTATTTGTCATATAATATATACTCTTTTTTCATAATTGGTAAATATTATAGCTAAATAATTATGAAAAAATTATCAACATAGTGAATAAATTTAAAATTTCGTGTGAAAAAAAACGTAATTTAAGTGAATATTTATAAAAGATTAACGATTATACCACACTTTTAGTATGTGAATAAAGTGAATTAAACATAAGTGAAAAGTTGAAAAGAAAAATTTTATGTGATGAATAAAAGGTGAATAAGTAGTGAAAATATTAGGAATAGACCCTGGAACAAGAAATTGCGGATATGCAATTATTGAAAAAAATGGAAGAAATATTAAGCTTATTGAAGCTGGTTTAATAAAAATAAAAACAAAAATATTACAAGAGCAAATTGTTGAGATGACTGAAGGTCTTGATATGATATTTAATAAGTTTGATATTGATGAGGTTGCAATTGAAGATATGTTTTATGCATATAACCCAAAAACAGTAATTAAACTTGCACAATTTAGAGGAGCAATATCTTTAAAAGTACTTTTAGAGTTTGGAAATTTTGCAGAATATACTCCTTTACAAGTAAAACAAGCAGTAACAGGAAATGGTAAGGCACAAAAAGAACAAGTTGCTTTTATGGTAAAAAGATTGCTTGGAATTAAAAAAGAGATAAAACCATTGGATATTACAGATGCTATTGCAATTGCTATTACCCATGCACAAAGAATAAATTAGTTTTAAATATTAAAATTAAAAAAAACAGTGGTTTACTTCTTAATAATTTTTTATTATAATTTTGACTTTTATTTAAGGTAGGTTATGAAAAGAATAGGAATATTATCATCTCACAATGGAAGTGGATTTGATTATATACAAAAAGCTTGTGAAAATAAGATATTAAATGCACAAGTTGTAGTAGTTATTTCAAATAATAGTGATGCAAAGGTTTTACAAAAAGCAAATAGTAAAAATATACCAAACTATATAGTAAATACAAAAAAATATGAAAATGTTGATAAGGCTATTACAAAACTGCTAAAAGAGTACAAGTGTGATTATATATTTTTATCTGGTTATATGAAAAAGATTGAAAAAAAATTATTAAGTGCATTTAAAAACAGAGTTATAAATACTCATCCTTCTTTATTACCAAAATTTGGGGGAAAAGGAATGTATGGAAGAAATGTACATGAAGCAGTAATAAAAGCAAATGAAAAAATTTCAGGTGTCACTTTACATTATGTAACTGAGGATTATGATGAAGGAGAGTTTATCTTACAAAAATCTTTAGTACTAAATAAAAATGAAACTATTGTGTCACTAGAAAGTAGAATAAAAGACCTAGAAAAAGAGACTATCATAGAGGGTTTACAAAAAATAATTTAAATAAGAGTTATGAAAAACTCTTATTATTTTATTTACTCTTATAAAATAATTTTTATTAAATAATAAAAATTCTATCAATAAAATTGACACAATACCCGTAAATACGAAGCTATAAGTTAATTAAAAATAAATATAAACAATAATATAATTTTTTATGTTTTAATTATTTTTGAAATGTAGTTATTAGATACTAGGAAAAGTAATGATTGATATAGCTTTTTTAAAAACCCTTAATATTTTGTATGTTGAAGACCATTTATCAACTCAAGAAGAGCTAAGTAAGATTTTTAAAAAATTTTTTAAAAATGTCTATTTAGCAAGTGATGGAAAAGATGGACTTGATATATTTTTAGAAAATAAAGAGAATATTGATGTAATTATTAGTGATATTAATATGCCAAACTTATCTGGTATTGGTATGTTAAAAGAGATAAGAAAATTAAAAATTGATGTTCCTTTAATATTTGCAACTGCATATTCAGAGTCAAAATTTTTACTTGAAGCTATTAAACTTAATACTTCTGCTTATATTTTAAAACCTTATGATGTAGAAGATATGATACTAAAAGTTCAAGAAATAGCAAAAATTTCACAAGATTCAAAATTAGTAGAGCTACAACAAATTGAGTTACAACAATATATTGATGTAATAGATAAGGTTGCAATTATTTCTAGAACTAATCCAAAAGGAATAATTACTTTTGTAAATGAAAGATTTTGTGAAACTTCTGGATATACAAAAGAAGAGCTATTAGGACAAGCACATAATATAATTAGACATCCTGATATGCCAAGTGAGATTTTTAAAGGCTTATGGAGTGATATTAAAAATGGAAAAATATGGCAAGGAAAAGTTAAAAATAGGGCAAAAAATAAAGAAGCATATTATGTAAACTCTACAATAATTCCAAGATTTAATTCAAAAAAAGAGATTATTGAATATATAGGAATTAGATTTTTAATAACAGATGAAGAGAATGAAAAAAGAAAATTTAAAAAAAATATTTTGAATAATATCAAAGAATCAAGAAAAAAAGAGAATCAATATCTAAGTGAAATAAGAGAGTTTGAAAAAAGAGTTAAAAGTTTAGAAAATGCAGTAATTTTTAAAAATGAAATCTTAGAAAATGAGAAACAAAAGAGTGCAAAACAACATTCACAACTTTTATATTATGAAGAAAAATTAAAAAACTTAACAGAACAAATGGAGAGTTTAAAAGTAGAAAGTTATCAAAAAGTATTAGAAGCAGTAACAAAAATGAAAAAGTTTAAAGTTATAAATGAAGATTTAAAACATAAAAATGAAGCTCTTGAAAATGAAATAAATCTAAGAAGAAAAGAGTTTATAAAATTAAATGACCAAGTTAGTGAGCAAGCAAAAGTAATTAAAGATTTAAAAGATGTAATTGAACACAGAGAGAGTCAACTAGGATTATTATAGATTTATAGTTTTGGCAAATGCCATTTTTTATAAAAAGCAAGTAATCTTAAACTAACTCCAAAAATAAAAACAATTGTTAATGTAAAAATATTCATAAGATTTAAAAGATTTAATATATATGTAATCAATCCAATTATAATTGCAACTGTTGCATAAAACTCTGATACAAGTATAAATGGAACTTTATTTATTAAAATATCTCTTGTAGTTCCTCCTCCAACAGCAGTTAAAAATGCTAAGATTAATACACCTAAAAAATTAAACTCATTTTCAATTGCTACTAAAGATCCTGTAATAGCAAAAGAGGCTAAACCTATTGCATCTGAGACAATAAATACAGTCTTACCTTCAAGGTTTGTAATTTTATGAAGTTTAAATACAAAAGAGAAAAAAACAGTACCAATTACAAGAATAATAGGAGTTGTATCAATGAAGATATATGGAATATTATTTGAAGCCACATCCCTTATCATCCCTCCACCAAGTGCAGTTAAGAAAGAAGAGATGAATACACCTAAAATATCAAGTTTATAGTGAACTGCAATTAAAAAACCACTAAGTGCAAAGGAGATGATACCTATATAGTCAGCTAATTGCAATGTACTCATTTTAACCCTTGATTTTTTAACATAAATTATACATAAAATGCACTTAACTATAATATTATCTTAAAAATAACCTTTTTATTTCTATATTCATAAACTAAACTAAAATTATGTTTTTTTAATATTTTATTTACAATACTAAGTCCTAACCCGAACCCATCTCTTTGTGACAACTCTTGTGTAAAAGGTTTTAAATAGTATTCGATTTTTTTATTTAACTTATTTGCTTGATTTTTTATATATATATTATTTTTAGTTGCTTTTATTTCAATTGGATAAGTTATAGCATATTTTAATGCATTGTCAATCAAGTTTTTTAATGCCATAGATAGATAGTGTAAATCACCATTTATTTTAAAATTCTCTTCTATTTTAATATTAATTAAATTTTCATCTTCTATATATAATCTATTTAATGCTTGAATAATTAAAGTTTCAACATCAAATGTAGAAATATCTAGTTCTTTAGAGTTTAATTTTTCTAGTTCTATTAGTTCATTTGTTAAAATTTCTAAATCTTTAAATATTTTTTTTAGAAGCTCTTTTTGGGAAAAATCATCAATCCTTTCTATGGCAAACTTTCCTTTAGCAATAGGAGTTCTTAACTCATGTCCTATATCTTTTAAAAGCTCTTGTCTTGTTTTTATAAGTTCCTCTAAAGATGAAGCCATCTTATTAAAAGCTTGACTTAATTGACCTATCTCATCTTTTGATTTTATACTTAATCTTCTTGATAAATCTCCATTTGCAAACTTTGTTATTTCTAAACTTATTTGTTTTAATGGAGTTAATAACTTAATTAAAAAAAGAAAAATCAAAATTAAAACAAATATATCTAAAAAAACTAAAGCATTTAAAATCATTTTATCTTTTAGGTTCTCTTCATCTTCTGTTTTTAATAAATAGTTTTCATCTAAGTAGTTAATTTCTAAAATAAATTCATCTTCAAAGTTTCTTTTTTCAATTGTGATATAACCAAAAGTAAACTCTTTATAAAATAGAATTTTACTATTTTTTACTCTATCTTTTAGATGTTTCAAATTATATTTTTTTAATATTTTTTTAATTTTTTCTTTATTTTCAAAATTTTGTAATATTTCATTTGCAACTTTTACATATTTTTGTTTTATAAGATTATCTATTCTTTTAGAGTTTATATTATCAGTCCAAATACCAATAATTATCATTAATACTAAGCTTATTGAAAATAGAATTGAAATTTTTTTAAATATAGACATTTTAACTCACAAATTTATAGCCAATACCCCAAATAGATTTTATGTATTTAGGAAGTTTAGAATCATCACCAATTTTTTGTCTAATATTTGAAATATGCATATCAATGGTTCTATTTTTTGTATCAATATTTAAAGAAGTTGCATTAATTATTTGTTCTCTTGAAGAGACTTTATTTATATTTTCACACAAAAATATAAATATTTCGTACTCTATTTTTGTTAAATCAATAGAATAATCATCTAAAAAGACTTCTTTATTCTCTTTATCAATAATAAAATCAGAGATTTTTTCTTTGTTTTTTAAACTTTTTTTTAAAATATAATCTATTCTTAATACAAGTTCTCTTGGCTCATAAGGTTTTGCTAAATAATCATCAGCTCCAAGTTCAAAACCATGTATTTTATTTCCAATATCAGCTCTTGCAGATGAGATAATAATAGGAGTATCACAGATTTTTTTAATCTGCTTAAATAAATCAAAACCATCCATTTCTGGAAGCATCAAATCAAGAATGATAATAGCAAAACTTTTTTCTTTTAAAATTTTTAGTGCTTTTTTAGGGTGTGTAATAGCAGTACAGTTAAGATTATAATCTTTTAAATATTCAACTATTAAACTTTGCATTTGTATATCATCTTCAATTAACAAAACATCTTTAATCAACTTTCCACTCCTGTAAATATTGAGAGAATTTTTCTCTTTGCTTTTTACTTAATATTTTGTGTATTTTTTTTAATGTTTTAACTTCAAGTTCAACTGCTTCTTCTTCTATCTCTTCTGCAATATCTTCATATTTATCATCATCAAAATAATCTTCTTTTATTAGTTCTTGAAGTTTTTTTTCTTCTTTTTGTTTGAAAATGTAAAACTTTTCATATCTTTTTTTATGGGAAATTAAAATCTTTTTTAATTTCTTTTGTTGCTTTTCATTAAGATTTAAAAAATCAAGATTTTTATAAATATGATTAGTGTCTTTTGCAAATAATGTAAGATTACATATAACTAGTAAAACTACTAATATTTTTAATATTTTCATCTTCTATTAAACCTTTTTCAATATCGTTATGGCAAGCTTTACAGTTTGCTTTACTTTTAACTAAACTATTTGAAAAAATATTATTATCAATATTTTTATGAGTTTTTTTCCAATAATTACTTTTAGTTATAGCTATTATATCTTTATTTTTTAAAGAATCCAAAATCATAAAAGCAGCTTCTTTAGTAGATGTTTCTGCACTATTTTGTTCTAAAAACTTTAAAATTATATTATGTGTTTCTTCTTCAACATAAGCATCATCTCCAAAATGGTTTTCTAAATCACTCATCAAAATATTCCAAGATTTTTTAGGCAATAAAAAAGGAGGGATAGAGAGTATGACATGATGCACACTCTTTTACAAAAATTTCATTTTGTACTTTATAATCAATTGGCTTATTAAATGAAGCTACTAAAATATTTTTTGGATTTATTATATTAAATACTAAAAAAGCAATTAATAGTATAAACATAAAACCTGCAAAAAGTTTTTGAAAAATATTTATTCTTATACTTTTATCTTCTTTAGTATTTTTGTATCCAGTAAATATTGATTTTAAAGTTTCCACCTCTTTATGCAAAAATTTATCTATTACAATACCAATTAGATGTAAAACGATTAAAAAGATAAAAAAGTTTGCAAAAAATTCATGTAAGTCATCAATTTTTTTCATTTCTTTAAAATAAGATTCATTTAAAAAACTTAAAATACCTTTTGCTTCTTGTATTCCATAAGTTAATATTCCTGTTAAAATGATAAGAAAAGTACAAATTAACATAGTAATCATCACATAAGAAGCTGCTGGATTATGACCTATATATTTTGACTCTTTTTTTAAAGCATTTGAAGAGTATTCTTTAATCTCATTAGTTGGAAAGTCTTTAAACTTTGAGTATTTAGGTCCAAAAAATCCCCATAAAACTCTAAAAGCTAAAAGAAATAATAGAGCATAACCAACAATTGCATGATAATTTAACAAATGGTCATCATCAGTTAAAAAAGCTATTATTATTCCAACTACAAAAAGCCAGTGAAAGGCTCTTGTAGGAAGTGACCATATATATGATTTATTCATTTTAATCCTCCCATTTTCCATAATTAGGAATATCTACATCATCGTCATTAAAGATTGCTTTTTTTGCACCTTTATGGCAAGCAGTACAGTTAAAAAGACCTTTTACTTCTTTTTGAGTTATTAAATGTTTTTTAATTTTTTTATGCTTTTTATGAATGTATGGTGTTTTTGAAATAGTAATATAAACTTCATCTTTAGGAATACTATTTACTATTTTTCTACTTCTTTTGTAATTCATATTTTTTTCAGCACTATTTTCATTTAAAAATTTTGCTAATGTTTGAAATGTTTGTTTATCAACTGTTGCATCATCTCCAAAGTGGTTTTCTAAATTAGACATTAGTTTTTTCCAAGATTTTTCAGGTAATAAACCAGGAAAATATGCGAAGTGGCAAGCTCCACATTCATTTGTATATACTTTGTTTTTAACTAATGCAACATCTTTTTTTAAATCACTACTAAATAAAAATAAGTTTATAAAAATTAATAAAAGTAAAGTTCTCATTTTTTATCCTTATTTACTTAAAATATAAACTAGTACATCACCTTTTTCTTGTGCTGTACCAACTCTATTATATACGTCTTTGAAATTTCTTCTCAACCATTTTTTTACTTTTTTTACATCAGTTAATCTTGTAGGATTAACTTTTTTTGATAAAGGTTCTATCTCTTTTGCAGTAAAGTAGTTTTCATTTTTTTTTGTTAAATCTATGCCATGGCAAGAAGTACAAGCAATCTCTTTTCCTTTTTTTCCAATGTGTTTAGAAGTAAAGATTTCTTCACCTCTTTTAACACTAAACTCTTTGAAGTTTGAATTTTTTGTTTTTGCTTCTTGTTTTAAACTATTTAAGTAAGTATTTAGTTCATTACTAAAACAGAAAGTAGCAAAGATAAATATTAGAAGTAGCTTCTTCATTTTAATTCCTTTATATTTCATATTATTTTGAAAGTATAAAAGAATAGTTTAAATTTGTTATGTAGAGTTTCTTGACAATTTCTTTACATTTAATTATCTTAAAAAATTGATAGTTTTGTTTTTGATGTAAATAGTTCTAAAGCCTTAGTTCCTGCATGAGAATTACCTTTTGAATTAAGTCTTGGAGAATAAACACAAATTGCCATCTTTTTAGGAACAATTGCTACAATTCCTCCTCCTACACCACTTTTGCCTGGAAGTCCTACATGAAAAGCAAAATCTCCTGATGCATCATAATGACCACAAGTTAACATTAAAGAGTTAACACGTTTTGCTCTTGAAGAGTTTAAATATATCTCTTTTGTTTTAGGATCAATTCCATGATTTGCCAAATATAACATTGATGTTGCTAATTGTTCACAACTCATCATTAAAGAGCAGTGTTTAAAATAGATATTTAGTGTTTTATTAATAGGATTTTTTATATTGTTAAAACTTTTCATCAAACTAGCTAAAGCTTGATTTCTAAAACCATGTTTTAATTCAGAATTATATATTTTTTCATCAAAATCAATTTTTTCTTTACAAAGTCTATTTATAAAATTATTTATAGCTTCAAATGTTTTATCTTCTGTTTTATAGTGTGAAAGTAAAGTATCAGTTGTTACAATAGCTCCTGCATTTATAAAAGGATTTCTTGGAATACCTTTTTCATACTCCAATTGTACTAAAGAGTTAAAAGGGTTACCTGATGGTTCGTGCCAAACTCTTTTATATAGTTTTTTAGAGTATATTTCTAAAGCCATACTAAATGTAAAAACTTTTGAAATACTTTGAATTGAAAATTTTTTATTATATGAGCCAATATTATAAGATGTTCCATCTAAAAGATGAATACTCATTGCAAAATCATCTGCATTTACTTCTTTAAGTGCTGGAATATAATTAGCAACTTTTCCTATTTGTAGTTCAGGTTGTATTTGTTCATAAATCTCTTCAAGTATAGTTTGATAGTTCATTTTTTGTCCTTTAGAGGTATTATACCCCTAAAAAGACTATTTTTTAATTACGTATCTAATAGTAGGTCCACTACTATCTACTTCTAAAACTTCATATCCATGATTTTTTGCATCTGCTGGAATATTATTTATACTTTGAGGACAATCACTAATTATCTCTAAAATTTCGCCTTTTTTAAGCTCTTTCATTGTCTCAAGTGCATTTACAGCAGGATATGGACAAGGTTCACCTTGCATATCTAATCTATAATCTGGAACAATTTCATCTTTTTTCATTTTAAATTCCTTATCTGTTAATTGATTTATTTAAATATCTTTTTTCTAATACTAAAACAAGTATGAAAAGAAGGATTAATAAACCATAATTTAAGAATAATCCACCATAATTTCCAAATGATTCAAGTAAATTAATTTTTGGCCAGCTTGTAGCTAATTGTAAAGATAAATCATCCCAAACATAAGCTAATAGTGTTGAACCTATAACATTTCCAATCCCTACAATCCAAAAGTGAACTTGTCCTTCAACTGCTCTATACATCCAACCACATTCACAACCACCTGCAAGTACAATACCAAAACCAAATAAAATACCACCAATTATAGCATTTGGTCCAGCCCACATGATTTTTGCTGGTTGTCCCATCATAATATATGTAAATACTCCAATAGTAGCAACAGCCATACCAATAACAATAGCTTTTGCCATTTGGCTTCTACCTGTTGTAAAAATATCTCTAAATGCAGATGTAAAGCAGATTTGAGCTTTTGCAATTGTTAAACCAAAGGCACTACCAAATAACATAGCCATACCTAATGTTGTACTACCTTGTACAAATATTAAATAAATTGCCCATAATATAACACCAATAAATACAATACTTCCTAATTTAAAAAGATTATTTACTCTTTTTTTATCAGTATGAAGCTCTTTTGAACAAGATACTTTTTTTAATTTGATTTTAGATTGGAAAAAAGGAAGTAGTGAAAATTTAGCACCTAAATATACTCCTAAAATCATAGCAAGAGTAAACATCCAAGCATGAAAAGAAAATTGAGGAATTCCTGTAAAGAAACTAGCAAGGTTACAACCCATACCAAGTCTTGCTCCAAAACCTGCAATAATACCACCAATTAAAGCTTGATAAACTCTTGTACTACTTACAGGCATTCTAAGTTTTACATTGTTTCCCCAAAATGCAGCAGCTATACAACCTGCAAACATACCAATAATCATAACACCATCTATTCTTGTAAAAATATTACCATCCATATTCATGATTTTGTAATATCCCCATGTAGATAAATCTACACCAAAGGCTTCAAGAATATGTCCACCCCATCTAGTGAATTCTCCTGTTACAGCCCAATAAGTTCCTGTTATTCCAAAATAATAAGCAGATAGAATACCAAGTGCAATTACAGCTGGAATTGGTGCCCAAAATTTAACCAAAAAATCTTTTTTGAAACTTTTTAAAAAGTTCATATATACTCCTAAGAGTTTTAAAGTAAGTAATTTTAAAAATAGCAATAAAAAATGAAGAGTTTTACTTTACACTATTTTTAAATGTAAGATAAAGACAGAACTTGAAAGTTTTTGTCAAGATGTCAATTTGTACCACAAATCTGATTAAAATATTAGCAAAAATAACTTTAATATATATTAAAAAATGGTAAAATATTTTTTACCATTTATGTTTTAAAACACCTTTTTTAGGAAAAATTTTAAAAATAATATAAAAATACTATAAGAAAAAATAATAAAATTAAATAACTTAAAAGTCTTAAAATAATTTATAAAACCTTATTTTATGAATAATAATAGAACTGTATTTTTCTATTTTAAAATATTAAATTTTTATAAAGTATATATTTTAAATATAATTTTAATTAATTTAAAAATTTGAATATAAAATATACTTTTGTTCCAAGATTCTCTTCACTTTGAAGTTTTATTTCTCCTTTGTGAGTTTTCACAATCTTTTCTACAATAGACATTCCAAGTCCAGTTCCCCCAGACTCTTTATTTCTACTTTTATCTGTTCTATAAAATTTATCGAATATTTTTTCTTGGTCTTCTTTTGAAATACCAATTCCTTTATCTTCTATACAAATAACTTGATTATCTTTATCTTGATAGTTTGAAATAGTAACTGTTGAGTTTTCATGACTAAAAGTAATAGCATTTTTTAAAATATTTTTTATAGCTATTTTTAGTAATTTATGGTGACCTTTGATTTGTAGAGGTTCTTTTATTTGACATTCAAGTTTGATATTTTTTAGTTTTGCAAAGGTTTGCATCTCTTTATAAGCTTCAAGTGAGACCTCATCTAAGTATATCTCTTCTTCATTTTGTTCTAATACTTCATGCTCATTTTTAGCTAAAAATAGTAAATCATCTATTGTTTGCTGTATAGTAATAAGTTCATCTAAGCAGTTTGTTAAAGTATCTTTATATTCATTTGAACTTCTATCTTTTCTAAGGGCTATCTCTATTTCGCCTCTAATAATAGTAAGGGGTGTTTTAAGTTCATGGGAAGCATCAGAACTAAACTGTGAAACCTTATCAAAAGAGATTTCAAGTCTTTGTAAAAGATTGTTTATCTCTTGTGAAAGTAAATCTATTTCATCATTTTTGTTTTTTGATTCTAATCTTTTTGATAAATCACTTGCATTTATATTTTTTAGGTTTTGAAGTAGTTTTTCAATAGGTAAAAAAGATTTATATATTAAGAAGTATCCACCAATAATAGATAAAACTAAAATAACAGGAACAATAAACAATAAAATGTAAATTAGGTTTTCCAAAGTTGAGTTTATGGTTGAGAAGTTTGTAGCAACTTCAAGAACATAATTTTTTTTATCCATTTGGATCTTTAGTCTACTAATTATATAGTGCTCTTGGTATTCAAAATCTATATAGTTTAAAGTAAGAGCTTTTAGATAGTTATCTTCTGTTTTTATATCATTTGGGAAGTTTGTATTCTTTATCTCTTTGTATCTATTTTCTTCTTTTAAAAGTCTAATATATAAAGGCTCAAACTTATACTCTTTTTCCTCATCAAACTCTCTTGTAGTAAGCTCTTTTTTATGCTCTATAATATCGTCTGCAATATCAAGTAAAATCACTTTTAAAGTAGCTTCTAACTTATCCTTTGATGATACTTCTAATGTTTTATAAATAGAAAAAGAGAAAAGCATTAAGATTAATACTTGTATAAAGATATTATAAATAAGAAGTTTTCTTTTAATAGATAGATTAGTCATCACTTATTTTAAACCCTAAGCCTCTAATTGTTTTGATAAGTTTCTTTTCATATGGTTTATCAATTTTATTTCTTAGTCTATAGATATATACATTTACCACATTACTCATGTTCATATCATCCATATTACTTAATGAAGAACTAATAACACTTTCTGATAGAACTTTGTTTTGGTTTTTTATTAGATACTCTAAAAGTGCAAACTCTTTTGCAGTAAGATTTATAGTGTCTTCACCTCTTTTTGCTGTTTTAGTAAGTAAATCTAATTCTAAATCAGCTAGTTTAAGAGTAGTTTGATTTTGATTAGTAGCTCTTAGTTGTACTCTTATTCTAGCAAGTAGTTCACTAAATGAAAAAGGTTTAGCTAAATAATCATTTGCTCCAATATCTAAGCCTTTTATCTTATCTTCAATAGAGTCTTTTGCTGTAAGCATTATAATAGGAGTATTAATACCGTCAGCCCTAAGAGTTTTACATACTTTAATGCCATCTTTAATAGGAAGCATGATATCAAGAAGTATTAAGTCATAGTCATTTACACTAGCTAAGTAAATACCCTCATCTCCATTTAAAGAGTAATCTACACTATAAGACTCTTCTTCAAGACCTTTTTTTAAAAAGTTTATGATTTTTTCATCATCTTCTATAATTAAAATTTTCATAAATAAATTATAGTACAAAAATATGAATATAATATGAATACTAATTATTTATTAATTTTAAAAGAGTTATTTCACTGTCTGCTTTATATCTAAAATCAATACCCCAAGTTCCTAAGCCTTTGTTTACGTAAATACAAGTGTCTTTTTTATAAAAAACTCCTGCTAAAAAAGGTTGGAAAAGCTTTACAAAATAATGGAAAGGGAAAACCTGACCTCCGTGAGTATGTCCACATAAAAAAAGTTTAGTATTTGAATTTACTGCTAAAGAGTAATCTTTTGGTTGGTGAGCAAGTAAGATTGTGTCTTTATTGTTTTTTAAAAACTCAAAGACTTTTTTTTCTTCTCTTTTTATTTTAAAAAACTTTGAGAATCTATCACTTATTCCAGCTAGGGCGATATCTCTGTTTTGGTATCTTATAAAAGTAGTTTTATTATCTAAAAAAGTAAAGTTTGATAAAAGAGCTTTTAGCTTTTTTATTCCATAAAACAAATCATGGTTACCACTTACATAAAATACCCCTTTTAAAAGATTTAAGGCTTCAAGCTGAGGTATTATTTTATTTGGTTTACAATCAATAATATCTCCTGTAAGTGCTAAGAAATCATATTTTAATTTATCACAAAAAGATACAAGATTATTTATATCTTCTACTTTTGTTTTTTTATTTATATGTAAATCACTTAAGTGAAGAATTTGCAAACCATACAAATTCTCACTTTCAACTTTAAGGTTTTTTATCTCTAATCTAGGTAGTTTCATAGGAAAACTTTTTCTAACTCATCTTTTGAAATAAACTTGATACTTTTTATTACACCATCTTCAAGTTCATATAAAGTTGACATTCCTTCTTTTGCTTTAAACCTATTATCTTTTTCATCATAGATAAGAAGAATCTCATGTTTATAGTTCTTCATTTTAGGAAGAGCAAACATCTTTGTAATAAACATAGGCATTCCTGAAATATTTGCTATAAAAATAGCATTGTGATTTTCAAGGAAATCTGGATTTTTTTCCTCTAAGAATTCATTTACCTCTTTTCCTGTTCCTTTTTCAAAAGAGACAATTATTGTTTGTACCTTTTCATCAATTGTTTTCTTCTCATCAAATTGATTAGCCAAAGAGAAATTAGATATTTTTTCATTTACAAGTAGTTCTTGTGAAAAAGCACAAAGTACTAAAGAAAGAAGTAGAATAATTTTTTTCATAAATCTATCCTTTTATATAATCTAAATGATAAGAGATATCTATTTGATCTCTAACTGTTAAGAAAAGCATTCTTGGTGGTTCAAGATTAAATGATGTTAATTTAATAGAAAAACTTCCATCTAAAACTAAGTGATTGTTTTTATCTTCTATTTGTGCAAGGGAACTAACCTCTTTTTCTAAACCATTTAAAGTAAGAAAACCTTTGATTAAAAAACTATTATCAAGTTTTTCTATTGAATCTAATCTAAAAGAGATTTGAGGAAAAGCTTTTGAGTGTAAACTTTCATACATATGTAAATCTCTTTTTTCATTGTCACTATGAAGTGAAAAAGTTGTTAAAGAGATAGTTCCTTTTAATGAATCAATACTATTATCAATTGATAAATGTGAAGAGATATCTTTTGTAAATGGATTGATATTTCTATCTCCAAAAACTTCCGTGTGGGCTTTTATTTCTCCATCTACAAACTGTAGATTTTGAGCATTTGCTGAACTTAAAAGTGCTGCAAATATTAATGTAAATACTAATTTAGCCATGGTAACTCCTTTTTTTGTGTTTGTTGTGTTGTTAGAATTTTGATTAAGCAAACTAAGAATATAACTGGAACAAAATATGTTAGATTTTCTAAAGCTACAAATAATCCAGCTCCTGATGCAGCCCATCCAATAAATACCATATAAATACCTAGTGTTTTTAAATCTTTTTTTACAATAGTTTGAAGTATTACTACGTTGTAAAGAGAGATTACAAAAGGATAAACAAGTGATAAAATAAAACCTTCATGTAGGAAATAAAATAGATATGAAAGGGCAAAAAGAGTTAAGATAAGAAGCTCTTTTTGTGTTTTTTCCATCTTGATATAAAATGCACTTACTACTCCAATTAGATGAAAAACAATTATCTCTAAAGTAAAACCATCTCTCCAAATAGAAGTACTTAAATCCCTTGAAAGTGTTTCAAATAAAGTTGAGTCAAGGAAAATCCATAAAACCATCACAAATAGTGAGTATGAGTAGTTATTACTTATTAAATCTTTATGCTCTTTTTGATTTATAAATAGTGATGAAAGTAGAGCAATTATAGTAAAAGCAATTGCAATTGAGCCTCTTTGTGAAGCTTCATATGTGAAAAGAAAAGTTCCTAAAGCATATGAAATAGCTAGGGCAAAACCCAATTGTATATTTGAAGCTTTTTTTAGCTCATTTATTAATAACGGTGCTAAAGCCCCAACACTTATTCCAAGTATAAATAGAAGTAAGGCATTTAAATTTGGATAGAAAAAACTAACTGCTAATTGTAGAAGTAAAAATGAAAATATCTTATTTTTATTTGATGTCTTAATATAAAAACTTAATATTGAACCAATAACTCCTCCAATAGGAAGAGGGGCTATAACAAAGATATTTGAGGCTAAATGCTCAACAATACCTGTTTGTGCTATAAGTAAGTAGTAACATAACTCAAAAGCAATAAAAAATACTAGGGCTAATTTTTGCATAACTGCTCCTTTTTATAAAAATAAAGTAGGTAAAAAACCACCATTGAAATATCAAAGGCTGATATAAATAGTGCAACAATTTCTAAAGTTCCAGCTGTATAAAGTGAGAAAAATAATGAACTTATAAAAACTCTAATAAAAACAGTTAATTTTGTAAGAATTGATTCATACTCTTTATACTTTAATGCTAAGAAGTGAATAAGTCCAGTCATACTTACAAAAGCAAAAACGATATATTCATATTTCCCTTCAAAACTAAAGTTTAAACTTGGATAGATAAAACTAGCAAGAAAGATTAAAAACACTCCTCCTAAACCATCATTTAAAAAGCCAAAAAGGTTATACTTTTGTAAGTTTGTAAGTTTGAACTTTATATTTACAAAGGCTAAAACTGAAAGAAAAGCAAATATCCCAAAGATAGTTCTTGCAATCCAAAAGTTATGAATAGAAGCTTTTAAAATTCCTGCTTGAACAAAACCACTTAGAGATAAAACAGTGAAAATTCCTATAAGACCAAAAAGATAAAAACTATAAAACTTTAGTGTTTGAAGCTCTTTGATATGTGAAACAAACATTGAAATAACCATAAAGAAAACAGAGATTCCCATAGCAACATGAGCATGGGCTACAATTAAATCATTTCTATGAAATAACCATCTTATTTCTGGAATAAATAGAATATTCCCTTCAATATCCACAAAAAGAAATGAAGCTATAGAGATAAGAAGTGCAAGTTTTGCATACTTCTCTATCTTTGCATCTTTATACCATCTATATAAAAGTGGCACATAAAGTAAAGTAAGGTATTGGAAAAACCACTCTTGGTTATAAGTTAGCTCTCCTATAAAACTTCTATAAAGAACTGAGATGATATAAAAAAATAAAGGAGTAATCCAAAGGATATTCCATCTAGCTTTAAACTCATTTTGGCTTAGAAGTTTGATGATTAAAAAGTAAATTGGAATTAATGCAAAACTCATTCCAAGTGTATTATCACCATGAGGACCTGTAACTGTTTTTTCAACTTGTCCAATTGTAGGATTCATAAGAACTAAAAGTGCAAAAGGAGCAGTTAAAACAATATATAAAGATACTTTAACCCATAAAGGTTTTACTCCGTACTGCTTGATAAATTTATATAAAGCTATGATATAAAAAACTCCAGCAAGACTTAAAATAAAGTTTAATTCATATGGAAAATCATAAAAAGCTAAACCTCTTGTGTTCCCAAAAAGTAGTGAAGAAATCATAAAGATTAAAAAGATATACCAAAAGATAGTATATAGATTTAAATAAAAAAGTCCATCTTTACAAGAACCCACTTCTTTATTTATAAGTAAAAATGGTAAATATGAAAGCATAAGTGGAATAAAACCATAAAGCATAAGTGAAATATGTAAACTTCTTATATTTACTGGGTTTAATGTTGTTGAATCAATAAATACCCCAAGTAAATTTACAGAGTATAAAATACCAAAAAACAGACCTAAAAAGAAAAATAGTAAAGAGATTCTAAACTGTTTTTCTATAAAAATATTAAAGTTGCCCATCTTTTACCTCCAATGTTATATCAGCAAGTTTTGCTAACTCTTTATCGTGGGTTGCAACAACTATTGTTACTCCATTATTTGAAAGTGATTTAAAAAGATTAAAAACATTTAAAGAGTTTTTTGAATCTAAGTTTCCAGTTGGCTCATCGGCAAAAATCACTTTTGGACGGTTTATTAAAGCCCTTGCAATAGCAACTCTTTGTCTTTGTCCCCCTGAAATTTCATTTGGATAATAGTTTTTTAGTTTTTGTATTTCTAAGATAGTAAGAAGTTCATCTATTTCTTTATCACTTGCTTTTTCATTTGCAAGAAGAATATTTTCTTTTACATTTAAATAGTTTATTAAATAGTGAAACTGAAAAACAAATCCAATGTTCATTTGTCTAAATTTATCAATATCTTTAATCTCTTTATATTCTGTATCTTCAAAAACAATCTCTCCAGAGTTTGGTTTAAGAAGAGTTGATAAAATAGAAAGTAAAGTAGTTTTTCCACTTCCACTCTCCCCTGTAATAGCTACAAAAGAACCTTTTTTGATATTTAGATTTACATTTTTTAATGCAAAATCTCTATCATACTTTTTGATAACATCTTTTAAAGTAATCATATTTTATCTCCTTGGATTAAAACAATTGGGTCTGTTTTTGAAGCATTTAAAGCAGGAAAAATAGAACCTAAAATAGAGATTGTAAGAGTTGTAAAGAAGATAAAAATAGTTATCTCTAGTGAAATCTCACCATTAACATAACCTTGTAAAAATGAGTTGTTTTTTATAAGAAATAGTGCAAGGTTTGAAAGTATTAAAGCCATAAAAAAACCTAAAACCCCTAAGATAAGAGCTTCATTAACTATTTGAAAAATTATTTTCTTCATAGAAATTCCTATAGCTCTTTTAATACCAAATTCGCTTTTTCTTTGATTTATAGTGATACTTAAAATTGAAGTAATTGTTAAAAGCTCCATACAAAAAGATATAAATGAAATCACATTTGATGAAGTTTTGATTATCTTAAATTGGTTGTAATTATCAACAAAATTCCTTGTTGACTTTGCTTCAATCTCTTTATCAAAAAGATTTATTTTTAGTGCAAGTTTTTCAATATCTGTATCTATTTTACAGTTAACCATAATCATAGATGCACTTTTATTAAAGATTTTACTAGCATCATTTATATTTAAAACAGCACCTCCATTTTCAAAACCAATAGAGCTTTCAAAAACACCTGCTACTTTAAAAACTTTGTTTGAAAGTTTTATCTCATCTTTTTTATCTAGGTTTTCATATATTGATTTTCCTAGAAGAACTTCATTCTCTTTTGGATAAGCACCCTTTATTAAATTGTAGTTTTCAAATCTATTTTTTGTAACACCGTAAATAGCAACAATAGGAAGTTCTTCGACCATTGAAGCTGCTACTATAAGAGCTGAAGCTTTTGTAACTTCATCTAAAGTTTTTATTTTTTCAATTAGTTTAATATCTACATTTGAAAAAAAAGTATCAGAGATATTTTTTTGAGTAATGATTATGTCTCCATCACTTTTTAGCATTGAAGAATACATAGAAATCACCCCATTTGAAATTGAAGTGATTAAAAAGATTGAAGTAATAGAGAAAACCAAACTTAATATGATAAGTGATGTTTTTAGCCTATTTGCTTTTATGGCTTTAATTGCATGTGGCATTTTTTTCCTTTTTAAATTGTTTATGAAATTTATCAACTTTTAATGAACACTTTATGAATTAAAAATGAATTTTTATTCATATAAAAGTAATTTTTGAAAAAGCACTTAATTTAAGTAAAGTTTTAGTATAATCGCGGAAAATTAACTTTAAAGAGAGTAAATGAGAGATATTAGAAACATTGCAGTTATTGCGCACGTTGACCATGGTAAAACTACCCTTGTTGATGAATTACTAAAACAGTCTGGAACTTTTTCTGCACACCAAGAAGTAGATGAAAGAGTTATGGATAACAATGATATTGAAAAAGAAAGAGGAATTACAATTCTTTCTAAAAACACTGCTATTGATTATGAAGGTGTAAGAATTAATATTATTGATACTCCAGGCCATGCTGATTTTGGTGGAGAAGTTGAGAGGGTTTTAAAGATGGTTGACTCTGTATTGCTTCTTGTTGATGCACAAGAAGGAGTTATGCCTCAAACTAAATTCGTTGTAAAAAAGACTCTTCAATTAGGACATAGACCAATTGTTGTTGTAAATAAAATTGATAAACCAGCAGGTGAGCCTGATAGAGTTGTAGATGAAGTATTTGACCTTTTTGCACAAATGGATGCAACAGATGAACAACTTGA
The DNA here is from genome assembly GCF_002837275.1 of Malaciobacter halophilus. GTDB lineage: Bacteria > Campylobacterota > Campylobacteria > Campylobacterales > Arcobacteraceae > Malaciobacter > Malaciobacter halophilus. The sequence goes on along the minus strand of NZ_NXIF01000041.1, from coordinate 33,275 downwards.
ATTTCCTGTAATTTATGCAGCAGCTAGAGATGGTTATGCTATGCATGAATTAGAAGATGAGAAAAAAGATTTAAAACCTCTATTTGAAACTATATTAAATGAAGTTCCAAAACCAAATGGTAGTGAAGAAAATGGACTTCAATTACAAGTATTTACATTAGATTATGATAACTTTATTGGAAAGATTGGTATTGCAAGAATATTTAATGGAACAATTTCTCAAGGAGAAACAGTTCTTTTATGTAAAGCAGATGGAGAAAAAGTTAAAGGAAGAGTTACAAAACTTATTGGTTTTAAAGGACTTGATAGAATTGAAGTAAAACAAGCAGGTGCTGGTGATATTGTTGCAGTTGCAGGTTTTGAAACTATTGATGTTGGTGATTCTCTTTGTGACCCAACTAATCCAATGCCACTTGACCCTATGCATATTGAAGAGCCAACACTTTCAGTTACATTTGCAGTTAATGACTCTCCATTAGCTGGAACTGAAGGTAAATATGTAACTTCAAATAAAATAGATGAAAGACTAGAAGCTGAAATGAATACTAATATTGCTATGAATTATGAGCAAATTGGTGAGGGTAAATTTAAAGTTAACGGAAGAGGTGAACTTCAAATTACAATTTTAGCTGAAAATATGAGAAGAGAAGGTTTTGAATTCTCTATTGGAAGACCTGAAGTAATTACTAAAGAAGAAAATGGTGTAACATTAGAGCCATTTGAGCACTTAGTAATTGATACTCCTGATGATTATTCTGGAACAATTATAGAAAAACTTGGAAAAAGAAAAGCTAATATGACAAATATGGTGCCAATGGGTGCAGGATTTACAAGATTAGAGTTTGAAATTCCAGCACGTGGACTTATTGGTATTAGAACTGAATTCTTAACTGATACAAAAGGTGAGGGTGTTATGAACCACTCATTTTTAGATTTTAGACCTCATTCTGGAGTAGTTGAATCTAGAAAACATGGTGCATTAGTTTCTATGGAAAATGGAGAAGCATTAGGTTACTCAATCTTCAATTTACAAGATAGAGGTGTAATGTATATTAAGCCTCAAGATAAAGTTTATATTGGTATGGTAGTTGGTGAACATGCAAAGTCAAACGATTTGGATGTAAATCCAATTAAAGGTAAGGCTTTAACAAATGTAAGAGCAAGTGGTAGTGATGATGCTATAAAACTTGTACCACCAAGAAATTTAACTTTAGAGAGTGCTTTAGAGTGGATTGAAGATGATGAGCTTGTTGAAGTTACTCCTGTTTCTATTAGAATTAGAAAAAGAGATTTAGACCCAACAGCTAGAAAAAGAGCAGCAAAAAAAGCAAAATTTGCAGAATAAATACAATTATTAGTAAAAGTTTGAAGGAAAGAGTATAAACTCTTTCCTTTTTTTATACCCTAAAATTAGCACTTTGATATAAAAAGTGCTAAAAAATATTAGAAAATTAGCAAAAAGACTTGACAAGTGCTAAAAATATTTGTTATAATTCCAATAACTTGATAAGGATATTATCAAGAAAGCATTTTATAAAGGAGATTAAAATGTTACTTACAAGATTTGACCCATTTAAAGATTTAGCGGAATTTGAAAAAAGATTTTATAAACCAATTCAAAATGAAGGTGTAAGTGGATTTGTTCCTATGGTTAATACAAGAGAAGGAGAGTTCGCTTATCATATTGATGTTGATTTACCTGGTGTAAAAAAAGAGAATATAAAAGTAGATATAAATAAAGATATATTGACAATCTCAGGTGAAAGAAAAACAAAAGAAGAAGTAAAAGAAGAAGATTATTATAAAGTAGAAACATCTTTTGGTAAGTTTACAAGAAGTTTTACTCTACCAGAAAATGCAGATAAAGAGAATATTGATGCTAATTATAATGATGGAGTACTAGAAGTAGTAGTTCCAAAATTAGCAGAAGATAAACATAAAAAAGTAATTGAAATCAAATAAGGAGGTGTATGAATAACTTAAAAAGTAAATTTATAGAGAATAAAAAAGATTATTTAATACTTTTAAGTATATACGCCAAAATTTTTGGCGTAACCCTTTTGTACATTTTAAATAAATAAGACATGACATAATAGCGCCTATTTTTTGAGTAACTCAAGTAAAGTTCTTCTTTACTTGAGTATTTTTTTAAATTTTGATTTAATAGCTTTTAATCCCAATTGTATTCCACTATATTTCATAATCTTTGCAGTTTTTTTCCATTGTTTTTTTTCATAACATGGTTTTGGGCATTTCCTACATCTTGGTTTTATTTCATGGGGACATTGAAGTAATCTATCAAAAGAGTAGAAAATATCTTCTTTACACTCTTCACACAATATTAGTTCTATTTTAAACTCTTTATTCTTATATGTTAGATTTTTTGTATAACTTTTCATATTTTTATGATTGTTTTTACAATAAAGTTCAAAAAACTCTTTTAGCGTGTTAATTTCTAATTCAAATTTTTCAGTTGTCATTTTAGCTCTTTTTATAATTTATAAAAGCTTATATAAATTACAAACTAAAAACAATGATATTAATCAATAGACTTAAGTTTTAAAAGAGTTATTTCAGAACTAGCACCTAATCTCATAGGTGGTCCCCAAAATCCTGTACCTTTATTTACATAAATTTGAGTAGTTTTATTATGTTGGTATAAACCTTTAATATATGGTTGTTGTAATTTAACTAAAAGATTAAATGGAACTATTTGTCCTCCATGGGTATGTCCACTTAAAATCAAATCAATTTTTTCTGTTGATTTTAACTCTTCAACATATTTAGGTTGATGTGCTAATAGGACTGTTGGTGCATTTTTTATACCATTTAAAGCTATATTTATATCAGGTACATATGAGCCATATCTATGACCAAATATATCATAAACCCCTACAAGGTTAAATCCAAAGCCTTTTTGTCCAATATAGATATTTTCATTTTCTAAAACTTTAATACCTAAAGAGTTTACATAATTGATTATTTTATCAACTTTATGAAAATATTCATGGTTACCTACAATAAAATAGTTACCATATGTTGACTTTAATTTTTTTAGTTCATTTAATGCCTCTTTTGCATACTTTAAATTTGTGTCAACTAAATCTCCTGTGATTACAACAATATCAGCATTTAGACTATTTATTCTTTTAACTAAAGAGTAGATAAATTTTTTATCAACTAAACCACCAATATGAACATCACTTATTTGTACTATATTGTATGATTTCTTTAAGCCAGCTATTTTTACATCAACCTCTTCAAGTTCTATATGCTTTGCGTTATACATGGCTTTTGCATTAATAGTTCCTGCAATTGCAACAGAACCAATATCTAGGCTTCTTTTAAAGAAATCTCTTCTCTTTTCATTTTTTGTACTTACATTAATTAAATAAGCAAAAATATCATATATAACTGCTGTTGAAAAGAGTAAAAATACTATTCCTATTGGAACACTAAGAAGAAAATATATCTCATTAGGTATAACAGGGTATCTTCTAAAAAGCATATATCCAACTACACCAAAAAGATTAAGAACTAAAAAGTAATTTAAGTAGTTTTTATATCTTTTTTTAAAATGTAGTTTTTTTATAAATCTTTTTGAGATATATAAACTCATCAAACCAAACACTGCTATAAAAATTGTTGCAAAAATAAAGAGTCTCATAAAATTTATTATAATTAAATAATATAATGATTAGCTAAAAATAAATTTACAATAAATTTATAAAGTTAATTTAATATAAGAGAATTGAAGCTATAATAATTAATAACATAAGTTTGTTATCTAATAATAACTAATTTTTTTAAGGAAATAATATGAAAAGTTTTTCTATTTCAAAGAAATTTACTTTGGTCTCACTTACAGTTACATTTTTAGCAATGTTAATAGGTTATCTAACTTTGAATCATTATAAAAATGCCCTAATTGACGATGTTTATAATAGTATAGAAAATGAACTCTCAAAAAGTACAAAGGATAGGATTAAAGCAAAGTTTGATGTAGGTATTTCTAATGCAATCTCTATTGCAAATGACAGTATGATAAAAGAAGCATTAGCAACAAATAATAGAGATTTAGCTATAAAAGCCCTTGAAAAATTATCTTCAAATATGAAGGCAAGTACACCATTTAAAAATATAAAAGTACATATTCATACAAAAAATAATCACTCTTTTTTAAGAAGTTGGAAACCAAATAAATTTGGTGATGATTTAAGCTCTTTTAGAAGAAGTGTAGTTAAGGTAAATAGTACTAAAAAAGCTGTTAATACTTTTGAAGTAGGGAAGGCTGGATTAAGTATAAGAAGTGTGGTTCCAATTTTCTCACAAGAAGGTACTCATCTTGGTTCTTTAGAGTTTATGCAAGGTATTAACTCAGTTGCTAAAGCTTTTAATAAAAGTAATGAAGGATTTATTCTTCTAATGAATAAGTCACTTGCAGTTGTTGATGTAGATAAAAATAAAGTTATAGGAAATAAGTTTTTAATATCACAAAAATTTATGAAAAAAGATTTTCTAAATGATTTAAAAACTATTAATTTAGATAAATTATTGAAAAATAGACTACTTAGTAGTGAAAAATACACTTATACATATATAAATATAAAAGATTTTAATGATAAAAATGTAGGTATAGCTATTTCTGCAAAACCATATGATGTGGTACATCAAGCTATACAAAAAGCAACAAATCTTATTTTTATAGCTCTTATAATTTTAGTTGTGGCTTTAATTCTTACATTTATTATTTCTTTATTAAATATGAAAACAAATATTATAGTACCAATTAAAAACTTGAAAGCTGCAATTGATAATATTAGAAGTAATAGTTCAAATGCAAAACATATAGAAGTGAAAAATCAAGATGAAATTGGAGATGTAGTAAATAGTTTTAACTCTTATCTTGATTCAATAGAAGAGGGTATTTTAAAAGATAAAGCAGTTATTCATGAAGCAAGAGTAGTAATGGAAAAGGTAAATGCTGGTCTTTTTAATGATAAGATTAAAAAAGAGGCTAACTCTAAAGAGGTTGCTTTACTTATTAATGTTATAAATGACATGATTGAAAAAACAGGAACAAATTTAAACATTATTTCTGATACCTTAGTTGAACTTTCTCATGCTAAATATGATACTGAAGTTCCATCAATAAATGGAGTTACAGGTCTTATTGCTTCACTTTTAGATGGATTAAAAGTAACTCAGTCAACTATCTCAGAAGTAATGGCATTAATTGACGATTCAAATTATAAGTTAACAAGTAGTTCAAATGAGTTATCACAAGCTTCAAGTAGATTAAGTGAATCTTCAAATATTCAAGCAGCAGGTCTTGAAGAGACAGCAGCTGCAATTGAAGAGATAACATCAACAATTTTTAAAAGTAGTGAAAATGCTCAAAAAATGAGTCAACATGCAAATGAAGTTACAAAATCAAATGATGAAGGTAAAAAACTTGCACACTTAACTGTTGATACTATGGAAGAGTTAAGTAATGAGGTTATATCAATTCATGAAGCAATCTCAGTAATTGACCAAATTGCATTTCAAACAAATATCTTAAGTTTAAATGCTGCAGTTGAAGCAGCAACAGCAGGAGAAGCTGGAAAAGGTTTTGCAGTTGTTGCTCAAGAGGTTAGAAACTTAGCAAATAGAAGTGCAGAAGCTGCAAAAGAGATTAAAGAGTTAGTACAAAGTGCTACAACAAAAGCAGAACAAAGTAAAGAAGTTACAGATAAAATGCTAAATGGTTATAACCAATTAGATGAAACAATTAATACAACTATTGAATTAATAGCAGAAGTTGCAAATGCGTCAAAAGAACAACAAACAGCTATAACACAAATTAATGATACTGTAAACTCACTAGATAAAGCAACACAAGAAAATGCTTCTCTTGCAACAAAAATTAGTTCAATGGCACAAAATACACAAAACTTAGTACAAAACTTAGATAATGCTATTAGTAGTACAACATATAATGAAAAATCAAAGAAAAGAATTTGCGACCCAGCTATGATTTTTACTCTAAATAGATTAAAATCAGACCATATAGTATTTAAAAATGAGAATTTCTGTAAATGCAAACTTGGTGCAGATTTTCAAGTAGTAAATCATCATAATTGTAAACTTGGTAAATGGATAGATGAACATAAAAATGAACCATATGCTAAATCAAATGAGTGGCAAGAGTTATTAAAACTACATAAAGATATTCATGAAAAAGTACAAGTAACAGTTGATTATTATGGTCAAGGAAAAGAAAATAGTGAAATATTAGCTAAAGCACAAGAAGTTGAAAATGATATAACTAAGATTTTTGAAGTACTAGATAGAATTAAAGAGTTACACTGTGAATAAAGATAGTATCATTTGATACTATCTTTGATAGCTTGAAGTAAGTTATCAATATCCTCTTTTTCCATTGTATAGTGAACTGATACTCTAACCCATCCAGGTTTATTTTCTAAATCTATTTTTTCTATCCCTAATAAATCATGACCATAAGGGCCTGCACAAGAACATCCAGCTCTAGTTTGTACCCCAAAAATATTAGATAGTTTTGCACATAAATCATATGGACTTAGATTTTTTATGTTAAATGATACAATACCAATATTTTCAGCTTTTAAATTTCCATATATGATAATATCATCAATTTTTTTAAGTTCATTTATAAAGTAATCAGTAAGTTCATTTTTTCTATTTTTTATATATTCAAATCCAACTTCATTTCTAAGTTGATATGCAAGAGAAGCTCTAATAAATTGTAAAATTCCTGGAGTTCCTGCATTTTCTCTATTTTCTATTTTTTCATCATACTCTTGAGTATCTTTATTTACATATAAAACAGTACCACCACCTGCAAAAGTAGGGCTTATTTCATTATTAATTAATGATTTTCTTATTATAAGAAGTCCACAACTTCCAGGACCACCTAATAGTTTATGAGGGGATACAAATAGTGCATCATAATATTTACAATCTACATTCATATAAGGTGAACTAGCTGCTGCATCAAAACAAACAGTAGCCTTATACTTTTTTAAAAGATTTGAAATAGCTTTATAATCACTTATAATACCAGTAACATTTGAAGCTATACAAAAACTTCCAATAATCTCTCTATTTTTATTATTTTCTAAAACCTCTTTTAAATGATTTAAATCAACTAAACCTTTATTATCAAGATTGATTCTAATTGTTTCACATAAAGCTTCTCTATAGCTTATATCATTTGAATGGTGTTCATAAGGCCCAACTATTACTAAAGGAAGTTTAGACTTATCAACACTAATATTAAATCTATGCTTTGTAGCAGGAGGAATATAAATACCCATTAATTCTTGAAAATGTTTAATAGCAGCAGTTGCACCACATCCATTTGGTAAGATAGTGAACTCTTCATTTAATTCAAACATTTTTTTTAGATTTTCTCTTGCTTCTTCAAAGTAGTTACTTGTCGTATCTGCCATAGAAGCTTCTTTTGAGTGAGTATTTGCATATGTTTGTAAAACTTCATTTATACGAGCTTCAATTGGCTCAAAAGCCAATCCTGAAGCTGTATAATCAAAATATAGATTTTTATGTTGACCTATAATATGTTTTTTTAAATCTTTATTATCAATAATTTTTCGAAATAGATTTTTTCTCATTATCCAACTTTATATAAAAATTTTATTCTAAAGCTATTTAAATAAAAAACTAAAAACTCTGTTTTAATCTTTGTTCAAGCTTTTTTGCTCTATTAGTAGGTACATCTAAAACAATAATATTCTCTTTTGGAGTAATTTTTACTGTTGTTGCTTCATACTCTTCTAAGAGTGAAATCAATTCTTCTAAGCCTTTAGCGTTGATATTTTTATTTTTCAACTCAAAACCAACGAAACTATAACCTTTTTTATTACTATCATATACACCATAATAGTTTTCAAACTCTTTTTTTGTATCTATAAAGTCATAAGACTCTTTTATTCTAAATGTAAGTTCAGATTGTAAAGCACTAATAAATCTACTTTCTCCCCAATCTTCTACTAAATAAGCAAGCTTTGATTGTTTTTCATTCTGTCTATATCCATAATCTCTATAGATTTTAGCAACAGCTTTAGCTAATGGAACAACTTGTGAAGGTGCAATATATCCTATATTTATAATTTTTTCATTAACACCTACATCAACTTTAAATTGAATTTTACCATTAGAACTCTTAATTGCTTTAAAAAATAGATCATTATTATTGCAATCTTCTTCAACACAACCACAACCATCAACTAAAATTTTTAGTTCATTTGGTAGATTTACAAAGTTTTTATTTGCTTCAAAAGCTTCATTTAGCTCTTTTACAAGTTCACTTACATCTGTTGCTTGATTTTGATTATAACCATTTATAGGACAAGACATGATGTTTGTTGGTACATGTCCTCCTGCATAAATAGAGTTTAATCCTACACTATCTAATAGATTAAATATAGCAGGAATATGAAAAATTTTTATATTATCAAACTCAATATTTTGTCTTGATACAAATCTTATACTATTATTTGCAAACTCTTTAGAAATAGTTGCAACTATTTTTAATTGCTCTAATGTTAGTTTTGCATTTATAATCTTAACTTTTAGGGTAAATGTTGCATTTGAAATATCTTCATTTTGCAAAGTTAATCCATACCATTTAAGCCTTAAAATATCATCTTCTTGTACAGGCTCACCTAAAACAGCATATAAATAGATGTCCGCAAGGACATCTAAGCCACTTTTCTCTTTTTTTATTCTTTCAATTTCATCTGAAGTTATACGTTTTACCATATAATTACCTACTTTATTACTTTTGCATCCCAATGAGGAAAGTGTTTTCTAACTAAAGCATTAAACTCTATTTCGAACTGTGAGTAATCTGAACTTTTTTTACCTTGCTCTTTTGACTTATCTTTTATCATACCTGCACCAACTGTATTGTTTGTTATTCTATCAATTATTATAAAGCTACCCATTGTTTTATTATGTGTATATTCATCATAAGTAATCTCTTGGTCTAAATCTAATTTTGCATGGGCAATTTCATTTAAATTTAATACATTTGTACTTTCATCTTTTTCAAGAGTATTAACATCTGTTTTATAATAGAATTTATCAATACTTCCTGTTGTAGTTGTTGTTGCTCTTTTTATATTATAAGTTTTTCCTTTTATTAAGGGGTCATCACTCATCCATACAATATCAACATCAAAATTACTAGCAGTATCTGGTTGCTCATCACTTTTTACAATAACATCTCCTCTGCTAATATCAATCTCATCTTCAAGAGTAATTGTAATTGCTTGTTCTGCATATGCATAATCTAAGTTTCCTTCATATGTAACGATTTGTTTTACATGAGAACTTTTTTTAGAAGGAAGTACAGTAACTGCATCTCCTACTTCAATAATTCCAGAAGCAACTGTTCCACAAAAACCTCTAAAGTCAAGGTTTGGTCTATTTACATATTGAACTGGTAACCTAAAATGTTGTAAATCTCTATCTTTTGCTATTTCAATGTTTTCTAATGTATGCATTAAAGTATCACCTTTATACCAAGGAGAAAACTCACTTTTATTTACAACATTATCACCATTTAGTGCAGAAATTGGAATTAAAATAACATCTTGGATTCCTAAACTTTTTGCAAACTTTAAGTATTGTGTTTTAATTTCATTAAATCTATCTTCACTAAAATCAACTAAGTCCATTTTATTAACTGCAACTACTATATGCTTAATCCCTAATAATTTCGTAATAAAAGAGTGTCTTTTTGTTTGAGTTTGAACTCCATATCTAGCATCTATTAAAATAATAGCCAAATCAGCTGTACTTGCACCTGTTGCCATATTTCTAGTATATTGTTCATGCCCTGGAGTGTCTGCAATTATAAATTTTCTTTTATCTGTACTAAAATATCTATATGCAACATCAATTGTAATTCCTTGTTCTCTTTCACTTTGAAGCCCATCAACTAAAAGTGCTAAATCAAACTCTTTATCTGTTGTATTTGTTTTCTTAGAATCATTTTTTATTGCTGCTAACTGGTCTTCAAAAATCATTTTTGAATCATGTAAAAGTCTTCCAATTAGAGTTGATTTTCCATCATCAACACTTCCACAAGTAATAAATTTTAGTAACTCTTTATTTTCATGCTCTTTTAAATACTCTTTTATATTTGATGCTATTAAATCTGATTGATGTGCCATTTTAAAAATACCCCTCTATTTTCTTCTTCTCCATTGAACCTGCTTGGTCATTATCAATAACTCTTCCTTGTCTTTCACTTGTTTTAGTAAGTAACATCTCTTGAATAATTTCAGGTAGAGTTGTTGCAGTACTTTCAACTGCACCTGTTAAAGGATAACAACCTAAAGTTCTAAATCTAACAATCTCTTCTTTTACTTCTTCACCATCTTCAATTGGCATTCTGTCATCATCAACCATTATTTTTATTCCATCTTTTACTACAACAGGTCTTTTTTTAGCAAAATATAGTGGAACAATTGGAATTTGTTCTAAATATATATATTGCCAAATATCTAATTCTGTCCAGTTTGAAAGAGGAAATACTCTAATTGACTCATCTTTATGTACTTTTCCATTATAGATATTCCAAAGTTCTGGCCTTTGATTTTTTGGGTCCCATCTATGATTTTTATCTCTAAATGAGTAAATTCTCTCTTTTGCTCTACTTTTTTCTTCATCTCTTCTAGCCCCACCAAATACAGCATCAAATCTATATTTATTTAGTGCTTGTTTTAACCCTTGAGTTTTCATTACATCTGTATGAACTGCACTTCCATGAGAAAAAGGACCAATTCCTTGCTCAACACCTTCTTGATTTACATGCACAAGTAACTCAACTCCTAACTCTTTAGCTCTTTTATCTCTAAACTCAATCATCTCTTTAAATTTCCATGTTGTATCAACATGAAGTAAAGGAAATGGTAGCTTTGCTGGTGCAAAGGCTTTTACAGCTAAGTGAAGCATAACAGCAGAGTCTTTACCAATTGAATAAAGCATAGCTGGGTTGTTAAACTCTGCTACAACTTCTCTAATAATATGTATTGACTCAGCTTCTAACTGCTTTAAGTGAGTTAATCTTTTTGTATCTAACATAATCTCTCCATTAAATTAAAACTATTTAATATATTTCAAATTAAAAGTTTGAATATATCACCAACTATTTTTTATGTAAACCACACTCTTTGTGTTCAGGGTTTTCCCACCACCATCTACCAGCTCTTATATCTTCACCGTCCTTAACGGCTCTGGTACAGGGTGCACACCCAATACTTGGATAATCTTTGTCATGAAGCTTATTATATGGAACACTATTTGTTTTTATATAATCCCACACATCTTCTTGCGTCCAATTTATTAAAGGATTAACTTTGATTAAATTAAAAGCTTCATCCCATTCAACTAACTTCATCTCTTCTCTTGTAATACTTTGAGAACGTCTAAGCCCTGTAAACCAAACATCAAGTCCTTTTAAAGCTCTTTTTAAGGGTTCGATTTTTCTAATAGCACAACAATTTTTTCTATTTTCAATACTCTCATAGTGTCCATTTACACCTTGAGTTTTATATAACTCTTGTACATCTTTAAGATTTGGAAAGTAAACATCAAGTTTTACACCATATTTTAAGTTTGTTGCATCCATTACTTCATATGTTTCAGGATTTAATCTTCCAGTATCAAGAGTAAATACTTTTGATTCTTTATTAACTTTAAAAATCATATCTGTTAAAACTTGATCTTCAGCTCCTAAACTTGAGGCTAGGGCAATCTTATGTTTATATTGACCTAAAAAGTACTCAATAATCTTTTTTGTTGAAGACTCATTTAATTTCTCATTTAATTCATCTATAATATTCATTTATTCACCTAAATTTGATAATCATTTTGAGTAGGTTTAATTCTACCTAATGGGATTTTATTCCATGCTCTTTCGTGAAAATAGTAAAGAATCATTTTTGTAACTACTTCGATTGAGCCAATAGATGCAGCCATTACTAAATTACCAGTAATAAAGTAAGAGATAATCATAGTATCTAATGTACCAAGGGTTCTCCAAGAAACTGTTTTTACAACTGATCTGTAGGGTTTTTCATGCATACTAATTCCTCATACGTTTAAATTTTACATATGAGGATGAGTATTTCTACTCATCGTCATATTCATATAATCCTGAACTTAAGTATCTTTCACCTGTGTCGCAAAGGATTGTTACTACTGTTTTACCTTTATTTTCTGGTCTTGAAGCAACTTCTTCAGCAATTTTTGCATTTGCACCAGCAGATACTCCAATTAATAAACCTTCTTCTTTTGCTAATGCTCTTGAAGCTTCAATAGCATCTTCATTTGAAACTTGTATTACCTCATCATAAACTTTAGTATTTAAAATATCAGGAACAAATCCAGCACCAATACCTTGAATTTTATGAGGTCCTGGTTTCCCTCCACTTAATACCGGAGATGCCTCAGGTTCAACTGCAATAACTTGGATATTTGGATTATGCTGTTTTAAAATTTCACCTGTACCTGTAATTGTTCCACCTGTTCCAATTGCAGCAACTAAAATATCTACTTTTCCATCAGTTGCATCCAAAATCTCTTTAGCTGTTGTTTGTCTATGAATTTCTGGATTTGCTTCATTTGCAAATTGTTGAGGAACAAATGAGTTATCTATGTCTTTACTTAGTTCATTTGCCTTATCAACAGCACCTTTCATACCTTTTTCTGGTTCAGTTAATACAAGTTGTGCACCTAAAGCTTTTAATAATTTTCTTCTTTCAATACTCATTGAACTTGGCATTGTAAGAATAAGTTTTATTCCAAGACCTGCACAAACTGATGCTAAAGCAATACCTGTATTTCCACTTGTAGGCTCAATAACTGTTGTATTTTCATTGATTAAACCTTTTTCAAGTGCTGATTTAATCATGTTTGTTCCAATTCTATCTTTTACAGAGTGAGTAGGATTCATAAATTCACATTTACCTAAAATAGTTGCTCCACTTCTTTTACTAGCACCTTGAAGTTGTACTAAAGGTGTATTTCCAATTAATTCTGTAACATTTTTTGCATATTTCATAATAAGCTCCTTGTAAATTTATATGCTATAGTGTAAAAATTCATTATATTTCTCTTGATATTCATCTAATTTTGCAAGAGATATATTAAAATAGTTTTTCATATTTGCTTTCGCATCATCAAAGAAAAGATTTAATATAGGGTTTTGAGTTCTTTGGTCGATAATTTTTAAATCATCTTCCAAAACTGACAATATTTCTCCTATATTAATCTTTTCAGGCTCTTGGGCTAAAATGTACCCACCTTTTGCTCCTCTAACACTTTTAACAAGTCCTGCTCTTCTTAATTTACTTAGAAGTTGTTCTAAGTAGTTTTGAGGAATTTGTGCATTTTTTGAAATCTCTTTAATTTGCATGGGAGTATCCTTTTTATGTTTACTTAACTCATGCATGGCCATAAGACCATATACTCCCTTACTTGAAATTAATGGCATTTAACTTCCTATTTGCTTATCGCTTGTTCTAAATCTTCGATTAAATCAGCTGTATTTTCTAAACCAATACTTAATCTAACTGTTGCTGGATTTATTCCTGCTTCAATTAACTCTTGTTCACTCATTTGTGAATGAGTTGTACTTGCTGGGTGTGTAATAAGTGATTTACTATCCCCAATATTAACAACAACACTAAATAGCTTTGTACTATCAATAATTTTTCTTGCCTCTTCAAAGCTTTCTGCTTCAAAAGAGATAAGTCCAGATGCTTTTCCATTTTTAAAATATTTTTGAGCTTTTTCATAATGCTCATTTGATTTTAAACCAGGATAATTTACTGCTTTAACTTTTGGATGCGACTCTAAATATTTTGCAACCTCAAGGGCATTATCTGAGTGCTTTTCTACTCTTAAACCTAAAGTTTCTAATGTTTGAATTAAAAGCCATGAGTTATGTGGAGATTGTGTTGCTCCAATATCTCTTAATAGTGCAAGTCTAATTCTTAAACAAAAGTTTGGTAATGGAACATCTGTATAAACTAATCCATGATAACTTTCATCTGGTGTTGTAAAGTGATAATATCTTTTATCATTTTGTTTAAAAAATTCTGCAAGATTATCTCTTTCAACAACCATTCCTCCAATTGCTGTACCTTGACCATTTACATATTTTGAAGTTGAATGAACAACAACATCAACGCCCCACTCAATAGGATTAAATAGTGCAGGTGTAGCAACAGTATTATCACAAACTGTTAATACTCCATGTCTTTTTGCAATCTCTACAACTTTCTCAATATCAGTTATTGCAATTTGTGGATTTGAAAGTGATTCAAAGAAAATAGCTTTTGTTTTATCATCAATTTGTTCTTCTAAATTACTTGCATCTTTACTTTTAAATACTCTTGCTTCAATTCCAAATCTCTTAATTGTATGAGTAAGTAAAGTAACAGCACCACCATAAAGTTTATCAGAGATAATAATATTATCACCAGCTTCTGCTACATTTGTAATAGCATAGAAAATAGCTGCTTGACCGCTTGCTGTACTAATAGCAGCAGCACCACCTTCTAAAGCTGCAAATCTTTGCTCTAAAACATCCGATGTAGGATTAGTTAATCTACTATATATAGGACCTAACTCTTTTAAGGCAAATAGATTTGCTGCATGCTCAGAGTCTCTAAAAGCATATGCTGTTGTTTGAGCAATTGGAACACTCATTGATCCATATCCCTCTTTCTTATCATAGCCTGCATGTATTGCAATAGTCTCTTTTTGCATTTTTTCTTCCCCTTCGATTTTTATGTTGAAATTCTATACTATTTTTTTTACAATGTCAAGTAAAATGATAAGGTTTGATTTAAAACCCTCTATTTTAGCTATTGATTTAAACTTGATAGAATTAGTCAATAATTAAAATATAGTTTTAATTACCATTTATAAAACACCATAAAATAGTACTTCATAAAAGATTAACATAAAAATCATAAATAGTAATAAAATAAAAAAATTAAATTTTATAAATTTTAAAAAAAAGTCAAAAAATTAAAGTTGATTAAATTAGTATGGATTAAAATAGGAGAGAATTTAGCTTAATTTGTTATAATCATATAACAATAAAGGATAAAAATGCAAGTAAAAAATATATTTAAAGATATAAAAATTGATAAAAATATAGAGCAATTTATCTCTTTAGTAGATAATAAAAATATAAAAATAGAAAAAATTGTATCAAATGGACAAAAAAGCTTAGATGACTTTTGGTATGAACAAGAAAAAAATGAGTTTGTCTTACTATTAGATGGTTATGCTATATTAGAGTTTGAAAATAGAACAGTTGAATTACATAAGGGTGATTATATAAATATAGAGTCTTACAGAAAGCATAGGGTAAAATATACAAGTGAAGATAAGCCAACTATTTGGTTAGCAATTTTTTATTAAGGTTTGATTTGAAAATAGCAATTATTGGTGGTGGTGCAGCAGGGTTAATGGCTGCAATTACTGCAAAAAGATTAAATAATAAAATAGATATTGATATATTTGATATAAATAAAGCAGTTGGAAAAAAAATACTTGCATCTGGTAATGGAAGATGTAATATCTCTAATACAGAAATTAGTTTTGAAAACTATATTGGGGAAAATCCAGCTTTTGTTATAGATGCATTAAAACAGTTTGATTTTAATGCTTTTGAAAAATTTTGTAAAACAATTGGTTTAATTTTGGATATAAAAAGTAGTTGTAAAGTATATCCTTTATCAAATGAAGCAAAATCAGTTGTAAATTTATTTGAAAATGAGTTAATAAACTTAGGTATAAAACAGATATTAGAAACAAAAATAGTAAAGATTAAAAAAGAGAATGAAAAGTTTATTTTACAATCTCTTAATAAAGAGTTTAATAATTATGATAAAGTTCTCATAAGCAGTGGCTTACAAGCAGCACCACAGTTAAACTCAACAGAAGATGGTATATCAATTGCTACAAGTTTTAAACATAGTTTTAATCTTACATATCCATCATTAGTTGGTTTGCATACTGATTTTGAATATAAAAGTAAATTACAAGGTGTAAAAAAAGAATCAACTGTAAGTTTGTATATAGATAAACAAAAACAAAAAGAGATTACAGGCGATGTTCTTTTTACAAAATATGGAGTTTCAGGATTTGCTATTTTAGATATATCTCAATATGCAGTATATCCTTTGAGTTTATATCAAGATGTTGCTATTTCTATAAATCTTTTTCCAAATCTTACAAAAAATGAGTTATTAGGAATTTTAGAAAATCTATTTAAAACTTTAAAACATAGTGATGTTTTTACAGCTTTAAGTGGTATTGTCTCAAGAAAATTAGCTTTAGTAATTCTTGAAATGAATAATATCAATAAAGAGTTAAAATCTAAAGATATAAATGCAAAACATATAAGAGCTATAGTTAATAGTTTAACTAACTTAAGATTTAAAATAGAAGATACACAAGGTTTTAAGCATGCTGAGGCAAGTGGTGGAGGAGTAAGAACAGATGAGGTTGATAGTAAAACTTATGAGAGTAAATTTTGTAAAAATCTATATTTTGCTGGAGAAGTTTTAGATATAGTTGGAAATAGAGGTGGTTTTAATCTTCATTTTGCATGGGCAAGTGGTTACTTAGCTGGTAAATCCCTTGCAAAACAGTAATTTTATCTTACAAAAAAACTATATTAAAAAATTAAACTCTTAAATATACTATTATTATGGAAGTAGCAATAGTAATATTTAGAAATAATTTAAGAGTAAAAGACAATTATGCTTTATATAATGCAACAAAATATAATAGTGTAGTTTTAGGATTATATAGTACACAAATTAATAAAGGCAAAAATTATAACTTCAAAGCTTGTGAAATATATAGAGAAAATTTTATAAGTGAAACATTAATAGATTTACAAAAAAATCTATTAGTATATGGTATAAATTTATCAATTGTTGATGATATTGAAGAAGCTTTAAGAAAATTAAATAAAGCCTATAAAATAAAAATATATTTTGATGAAGAAGTTGGAGTATATGAAAAAGAGTTTGAAAATATTTTAAAAAAGTATGAGTATAAAAGTTTTTTTAATCAAACAATGATTGAGCCTTTTGTTTTTGATTATACTAAAAGTTTTAGTCATTTTAGGAAAAAAGCTGAAAAACAAAGAATTTTAGAGCCACTTGATGATTTAAATAGAGTAAATACTATTAATTTTGAAACAAAAAAAATAGAAGCTATTAATATAAAAATGCCTAAATATGCTATAAAATTTAAAGGTGGAGAAAAAAATGCATTAAAACGATTGGAATATTATATGCATTTTATTCACTCTTATAAAACTACTAGAAATGAAATGTGTGGTTTTGATAATTCAACAAAGTTATCTGCATATTTAAGTGTAGGTGCTATTAGTGCAAGAACTATCTATTATAGATTAAAAAAAGAAGAAGAAAAAAGTTTTAAAAGTGAATCCTCATATTGGATATATTTTGAGTTATTATGGAGAGATTTTTTTTATTTAGTGATGTATCTTTCTAAAAATAGACTTTTTTTAAAAAAAGGCTTACAAGAAAAAGAGTATAAGTTTAAAACAAATAAAGAATTAATAGATAATTTTTTAAGGGCAAATACACAAGTTGATATTATTGATGCAAGTATTGTTGAATTAAAAACTACAGGATGGTTAAGTAATAGAAATAGACAACTTCTAGCAAACTATCTTATTAAAACTTTAGGAATAGATTTTAGAATTGTTGCAGCTTTTTTTGAAAGTTATTTAATAGATTATAATCCTGCATCAAATTATGGAAATATTGCTTATCAGGCTTTTGTAGGCAATGATAAATCATATAGAATTTTTGATGTAATTAAACAGTCAAAACAGTATAATGGTAATTTTTATGTTAGACAATGGTTAAATAAAGAAGAGCAAGAACCAAATTTTGATTATAAAAACAGTGCACTAAAAATAAAAGAAAGTGTTTATTTTGTTAAAAATAATTATCATAATTAACTTATAGCTAGATTATAATTATAAAAATAATATTACAATGGATAAAGCTTATTATTAATTTAAATTATATTATTATTGTTAAAAACTAAAAAAAATATAAATTTGTTATAAAATTTAGCTGCAACACAGTTGCAATTAAGTATAATTCGCCAAAAATTTTAGGATGGGTTATGGGAAAAAGGGCTTTAAATCAAAAGCAGATTGAAGAGATACATGTATTGTTGTTACAAAATAAACAAAAAATTGAAACAACTCTAAGAACTATTGATACTGAGCATGAGTCTTTAAGTGATATGGATTTAAATGATGATGGAGATTTTGCCGCTGCAAGTAGAGATTATTCAAATGATATTCATATAAAAAAACAGCAATTAAAAGAGCTTAATTTGATTGACCATGCTTTAAAAAAGATAGAAAAAGGTGAGTACACAGGTCTTTGTGAAATGTGTGATAGTGAAATAAGCATAAAAAGATTAAGAGTTAAACCTCATGCTATTTATTGTATAGATTGTAGAAGCTATATAGATAATGAAAAAAATGGCAATTAATACTTGGAGTTATTTCCAAGTATTAGCTTTTTAATCAGATTTATAACTCACATTTAGGTTATTTGTAATATTTTAATATAGACTTTTCTTTAGATTTATATTTCTTGTATATAATTATAAATCTATTTGTAGTTAAAAGGGAGAAAATAATGAATATTGAAAAAGAGAATTTTATGATATCTAGTGAACCTAAAACCCAAAGTGAACAAAAATTAGTACAACAACAATATAATACAAATGTTGCTTTTTATGTACATTTAAAAGAGTATAACAATAGTGTAAGAGAAGAATTAATAAGAAGAATAGAAGAGGTATTTTTCTTTGCTAAAGGTGTTGATTGGAAATTTGACAGTTTTGGTATAGAAAAAGCTGGTTCTAGAGGAACAGATATTCTTGGATATTTTATTTTTAGAACTGCAGATGCAAAAAAATTACAAGATTTTTTTATTCAAGAGTTTAAAGATTATGATAATGCACTAAAAATTACTTGTTCAATTGCTAAATATGAAAAAGTAGATGAAAAGTTTTTTCAAATAGGTGTAGAATAAAAATTAAGTAAAGAGAATAGACTCTTTACTTTACTTTATATGTTCTAATAATTAAATAAGCAACAAATGAAATAGTTGCAATACTAGCTCCAATTGGCATAAATGTTTGATTATGGAACATTAGTGCTATTGAAGATATTAAAGCTCCTAAGCCAAACTGTAATACTCCAATAACAGAAGAAGCAACACCTGCATTTTTTGTAAAATGTTCCATTGCTAAAGCTGTGCTATTACCAAATATAAAAGCCATCATACTCATATATGTTGCTATTAGAATCATTGTAGTAATTATTGAAATACCTTGAGCTAAACTCATTAGTAAAATACCAGCAATAATCTGTATTATAATTGTATATTTTATTAGCTCTAATTGAGTAAATGTTTTAAGTAGTTTTATATTTACTCTAATCATTACCATTATTACTAAAAAATTAATCCCAAAGAAAAAAGGGAAATAGTCAGTCGAAATATTAAAATACTCAATATATATAAAAGATGATTTTGCAACTAAAATAAAAAAACCTGAAAAACATATGGCTAATGTAAGCATTGCTTTCATTGCCATTTTGTTTTTTAAAACAGCTTTATAAGACTCTATTACACTTTGATTAGTATGCGTAAATGTCTCTTTTAAATCTTTAGATACCCATAAAGCAATTAAAATAGAGTATATACATAAAAACATAAATACTGCTTTCCATGAGTAAAAATGAATAATAAAAGAACCAATTGCAGGAGCTGCAAGTGGTGCTATACTTCTTATTGTTCCAATTAGTGAAAATATTTTTGCTGCTTCTTTTCCATGGAATAAATCTCTTACTACTGCATTTGCATTTACTACTACAAATCCACCAAAAAAAGCCTCAAAGAATCTATAAACCCATAATTCATAAACTGATGAACTTAAGATTATTAAAAAACTAAAAAAACTAAAGCCTAAAAGGCCTATTATTGAAGATTTTTTTCTTCCAATTCTATCAGAAAAAGTTCCTCCAAAAACTTGACCTATTGAAAAACCTATTAAAAATATCGATAATGTTAATTCTATTTTTTCTATACTTACGTTAAAGTCAGTTGCTATTGTTGGTATTGATGGAATATATGTATCTATTGCAATAGGCGCAACTGAAGATAAAAAGGCTAATAAAATAATTAAATATATATGGCCTATTGATTTTCTCAAAAATCCTCCTTACTTACTGTATTTGAAACTTTATTTAAAAGTTCAAATAGTTTATTAATCTCTTCTTTTGTTAAATCTGAACTTAATTTTTCTCTAAATTTAATAACACTTTCTTGACTTGCTTGAAGAACATCTTTGCCTTTTTGTGTTAATTTAATAATATTAACTCTTTTATCTTTTTCTTGGCAATCTCTTTTGATTAACTCTTTTTTTTCTAAAGCATTTAGTGACCTACATACAGTTGTTTTATTTTTTCCTAGTATTGATGCAATTTTAGTTTGATTTACTTGATTATCTTTACTTATAAGTTCTAAAGTTGCTCTTTGTTCTGGAGCAATATCAAATGGTGAAAGAACATGAACAAAATCATAATTTAATCTATTTGCAGTTTGGCTTATCTTAAAGCCAATTGAACTATGTATATCTTCATACATAATAACTCCTTTAAATATGTTGCATATGCAACTATTGCATATGCAACCTTTTAAAGAGGTTAATCTTTTTTATTAATTACTATTTTAGTTAACAATATCTAAAATCTCTAAAGGATGTTTTACTATATATTTTGCACCATAATCTTTTAGTTCTTGTTCATTTCTAAAACCCCATAATACACCAATACTTATCATATTTGCATTATTTGCAGTTTGCATGTCAACTTTTGTATCTCCTACAAAATATATATCTTGACAAGGTATATTAAAGCTTTTAGCTATATTTATAGCTGCTTGCGGATTTGGTTTTTTAGGAATAGCATCTTTTTGTCCATGAACCTCTTTTAAATTAAATTGTTTAAAAATCTTATCTACATATCCTTTAGTAAATTTATGAGGCTTATTTGATAATACTGCAATATTAAAACCTCTATTTTGTAACTGTTTTAATAGTTCATATACTCCTTCGTAAGCTTTAGTATTACTATGCAATGTAGTTTCATAAACTTCTTGAAATCTTTTAGTAACTAATTGTTTTAACTCTTTGCTTGGATTTTTTAGTACATTATTTACTAATACATCAACTCCTCCACCTAAAAAGTAGTTATACTCTTCTATTTCGTAACTTTTTAAATTTAACTCTTCTAATACTTCATTCATACATAGTGCAATATCTAAAACAGAATCAATAAGTGTTCCATCTAAATCAAATATTATTGCTTTATTCTTTTTCATATTTCTCTTACCTCATTACTAAGTTCATTTATATCATTTTTTTCAATTGGAAATTTATTTATTAAAGTTTTTGAACATGAGTTAATTGCTTTTAAGTAGCCTTTTGATAGTTCATTATTTTTAACATCTTTTATAAACTTATTTATAATATCTTCCCAATATTTATTATCTATTTTTTCTCTTATGTGTTTATCTGTTATTATCTCAACATATCTTTCATCTATTGATACAAAAAACATTATACCTTGTTTTGTTTTTGTATTTTTAATTCCAAGATTCTCAAACTCTTTATTTGCTTTATATGAAGCTTTTTGATGTTTATATTTTTTTGGAATAAAATATAAAATCAAATCTTCAAAATTATAAAACAGACTATAAATAAGAGTAAAAACTACAATTTGCAATTGGAAAAAGATGATTGTATTAATATCAAAAAATAGTGCAATTATTGAAACTATTGTTGTAATTGCTAATGATACTAATATTTTTTCAAATTTATATATTGATGAGTTTTTAGTAATAACTGCTACTAATTCTACGGAACTTTTTTTTTCAAGATTCTTAATCTCTTGAGAAATTAACTTTTTTTCATTTTCATTTAAATACATTACCAACTCCCACTGGCTCCACCGCCACCAAAACTTCCTCCACCGCCACTAAAACTACTTGAAGAACTACTAAAACTTGAAGAACTGCCAAAACTTGAAGAGTTATTAAAGCTACTATAAGATGAGCTATTTTTATTAGAAGCATTTTTAAAATTCATAAATAAAACACTAGATACAAGTATAAAAACTATAAAAAATACAATACCACTACTTGTTGCTAATAGTGCAAAAATACCACTTAAAAAACCAAATAATAAAGAAAATCCTATTAATCTTATTATTTTGGGTAAAAAAATAAAGATAAACAGAGTAATAAAGCCTAAAAACTCAAAAGGGAGATGTGAGATAAAAGATTCATCTTTATAAGTTTGAGGTGAATTGCTTTTTTTATATTCACCTTTTATACTTTTTATAATAGCCTTAACACCTTTTAATACTCCTTGATAGTAATCACCTTTTTTAAATTCAGGTTTAATTGTATATTCAATTATTTCATGGGAAATTTTATCAGTTAATACTCCTTCAAGTCCATATCCAACTTCAATTCTTAATTTTCTATCTTCTAAAGAAATAAGTAATAAAACACCGTTATTCTTATCTTTTTGACCAAGTTTCCAATATCTAGCAATTTGATAACCATAATCTGCAATTTCATAACCATCAAGATTTTTTAAAGTTAAAACTACAATTTGATTTGATGTTTGCTCTTCATGCTTTTTTAAAATTGCAGTTAAACTTTTTAATTGAGAAGTAGTTAATATTTTTGCATTATCAACTACTCTTCCTGTAAGAGAGGGGAAATTAATTTGTGCTAATAAATTAGTAGAAAAAATAAAACAAGTAAGTATAAAATAGTAGAAAAATTTTTTCATTTTAGAATTCTACTTTAGGTACTTCTTGCTCATTTGGTGATGCTGTAAATGTTTGTTTTATTTTTGCTTCTGGATATAAAATAGCAGCAACAAATTTACCTGGATAAGTTCTAAGCTCTGTATTGTACTCTTTTACTGTTTGTATATAATCTCTTCTTGCCACAGAAATTCTATTTTCTGTTCCTTCAAGTTGTGATTGAAGAGCTAAGAAGTTTTTATTTGCTTTTAAATTAGGATATTTTTCTACTACTAACATTAATCTTGAAAGAGCTGAACTTAAATTACTTTGTGCTTTTTGAAACTGTTCAAATAGTTGTGGATTTGATAGCATATTTTCAGAAATATTAAGTTTTCCTACACTTGCTCTTGCTTTTGTAACTTCTTGTAAAGTTGATTTTTCGTGACTTGCATAAGCTTTTACAGTTGATACTAAGTTAGGGATTAAATCTGCTCTTCTTTTATATTGATTTTGTACTTGAGACCAAGATGCCTTTACATTCTCATCTAATTTTGGAATATTATTAATATTTACTGCAATTAATATAAAAATAGCTAATAAAATTACTCCAATTGTTATAAAAAATGATTTCATTTTAAACCTTCGTTTTTTTTTATCATGTTATAATATTTAAATTACTATTAATAAAAAATGAATATTTATTGCTAAGGAGCAAAATGAACTCTTGGAAACAAGTAATTGATGAACAAAAGAGTAAAGATTACTATAAAAAACTCATGAAAACTATTGAACATAAGTATAAAACATCAACAGTTTTCCCTAAATATGAAAATATTTTTAGAGCCTTTGAGCTTACAGATATTGATAATTTAAAAGTAGTGATTTTAGGTCAAGACCCTTATCATGGCTTAAATCAGGCACAAGGTTTGGCTTTTTCTACTCCAAGTAGTATTAAAAATCCTCCTTCAATGGTAAATATACTAAAAGAGATAAAACAAGATTTAAAACACAATAGTACATGTGAAGATGGAGATTTAACTTCTTGGGCAAAACAAGGAGTATTACTTTTAAATACAATTTTAACAGTAGAAGAGTCAAAACCAAAATCACATCATAAGTTAGGGTGGGAGATTTTTACAGACAATATAATAAAATATATAAATAAAAATTGTAAAAATATAGTTTTTTTACTTTGGGGTGCACCTGCTATTTCAAAAAGTAAAATAATCAATGAAGATATTCATTATATATTAACTGCTCCACACCCAAGTCCTTTATCTGCATATAGAGGCTTTTTTGGGTGTGAACATTTTAGTAAAACAAATGAAATATTAGTAAAACTAGGAAAAGAGCCTATAAAATGGTAAATTTAGATGAACATTGGAAGTTGAAAGAGACTAAAAATATAAATCAAATGTTAAGAGTAAGAGAGTATTTAGAACCAATGCAAATAATCTCTAATAAAAATTTAGTTGTAATAATACATAAATTTCATGTAGCAGATGATATTATGTTCCCTGATGCATCTTGTTTAGCATTTTTTGCAAGTTTTGAGCAAAATCATTTAAAACAGTTGGAAAATGAGAAAAAACTTCTTTTAGTTGCAGTAGATATATTTGAAGGAGAGATGAAATTTTATATTTATTGTGATGATACTAAGCAGTGTATTCATGATTGTATATCTTATTTAAAATCAAATCCTTTATATAGTATTGATTTTGAGATATACAATCATGATGATTTTAAAACATATAAAAAGCTTTTACTTATCTAAATCTTCAAGAAACTTAGAGTAGTTTCTTGTATGAATTCTATGAATTTGCAAATAGATATATGCTACGATTATTACATTTAGATGAATTAAAGTCTGTTCTAATGAAAAGAAAAGAAATAGTATAGCACCAATAGTGATAAAAATAGGAAAAAGTAGTCTTGTTAAATTTTCTACTTTCTCTAGTTTCTGATTATACTCTTTTAAGTTTGAGTGAATATAGTTTTTATCTTCTTGTGTTAATTTTGACATATCTTTTCTTCTATCTAGTTCTTTTAATACATCAAGTCTTTGCTTATACCTAAAAACTTTTATAAATATAGCTATTACTATTATTATAGAAAGTCCTGCAGAGATTAACTCAAGGGGCAGTTTTATTTCATTCATACACTCTCCTTAAAATTTATATTAATATGATACTTAATTTTGGCTAAATTATAAAAGAATAAAGTATAATTAAAACTTTAAACTTCAAAAAAGGATAAATAATAGATTTACTATATATTATATTTATAAGTGTTATGACTATACCAGTAACATATTATACTTTAGAGTTGGTGTTTTCAAAAACACTGTATCAAAAACCAAAAAGAAAAACTACAAATTATAAGTATAAAAGAAAATTATAGCTTTAATAATATTTAAAATTATTTATTATATAATTTGAAAGATTATTTTTTATAAAGGGGAGATTATGAAAAAAATTCTTTTAGGTTTGTTGTGTTCTTTTGTTTTGGTATTTGCATCAATGGATTTTAATAGTGCTACAAAAGAGGAGTTGATGTCTATTAAAGGAATTGGGGAGAAAAAAGCACAAGCAATTATTGATTACAGAAAATCAAATAAAATCACAAAACTTGATGATTTAAAAAAGATTAAAGGGTTTGGAGATAAGCTTGTGTCAAAAATAAAAAATTCTCAAAAACTTTAAAATAGATTTTTATTTTACAAAAGCAATTTTGCTTTTGTAAAATTTTTGTTATTTAAAAAACTTGTGATAGAATTTCTTATAAATTAATCATAAGGATAAACTTGAAAATATCTATAAATTCTAAATGTATTTGTGGAAGTGACAAGAAATACAAAAAGTGTTGTAAAGAACTCCACGATGGAAAGCCTGCAAAAACTGCATTAGAACTTATGCGTTCAAGATATAGTGCATTTGCTTTATGTAAAGTTGACTATATAATAAAAACTACTCATTATGAAAATCCAGAGTTTACTTTGAATAAGAAAAGATGGCAAAATGATATTTTTAATTTTTGCTCTTATACGGATTTTAAAAATTTAGAGATTTTAGAGAGTGAAGATGGCCAAGAAGAGAGCTTTGTTACTTTTAAAGCAACTTTATATCAAAATAATTTAGATGCTTCTTTTACTGAAAAAAGTAGATTTTTAAAAGTAGATGGAAATTGGTATTATGTAGATGGAATATTTTTATAAAGGAAGATAATTGAAAATACTTTTAGCACCTGCTGAGACAAAAAATCCAGATGGTTATGGAAAACCATTTTGTAAAGAGAATTTTTTTATAAAAGAGTTATTTTATAAAAGAGAAGAGATATTTGAATACTATGAAGAGTATGTAAAAAATTTAGAACTAGATGAATTATCTAAGTGGTTTGGTCTAAAGAAATTAGATGAAGTTAAAAAATATAAACACAGTTTAAAAAATAAACCAACAATGAAAGCCATTCAAAGATATAATGGAGTAGCTTTTGATGCAATAGAGTATGAGAAATTAGATAAAAAAGCACAAGCTTATATAGACAATAATGTCGTACTTTTTTCAAATCTTTTTGGCCCAATTAAAGCTGATAATTTGATACCTGATTATAAATATAAACAAGGTGCAAAACTTCCTAATATTAATGTAGAAAAATTTTATTTAGAGAATTTTTCTCAAGCTTTGGATGATTATTTAGGTGAAGAGATAATAGACTTACGAGCTGGCTTTTATGAGAAGTTTTATAAAGCTAAAAAAGCAAATGTATTAACTTTTAAATTCTTAAAAGATGGTAAAGTAGTAAGCCACTGGGCAAAACATTATAGAGGTGTATTATTAAAACATTTAGCAGTTAATAATATTAGCTCAATTGCTGAGTTTTTAGCTTCTAATATAAAAGGTTTAAAACTTGTTGAAATACAAGAGAAAAAGAATATTAAGCTATTAGTTCTAAAAATAGAGTAAAGCTCTATTTTCTATTAATAATTATTAAGAATGCAAGTGCTGAAAATATAGCACTATATAAAAATAGATTTGGTCCGTATAGCCAACCAGCAATTAATGCACCTAAAAATCCACCAAGACCATAAGCTACTCCATACATAAACTGTTGAGCAAGTTGTTTATTTTCATATAAAGAGTAAAGATATATGATAACTGCACTATGAAATAATCCAAAAGAGAAAGCATGAATACTTTGTGATATAAAAGTTATCATCAAAGAGTCTGGATATAAATATAGAAGTAACCATCTAAAAGATGTAATTAATAAACAAAATCTTATGATATTTAATAGATTATTTTTAAGTAATGGAGCTTGAAAATAAAGCATTAATATTTCACAAATAACACCAAATGACCAAAGATATGAAGTCATTTGTAAACTAATACCATTTTCTGTTTCATAAATAGTAAAAAAGTTATAAAATCCTCCAAAACTTAGTTGCATTAGAAATAAACATGCCCAAAAAGTCCAATGTTTTACAAAAGAAAAAGCTTGCTTTGATTTATTTTTAATATCTTCATGGGAAGTGTCAAATCTAAGTAATAGTAGTGCAAACATAACCATTAAAGATATTACACTTAAATAAAAATGCAAAGCAATTGCTGGTTTTGTTAAAAATTTTGCTAAAACAAGAGAGATAATCATAAAACCAATTGAGCCATAAAGTCTTGATTTTCCATATTTACTTTTTCCTAAATCTTTAATTGCAATTACTTCTAAATATGGTAAGATAAGACTTAGACATGCTCCTAATATGGCATTGTTTATCATAAAAGCATAAAAATTATTTAAAGTAAAATAGAATAAGGTAGCACAAAAAATTGAACCAAATAAAGCAGTTTTGAATACAATTTGATTTAATTTTATATGTTTTAAAAACAAAAAAGGAGTAGCAAATCTCATTAGTGGAGCTAATGCTAAAATAACACCAATATCAAAAGCTGTATATCCTACATCATGTAAAACTTTTGGTAGAAAGATTACATAAATACCAACTGCAGCAAAATAGAAAAAGTAAAATGCTGAAAGATTGAAAAAAAGCATTTAAATATTTTTTTCGTCAACTACTATTGTATTTGTGAGTATATCTTGTACTGTTTTTTTATCTTTTCTAAAAAAAGGAATAAAAGATAAAATAATTGTTACAGCACTAATTAAAAAAATAAAATATCTAACAAGCGCTTTTAAAAATGAGATTTTTTTTCTTGTCTTTTGGTCAATAAGTTTAACTTCATAAGCTTTTTGTCCAGGAGTTTGACCCTTTGCAACCCAAAAAATTATAGTAATTGCACCAAATATTAAAGAGATTGCCCATCTAGCTTCTTGACTAGCTTGGAAATCTTCTTTTCCATCCATTAAAACATATGTAGTTATATAAGCAAGAGGCATCATAATCATAAACATATCTACGATAAATGCTTTAACTCTTGCTGGAATAGATGCAGAGATTTCTTTATTATCAAATGTTGAAGATTGTTTCTTTTCAGTTGTATTTTTATTTTTACCTGCTTTTACATCTCTCCATCTACTCATAATAGTTAGTTTCCTCTACTTCCTGGTTTGTAAGCTACGCTTCCTTCTTTACACATTGGACAATTTTCAGGAGAGTACATTTCAAATGTAAAATCATCAAGAGCAAAAAGTGGTTTATCAAGTGGTAGTTTACAGTTTTGTTTTGCTTCTATATCACTTCCAACTCTTGAACAAAAACCTCTATTTGCAAGTGCTGCATAAGCTACGATATTTCCACCACTATTTTCTACTTGTTTTGCTGCTTCAAGTGCAGAACCACCAGTTGTGATAATATCTTCACAAATAATATAGTTTTCACCTTCTTGTACTTCAAACCCTCTTCTAATTGTCATTTCTTTATCAACACGTTCAGCAAATATAAATCTTACATCAAGTGCAGTTGCAAGTGCAAATCCAGCTACAAGTCCACCAAGAGCCGGTGAACAAATAGCATCAACTTTTATTCCACTATCTTTAATTTGTTTAGCTAAAGCTTCTGCTAAAATTTTTGCAGTTTTAGGATCTTCTAAAACTTTAGCAGATTGTAAATAGTATTTAGAGTGGTTACCACTACTTAGTTTAAAATGACCTTCTAATAAAGCTTGTGAGTCTTTGTATATTTGTTCTACGTTCATGAATTATACCGTTAAAATTTCTTGTTCTTTTGTTTTAAAAGTATCATCAGCTTTTGCTACAAAAGAGTCAGTAATTTTTTGAATCTCATCTAATGCTTTTTTATTTTCATCATCTGTAATCTCTTTATCTTTATGTAGAGTTTTTACTTTATCGTTTGAGTGTTTTCTAACATTTCTTATTGCAACTTTTGCATTATCTGTCATCCCTTTAGCTTGTTTTGCAGCTTCTTGTCTTTGCTCAACAGTCATAGGAGGGAAGTATAGTTTTACTGCTTCACCGTCATTATTTGGATTTACTCCAATATTTGCTTCATTAATTGCTTTTTCAATATCACCTACTAGGTTTTTTTCCCATGGTGAAATAACTATTGTAGTTGCATCTGGTGCTAACACAGAAGCTACTTGATTTAATTCTGTTGGTGTTCCATAATAGTCAACTTTAATTCCATCTAAAATTGAAGTTGAAACTTTTCCAGTTCTTAAACTTTTATAGTCTCTTTTTAAAGCTTCAATCGACTTTTCCATATGCTCTTTTGTTTCACTGTAAATTTCTTCTAACATTTGTTTCTCCTTATTGTATATTAATTTTTAATTATGATTTTATTGGCAACTGTAAAGTAATCAGTACTTAGTATAACTCTAGTTCTAGAGTTTTTAAGTTTTAGGTCTAACTTTTCATCAATTATACCATTATTAACTTTTATATTTCTCCATCCAAAGCCTGTAACGTATAGTTTAATATCTTTTATTTTTGGGTCAACTTTGGCATGAACTCTTTTTAGTAAACCATCTTTAGGATAGTTTTTAGGTTCAAACCAAGTGGCATCTAATGTTTTATATTTTAGTTTCTGTTTTAAGTTTACTTTTCCTACAAGGGCAATTCTGTTTATATCATAAACATCTGAATTTTTAGTTACAGTACCAGTGCCTTGATTTAGTATGTATTCAAAGTTAAACTTTTTTATTGTCTCTTTTACTTTTTGATTATATTCACCATATGGATAGGCATAAGATTTAGGCTCAAATCCTAGTTTTTGTTTAAAAATCTCAATAGCTTTTTTTGTATCGCTATATACTTTGCTAGTTGATATTTTTGTAAGATGTGCATGAGAATATGAATGCAATCCTATTTCTCCATATTTTGAAGCATCTTTTAGTTGCTCCCAAGTCATGAAATCACCATAACCTTTTTGTGTAGCTTCTACATAAACATACACAGAAAAAGGATAATTATACTTTTTAAAGATAGGTAAACCATTTTCATAAAAACTTTTATAAGAGTCATCGATAGTTAAAGCAACCCAATTATCAGGTACTTCTTCTTTGTTCTTTACTTTTTCAATAATTTGCGAAAGTTTTACAACTTTGTAACCATTATCTTTAAAATATTTAAACTCTTTTTCTAATTCTTGAAGTGTTGTATTTGTACTTGCATGTTTATCATCACCAAATCTGTGATAAACAAATACATGTGCATTAGCACTTAAGTAGTAGTAAGATATTATAAGAAGTAGTAGGTATCTCATACTTCTACTTCTTATATTTATTTAGTTGTCGGAACACTAGGTGCAGTTGGTGCAGCTGGTGCTGACTGTTGATTTTGTTGTTCTGGTTTATTAGGAATTAAAGTGTTGATTTTTACATTATCAATAGCACTCTCATTTCTTTGTTCATTATACATATACCCAAGAACTAAGGTATTAATAACAAAGATTAATCCTATTGCCATTGTAGCTTTAGATAAAAAGTTACCTGGCCCTTTTGCACCAAATAGTGAATCATTACTTCCACTATATGCACCTAGTCCAATACTAGAGCTTTTTTGAAGCAAAATTGTTATTGTTAATATAATAGCTAATACAAATTGAACTATTAAAAGTGTAGAGGTCATATCTGTTGTCCTTTTTTAAAAATGCTGTCTATTTTATCGAAAACTTATTAAGAAAAAGCTAAAATGCCCAAAATCTAAAATAAGATAACTTTAAAAAGAGATAAAGCTTTCCATGTCTATACAAAATGAGTTTACAAAACACGCAAAAAATTATAATAACAATAATATTATACAACAAATAATTGCTAAAGCATTAGTAAGAGATATTAGTTCTCCTCCTAAAACTATTTTAGAGTTAGGTTGTGGCTCTGGACAAGTTTATAAAAATATTAATTGGAAGTTAAACTCTTATTATGCAATAGACTTCTCTTCTTCTATGTGTGAGTTGCATCCAAGAAATGATACAATAATCATAGAGTGTTTTGATTTTGATTCAGAGGCATTTTTTGAGTTTTTAAAAAGTAAAAAGTTTGATATGGTTATATCTTCTTCTGCTTTACAATGGTCAAAGGATTTATCTAAATTAGTATCAAAACTATCGCAAGTAACAAATAATATCAATGCTGTACTTTTTACTTCAAATACTTTTAAAACAATTCAAAAGATTACAAATACTAAATCACCTATTTTAGATGAAGAGTCTATAAAAAAAGCTTTTTTAAATAGTTTTAATTGCGAATTTGAAAAATATACTTATAATTTAGAGTTTGAAAATAAAAAAGAGATGTTTGATTATATTAAGAACTCTGGAGTAAGTGGAGGTAACTCCTTGTCTTTTAAAGATGCAAAGAAACTATATCAAAAATATGATTTAAACTATTTAGAGTTTGAAGTTATATTTGTTAAAACAATTTCTAAATCATAAAGTTCATACCTTATATATTTAAAGTTTTCACTATCTTTTACACTTATTAATTTTGTAAACTCTTCAAGTACTCTTGCACTCTCTTGGGCTCTTTTAAAATTTGCTATTAGTATTGAATATAAATCCTCTCTATTTTGTTCACTACTAATGGATTTTTTTAAAACATCATTTCTAATATCTCTTGATGATAATAAGTCATCATTTAAATCAATTCGTGCTTTGTGTCTTAGTTGTTTGAGTCTTGATGCATTCTTTTTATCATTGTAAATGTATCTAAAGATATCTTCTATTACTCTAATACCTTCTCTTAGTCTATTTAAATTGGCATCAATTAATCGTAAGTTATTTTTATTCATATTTGTAGTTAGTGAAATAACTCCTCAAAAGAGGAGTTACTAATTAATCATCACTATTCATGATACCTAAGATTTGTAATAAAGATACAAATAGGTTAAAGAAATCTAAATATAGTGATAACGCAGCTTCTACTGGTGAGTCATATCCACCTCTTATGATATTTTGTGTATCATAAAGAATAAAAGCTGAGAAAAGAAGTGCACCTGCACTTGCAATTACTAATTGAAACATTGATGATTGAATAAAGATATTTGAAATACCTGCAACAATCATAATAATTAATGCGATAAATAAAAATTTACCCATAGACGAAAAATCTCTTTTTGTTGTCATAGCAAACATAGAGATTCCACCAAAAGCTACTGCAGTCATTAAAAATGCTTGACCAACAATAGAAGCACCACTAGGCATTGCAAATATTGCTGCTAAAAGAGGAGCAATTGTAAGCCCTGTAATAAATGTGAATGCAAATAATACTGCTAAGTTAACACCTGGAGTATGTTTTACTCTAGGAATAACAAAGAATATCAATGCTAATTCAACAGCAAACAATATCCACATAACTGGACCTGCAATAATTGAAGCAATATCAAGTCCAATATAAGCACCTGCAGTTGCTGCTAAAAGTGATCCCGCAAATAATTGATATGTAGCTTTTAAAAAGCTCATAAGTTCAACTCTTGATGAGTCTTGAGCTGTATGATTTTGAGATTGTTCTAAATAATCTCTATTATACATCTTTAAATCCTTTACTTAATTCTTATATAGTAATGCAATTCTAATATGTTATGCTTAATACTATCTTCAATAACATACTCTTACATTACACTAATGTTATATTACATAATAAATGTAAATGAAATATTAACAATAAAATAATAAAAAGCATAAAAAAATAATAAAAAAGGGAAAAACCACAAAAATTCAAAAATTTAAGCTGTAGTTAAGGGTAAAGGGTTGACAAGAGGAATAAATTTGTCTATAATTCCCGTCCAAATTCGCTGAGGCTAAAAAGAGAAGCAAGAGAGAGGATTTGAGTTCTTTAACAAAAGAAGTTTATAAGAGATAACTTTTATAAACTGAATATATATGATAACAAGAGAAAAA
>NZ_NXIF01000040.1 GCF_002837275.1 Malaciobacter halophilus | reverse complement strand
TTAATTAGGACAGAGATGCAAGATGAACTTTTAACTTTACAAAGTGAAGAGCAAAGAACAATTGTTTTTATTTCACATGATTTAGATGAAGCAATTAGAATTGGCGATAGAATTGCAATTATGCAACATGGAGAAATATCTCAAATTGGTACACCAGAAGAGATTATAAATAATCCTGCAAATGATTATGTTAGGTCATTTTTTAAAGGTGTTGATGTAACATCAGTATTAAATGCATCTCATATAGTTAAGAAAAATCACTCAACAATTATTAATAAACCAAGTTTTGGAATAAAGTCTGCATTACAATATATTAGTGATTTTGATGAGGACTATGCATATTTTATTGAAAAGAATGGAATATATATTGGATTATTAACAGTGGATTCTTTAAAAGAACAACAAAAAATTGGCGGTAGCTTACATGATGCAATTATAAAACAAGACTCAATTGATGAAAATTTACAAATATCTGAGTTTATATCTGATATTGCAGAGCATACTTTTCCAACTGCTGTTGTAGATGAAAAAGGAAAATATAAAGGAACTATTTCTAAAAGTAGTTTACTTAAAGTATTTGATGAAGGAGTAGAAAATGAGTAGTGATCCATGGGGAAATGCTTCTACTGCGCAAGAGAATAAAGAATCATCAGTAGATTGGACACAAACAGCAGCAGCTCCTGAAGAGAGTAAGGATTTTGATATTTTAAATCCTTTTGATGATGCTATTATTCCATTTGATACTTGGACTAATGATGCTATTAACTGGACAGTTGAAAACTTTAGAGAGTTTTTCTTAGCTGCAAAGTTACCAATTGATTTTGTTTTAAAATCTATTGAGTCATTTTTACTATTTTTAAACCCATATATAGTTATTGTATTTTTTGTACTTTTAGCCTTACAGTTTTCTACTAAAAAGATGGCTTTAGGAACAATGATTTCATTTTTTATTATTGGATTTATTGGTGCTTGGGAAGAGTCAATGATTACTCTTGCTTTAGTTTTAACAGCAGTATTTTTCTCTATTATAATTGGGCTTCCTTTAGGAATATGGAGTGCAAAAAGTGATACAGTTAATAAAGTTGTAAGGCCTATACTTGATGCAATGCAAACAACTCCTGCTTTTGTATATTTAATTCCTATTGTAATGTTGTTTGGAATTGGTAATGTTCCAGGTGTAATTGTAACAATTATATTTGCATTACCACCATTAATTAGACTTACAAATTTAGGTATTAGACAAGTTCCAGAAGATTTAATTGAAGCATCAAGGTCATTTGGTGCTAGTAGTACACAAATGTTATTTAAGGTACAAGTTCCAGTTGCAATGCCTACAATTATGGCAGGAGTAAACCAAACTCTAATGCTATCACTTTCAATGGTTGTAATTGCTTCAATGATTTCAGTTGGAGGATTAGGACAAATGGTATTAAGAGGAATTGGAAGACTTGATATTGGACTTGCTGCTGTTGGTGGACTAGGAATAGTTTTATTAGCAGTTATTTTAGATAGATTAACACAAGAGATGGGAAGAAAAGATAAAAGCAATAAATTAAGATGGTTTCAAAAAGGACCAATTGGTTTAGTTTATAAGCTAATAAAAAAATAAGGAGAATAGATGTTTGGTAAAAAATTAATTATTTCAGGATTAGCTTCACTTTTAGTCGCTACTTCATTGTTTGGGGCTAAAGTGCATGTTCTAAAATCAACAATAGCAGAAGAGGTATTTCAAACTTTAATTGTAGCAGAAGCTTTAAAAAAGATGGGTCATGAAATAGTTGACTTTAATGAAGTAAACTATGATATTGCATTTCAAACTATTGCAAATAATGCAAATAGTGATGAAGTGTATTTTTTAGCTTCAATGTGGGATCCATTACATAATGGAAAAATTAAAGCCTTAGGTGGAGAGAAAAAAATTACAAAGTATGATAAGTTTATCTCAAATTGTGCTCAAGGTTATTTAATTGATAAAAAGACTGCACAAAAACATAATATTAAGTATATTAATGATTTAAAAAAACCAGAAATTGCAAAACTTTTTGATTTAGATAATGATGGAAAAGCTGACTTAAGTGGATGTAATGCTGGTTGGGGATGCGAAAAAGTTATTGAATATCAATTAGATGCTTTTAAATTAAGAGATACTATTGAACATAATCAAGGGGAATACTCAGCTATAATTGCTGATACAATAGCAAACTATAAAACAGGAAAACCAATTTTATATTATACTTGGACTCCATATTGGGTAAGTGGTAAGTTAGTTCCAGGTAAAGATGTAGTGTTTTTACAAGTAACACACTCTGCAAATCCAAATACTGATTCTACAAAATTACCTAATGGTTCTGATTATGGATTTAATATTAATCATCAAAGAATTGTTTCTAATGCAAGTGTAAGAACAAAACATAAAGATATTGCGAAGTTATTTAATCTTATTAAAATAGATGTAAATGATATTTCTGGTCAAAATATGCTTATGGCAAATGAACAAAATAAAGAAAAAGATATAAAAAGACATGCTAAATTATGGCTTGAAAAAAATAAAGCTAAAATTGATGCATGGGTAAAAGAAGCAAAAGCTGCTAAGTAATCTACTACTTTGAAGAGAAGTTTCGCTTCTCTTCATTTCTACTTAAACTTAAATTAAAGTTAACTTGGATAAAATACGCGTTCTTATCATATTTTTAATATAAATTTGAATAAGAAACCTCACATGTGTCAATCCTAAAATGGGTTGTATTATTTGTTTGATACTAAGGGGCACAGAGGCTAAACCCAATTGAAAAAATAAAAACTTAGGAGAATCAATATGGTTACAATGAAAGACCTATTAGAGTGTGGTGTACACTTTGGACACCAAACAAGAAGATGGAATCCAAAAATGAAAAAATTCATTTTCGGTGTTAGAAAGAATATTTATATTATTGACTTACAAAAAACGTTAAGATATTTCAGATATACATATAATGTAGTAAGAGATGCAGCTGCTGAAGGTCAAACAATGATTTTTGTTGGTACTAAAAAACAAGCTAGTGAAGCTGTTAAAAAAGCTGCTGAATCTTGTGGTATGCCATATGTTAACCACAGATGGTTAGGTGGTATGCTAACAAACTATGGAACAATTAAAAAATCAATTAGAAAATTAGAAGTAATTAAAAAAATGAGAGAAGAAGGTCAATTTGATCTTTTAACTAAAAAAGAAGCTTTAATGCTTACAAGAAAAGAAGAAAAACTAGAGTTATATCTTGGTGGAATTAAAGAGATGAAAAATTTACCAGATATGATGTTTGTTCTTGATGCTGTTAAAGAAAAAATTGCTATTAAAGAAGCAAGAAGATTAGGAATTAAAGTTGTAGCTCCATTAGATACAAACTGCGACCCTGATGTTGTAGATTTCCCAATTCCAGGAAATGATGATGCAATTAGATCAATTCAATTATTTTGCCAAGAAATGGCAGCAGCAATTAATGAAGGTAAAGCTGCAGCTGCAGATGCTGAAGGAAATGATGAAGTAGAAGTTCCTGTAAGCGAAGAAGAAGCAAAAGAAGTTGTTGCTGAAGCAGTAGCTGAAGAAGAAAAAACTGAGGAGGAAGCATAATCATGGCAGGTGCAACTCCAAAATTAATTAAACAATTAAGAGAGATGACTGGTGCAGGTATGCTTGATTGTAAAAATGCTTTAAATGAGTGCGAAGGTGATTTAGATAAGTCAGTTCAACACTTAAGAGAAGCTGGTCTTGGTAAAGCTGCTAAAAAAGCTGGAAATGTTGCTGCAGAAGGTTTAATTTCTGTATTAATTAATGAAGACAATACAAAAGGTACAATTTTAGAGTTAAACTCTCAAACTGATTTTGTTGCTAAAAATGAAAATTTTATTGCATTAACTAAAGAGATTACTGCACATGCTCAAGAAAATGATATTAAAGATGCTGAAACTTTAGCATCTTCAACTATCAATGGACAAGAGTTCTCAACATTTTTAAATGAAAAAATTGCAACTATTGGTGAAAACTTAGTTGCTAGAAAATTAGCTGCTGTTGAAGGTGCAGTAGTAAATGGTTATGTACATGCAACTGGAAAAGTTGGTGTATTATTAGCTGCAACTTGTGATGATGCAGCAAAAGAAAAAACTGCAACATTATTAAGAAATATTGCTATGCATGCTTCAGCTATGAAACCAACAGTTATTTCATATACTGATTTAGACTCAGAGTTTGTAGAAGCTGAAAATAGAGCAATTAAAGCTGAAATTGAAGCTGAAAATGATGAATTAAAAAGATTAGGAAAACCATTAAAAAACATTCCTGATTTTGTTTCTAAATCTCAATTAACAGATGAAGCTCTTGCAAATGCAAAAGCTAAATTTGAAGCAGAATTAAAAGAGCAAGGTAAA
Organism: Malaciobacter halophilus; assembly: GCF_002837275.1. GTDB lineage: Bacteria > Campylobacterota > Campylobacteria > Campylobacterales > Arcobacteraceae > Malaciobacter > Malaciobacter halophilus. Next base: position 30,032 of record NZ_NXIF01000040.1, on the reverse strand, counting down.
CCTGAAAAAATCTGGGATAAAATTATTCCTGGAAAAATTGAAAGATATATTCAAGATAATACTCAATTAGATGGAAGACTTGCTTTATTATCTCAAGCTTATGTAATGGATGATAAAAAAACTGTTGAACAAGCAATTGCGGAAGTTGATTCATCAATTAAAATCGTTGAGTACATTAGATTTGAACTTGGTGAAGGTATTGAGGTAGAAGAAGAAGATTTTGCTGCGGAAGTTGCAAAACAAATGGGTAAATAATCTTAATAAAGATTAATTGTGCACGAACAAAACTCTAACTCGTCACACTCTACAAGTAAACCCCTTTTGCTAGAAGCAAAAGGGGTTTCTCATAAATTTGACTACGAACTTTTTAATAATATTAATCTATGTTTACATGAAAAAGAGACTATTGCAATTATTGGAATGAGTGGAAGTGGAAAGTCAACTTTACTAAATATTCTATCTTCACTTTTAATGCCAAATAGTGGGGAAGTTTTTTTTGAACAAAAAGATATATATAAACAAAAAAAATCAAAGCTTTTAAATATACGTAGAGAAGATTTTGGTATAATATTTCAAGCACACTATCTTTTTAGAGGTTTTAGTGCAAAAGAGAATTTAGATATTGCCACACTACTTAGTTTAAATGAGATTGATGAAAAACTGCTTAAGACATTGGATATTGAGCATGTAATCAATCAAGGAGTTGGAGAACTAAGTGGAGGTCAACAGCAAAGATTATCAATAGCTAGGGTATTAACAAAAAAGCCAAAAGTGATTTTTGCTGATGAACCTACTGGGAATCTAGATAAAGATACTTCAACTCATGTAATTAATGCACTTTTTAAATATGTACACTCTTGTAATGCAGGACTTATATTAGTTACTCATGATGAAGAACTTGCTAAAAAGTGTGATAAAACTTATAAACTTGTTGATTTGAAGCTAGAGGAGATAAGGTGAATTTATTGTTGATTAGTAATACTCCAATAATTATAAAGATTTTTACACTTGTATGTAAAAAACTTGATTTAGAGTTGCTTGTACAAAGTAATCATGATGTTGAAGAAAAAAAAGATTTTATAATAATTGACCAAGAGTATATAGATGATAAGTTTAACACTCTTAAAAAATATTGTTCTAAATTAGGTGCAATTTGTAATGATGAACTTCCTTTTGAAAAAGCAAGAGATTTTATTATTCCTAGACCTTTTCTTCCTTTACAACTTCAAGAAATAATCAAAGAACAAATTGAGTTTATTGGTGAAGAAGAGACTTTACAAAAACAAGAGAATATTAAAAATAGTGCAAAATACTCTGCTGCTTCAATGTTAAGTGATGATTCAACAGAGGATTTAACTAATTATGTAGAATCACTTGCTGATAATATTGCTTCTGATATAGAAGATGATAATGATGAGAGTATTGTAACTTTGGCATCATTAAATGATGGTGGAGTTTTAGACAATAATGAATTATCTAAAATCTCAGATATATTAAGATATGACAATATTCAAAATGAAGTTGTTACTGATGAAAAAGAGAATGATTGGAAAGAGTTATCTGATATTATTGATGATGCTTTAAGTGAAGTAAATGATTATGATATTAATCAAGACCAGCCTTTAAAACTCATATTAAATAAATATAGTATTGATGAGTTAAGACCTTTACTTGAAAAGTTTGACCAAGGTGTAATTGATAAGCTTTCTAATGGAGAAGATATAGATTTAAAATTAAGCTTGAAGGAAAAAAATTAATGCAAGATAAGCATGGTGCAATATTACTTATTTCTGGTCCTAGTGGATGTGGGAAGTCAACACTTTTAAAAGAGGTTTATAAAGATATAAATGAGTATTATTTTTCAATATCTACTACTACAAGAGCACCAAGAGAGGGTGAAAAACATGGAGTTGATTATCTTTTTTGTAGTAAAGAAGAGTTTGAAAAAGATATTGCTGCTGGAAATTTTTTAGAGTATGCAGATGTTCATGGGAACTATTATGGTACTTCTTTAAAGCCTGTAAAAGAAGCTCTTGCTCAAGAAAAATTAGTAATATTTGATATTGATGTACAAGGGCATGACTTAGTAAAAAAGACTGAACTTGCATCTTATGTTACTTCAGTTTTTATAACAACACCTAGCTTAAAAGAGTTAGAAAATAGATTAAATAATAGAGCAACTGATTCAAAAGATGTTATTGAAAAAAGAGTTAAAAATGCAAAAATAGAGATTAATTCTATTGATAAATATGACTATTTTTTAGTAAATGATGATTTAAGTAAAGCTAGTAAAAAATTAGTTAGTATTGCAAATGCAGCTAGAATAAAAAGTACTTTATTTAATAAAGATTTAATTATTAAAGAGTGGATGAATTAACTCATCCTTTTTTATACCTCTTCAAAACTTACAGGTTTCCCAAAGTAGTAACCTTGTGAATAGTCAATTCCTAAAGATGTTACTTTTTCATATATCTCTTTACTACTTACAAACTCTGCAACAGTTGTAAACCCAAACTCTTTTGAGAAGTTAGAGATAGTATTTACAATAATTTCTTGATTTTTTGAGTGGTCGATTTCTTTTATTAAGGAACTATCAATTTTTACAAAATCAATATCTAAATTTGTAAGCATATTAAAGTTTGAGTATCCTGCACCAAAATCATCAACTCCAACAGTACAGCCTAAGGCTTTAACTTCTTTTATAAAATCTTTTACAATTTGAATATCTGAAATCTCTTCACTTTCTAATATTTCAAACTCTAAAAGTTTTGTAGCTTCGGGTTCATTTTTTAATTCTTCATATATGAAGTGTTGAGTTTCGCTACTTGCTATATCTTCAAAAGAGATATTTACTGCAACTCTTTTTTGTTTCTCATTTATTAGTAGTAGTGCTTCTTTTAGCATTACTTTAATTACATGTGGATATAGTTTTGCTTTCTTTGCAATATCTAAAAAATGAAATGGTGCGATAACATCTCCATTATCTTCAATAAATCTAATTAAGGCTTCATATTTGTAAATTTCTTGTGTTTTATTATCAACTATTGGTTGGTAAAAACCTTTAAAGTTACCATCTTTTAATCCATTTTTGATTTTCTTAACCCACTTTATATTCTCTTCAAAAGATTCTTGGATATTAAAAGAATCGTCATAAATCATAACTTGCTCAAATTTACTTCTTGCATAAGCAATAACTCTTTGAGAGTATTTATAGGCTCTATTACCATCTCCTTTTGCAATACCTATTGTTACATTCAAATCAACTTCATTATCATCTATAATTATTGACTCTTTTTGAATATTGTTTGCAAACTCTTTGCAAAGTTTTTTAAATTCATTTATATCTTTATTGTACTCTTTTGAAACAACTGCAAACTTATCTGCTTCTATTCTATAAATTTTATATTCATCTTTTGTAAAGTGTTCTTTTAAGTTGTCAGAAAATTCTGAAAGTATTTTATCTCCATTATTCTCTCCAAATAGGTCATTTAATGTTGAGAATTTATCGATATTTATAAGTGCCATTAAATCTTCATTTGTTTGAGCTAAATCTTTTTTTAATCTATTTCTATTTGGTAAGTGTGTAAGTTTATCAATATATAAATCTTTTAATTCATGATACAAAAGTGATTGGCTCATAGTTTGAAGTAATTTTTTCATATCTATTGGTTTAAGTACATATTTATCAACTCCAATATCAATAGCTTCTAATAAATACTCTGTATTAGAAAATGCAGTAGCAACAATAATAGGAATATTAGGATTAATTTGTTTAATCTCTTTTATCATCTCTAAACCATTCATATGAGGCATATTTACATCTGTAATGATAAGGTCAATCTCTTCTTCATTCTCTTTAAAAAGGTCAAGTCCTTCTTTACCATCTTGAGCAACAAACTGCTTTTTAGTAAAACCTTTTAAAATATTTAAAGTAATTTCCCTTAAGCTTGCTTCATCTTCAGCATACAAAATTGTAATATTTTTTAATATTGAGATATTATTTATCATTAAGACTTACTCCAAAGTTAATACGGTATAATAATAATTATTGTTTTAGAAAATTATTATTCATTTATATAAAATAATAACATAAAAGCATTTAAAAGAGGTTATATGAATAAACTACTAGTGATTAATACAGGCGGAACTTTTAATAAAAGGTATAATGAACAAACAGGAACTTTAGATGTAGCACAAGATAATAAAGCTATTTTAGATATTTTAAATAAGTGTGCTAGAGGTAATTTAAAAATTGATATTAAAGGTATTATTTTTAAAGACTCATTAAAAATAGATGATGATGATAGAGAAGAGATGGTAGAAACAATTGGTAAATATGATAAAATATTAATTGTACATGGTACAGATACAATGGACGAAACTGCCAAATTTATTGAATCAAAAATAAAAGATAAATTAGTTGTTCTAACAGGAGCAATGCATCCTTACTCAATTGATCAAATTGAAGCTACATCAAACTTTATGATTGGGCTTAGTTTTCTTCAAACATATGAAAATACAGGAGTATTCATATCAATGCATGGGCTTGTAAAAGAGCATGAAAAACTTATTAAAAATAGAGACTTAGGAATATTTCAGTGCCAAGAGTAAAGTGTGACCATTGTCACTTAGAGTATGATGAAGATATTATGATAAAAGAGGACTCTTTAAATTTTTGCTGTAAAGGGTGCCAAGGAGTTTATCATCTTTTAAAAGATGATGGATTGGACTCTTTTTATGATAAACTTGGAAATAAATCAATTGCTCCTCCCCTTCAAGTAGATAGTGATGTACAAAGATTTGACACAAAAAGTTTTGAAGATAATTTTATTAAAACAACACAAGAGGGATTTAAAAGAGTTGATTTAATTATTGAAGGAATTCATTGTGCTGCATGTGTTTGGCTAAACGAAAAAGTCTTATATGATACAGATGGAATAATTGAAGCAAATATTAATTTTTCAACAAATAAAGCAAAGGTAGTTTGGGATGAAGAAAAGATTAAACTATCTGAAATAATACTAAAAATAAGAAGTATTGGTTATAACGCTTATGCTTATGATGCAACAATAGCAGATGAAAAAGCTACAAAATCCAAAAGAGATTTTTTTATTAGAATGATGGTTGCAGTTTTTGCAACAATGAATATTATGATGTTATCTGTTGCAAAATATACAGGTTTTTTTACAGGTATTTCTGAAGAAGTAAGAGGCTTTATACATTTAGGAGAGTTTATTTTAGCCACTCCTGTACTTTTTTATAGCGGGTGGATTTTTTATAAAGGAGCTTATTTTGGCTTAAAAAATCGTATTTTAAATATGGATTTTTTAGTTAGTTCAGGAGCAACTTTTTCATATATTTATTCTTTATATATTCTTTTTGGAGGAAAAGGAGAGAGCTATTTTGATAGTGTTGCTATGATTATTACTTTTGTTTTAGTTGGAAAATATCTTGAAGTAATTGGTAAAAAATCAGCAGTTGATACTCTTGATAAAATTAAAAGTTCTATCCCCCTTGAAGCAGTAGTAATAGAAGATGAAATAAAAAAAGTATTACCTATTAATAGTGTGAAAGTTGGAGATATTGTTGAGTTAAAAGCAGGAGAAAAAGCATCCTTTGATGGAGAATTAGAATCAAGTAGTGCTTCATTTGATGAATCAAGTATGAGTGGAGAGTCTTTACCTGTTGATAAACAAAAAGGTTCTAAAATATTTAGTGGAACAATAAACTGTGAAAAAGTTATTAGATATAAAGTAAGTAAAACTTATGAAGATTCAACTTTAAACTCAATAGTAACGCTTTTAGAAGACTCTCTTAGTTCAAAACCAAAAATAGAGCATAAAGCAAATGAAATCTCAAAAGGTTTTAGTTTAGCAATTTTGTCTTTATCAGTTTTAACTTTTATTGTTTGGTATTATTTTGGTATTGATTTGGGTTTTGATTATGATGGTGCAAATCATTTTGAAAAATCTTTTATAGTTGCTATATCTGTTATTGTGATTGCTTGTCCTTGTGCATTAGCATTAGCTACACCTATTGCTAGTTTAATTGGTATTTCAGAACTTGCAAAAAAAGGTTTATTATTTAAAGAAGCTAAATATATTGAAACTTTGGCAAAAGCTGACACTTTAGTTATGGATAAAACAGGAACTATTACAAAAGGAAAACTAAAAGTTAAAAAAGCAAGGATATTAGATGATAATATTCATAAATTAAATCTTTTATATACACTTTTAGATAGTTCAAGCCATCCAATAAGTAACTCTGTAAAAGCCTATATGAAAGAGAATTTTAAACTTGAAACAAAACAACTATTTGATATACAAAGTGTTGATGCTAAAGGAGTAGTTGCAAAATATAAAAATTTAGATGGTAAGTTATTTAAACTACTTGGTGGAAATATAAAACTATTAAGAGATAATAATATTAATTATAAATTTGAGAGTAAAAACTCTGTATATTTATTTGCAATCGATTCTAAAGTTATTGCTACTTTTGAACTTGAAGATGAGATAAAAGAGGGTGCAAAACAGTTTGTTTCAAATATAAAAAAACTTGGTTTAGAAGTTGTTATGTTAACTGGAGATAATGAATCAACTGCTAAAAAAGTAGCTTCAAGTGTAGGAATTAAAAACTATGTTGCTGAGGTTAATCCTTTAGAAAAAGCACAGTTTATACAAGACTTAAAAGATAAAAATAGAAATGTAATTATGGCAGGAGATGGAATAAATGATTCTGTTGCTTTAGCAAAGAGTGATGTTTCTATTGCTATGGGAAATTCAGCTGATATTGCTTTAAGTGTTTCTGATATTGTATTATTAAATAATTCATTAAATAGTTTAGAGTTAGCCTTTACTATTTCAAGAAGAACATATAAATTTATTAAGCAGAATCTTTTTATATCTTTATTATATAATGCAATAACTATTCCTTTAGCAATGGCTGGATATGTTATTCCTTTAGTTGCTGCACTTTCAATGAGTTTAAGTTCACTTATAGTTGTGGGTAACTCAATGAGAATTAAATTAAGAAAATAAGGAAGTTATATGATAGAAGATACATTATTGATGATGCTTATTGTTGGACTTGTAGTATCCTTTGCTATTCTTGGGATTTTTATTTGGGGTGCAAAAAGTGGACAGTTTGATGATGGTGATAAAATGATGGGTGGCTTACTTTTTGATTCAACTGATGATTTAAATGATGCAAAAAAGAAAGAACTTAAAATAGAAGAAGCAAAAAAAGGGCAAAAAAAAAGTAAGTCAGATAAGTGACTTACTTTCTTTCTATAATTGATAAATTATAAATTATTTAAATGAAGCAATTTTTTTAGCTAAATCTTTGATGTCTGCATCTGAAAGTCTTGCAACTTGTCCTTTCATTACACCTTTCATAGCTCCACCATAAGAACCGTCTTTGTAACCTTGTAATGCTTTAATAGTTTTAGCTTCGTCCCAACCAGCAATAACTTGTGATTTACCTAAAGCTTTTTTTTCTGCATTTTGGCCATGGCAACTTGCACATGCTGCCCAGTTTGCAGCCATTACAGAAGCTGCAGCTATTAATGTTCCTAAAACAATTTTTTTCATTATCTCTCCTTGAAATATGTAAGACGATAATTTTATCTTTTTTTTTCTTGTATAAACTTTTAATATAAATATTAATATTTTTATAAACTTTATTTAATCTATATACTATTTTAAAGCCATCTTATTATATTATAATCTTTAATATATAAGTATTTAGGTAGGCAATGAGCGATAGTTTGGTATTGAGTATTAAAAATCTTGATTTCTCTTATAATAATAAAAAGATGATATATAAAGACTTTAGCTTAAATTTAAAAAAAGGTGAGTTAGTATGTATTGTAGGAGAGAGTGGAAAAGGTAAAAGTACACTATTTGAATTAATTTGTAATAACTTAAAACCTCAAAAAGGTACAATTGAAGTTAAAAAAGTTAGTTCAATTTTTCAAGACCCTTATAGCTCTTTTCATCCATCTTTTAAAATATTAGAGCAAATTAAAGATGTAGTTGATAAAAAAAACTTAGACGATGAAATAACAAAACTATGTAGTGAACTAACTTTGGATAAGAAACTTTTAGAAAAAAAACCTCATGAATTAAGTGGAGGACAACTTCAAAGGTGTTCTATTTTAAGAAGTTTACTTATGAAACCTGAACTTTTACTTGTAGATGAAGCCACATCAGCTTTGGATAATATAATAGCATTAGAAGTAATGAAACTTTTAATTAAATATTTAGATAATTGTGCAATACTTTTAATTACGCATGACATCTCTTTAGCAAAATGGTGTGCAGATAAAATAATAGATTTAAATAGGTTATATGATGAAAAATAAAAAAGCATTAGTTTTATTAAATATGGGTGGTCCAAGAACAAAAGATGAGTTGAAAATGTTTTTAACTAATATGTTTAATGATAAAAACATAATTACTGTAAAAAGTAGTCTTTTACGAAAAATGATTGCTTTTTTTATTACTACTTCAAGATTAAATGAAGCATGGAAAAATTATGAACAAATAGGTGGTTTTTCTCCTATTAATAAAACAACAGAAGATTTAGTAGAGAAACTAAATAATAATTTTGATGATATATATGTAACACAAGCAATGAGATATACTCCTCCTTTTGCAACAACAGCTATTAATGAGATTAAGAAACAAGGAATAAAAGATGTTGTTTTACTTCCTTTATATCCTCAATATTCTACAACAACAACTAAATCATCTGTTGAAGATTTTTATGAAGCTGCAAAGGGTGAATTTAATATAGAAGTTATTGAACCTTTTTATAAAAATGATAGTTTTAATGAAATAGTTGTAAATGAACTAGTATCAAAAGTAGAAGATGTAAGTGAGTATAATTTAATCTTTTCAGCTCATGGTTTGCCTCAAAAAATAGTTGATGCAGGAGATGTATATGAAAAACATGTAAATGAGCATGTTGATATATTATCAAAAAAATTAAAAAGTAAAGGATATGATTTTAAATCAATAAACTTAGCTTATCAATCAAAAGTTGGTCCTATGAAATGGCTTGAACCCTCACTTGATGATATGTTGAAAAATTTTAAAAATCAAAAAGTTTTAATATATCCAATCGCTTTTATTATTGATAATTCAGAAACAGATTTTGAATTAAGTATTGAATATAAAGAGATTGCACAAGAGTTAGGAGTTAGTGATTATAAAGTGTGCAAGTGTGTAAATGATAGTGAAGAATTTCAAAATACAATTAAACAACTAATAGGAAAATAATGGATTTAAAAGTTCTTTTAGATATTGCTAGAAAAAGCATTTTTACATATTTTGATAACTCTTTAATTTTAAATAAACAGTTTTATTTATCAAATTATGATGAGTTAAATGAGCAAAGAGCAACTTTTGTAACTCTTACACTAAATGGAAGGCTAAGAGGTTGTATAGGCTCTTTAAATGCTCATACTTTTTTATATGAAGATGTTTTTATAAATGCAAGAAAAGCAGCTTTTAATGATCCAAGATTTGAACCTTTAAAGTTTAAAGATTTCACAAATATCAAAATTGAAGTATCAGTTTTAACTCCACCAAAAAAATTAGATTACATTGATAGATATGATTTAAAAGAAAAATTAATACCAAATAAACATGGAGTTATCTTAAAGTATAATAGTAATCAAGCCACTTATTTACCACAAGTTTGGGAGCAACTTACAGGTTTTGATGAGTTTATTGACTCATTATGTATTAAAGCAGGTGTTTCATCATCTTGTTTAAATGACAATGCACAAATTTATGTGTATGAAGCTTTAAAAATTAAGGAATAGTAGTTTATGCAACAGCAAGAGATTTCTAAAAAAGATTTAACAATCTTATATGTTGAAGACGAAGATTTAATAAGAGATGAAATAGCTAAGATTTTAAATCTTATAGCAAATAGAGTTTTTACTGCATCAAATGGTCAAGAAGGACTACAAACTTTTGAAAATGAACAAATTGATTTGGTAATAACTGATGTAAATATGCCAAAATTAAATGGTTTTGAGATGCTAAAACAAATAAGAGAGCTAAATAGTGAGACTCCTGCTATTATACTCTCTGCTTTTTCACAACCTGATTTTATAAAGCAAGCAAATCAAATTGATATTGTAAATGATTATTTACTAAAACCTGTAGATGTTTCTACTCTTTTTAATAAAGTAAATAAAGCTTATAAAAAGATACAAAGTCAAAAAGAGTATGAAAATGTTACAAAACTTTTAGAGCAGTATAAGATTGCTGTTGATAAATCTGCTATTGTTTCAAAAACAGATGCAAAAGGTAAAATAGTATATGCAAATAAACAATTTTGTGATATTTCAGGATATACTTTAGAAGAGTTACTTGGAAATTCACATAATCTAGTAAGGCATCCTAATAATAGTAAAGAGTTTTTTAAACAGATGTGGCATACTATAAAAACTGAAAAAAGAGTATGGCAAGGAAGATTTAAAAATAGAGCAAAGGATGGTTTAACATACGTAGTTGATGCTACGATTGTACCTATACTAAACTCAAAAAATGAGATTGATGAATTTATAGCTATTAGATATGATGTAACAGAAGTAGAAGCGTACAAGGAGTTTTTGCAAGAGAAACTTTTTTCTTCACAAGAAGATGCAACAAAAAGTGTTCATTTATTAAAAGAGTATGAACATATGATTAATATAAGTGCTTCTGTTGTAAGAGTTGATATAAATAAAAACATTACTTTTGCAAATGATAGATTATTACAGCTATTACACTTTGAAGAAGAGATTGATATAATAGGTAAAGAATTTCTGACAATTATTGATAAAAGTTCATATGAAGAGTATGAAAAAGTTTTTGAAGATATTTTAAACAAGGGCTTATACAGAGGTGTTTTAAATTTTTGTTGTAATAGCAAAAATAGTTTTTATAATATGGATTTTACTTTTAGAGCAATTAAAGATATTGATGGAAATATAAAAGAGTTTATGGGAATTGGTAAAAATATTACTGAAACTATAAATTTGCATAAAGAGATTGAAGATACCCAAAAAGATGTAATTTTTTCTCTTGGTACAATTGGAGAAGCTAGAAGTAAAGAGACAGGAAATCACGTTAAAAGAGTTGCTGAATACTCATATTTGTTAGCAAAAAAATATGGTTTAAGTCAAGAAGAAGCAGAGTTAATAAGAGTTGCTTCACCTATGCATGATATTGGTAAAGTTGCTATTCCTGATAATATTTTAAATAAACCAGGAAAATTTACAAAAGAAGAGTTTGAAGTTATGAAAGAGCATGCGAAATTGGGTTATGATATGCTTAAAAACTCCTCTAGGCAAATTCTTAAAGCCTCTGCAACGGTTGCCTATGAACATCACGAAAAATGGGATGGAACAGGTTATCCTAGAGGCTTAAGTAAAGAACAAATTCATATTTTTGGAAGAATTACTGCAGTTGCAGATGTTTTTGATGCTTTAGGAAGTGATAGATGTTATAAAAAAGCATGGCCATTAGAAAAGATTTTAAATCTATTTAAAGAGCAAAAAGCAAAACATTTTGAGCCAAAACTTGTTGATATTTTCTTTGAAAACTTAGATGAGTTTTTAGAAATTAGAGATAAATATAAAGATGATTATGAAGAGTTAGAGGATTTAGAGGCATATAGATAAAATGCAGTATTACAAAGAGAAAAATGGCAAACAAACCTGTTTACTTTGTAGTTATTATTGTCATTTAAAACCAAACCAAGTGGGTTTATGTGGAGTTAATAAAAATATCAATAATAGTATAAAATGCTTAGTTTATGGACACATTAGTGCTTTTAATATAGACCCAATTGAAAAAAAACCTCTTTATCACTTTTTACCTAATAGTAAATCTTTATCTTTAGGAACTATTGGGTGTAATTTTAAGTGTAGTTTTTGTCAAAATCATGGAATTTCACAAGAAAAAAATATAAATACCAGTAATTATATTTCACCACAAGAAATAGTTCAAATAGCAATACAAAAAGATTGTAAATCAATCTCTTATACATATAATGAACCAACTATTTTTTATCCTTTTGCAAAAGATATAGCAGTTGAAGCTAAAAAATATAATATAAAATCAGTTTTTGTAAGTAATGGTTTTGAAAGCAAAGAAGTTATTGACGATATGCAAGGTATTATAGATGCTGTAAATATTGATTTAAAATCTTTTAGTAATAGCTATTATAAAAAAGAGCTTGGTGGAAACTTACATCAAGTTTTACAAAACTTAATTCATTTTAAAAATAATGGAATTTGGGTTGAGGTTACAACTCTTATTATTCCTAGTAAAAATGATTCTATAAAAGAGCTTAGTTTGATTGCTAATTTTATAAAAGAGAATTTAGGAGAGGATACTCCTTGGCATTTAAGTGCTTTTCATCCTGATTATAAAGACCTTGAACTTCCACGAACTTCTTTTGATAAACTAAAACAAGCTTACGATTTAGCAAAAAGTATAGGTTTAAATAATGTCTATATTGGAAATATAGGATATGAAAATAATACTTATTGTAAAACTTGTAAAGAGTTGTTAATAAGTAGAGAGTATTATAAAATAAACAAAGATATTATTGTTAATGGAAGATGTCCTAAATGTAATACAAAAGTTCAAGGAGTTTATGAAATGAGTAAAAGAAAAGCAGTTGTAGCAGGAACTTTTTATCCTAGTAAAAAAGATGAGATTATAAAACTTATAAAAGATTTTAATAGTAAATTCAAATTAAAAAAACTAGCCTTAGAACCAAAAGCTATTATAGTGCCTCATGCTGGCTATATTTATAGTGGCTTTACTGCAAATTTAGCTTATAATATTGCTTCAAAAAATCAAGAATATAAAAGAGTTGTTGTTATAGGTCCTTCTCATAAACTCTATTTTAAGAAAGCTTCTGTTTGTTTAAAACATAAATATGAAACTCCTTTAGGAGATATTAATATAGATTTAGATTATGCAAATAAACTAATAAAGAATTATAAATGGTGTGATTATATACAAGAAGTCCATGAAGAGCACTCAACAGAAACACAAGCACCCTTTATAAAACACTATTTTTCAAATAGTGAAATTGTTGAGATTGTTTATGGAAAAATAGATTTTAATGAATTAAGTGAATTAATACAACAAATAGTTGATGAAAAGGATACTTTTTTAGTTATTAGTACAGATTTAAGTCATTTTTATAATTTAAAAGAGGCAAATAGTATAGATAATATTTGTTTGAATGCAATTGTTAAAAAAGATTTATCTTTATTTGATAAAGGGGCAGAAGCTTGTGGAATGATAGGTGTTAAAGCATTAGTTAAAGCCTCTATTAAAAAGAGTTTAGAAAATGAAGTATTACACTATTGTACTAGTTATGATAGAACAAAAGATGATTCAAAAGTTGTAGGATATGCTTCTGTTTTAGTAGGATACAATAATTGATGTTTTTGCTAAAAAAATTTATTGCTAGCTTTTTAATGCCTTTTTCTATTGGCTTAATGATTTTTTTATTAGCTTTAATTCTTTTTTATAAGAAATCATATTTTAAAAGTAAACTTCTTTTTCTAATCTCTTTTTTATGGTTGATTTTATTATCTTATGAACCCATTTCAAATAGATTATTACTACCTTTAGAAAGTAGTTATAAGGCTTTAAAAACTATTCCAAAAGATGTAAAATATATAGTTGTTTTAGGAAGTGGGCATACTACAAATAAAAGCTTAAGTATAACTTCACAGCTAAGTACCACTGCTTTAAATAGGTTTTTAGAAGCATATAGAATATATAAAGAGCTTAATTCTAGTAAACTTGTTTTTTCTGGATATAGTGGTAAAGATAAACTTACTTCCCATGCTAAAATGCAAGAAAAGCTTGCTTTGACTTTAAAAGTTGATGTAAATGATATTATTACTTTATCTAAACCTAAAGATACAATTGAAGAGGCTTTAGCTATAAAAAAACTTTTGAAAGATGAAAAATTTATAGTTGTAACTTCTGCTTCACATATGAAAAGAGCTATGATGATATTTCAAAAATATAAATTAAATGCAATTCCTGCTGTTACAAATCATCTTGCAAAAGATAAAGGAAAATTTCTTTCTAGACCAAAAGCATATAGTTTATACAAGTCAGAATTAGCTTTTCATGAGTATCTAGGAATTTTATGGCTTAAAATTAGAGACTTTTTTTGATAAAAAATTAATATATTTTTAGATACTATCGCAACTTAGTTGCATTTAAATATAAAGGTAAATATTTGGATATAGTACAAATAAAAGATTTATCATTTAAATATGATAAAGTAAATGTTTTAGAAAATATTAATTTAGATATAAAAAAAGGTGATTTTTTAGCTATTATTGGACCAAATGGTGGAGGAAAATCTACTTTATTAAAACTGATTTTAGATTTAAAAGAGCCTCAAAAAGGAACAATCAAAAAGAATTTAAGCGATGATAGTTTTGGATATGTTCCTCAAAATACAAATTTAAATATCGATTTTCCTATAACTGCACTTGAAGTTGTTCTTATGGGGCATATTGGTTCAAAAAAGAGATTTTTTGGTTATTCAAAAGAGGATATTTCTTGTGCGATGAACTCTTTATCACAAGTTGGAATGAAAGAGTTTGCAAAAAGTAAGATAGGAAATTTAAGTGGAGGACAAAGGCAAAGGGTTTTTATTGCTAGAGCTCTTTGTGCAAATCCTGAAATAATGTTACTTGATGAACCAACAGCAAGCATTGATGTTAAAGGACAAAAAGAGGTTTATGAACTACTTGCAAATTTAAATAAAAGTATTACAATAGTTGTAGTAAGTCATGATATTTCTGTATTGTTAAATTATGCAAAAAGTGTTGCACATGTAAATAAGAATTTAGTTTATCATAAACTTGATAATTTAAATAATAATATTGATGAAAATGAACACTTATGCGAGGTTGAACTTCTTTCAGCCCTTGGAAAAAACTCTAGTTGTGGATGTAAACATGGATGCTAATATATTAATGCAAGCTTTATCTTTTGACTTTGTTCAAAATGCACTTTTTGCTGGAGTTTTAATCTCAATTGCAGCAGGAATAATTGGTTCTTTAGTTGTAGTAAATAGACTTACATTTTTAGCAGGTGGAATAGCACATAGTTCATATGGAGGAATTGGTTTAGCAATTTTTTTAGGTATTCCTATTTTATTTGGGGCTACGCTATTTGCAGTTTTAACTGCAGTTTTTATTGCTTTTATTACACAATATAATAAAACAAGAATTGATAGTATTATTGGAATGATGTGGGCCTTGGGTATGGCTGTTGGTATTATTTTTGTTGATTTAACTCCTGGATATAATGTAGATTTAATGAGTTATTTATTTGGTTCAATTATTGCAGTTTCAAATGAAGATATTTTGTATATGTTAGTATTAGATTGCTTAGTCATACTTCTTGTAACTATTTTTTATAAAGAGATTTTAGCTGTATCATATGATAGTGAATTTGCAAAACTAAGAGGTATTAGTGTTAGGTTTTTTTATACCTTAATCTTAATCTTAGCAGCCTTATGTGTAGTTGCTGCGATTAGAGTAGTGGGATTGATTTTAGTTATAGCACTATTAACAATACCTACTTATCTTGCAGAGTTTTTTGCATCAAGACTTTCAACAATGATGATTATTAGTTCACTTTTTGCACTATTTTTTACAATAAGCGGTTTATTAATATCCTATTTTTACGATATAAGTTCAGGAGCTAGCATTATTATAGTTGGAGTAGTTACTCTTTTTATTGTAAAAGTTATAAAAAGATAATATTTAGATATAATAACAAAAATTTAAATTAACGGAATAACCAAAATGAATAAACAGATAAAATTAGGACAAATTAATACATTAAAGATAAATAGAGCTAGTGAACCTGGCCTTTATTTAATAAGTGAAGATGAAACAGAAGTTTTACTTCCTAATGTTTATATAAAAGAGCAGATGCAGTTTGGTAAACTAATTGATGTTTTTATCTATACTGATAGTGAAGATAGATTAGTTGCTACTACCTTAACACCTAAAATAAAGCTTAATGAAATAGCACCTTTAGAAGTAGTTGATATAGCAAAATTTGGTGCTTTTGTTGATATAGGTTTGCCAAAAGATATTTTAGTACCTAAAAATAAACAAAAATCACCTTTTAAAGTTGGAGAAAAAAGAGTTTTAAAACTTATAGAAGATGAAAAAACACATAGATTAATTGCCACTGAAAAGTTTAAAGAAGAGTACGATAAAAATGTAAATAGTTTCAAAAAAAATGATGAAGTAGAGATAATAGTTTATAAAAAAACTCCTTTAGGATTTAAAGTTTATGTAAATAAGAAATTTGAAGGTATGATTTATCATTCAGAGATATTTACAAAATTAAATATTGGTGATATTAAAAAAGCGTATGTTAAAACTGTAAGAACTGATGGCAAATTAGATATTATATTACAAAAAATTGGTGTGAAAAATAGTGATGAAGATTTACATAAAATTGTTGAAGTTTTAAAGCAAAATAATAATTATTTAGAAGTTACATCTAAAAGTGATTCAGCATTAATTACTAAACTTTTTGAAATGAGTAAAAAAAGATTTAAATCTGCATTAAATACATTAGTTACTGAAAATAGAGTAGTTTTAGATTCAAATGCTATAAAGTTAAACCATTAAGAAATGTTTCAAAATAATTTTATATAATAGTTAAATTAAACAATTAAGGATATAAAATGGCAGTTACGCATTTAAAAGGTGAAGAAGTTAAACTTACTGGAAATGAAGTAAATGTTTCAGATGTTGCACCTATTGTAAAAATTGTAGGACAAGATTTAAGTGAAATAGAAGTAGGTGGAGAAAAAGGTTGTGCTCAAGTTGTAGTAACTGTTCCATCTTTAGATACTCCAGTTTGTGCAGCAGAAGCAAGAAAGTTTAATGAAGAGGCTACAAAATTAGAAGATGTAGAAGTTATTGTAGTTTCAATGGATTTACCTTTTGCTATGGGTAGATTTTGTACTACTGAAGGAATTGAGAGCTTAAAAGTTGGAAGTGATTTTAGAAGTAAAGAGCTTTCAAAAGCTTATGGAGTCTTAATTGAAGATGGAGTTTTAGCAGGAATCGCTGCAAGAGCTGTATTTGTAATTGATGCAAGTGGAGTAATTACTTATAAAGAGATTTGTAATGAAATCACTGAAGAACCAAATTATGAAGCTGCACTTGAAGCTGCAAAAGATGCAACAAATACTTCTTGTTGTGGAACTTGTCAATAGTCAATTTTTTTAATTAGTATTTGAGTTATAATTATTAAAAATTAAAAGAGAAGTTTAACTTCTCTTTTTAGGAGTAATTATGACTTGGTACAAAAACTTTTCTAGCCAGCCCCATCAACCCTTTTTTTCTAGTGGGATGGCTTTTTTTATTCTTTTTCTATTTTTGCTTTTTGGTGTTTATACTAATGAGTTATCACTAAATGATTCTATCTTAACTTATCATGCATATAGTATGATACATATTGTTTTTATACAGTTTTTCATTGGCTTTTTATATGTTGTATTTCCTAGATTTTTGGTACAAGCTCAAATAAAAGTTGAAAAATATATGAAACATTTTTATCTTTATTTTCTAAGTAGTATTGGATTTATTTTATCTTTAATTGTCCAAAATAGTTTTATTTTTATTTTTGTTTTTCTTCTTTTAGTTGCACAAATTTTATCTTTTAAAACCTTGTATGAAATCCATAAAAATAGTAAAGTTAAAAATAAATATGATACAAAATGGATACTAATTTGTTTTTTTATTGGTTTGTTATCTCATTTTTTGTTTTTTATTTCATTTTTTGATACATCAATATCTTTTTTACTAAAACAAGTAGCTGTTAATAGTGGATTTTATATATTTTTATTTGGTATAGTATTTGCAGTATCTCAAAGAATGGTACCTTTTTTTACACAAGTTAAAGTACCAGAATATAAAATTAGAAAAAGCTCTAAAATCATGGAAACTTTCTTTTTTTTAATGGTTTTTAAAGTTAGTTTTACAATTTTAGATGATTCGTTATTAACTCTTTTTATAGATACTTTATTTTTTATTTTTATTGTTAATGAATTAGTAAAATGGAGATTACCTATATTTAAAGTTAGTGCAATTATGTGGGTACTGTATATCTCACTATATTGGATTCCTGTTGGTTTTTTTATCTCTGTTTTAGAAAATAGTTTTAATCTTTTAAATATTAATTGTATTTTTGAAAAAGCCTCTTTACATAGTTTTGCATTAGGATATTTTACAACTATTTTAATAGGTTTTGGAACAAGGGTGGTTTTAGGTCATTCTAATAGAACAGTTTATGCAAATAATTTTACTATATTTTTATTCTTGTTTTTACAAATAGTTATAGTTTTAAGAGTATTTGCTTCTTTTACATTAAATAGTGGATTAAACTATATTTTTTGGATAAATATCTCTTCATTTTTTCTTCTTTTAATTTTGATTTTGTGGTCAAGTAGTTATTTAAAAATATTATTAAAAGGCAAATAAATACTACACATATTCTTAACAAATATGTTATAAACTAAAAAATAACACTTTTACAAGGATATGTGATGTATAAACTTACAAAAAAAGATTGGCAACTTAGTGAAAATGAAGTAACTTCAAAAGAGTTATTTGATAAAAGAAGAAACTTTTTAAAATTAGGAGCTGCAAGTTTAGTTGCAAGTGGTTCAGTAATGCAAGCTTTAGCTAAACAGAGTTTACCTATAAAAAATTTAAGTTTTAAAGAAGATAAAAATCCCAATAATTTAAAATTAAATAGTTATGAGCAAATAACTTCCCATAATAACTTTTATGAGTTTACAACTAATCAAAAAAGAGTAAAAGATTTAGCACACACTTTAAATACAAAAAATTGGACAATTGAAGTTGATGGTTTAGTTGAAAAACCTATGACTTTAGATTTTGATGATTTATTAAAAAAGTTTGCACTAGAAGAGAGAATTTATAGATTTAGATGTGTAGAAGGATGGTCTATGGTTGTTCCTTGGGTTGGTTTTGAATTATCTAAACTTATTAAGTATTTAAAGCCTTTATCAAGTGCAAAGTATATAAGATTTGAAACTTTATTTGATGATGATATGTTTCCTGACCAAAGAAATATGGTTTTTAAAGCAATAGACTATCCATATGTTGAAGGACTTAGAATGGATGAGGCTATGAATGAACTTACACTAATGGCTGTTGGGCTATATGGTTCTTCTATGCCAAAACAAAATGGAGCACCAATTAGACTTATTGTTCCTTGGAAGTATGGTTTTAAATCAATAAAATCAATTGCAAGAATCTCTTTTACAGATAAACAACCACTTAATACTTGGCAAAAAGAGAATCCAAAAGAGTATGGCTTTTATGCAAATGTTAATCCAAATGTTGATCACCCAAGATGGTCTCAAGCAAAAGAGAGAGTTTTAGGAAAGTTTTTTAAACAAGATACTTTAATGTTTAATGGATATGAAAAGCAAGTAGCTCATTTATATAAGGGTATGGACTTAACTAAGGAGTTCTAATGAAATATTTATTAGTTATATTTTTTTTAATACCTTTAATAGTTACTTCATATGAACTTTTTATTTTAGAAAATATAAATGACCCTATAAAGTATATATATACAGTTACAGGTGTTATTTCAACAGTTTTACTTTTTTTTACTATTTGTTTATCTATGATAAAAAAGTGGGTTAATCTAATAAAATTTAGAAAATTAATAGGAGTTTTTGGATTTTTTTATGCTTTTTTACACTTTTTGAATTTTATTGTATTAGATGCACAACTTGATATATCTTTTATAATAAAACAAACTATTGATAAACCTTTTATATATTTAGGAATGATAGCATTTTTTATTGTGTTATTTATGGCTATAACATCAACAAAAACACTATTTAAAAAATTTAATAACTATCATAAATTGATATATTTAGCTTTGATTTTAATTACTATTCATTTTGTAATGGCACAAAAATCATTAACTTTTATACAGTTTGTATATATTATAGTGATTTTAGCTATTGGTTATAGTAAACTTCTACAACAAATTATTAGAAGAAATAGAGTCTAACTATTTAGTTAACTATTTGTTAACTATTTGTTGAAGTTTAGTTAATACTATACTGTTATAATTTTCATAGAAATAAGCAAGAATACGGACTTACTTATTTTCCAGTAGAAATTAGACAGCGAATTAGAAGTTTTCCGACAACTAATTTTTTATGTTTCCTTGTGTGTAAAAAGGCCTTCTTTTGAAGGCCTTTTTTTTTGTCTTTTTTTTAATAAACTAACAAAAAAATGCTACTAAAAAACCTTATATGATTATACTATTGATTAAAGCTTTTAAATAAAGGACATAATATGTCTAAAAAAATCTGGATAATAGGAGCTAGTAGTGGAATAGGCTTAGAGCTTGTTAAAATCTGGCTTGAAAAAGGTTATAGCGTTATTGTAAGTGCAAGAAGTGCAACAAAATCAAAAGAGCTAATTAAGCTAATGATGAGATATACATATAAGCTTACTTTAGTAAATATGGATGTCAGTAGTGAAAGTTCTATAAAAGACTCTCTTGAAAAAATAAAATCCCAAGAGCATGAAATTGATATGCTTTTTTATAATGCAGCAGTTTATAATAGTTTTGATCTTGAAAACTGGAGTATAAAAGATTTTGAAGAGATGACAAATATTAATTATCTTGGAGCTATTAGAGTAATTGCTATATTAAAAGATTTTTTTAAAACTCAAAAAGCTTGTAAATGGATATTTAATTGTAGTTTATCAAGTGATTTTGGTTTACCTTATGGTGGAGCATATAGTGCTTCAAAAGCTGCATTGGTTAATGTCTTACAATCTTTATATCCCGAACTTGAAAAAATAAATATCAAATTACAAATAATTAATCATGGCTTTGTAAATACTAGACTTACTAAAAAAAATGATTTTGAGATGCCTCAACTTCTACAACCTTTTGATGCAGCAAAAATTATTGCTTTAGAAATAGAAAAAAATAAGAATTTTGAAATAAGGTTTCCTTTTAAATTAGGATTATTTTTAAAATTATTGAAAATATTACCTTATTTTATCTCTTTAGCTATTACAAAAAGGCTTTTAAAATGAGTACAAATAGTAATTTAGAAGCTTATTGCAAATTTTTTGAAAATCTAAATAAAGATAGTTTGTATGAAAATTATAACTATTTTTTTGATGAAAAATCTATTTTTCAAGACCCCTTTCAAAAAGTAGTAGGTGTTGATAAAATTTATGAAGTTTTTCAAGATATGTATGAAACTTTGTATGAACCAAAATTTATAATTTTAGATATGAGCTCAAGTAATAAGCAATCTTATATATATTGGAAGTTTACTTATAAAACTAAGAAAGATTCAAAAACTCAATTTTTTGATGGTATAAGTATTGTAAAATTTAATGAAAACTCAAAAGTAGAGTTTCATATTGATTATTGGGATGCTACAAGTAATATTTATGAGAATATACCAATTCTTGGAGCTATTTTAAGATTTATAAAAAAAAAGATAAGTATAGATGGCTAAACCTCTTTCAAAATTAAAACTTTTTTCTTACTCCTTATTTGCCATTCCTTTAGCAATTTTAGGTTTACCTTTATATATTTATTTACCAACTTTTTATGTAAAAGATGTTGGCATTGATATAGCTTTAGTTGGATTAGTTTTATTAATTGCAAGAATTATTGATATGTTTACAGATCCAATTATTGGAAGATTAAGTGATAAATACTTTAAAAGAGGTAGTTTTATTATATTTGGTACTATTCTTGTACTAATATCTTTTTATTTTTTAACACATCCAATAAAAGATGCAAATGCTTTTTATCTATTTATTTTTTCACTTCTTGTATATACAAGTTGGAGTTTTATTACTATTCCTTATTTTAGTTTAAGTGCAGAGATAAGTTATGATAAAAATCATAATAATTTACTTGCTTCAAGTAGAGAGTTTTTTACTATAATTGCTGTTATAATAGCGCTTTTTTTACCATACTATTTTAAAGTATCAAATGACGAAAAAGAGTCCTTATTACTCATGTGGAGTTTAGTTTTATACTTAATAATTCCTCTTTTACTTTTTTTAATTTATGGATTAAAAGATACTAAAAAAATAGATACAGATATTACAATAAAAGAGTCAATAAAATTTCTTCAAATTAATAGTTTTAGATTTAGAAAATTATTTGTTGCTTTTTTTATAAATAATACAGCAAATGCTATACCTGCAACACTATTTATTTTTTTTGTAACTCATGTATTAAAAGAGGAAAAATTTATAGGAGTTTTACTCTTGATATATTTTTTATCAGGAGTTTTAGCTTTACCTTTTTGGTACTATTTATCTAAAAAATATGGTAAGAAAAATATATGGTTATACTCAATGCTTTTAGCTTCAATGGCATTTTTATATGTACCTTTTTTATCTCAAGGGGATTTATATATTTTTATTATTATTTGTGTAGTTTCAGGTTTTAGTTTAGGTGCTGATATGTTTTTGCCATCATCTATTCAAGCAGATATAGCACAAGAGTTTACCAAGCATGACGCTCAGTTTACTGGAGTACTATTTAGTTTTTGGGCAATGCTTACTAAGCTATCATTAGCAACTGCTGTTGGGCTTACTTTTATTATATTAGGAGTTTTTGATTTTGATTCAAGTCCTGAATCTAAAACTTCACAATTTGTTTTATCTTTTTTATACTCTATACTTCCTGTTTTATTAAAATTTATTGCAATAATATTTCTTCTAAAATCAAAATATTTAAAATATTAACTGACTAATTATAAGTACAAAACAGCACTATTTTACAATAAAATATTTACATAGGAGAGAGAAATGTTTTATAAAATACTACTTTTTTTAACATTTTCTTTAAGTGCTTATGCTTTAAAGCCAGTAGAGTTTGTAAGTATAAAAAAGTTTAGAGCCTTATGTAGATTTAAATAGCTTAATATTTACAAAACAAGATAGTCAAGGAAGATACAAATGAAAATAGCAGTTATTGGTGCAGGAATAAGTGGTTTAGGAAGTGCATATTTACTTAGTAAAAAACATGATGTAGATTTGTATGAAAAAGAGGTAAGATTAGGTGGACATGCAAGGACAACATTTGTACATGAAGGTGAAAAAGAGTTTGGTATTGATACTGGCTTTTTAGTTTTTAATTATGAAACATACCCCTTGTTAACTAAACTATTTAAGCAACTTGGTGTAAAAGTTGAAAATAGCAATATGAGTTTTGGTTTTTGGGATAAAAAAACTGATGTAGCATATAATGCAGACTCATTAAGTGGAATGTTCTTTCAAAAAAAGAATATATTTTCGTATAATCACTATAAAATGATTATGGATATTTTAAAGTTTAATAAAAAAGCAAATAATGATTTAAAAATAGAACATAAGGATTTAAATAAAACTTTAGGAGAGTATTTAAAAGATTTCTCAGAAGTATTTAAACAAAGATATATCTTACCTATGGGCGCTGCTATTTGGTCAACACCTGATACTAAAATAAATGATTTTCCTGCAAGAACATTTCTTCAGTTTTTTAAAAACCATGGCTTACTTGGTGTAAATACTCATCATCAGTGGTTAACTGTTAGTAATGGTTCAATAAATTATGTAAAAAAAATAGCACAATATATTTCTGGAAAAATCGTAGTAAATAGTGATATTGTTAAAATAAAAAGAGAAAAACAAAAAGTAGTTTTACAAAATAGTCATAATGAGTGTTTTATCTATGATAAAGTGATTTTTGCGTGTCATGCTCCTGATGTATTAAAGCTTTTAGAAGATGCTACACAAGAGGAGAAAGAGATTTTATCTTGTTTTTCTTATAAACAAAATAATGCAATATTACATACAGATACAAATGCTTTATATCCAAATAAAAAAGCTTATGCTTCATGGAACTATACAAATAATGAAGATAGAACAAGTGTTAGTTTATCTTATTGGATAAATAAATTACAAAATTTAAAAACTCAAAAAAACTACTTTGTAACATTAAATGAAACATATGAGTTTAAAAAGTATATAGAAAAAATTACTTATGAACACCCACAATTTGATAAAGAAGCAATAAATGCTCAAGAAAAAAGAGAACTTATAAATGGTAAAAATAATACATATTTTGCAGGAGCATATTGGAGATATGGTTTTCATGAAGATGGACTATTTAGTGCAAATACAATTGCAAAAGAGTTTGGATGTGAATTATGAGTCATCAATTTTTAGAAGGTAAAATATATCATAAAAGATTTGAGCCTAAACAACATCAGTTTACATATGGTTTTTATCTCTTAGATATTGATTTAGATGATTTTAAAAGTTTACAAAATCAAAAATATTTTTCTATAAATAGTTTAAATCTATTTTCATTTTATGCAAAAGACCATTTTGGCAAGAGTGAAGATTTTATACAAAATGTAGAAGAGTTATTAAATAAATTTGATATAGAAAAAAAAGATATTTCTTTAAGGTTTATTACACTTCCTCGTATTTTTAACTTTGTATTTAATCCTATTAGTCTTCTTTTAGTTATAAAAAATAATAAGCCTATTTATATGTTAGCAGAAGTTAATAACTATAATGGAGGAAAAACTATATATGATTTAAAGTTAAAAGAGCAAAAAAATAGTAAGTATAAAGCAACTATCACAAAAAATATGTATGTATCTCCTTTTTTTAATAAAGATGGTACATATTTTTTTACATTAACTTTTAAGCCCCAACTTTTAAGTTTGAAAATTGATTATCATGAGAAAAACAATAAAAGCCTTACAGCTATTTTTAGTGGTAAACCAATAACGTTTAGTAGTAAAAATATCTTGAAACTATTTTTTAAATATTGGTTTTTAACAACTTTCGTAGTTACAAGAACATTTTGGCAAGCTATAAAACTTTATAAAAAGAGTTTAAAGTGGCATAGTCCTACAAAGCAAGATAAAATAAGGAGATTTTGATGAAAAAGTTTTGGGAGAAGTTTGGATATAAGTTTTTATCAAAAATAGAAAAAGGTACATTAGAAGTTATCTTTACAAATGGTAAAAAAGAGATATTTGGAGATAATACTAATCCAAAAGCAACTCTTCATATTTTTAATAATAATTTTTTCAAAAGAGTATTATTATATGGAGATATAGGTTTTGCAGAAAGTTATATGGATGAAGAGTTTGAGACAAATAATCTTACAAATTTAATTTCACTTGCTTTGTTGAACTCTAATGCTCTTGGTACTTTAAGTAGTGATGAAAGAAATAATAAGCTTATTAATCTATTTCCTCAATTTAATAGATTTAAACATATTCTTAGAAAAAATTCAAAAACAAACTCAAAAAAAAATATCTCACAACATTATGATTTATCAAATGATTTTTTCAAACTTTTTTTAGATAAAACTATGATGTATTCAAGTGCAGTTTTTGATAATAAAGATGAAGATTTATTTGAAGCACAAAAAAGAAAAATTACATTATTAGCAAATAAATTAAGAGTAAAGGAAAACTCTCATGTTCTAGAAATAGGTTCAGGTTGGGGGTCTATGGCTATACATCTTGCTAAAGAAAAAGCTTGTAAGGTTACAACTGTAACTTTAAGTAAAGAACAAAAAGCTATGTGTCTTAAAAGATTTAAAGAAGAAAAAATTGAAGAAGCAATAGAGATTTTGCTTAAAGATTATAGAGATTTGAAAGGGAAGTATGATGCAATTATTGCTGTTGAGATGTTTGAAGCAGTAGGAAAAGAGTATTTTGATGTTTTTTTTAAAAAGTGCCAAGAACTACTAAAACCAAATGGTGTTTTAGCAATGCAAGTAATTACAATGCCAGATTGTAGATATGAACAGTATTGTAAAAGTACAGATTTTATTCAAAAGTATATTTTCCCAGGTGGACATCTTCCTAGCGTAGGAAAGATTTTAGATGTAACTTCAAAAAGTACAAGATTAAATCTTTTGCATATGGAAGAGTTTACAGAAGATTATGCAAAAACTTTAAATATTTGGCATGAAAAGTTTACAAATAGTTTAGATGAAGTTAAAAAGTTAGGTTTTGATAATTATTTTATAAGAATGTGGAAAATGTATTTAAACTATTGCGAAGCTGCTTTTATAACAAGAAATATAAATCTTGTTCAATTAGTATTTTCAAGAGACCAAAATATATATTTAAACAAAGGATTAGTATGAATTTAAAAATATTTTATACACTAGGATTTTGCTTTTTTTTAGGAGGTTGTGGTTCTATGAAAATTAGTGATTTTGACAATACTACTCCAAAATTTATTCCAGAAGAGTATTTTAATGGAAAGTTAACTGCATATGGTTTAGTGAAAAATAGAAGTGGAGAAATAATAAGAACATTTAAAGGCGATTTAGTTGGAAGTTGGGATGAGAATAATATAGGAACTTTAAATGAAAAGTTTATTTATAATGATGGGGAAAAACAAACAAGAGTTTGGACATTAAAATCAACTTCAAATGGGAAATATATAGGTACAGCAGGAGATATTGTAGGTAAAGCTTCAATGATAGCAAATGGAAATACTGTAATGATTGATTATACAATGCAAGTTCCTTATAATGGTAGTACTATAAATATTGATGTAAAGGATTGGTTACATTTACAAGAAGATGGTGTAATTATAAATCACTCTAAAATGAAAAAGTTTGGAATTACAGTTGGAGAACTTGTAATTACTATTATTAAGGATTTTCCTAAGAACTAATTGATTGAAATAAATGCAAAGTATTTTTATGCTAATATTCGAAAATGATTAAACTTACACATAAAAATGAATTCAACTAATGCCTTTATCAAATCTAAACAAAGAACAACTAGAAGCTGCAACTTGTGACTCTGGATATAACTTAATTATTGCAAGTGCAGGGACAGGTAAAACATCTACTATTGTTGGAAGAATTGCAAATCTAATCAATAGTGGAGTTAAACCAGATGAAATTTTACTATTAACTTTTACAAATAAAGCAGCAGCTGAGATGGTTCAAAGAGTTGCAAAGTTTTTTGGAAAAGAGATTGCTACAAAAATTATGGCAGGAACTTTTCATTCAGTATCTTACAAATTACTTAGAAAACTAGAAATAAATATTACATTAAAGCAACCAAATGAGTTAAAAACTCTATTTAAATCTTTATATGAAAAAAGAGTATTTTATAATAGAGATGATGAAGCAAATCCTTATGATGGTGGATATTTATATGATTTATACTCACTGTTTTTAAATTCAAATGATGGAGAAGAGTTTGGACAATGGATAATTTCCAAAAATGCTGCACATGAGCTTTATACACCAATTTATGAAGATGTAGTTTTAGAATTTGATGATTTAAAGAAAAAATATGGATATGTTAATTTTGATGATTTATTAGTATTAATGTTAAATACTTTAAAAGAAACAGAGTTTGAATTTAAAGAGATATTAGTAGATGAGTATCAAGATACAAATCCTTTACAAGGAAGATTGCTTGATGCTTTTAAACCAAAATCTTTATTTTGTGTAGGAGATTATGACCAAAGTATTTATGCTTTTAATGGCTCTGATATTGGAATTATTTCAACTTTTTCTACAAGATATAAAGGTGCAAATGTATATACTTTAAGAAAAAATTACCGCTCTTCAAGACCAATACTAGATTTGGCAACTAGGGTTATTGAACATAATGAAAGAATTTATGAAAAAAACCTTGAAGTGATGAGAAATGATGTAGATATTAAACCAAAACTTTTAGCTTTTAATGAACTTTTTGGGCAGTATGAATATATCTCAAAACTAATATCTCAAAGTAATACTGCACATAATGAGATTGCAATTATTTTTAGAAATAATTCAAGTGCAGATGGAATAGAAGTTAACTTAAGAGAGTTTAATATTCCTGCTAAAAGAAAAGGAGGAATGTCTTTTTTTGATGCAATGGAAGTTAAGTTTATTCTTGATATTTTGATGATGCAAATATCTCATAATGACATGATGGCTTTTATTCATGTAATAGAGTATGGAAAAGGTATTGGAAAAGCAATTGCAAAAGATATTTTTGATGCTTTAGTAAAGTTAGGTCATGGAAGACTTTTTGATGGTCTATTTAATCCTGATGAAAAGATTAAAAACCCTTATGAATCAAATAAAGTTAAAAATATACAATTAGGTCTTTTTGATGATTTTATAGAGCTTGGAAGTTTAGCTAAATTTAAAGATTGTGGTTTTGAAGAGAGGTTTTTGTCTAATCCAATTTTAAAGCATCCAAAGCTAAGTGTAGAAGGAGCTACTTATTTATATGACTTTTATAAATTAATA
Source organism: Malaciobacter halophilus (assembly GCF_002837275.1). Lineage (GTDB taxonomy): Bacteria > Campylobacterota > Campylobacteria > Campylobacterales > Arcobacteraceae > Malaciobacter > Malaciobacter halophilus. The sequence continues at coordinate 1,623 of NZ_NXIF01000040.1, read as the reverse complement.
AAAGAGTTAAGAAGAGTAAAGACTCCAAGTTCTCAAATTGAGCATATTGTAAGAAGTCCTCTTTTTAACAGAATTAAAGAGATTTTATCTACAAAAAGAGCAACACAAAAAGATGGTTCTATTAATTTAGAACTAAAAAATAACTCTATTTCAAAAATAAATAGAAAAGCTGTTTTATTAAGAAGATTATCAACACATTACACTGATCTTTCAAAATTTATAAATTCGATGGTTCTAGGCGGAAGTGAGATGAGTGAAGGTGATGGAGTAAATCTATTATCTGTACATGCAAGTAAAGGTTTAGAGTTTAAAGAGGTCTATGTAATTGATTTAATGGATGGAAGATTTCCAAATAGAAAATTGATGAGTAAAGGTGGAAGTTTAGAAGAAGAGAGACGCCTTTTTTATGTAGCAGTTACAAGAGCAAAAGATGTTTTGTATTTAAGCTTTGCTAAATATGATAGAATCAAAAAAATTGATTTTGTAAACTCACCATTTTTAAAAGAAGCAGGATTAATTAGAAATGAGACAAAAACAGACTCTTAAATAAGATTTAATCTACTTCTTACTCTATTTTTTCCTGAATTTTTTGCACTATAAAGATGAGTATCAGCTTTTTGAAGCATTTCATCTATACTTGAGCAGTTTTTAATATCGCTTACTCCAAAACTTGCAGTAATATGAATATTTTCATTTTTTGTTACTAATTCTATTTTTTCTATATTTTTTCTGATTCTATTTGCAATCTTTATGGCTTCATTTAGTTTTGTATGTTCTAAAACAATTGCAAACTCTTCTCCACCTAATCTTCCAAAAATTGTATCTTCTTTAATACATTGTTTAACACATTTACTAAAAGATATTAAAACTCTATCTCCTAAGTCATGACCAAATGAATCATTTAATCTTTTAAAGTTATCAATATCTATCATAATAACACAAAGTGTGTTTAATTCTTTGTTTGTGGTATTAAAAGCATTTTTTGCATGCATAAAGAAGTGTCTTCTATTCATTGTTTTTGTTAAAAAGTCAGTATGTGCTAAGTCATAAAGTTTTAAATTTACTTTTTCTAACTCTTTTAAAGCTGAACTAATTTGTAAGGTTCTTTCTTCAACTCTGTTTTCAAGTTCACTATTGTGTTCTTTAACTGTTTTTTGATAAAGATAAGTAATATAAAATAGTAAAATTAAAAATATTGTTAAAAATATACAAAAAAGAGTCATAATCTCTTTTGCTTCTTTTACAAAAAGTGTAGAATTTTGAAGCTCTAATGAGAATAAAAATTTATTTTTTAGACCATAAAAAGATATTTTTGTTGTTATAAATGTTGTTGTAACACTACTTTTTAAAAAAATTTTTTCAAAACTTTTTGAAGTTAGTTTCTCTTTTTCATAAAGATGTTCATTTATAAGTTTTATATTTGAAAAATTTAAAACTAAATTTTTAAACTCCTCTTTTTGTATCTGTTTTATTGTGTAAAATGAATAGTTTTTATCTATTTTACTTTTATTTATAAAGAAAAGCTGAGTATTAATTTGTTTTATTGTATTAAAAGAGTTTATATTTTTATGCAGATGTAAAATTTCATTTTTTATAACATTTATATTTTTGATTTTATGGGTG
>NZ_NXIF01000039.1 GCF_002837275.1 Malaciobacter halophilus | reverse complement strand
TAAAAACTGAAGGTTAAAGTCTTGATTTTTTGATTTTTCTATTACTGAAGATTCAAAATTTAGAAAAAGTAATAAATTATTGTTTTGCTCATAATAGATTTTAAATTTTTCAATTGCCTTAGTCCTAATATAATTGTCTAATTTATCAACAATATTTTTTTCTTTTGCTTCGCTAAATAAAATATTAGGAGTTATAACAGAGTTGTTTTTATCAAAACCTCTAACCAAAGCTTCAACAGCAAAAATTTTTTTATCTTTTATGGAAATTATAGGTTGGAAATAGACTTCAATTCTTTTGTTTAAAAACATATTTTTCCTTTTTAGATGTAAAAATATTATAACAAAGAATAAATAGTATATAAACATAACAGCTGTTTATTTTTTATATAATTTATAAAAATAATTTTTTAGATATAATACACATAAACTACACGGAAGTTTAGTTAAAATCTTACAAAAAATTAGGATATTAAAGTGAATAGTAAAATCAGTTCTACGATTGTTTTCTTGTGTTTCCTAGTGGCTTTAATAGCAACTTTAGGAAGTCTTTTTTTTAGTGAAGTTATGCAGTTTATTCCTTGCTCAATGTGTTGGTATCAAAGAATATTTATGTATCCTTTAGTAATTATATTTTTAGTGGCACTTCTATATCCAGATGATAAACTATTTAAATACTCAATTGGTTTAGTTATAGTAGGTTGGATAATAGCTTTTTATCACAATCTATTGATGTTTGGAATAATTCCAGAAAGTGTAGTTCCTTGTGTTCAAGGTGTACCTTGTAGTACAGAGTATATTAATTGGTTTGGTTTTATTACAATACCTCTTTTATCTCTATTTGCTTATAGTACAATCTTAATTTTGTTATACTTAGGCAAAAAAGGTTTATGTAAAGATGAAAAATAAAAAATTAGTACTCTTTTCTATTGTAATAGTTGTAGTTGCTTTTTTTACAGCATCATATTTTTATAAAACAAATCAAGAAAATAGTTTAAAAAGTTTTAAAAATATGAATAAAGCACCATTTGTAAGGGAAAATTCTGTAACATTTGGTGAAAATAAATCAAATGTTGTAATTGTAGAGTTTATGGACCCTGAGTGTATCTCTTGCAAGCTATTTCATCCAGTTGTTAATGATATTTTAAAACAGTATTACAAAGATGTAAAATTAGTTGTAAGATATTTAGCAAGTCATGATAACTCAGAGTATATTATTAAGATACTAGAAGCTTCAAGAGCACAAGATAAATATAAACAAACTTTAGACGTAATATTTAAATATCAAGAAAAGTGGTCAAATCAAGCTGATCCTCAGCCAGAGTTAGTTTGGCAATATTTACCTCAAGCAGGACTTGATATGGAAAAACTAAAAAAAGATTTTTTAGCTATTGATATTAGTCAAATATTAAAGCAAGATTACGAGGATGCAACTACTTTAAATGTAAGAGGAACACCAAGCTTTTTTGTAAATGGTAAAGAGTTAGAGACTTTAAGCTATAAAGCTTTTTTTGATTTAGTAGAAAAAGAAATATTTGAATAAGGGAAAAAGATGAAAAAAATCTATCTATTTTTTATGATTGTATTGGCTTTAATTTTCACAGGTTGCCAAGAAGAAGATGAGGCACAAGCAGTTGTTATTAAAGACTCAAAGAGCTTTAAAGAGTTAAAAAAACAGGGTAATAAGACATATAGTTTAGAAACAGCAACAGGTGAAACAATCAAATTAACTGTTGAAAACGATACTTTAACATCAAAAGATTTAGAAAATAAAGTTGTATTAATTAATTTTTGGGCTACTTGGTGTCCTCCTTGTAAAGAAGAGATTCCTATGTTTAATAGAGTATATGAAAAATATAAAGATGACTTTATAATAATAGGTGTTTTATATGAAAAAAATAAAGATATGAAAGCTTTAGCTGAATTTCTTAGACAATATAATATGAAATTTCCTGTTACTATTAATGAACAAGAGAATTTTAGAATGGCAAAAAACTTTGATGATGTAAAAAGAGTTCCAGAATCATTTTTATATGGAAAAGATGGAAAGTTTTTAGAAAAGTATGTTGGCTTAGTTGATGAACAAAGTCTTATAACTCATATAAAAGATAGTTTAAAATAGAACTTAGGTTCTATTTTAAAATTTGATAGATACATAAAAACTAATATTAAATCTATTATCTTTACTTAAAAAGTTGTTTTTATTATATATTGCATAAGATGGTTTTGTAGTAGTTTCATATTCACTATTTACAAGCCACTCATGATAAACCCAGTGAATAAATTTTAACATATCTCCATGTTCACCTTCAAGATTAAATTTTGCATAAACACCATCTGAGATATTAAATTTTGGTAATCTATCGCTATTTACATCACTTCTGTTTTCAGGAACTATGCAAGCAATATATTGGCATTCATTTAAAGGAGTGATTGTTGGATTATCATGAAGTAGAGCAATTTGTTTATAGTTTTTTAAATTGTTATTTAAAATAAGAGTTTGTAATTTTTGCCATGTCTCTTTTACATTCTTGTTATACCCTTTATTTCTAATATAAAAACTCTCCATAATTGGCATTTTTACAATTTCAAAAGTTAATTCTTTAAAGTCAGCATTTGATTTTAAGGCACTTTTTGATTGCTGTAATATTCTATTTGAGTACTCTTTATATCCATAGTTTCTCCATTGTTTAGGAGACATTTCAAATCTTTGTTTAAAAGCTTTTATAAAAGATGATTGAGAACTATATCCACACAAATTTGCAATATTTGAGATTGTTGAGTATTTATTAGTAAGAAGAAGATTTGCAGCTTTTTGAAGTCTTATTGATTTTATACTTTCATATATGTTTTTACCAAAGGCTTCTTTAAAAACTCTATGCATATGAAATTTACTTATTTGTAAATCATAACTTAGCTCTTCAATATCAATATGCGTATCAATATGTGTATAAATATAATACATTATATTGTTTGCTATTTTTACTCTTTTTTTTAAAGTATCTTTTTTCATAAATATATTTTAGCAAAAATAAAATATATTCTAAGCACATATAAACATTATAATTAGCAAAAATAGACAATAAAACTAGCAAAAAAGAGGAAGAAAAAAATTTTTTATAACTTTAAAATAAAAATAAATTTTTTATAGGAAAAATCGTGGAAAAAATATCAAAAGTTTTAATAGCAAATAGAGGAGAAATAGCACTAAGAATAATTAGAGCTTGTAAAGAGTTAGATATTACAAGTGTAGCTATATTTTCTGAAGTAGATGTAGAGGGTGTATGGGTAAGAAAAGCAGATGAATGCTATCCAATTATGGGTGATGCGATGAAAGCATATTTAGATTATGAGGTAATCATATCTTTAGCAAAAAAAGCTAATTGTGATGCAATTCATCCAGGGTATGGATTTTTAAGTGAAAATGCACAGTTTGCACAAGCATGTGAGGATAATGGAATAATTTTTATTGGGCCAAAACCAGAACATATTGCACTTTTTGGTGATAAAATGGCATCAAAAATAGCCATGAAAGAAGTTGGAGTTCCTGTTTTAGAAGGAACTGATGAACCAATTAATGATGTGAAAGAAGCAGAAAATATTGCACAAAATATAGGTTTCCCTGTGATAATAAAAGCTGCCTTTGGTGGTGGGGGAAGAGGAATGAGAATTGTTAGAAATAAAAAAGATTTTAAACAAATGTTTGAAAGTGCTACAAGTGAAGCAATAAAGTTTTTTGGAAGAGGAGAAGTTTTTATTGAGAAGTTTGTAGAAAATCCAAGACATATAGAAGTTCAAATTATTGCAGATAAATATGGAAATGTACTTCATTTAGGTGAAAGGGATTGTTCTATTCAAAGAAGGCATCAAAAAGTTATTGAAATAGCACCATCTCCAAGACTTACAAATGAAGCTAGAAAAGAGCTTTATAGAATAGCTACAAAGGCTATGTTTAAACTTGGCTATGAAAGTGTAGGAACAGTTGAGTTTTTATTAGATAGTCAAGATAATATTTACTTTATTGAGATGAATACAAGAGTTCAAGTTGAACATCCAGTAACAGAGATAATCTCAGGAGTTGATATAATACAAAGAATGATTCAAATAGCAGAAGGTGATAAGTTACAAATGCTTCAAGAAGACGTTAAGTTTAGAGGTTATGCTATTGAATTTAGAATAAATGCAGAAAATCCTCAAAAAAACTTTATTCCTTCTGTTGGTACAATAACTAAATACTTAACACCAGGAGGACCAGGGGTTAGACTTGATACTTCTATTTATTCAGGATACAAAGTTCTTGCAAACTATGACTCAATGGTAGGCAAACTAATTGTTTGGTCTTTAGATTGGCAAGGAGCAGTTAAAAAAGCAAAAAGAGCTTTAGATGAGTTTTATATTGAAGGTTTTCCAACAAATATCTCATTACATAGAGAGATTGTAAGAGATAATGATTTTAAAGAAGGAAAGTTTAATACAAACTATTTAGATGAAAAATTAGAAACTTTTACTTTAAGTGGAGAACAACATATAAAAGAAGAAGAGGAAAAAGTTGCTAAAATTATATCATTTATAGCAAAAATAAAACAAAAAAATCTAAAAGTAAAACATTAAGGAGTTGATTATGGGATATGAGCAGTTAGTACAAGGTAATTTAACGTTTAAAAGTTCAAGGTTTAATGATTATAAAGATGATTTTAACTCTTTAGTTGAAAAAGGACAAAGTCCTGAAGTTTTATTTATTGGTTGTAGTGATAGTAGAGTTGTTCCTGATTTAATAATGGATTCAAACCCTGGTGATATGTTTATTTTAAGAAATGTGGGTAATTTTGTTCCTCCTTTTGAAGCAGATAATGAGTTTCATGGAAGTTCTGCTGCAATTGAGTTTGCTGTTAGTGTATTAAATGTAAAACATATAATTGTTTGTGGTCATTCTCATTGTGGAGCTTGTAGAGCTTTATATAAAGAGATTGATGATGAAGAGATTGGATTAATTCATGTAAAAAAATGGTTACAATTAGGTAAAAAAGCAAAAAATTATGTATTAAATAACTATTTAGATTTACCTGCTGAAGAGATATATAAAAAAACAGAAAAAAGCTCAATTGTGTATCAATTGAAAAATCTATTAACATACCCAGAAATAAAAAGAAAAGTAGAAGATAAAAGTTTACAAATTCATGGATGGTATTATAAGATTGAAGATGGTTCAATCTCATACTATAATAACAAAACTGAAAAGTTTGAACAATTAAAAGACTCTTTAAAATAAGAGTCTTTTATACAAGTTTATTTTTAGTGATAATTACTCCATCACAATCAGCATAAATATAATCACCACTTTTTATATTTACCCCTTCAAAATTAAGTTCAATATCTCTTGAACCTTCAGTTTTATCGAAGTTTCTTTGTGGACAAGTACCTATTGCAAGTAGTCCAACATCAATATTTTTTGTTTCGTTTGTATCTCTTACGTAGCCATTAATAATAATAGCTTCATAGTTGTTTTTTTTAGCAAATGCCATTAATCTATCTCCAACTATACCGTAAAACTCTTGATTTACATCTACAACAACTACTTTTCCATCTCCTCTTTCATCTCTTAACATAGAAAGTAGTAGCCAATTACTTTTATCTAGTTTGACAGTGATTACTTCACCTTCAAATAGAGTTTTTTTTCCATAATTTTTAAATTTTGGTGATAATACTTGAATTTTGTGTTTATCCTTAAAATCATCACATATATCTGCAGTACTAAAAGACATAATACTCCTTTTTTAATTGTCTAGCATTAAAGATTATAATATAATAGTATGTATATATAGTGTTGAATTTAGTAAAATATAGGATAAATTTTAAGCTTAGTTTTATTTATTAAAACTAATTAAAGTTACTTTATAAAAGGGTTTTTATTTCCTTGATATTTATAAATTAAGTTATTTTTCTCTCTTTCCCAATTGTCAACAGGATCATTTTTATCCCATATTGTTAATAATCTTTTTTGTTGTTTAGATATTTTCATACCGTATGTTTTTTCAAAGTAGAAGTATGTTCTTGCAATATCTCCTTTTATATCATCTGCTGGCTCTACCCATCTTCTTTTAAAATCAACTTCAAAATCAATATTTTTTCCATAATATCTTTTTTCTCCTGGAATTTGCATATATTTAAAGTTTGACCTATGGCATTTAACTCTCCTATTGCAGGTACTAAGTTATGCATATCTGCTTGCATAAGTTTAAATTTTTGATTTACTTTACTACAACATCTTCTTCCTTTGTAGCTTTTGTTGTTTTTTTTGATACATTGCTCATCTCCTAAAGACCAACACTTAAATCCTCTTCCAAAGTTCTCAGCAGGAATTACATGCTCCCATTCAATTCTTCTTGCTCTTTTATTTATTTTTCCACTTTTTGTATATTCATTTCTTGGTTTATAACCACAAGAGTTTCTATTTATCATATTATTTTTGTCTTTATAGTTATATTTACATTTTGCATAAAAAGTAATTTGATGACTTTTATATACTTTTTTCATATACCTTTTTGCAGTGCTAAATGAGTCTATTTTGTTATTTGCACTTAGTGTTAAAAATGTTAAGATTGTTATTAATAGAATTTTTTTCACTTTACTTCTTTTGATTATTTTTGCGAAGTATATCTAAAATAACTTAATAATAATTTTTTAATGTAGAATAAAAATATAAAGTTTATAAAAAAAATATATAAATCGTGTTAAGATTTTATAAATATAAAGGATTTTTTATGCAAGTACTTGATTTAGTTTTAATATCTTTAATTCTTTTGGCTATTTACATAATATTAAGAAAAACGGTTTTAAAAAGAAAAATCATAAATGATGAGGTTTCAAAAAAAGAAGATATTATAAAAGAGTATGAGAATCAAATGACTAGAATACTTTATAAATATAAAGATGATGAAGAGCAGTTAATAAAAAATAAAAAACAGTTTTTATTAAAGGTTAATAAAGAGTTAGCAATGAATATATTTTTTGATGAAAATGAAACACAGCAGATTATTCAAAAACTGGTAAATATGAAACTTAACTAAAAAAACTATGTATAAAAGTTAGTTTGAAACTTAGTTTCTGTGTTATAATTTATGTATAAATCCATAAAAGGAGAGGGCTATGAAATTAAGAGGAATAACAATAGACTTTGATGATAGGCGTACATGTGGATTACTTCCTGATTTGTGTTTAGAGTGGGATGAAAAGTATGATGAACTTGAAGATAATCAAAAACTTATTGATTATTGGGAAAATAATATAAAAAAAGTTGTTTCAAAAACAAAAAATATCGTAAGTGGTAATATAGGCTCAAAAGCAATAGTATATTCAGCTAATGAAGAAGCAATTGCTATTATAAAAGATATATTTAGTGATTTAAGTTTATCAGAAATTGAGTATGAAGATATTACTAAATGCGAAAGATGCTTACAGTACGATTACTTAGACGAAAACTTTGTTCCACCTTCAAAATAGCTACATAAAAAATATAAAATAGACCTTTTAAGGTTTGTTTTATATAAAAACTTAAAATAATAAAATAGTATGTAAGATAGTTACACTAATTTACAAACCAAAATCATAACTTTTTATTAGAAGCAAATTATCAATTTAATATTATATAATGATATTAAATCAATAAAAGAAGAGGGCTTTTTAGTATGCAAAAAACAATGATTTACATTTTAATTGTTGCGGCTATTGCAATAATGCTAAGTGAAGGTGAGCAAAAAAAACATAATGCACAATGGGGATATAAAGGTGATTTAGCACCTGAATATTGGGCAAAACTAGATAAAGAGTATGAGATGTGTGAAAAAGGTAAAAATCAATCACCCATTGATATAGCTGGACAAAAAACTGAAGCATCTTTAGAGTATATTACTTTTTATGATGATGCAAGAGCTACAACTTTTTCAAATAATGGACATACATTAAAAGTTAGCTTTGCAAGGGGTAATATTATAGATTTTCAAGGAAAAGATTACTCTTTAGTACAGATGCATTTTCACACTCCAAGTGAAAATAGAATAGATGGGATTTCTTATGAAATGGAAGCACATTTAGTTCATAAAAATAAAGATGGAGATTTTGCTGTAATTGCAGTGATGTTTGAAGAAGCAGAAGATACAAATATAGTATTAAACAAGCTTTTAAGAAATGTTCCTGAAGAAAAAGGTGAGTCAAATAGTGTAAGAGCAGATGTTTATGGTTATGATATATTACCAGAAGATAAAGAGTATTATACATTTGATGGTTCTTTAACTACTCCACCTTGTACAGAGGGTGTAAAATGGATAGTATTTAAAAATCCAGTAAAAGCTTCTAAAAATCAACTTGAAGATTTTAGAACAATTATGAAAAAGAATAATAGACCTTTACAAGATAGAAATGGAAGGTACATTTTAGAATAGAATAGATTATTCTATTCTATTTTTTATCTAACTGTTCTTGTTTTATCTCTTCATCTAAAACTTCTAAATCCATTACTTTACCATTTGAATCTTTTGTTATTTGATTTTGTGGCTGTTTTTTTGTTTGTGAACTTCCATTTAAAGAAGCAATTAATTTTGATTCTGTTTCTGGCTTTAAATCCCCTTTGGAGATAGTATCTAAGATTTTATTTGCAATTTGAAGTTTAGCTTCATTCTCTTTTGCTCTAAAGTATTTTTCCATATTATCTTCATATGCTTTTAGTTTGTCTTTTCTTCTATTATTTAAGTACACAAAAAATAGAAGACTTAATAGTAAAAGTACTCCTGCTAATAAAATTATAGCATAAGTCTTAATTTGTTTATCTTGCTCTTTTTGCAATGCTTCAAGTTCATACTGAAGTCTTTTTTCTCTATTGGCAGCTTTTATTTTCTCTTTTTCTATTCTTATTTTTTCTTTTGCAATTTCTGATTTAATTTTTTCAATTTCAATATCTTTTTTACTATTTAGTTCAGCTTTTTTCTCTTCTAATTTAATTTCAACTTCTTTTTGCTTTAGTTGCTGATTTTGGTTTAATTCTTTCTCTTTTAAAGCTATTTCTTTCTCTTTTATTGCAAGTTGAGTCTCAATCTCTTTTTGTTTCATTTGTCTTGTTTGATTTAGCTCTTTTTCTTTTAATCTTATCTCTTCTTCAGATGGTCCTAATAGGTCACAGCCTGTGAAAAATAGACTAAATAGTAGAAGTTGTAAAAATATTATTTTTGCTCTCAAAATATTATTCCTTTTTTAGATGGATAAAATATATCATATTTGATGTAATTTTTAAGTAAATTACTTAAGTATATCAGCTATATTTTAATCAATTATAAAAATTGTAACAATATTATGTGGTACAAAAGTTATTTATATAAACTTCTCTTACTCCTCTTCCATCTTTTGTTTTTATATCTTTTAAATATGTTAATCCTAATTTTTTAATTGTATGAATTGAAGCTTGATTTTGTGGTGAAGCTAAGGCAAGAACTCTTGGTGCTTTTATAATATCTTTAATAAATTCAATTTGTGCTTGACCAATTTCAGTAGCGTAACCCTTGCCCCAAGACTCTTTGCAAAGAATAAAGCCAAACTCATAATCTTCTTCTTGTAAGTAGTTGCACTTTAAAACACCACCTAAGCCAATAAGCTTTTGAGTTTTTGTCTGTATAATTGCACTAAGGCCTAGTTGATTATTAAAATTACAATTATTTTTTATAAACTCTTTTGCTTGTTCAAAATTGAGTAACTCTTTTCCAAAAGTGTGTTCTACAACCTCTTTTTGAGAAAATATTTTTTTATAAATATCTTCTATATCATTTTGTTTTAAAGTTCTTAAATATAGTCTGTTTGTAGTTAGTATATTCATAATTTATCCAATATAAGGGAATTTATCCCCTTATATTAAGATAATTTTGCTAATTGTTTAATAATATTTTTTGCAGTCTCTTCGTTTAGTGGTCTATCATATGAAGTTAAAATCTCTCTTGCTAAAATATTTGCTCCTAAATGTTGAAACATTATTCTCATAGCTTGAAGTCCTTTAGCTCCACCTCCACCACTGTGTGTTGCAAGTGCTACTACTTTTTCATTGAAAGCATCTCTCCAGTCTTTTGTACTTCTTGATGTCCATGCCATTGCATTGTTTAAAACAGGAGGCATTACACCATTGTATTCTGGTGCTACAATAATAAATGAATTTAAATCTAAAATTTTATTTGCTAGTTCTAAAGCTTGAGAAGGAAGACCATTTTTTTCTTCTTCTACAGTTGAGTATAAAGGTAAGTTTAAATCTACTAAGTTTATTAATTCAGCTTCATGACCAGCTTCAATAGTTAATTCTTCTAATCTTTTTGCTAGTTTTACATTATTTACTGCACTAGCAACTAAAATACCTATTTTAGCCATTATAAATCTCCTAAAAATATATTGACAAAATTATACTCTTTGAAAATTAAACCTTGATTGCAATCAATAACTAATATCAAAAATAATGTTATAAATAAAAAAAAGGAGCAAATATGAACAAGTATAATATCTTAGAAAAATTAGAGTATAAAGATAAAGTTGCTATTACAGTTATGTTTGAAAGTGAGTTTTCAAAAGAGATAAGAATAGTATTTAAGCAAGACCAAGTTATGAAAGAGCATAAAACTTCATATCCAATTACAGTTGAGATTTTTGAAGGTGAGATTCTTTTTGGTGTAAATGGACAAATTCATACTTTAACAAGAGGTGACATAGTCTCTTTAGAAGCAAATGTTCCACATGATTTAAAAGCAAACAAAAACTCTATTGTAAGACTTAGTTTATCAAAAAAAGATAGTATAAACAGAGTTAAAGGTGTTTTAAAACTTTAAAGATTTATTTTTAAACTCTTCAAAACTTTTATTAAACCATGATTTAAAAGCTTTTAAAAATGAGTTTGTAGTGCTAAAGCCTAAAAGTGTACTCAGTTCATTTGCAGTAAAGTTCTTACTTAAATAGTATTTTACTAATTTAATACGTACTTCTTTTACTATTTTTGTATAAGAACTTTTCTCTTCTTTTAATCTTTTTTGTAATGTTCTTTCATGAATATTTAATCTTTTTGAAAGATTTTGTAAATTAAGTTCATCTAAGGAAATAAGTTTAATTACCTCTTTACTAACTTCTTCTTTAAAATTATTGCTACTTACTAAATCTAACATCTTTTTTGCTTCTTGTTCAAAAAGCATTAAAAGTGTTTCATCATTAAATTTTGTTTTATATTGTAAACACTGTTTTGTAAAAACAATATTAGTATGCTCTTTTTTAAAATTGAGGTTTTTACCAAACTGTTTTTCATACTCTTTTGTGCAAATAGGTGATTTAAAATTAAAATTGCAGTATTCAAACTCTATGTCTTTGTATAAAATATTTTTTAAAAGAGTAATGATTGCAATTGTATGTAGTTTTAATTTCTGTTCAAAATAACTAATGTTTTCATCTATATAAATAGTTAAACTCCTGTTTTTATATCTAATTTCTAAACTATCTCCTAATATTTTATAATAAACACTAAGTTTTTCTAATGCTTCATTTAAATTATTTGAATGGGATATTAAATAACCCAAAATACCAATACTACTTGGAATAACCATATTTGATATATCAAAATAGATTTTATCACTTTTCTCTTTTTGTGATATTTGTTTAATTAGTGTAAAGATTGTATTAGCTTCTATTTTTGTATTTTTAGTAAAAAAAGCATTTGTATCAATTCTTTTTTCAAGTAGTTTTAAAACATCAATAAATTTTTCAACTGTTAAATTTGAATTATTTCGCAATTTGATTACCTTAGGCTTATCTTTTTCCTTTTTGTTTGTTTATAAAAAAGTTAAAATTTTAGTTAAAAAGGAATAAATTTGTATTATACAGTTTTAACTCTTCACTCTTATATTAGATGGTTTTTGCTTCTATTTATAATCTTAGGATTTTGTTTTTGTTTATATAATACTATTTTTTATAAAAAATATAATATTTATAATAAACAAATCACTTATATAACTACATTTTTTGCTCATATACAGTTAAGTTTAGGCTTTGGATTATATCTATTTTCAGATATTGTAAGACAGTTTTATACAAACCCTTTTGAGATGATAAAACTAAGTGAAATAAGATTTTTTGCAGTTGAACATCCATTAACAATAGTTTTTGCAATACTATTATTGTCTTTTTTTAATAGTAAAATAAAAAAAGAGAAATGTAACTATAAGAAAAATAAAATCCTAGTTATTTCAAATGCTGTTGTATTAAGTTTGTTGTGTATTTCTATTCCATGGGGTTTTTCAAGTTATGTTTCAAGATGATTAAAAAAGTGGTGCGAATGGTGAGAATCGAACTCACACTCCGAAACCGGAATGGGATTTTAAGTCCCACGCGTCTACCTATTCCGCCACACTCGCACTTTTTTGTAGGCATAAAAAATGGTGGCGCGGGGCAGAATCGAACTGCCGACACAAGGATTTTCAGTCCTTTGCTCTACCGACTGAGCTACCGAGCCACCTAACTTAAATAGTGGTGGTGAGAGAAGGATTTGAACCTTCGAAGCCATAGGCGGGAGATTTACAGTCTCCTGGATTTGACCACTCTCCAACCTCACCGATTGTTAAGTTTTGTGTCGCTTTTTTGTTAAGCGGGTGGAATTATAATAGGTACTAGATTAAATCAAGCTGAAATTTTTTAAAAGTTATAAAAAAAATAATAAATTTTAAAAATGTTTAATTTTATTTGATTTTAGCCACTCATTTTGAAGTTCTTTAAGTTTTTTCATTGGCACTTTTTTCTTTGCTTGTTTTACTTTATATTTTTGTTTATCATAAGCTGTTTGTTCATCATAACTATAATCTAAATCTAAATCTGCAAGATTTAAAGCATCAATTGCTCTTGTTGCTGCAACATAATAGATATTTAATTCTTCACTTATTCTAAAGTTTGATAAACTATTTTTAGGATTTAAAATATCTTTTTTGTTTATAAAATCATCCTCACACATAATAACTTGTTTATATTGCATACCCTTTGATTTATGAGCAGTTGTAAAAATTATATCAGCTTTTGATTTATCTTGAGTAAGATTGCTTTTGATATTTTTATTTATCTCAAATATTGAATCATTATAGGTATTTATAAATCTAATTACATTTAAATAGTCTTGATTTTTTGTATCTTTTGCATACTCTTCTAGTTCTTCTATACTACTAAAATCTTTTAACTCTTCAATTGATACTTTTTCATACTTTTTTTGTTTTAAATAGTATATTGAATAAACAGTTTGATTCATAAAAGAGTATGAATTATATCCACCTTCAAAGTATATTTTATAATCTTTATTTTTGTTCATATATTTTATAACCTCTTTTGCTAAAGCAAATCCAGTTCTACTTATGATACAAAAAGGCTTATTTTCATCTACAACTTTTTTCCCTACTTTTGAAATCTTATCTTCTAGTCCAAAAATTGACAATGGTTTAGTTTGCACTTTTGTATAAAGTCTATTTAAATCTTTCTCAACTCTTTTTGCTAGTTCATTTGAAAATCTAAAACTTTTGCTTAAAGTAAATGTCGGTAGTTTTAGTTTATCTAAAGCATTTATTGCAAATCTAAATGAGTATATTTGTTGAAAGCTATCTCCTACATAGACTCTTTTGCAGTTTTGTGCTTCTACAATAGAAATCATCACATCTGAAATATCTTGTGCTTCATCTACTAAGATTAAATCATATCCCAAATTTGAAGATAGTTTTTTATTTAGATAAAAAAACTTTAAATAAAAATCATGTGTTGCTTCAATCTTATGTGTTTTCATACTTGTTAAGATATATCTTGTATGATTTAATATATTGCTTACTTTTGTTTTTAAAAGTTTTAGAACTTTAGCATCTAAGTTTGAGTATTTTTTATAACTTTGTAAAAGCTGTTCATCTATTTGTATAAGAGAACTATTACAATAAAAATTTACAATATCTTTTATAAGTGCCAAATAGTTAGGTGTTGGTTCATAAGTGATTTTCTCTTTTTCAAACTCTTTTATACATTTATAAATTGTATCTACTTTTAAATCATAGCTTAACTTATACTTCCAAGCTTGCATTTTATTAAAAGCTAAAGAGTGTATAGTTTTAACATCCATATTAAAAAGTTGCATTTTATGAAGCTTTTGTTCTAAACTTGTTTGTAAGGATTTATTATATGCAAGGTATAAGATTTTTAACTCTTTAAAATTTTTAGCATATTGCAGAAGTGTAGTTGTTTTGCCACTTCCTGCAACAGCATTAATTTTAAAAGAGTGCTCTTTTGAGTTTATAATATCAAGTTGTTCTTTTGTAAAAGTCATCTACTTTTAAAACTACTTATAAGATGTGATTTTTGGTGGAAACTCTTTAAAACTCTCATTTATTGCTTGTGAAATTGAGTTTTTTGTTTTTATATTTTGCATTGGTGTGGCAAATTGAAGTAGTTGTTCAGCACCTTCTAAAGACTTCTCTTCTTTGTAAACAAAAGCTATTTTTTTACCTAGTTGCTTACAGTTTTCATAAATCAATCTTGCATAATCATCTATATAAACAAACTCTTTTGCATTGATTTTTTCTCCCCATGAAAAAAATACAAACTTTCCACTTGGAATTAGATTTTGTGCATCAAGATACATTATATCTCTATCAAACTCTGTATTTTGAGATGAATTATATTTTTCTAAATCTGAATTAAATTTCATTAGAAGCTTTGAAGCATCAATATTTTTTTCATTTAGATTAAATAGATTTCTTACTTGAATTAGTTTTCCTTTGCACTCTTCACAAGTAGCCATAGCATTTTTAAATATTGTCATGTAAGTTTCTATTTTTATTTCAACCATCTCATCATACTGCTTAAAATCTTGTTCTAATAAAAAACTATTTGAATCAAACCCTAAAGGAGTAACTATTGGATTATATAAAAATATCGTACCAATGATATTCTTTTTTCTAAGTTTATTTGTTTTGATTTTATCTTTTAACTCTTTTATTGTTAGTCTATCCTCTTCATCATGACTAATATATAAGTAGCTTTCAGTTAAAAACACCTCTTCATATTTAGTCTGAAATACACCAAAATATTGCATACATTTCCTCTTTGTTAAATTGCTTATAATATTAGCAAAAAAATATGGTTAAAAAGCTTATTGTATCAATTGCTAAAAGTGCTTTATTTTGTATCAATAAATAGTTTTTTTCTAAAAAATTATTATTTAGCTGTTAAAATAGAGCTACTTTTTGATACTATTATAATACTATTACTATGTAAAATAATAATATAAATTAGTTATTACTGTATAAAGTGTAAGGAGTTTACAATGAGTATCAATGTTAAATACTATAAGAGTTTAGATGCTTTTGTAAGAGATTGTAAAGATGATAATAATAGATATTTACTATTAGTAGCTCAAGAGTGTAAGTTTTATATCTCTTTATTAAGAAACTCTAAAATAAAAGCTTATGGAGCTATCTTTCCAGAAATTATTTTTGATAAACAAAGTTATAAAGATGGACTTTTAGCTTGTAAATTAGATGATGAAGATAATGTATTAATCCAAAAAGATATTTCAAATATAACATTTACTCAAAAAGATTTTGAAAATAGTAAATCAATAATTATATTTACAGATGGTTTAAGTAAACATGTAGATGAGTATTTAGACTCTTTATTTGAACTATTACCTCCTGAAATAGATGTTTTAGGAGCAGGTGCAGGAGTTACTCCTTATGCTAGAAAAGAGGTTATTTTCTCTTCAGAAGGGATTTATAAAGATGCATCCTTAGTTGTATCAAAAAAACATAAAATAAAAGTAGGAATAGAACATGGTTGGTCAATTTTAAAAGACCAGCTAGTTGCAACAATGACTGAAGATAATAAAATCATACAAATTGATTACAGTGATGCAATACAGTTGTATAAAAGTGTAATACAAGAAGATATAAAAGAAACAATCCAAGATGTAAATGATTATATAAAATCTTATCCAATAGGTTTAGTAAAGTTTGACAATGAAGTTTTAGTAAAAGAGATTTTAGGTATTTCAAATAATTCATTAGAGCTTTCAAATACAATTTCTCAAAACTCAGTAATTACAATCTTAAAAGGTGAAAAAGATAAACTCCTAAAAGCTTCAAAAGAGGCTACACTAAAAGCAGTTCAAGGTTGTAAAAATGAACAAAGTTCAATTATGATTTTTGAATGTATTACTAGAAAAGAGTTTTTAAAAGATGATTTTGAAGAAGAGTTAGAAGTAATTAAACAAGCAAGTAACAATAGACCAATGATTGGAGTTTTATCTTTAGGAGAGATTGTAAATGAAGGTGATGTAAGTTTAAAACTATTTAATAAAACTTGTGTCGTAGGTGCATTATGCTAGTTGAACAGTTAGCACTTACATACAAATGTCACAGTGCAATAGGGAATAGTTTAGATTTAAAAGAGATGTTAAAAGAGGTATTAAAAACTTTTATTAATGAAACTTTTGCTTTATATGGAACATTTTATTTATATGATGAGGGTAAAAAGAGTTTAAATAAAGTAATTAGCATAGGAAAAATAAAAGAAGACTTTGAAATTGAAGAGTATAAAGATGTATATGATAGTTTTAATATCTTAGATAATAAACACGATAGAACTCAAAGGGTTTTAATTCTTCCTTTAGATAGAGGAATTATGTTTTTTATTTACAGTAAAAAAAATATGAATATGAGTTTTTTAGGTTCAATGTTTCAAGGTTTAGCACATAAATTAAATATAAGTATCGACTCATGTTTAAATGTAAAAATCATGAAAAAAAGAAATGAAAAATTAAAAGCACTTGCAATTGAACTTGAAAGACAAAGAAAAGAGCTAATTGAAGCAAATAAATACAAAAATGACTTTTTAGCAAATATGAGTCATGAGTTAAAAACACCATTAAATTCTATTATTGTAATCTCTTCTGTAATGAAAAAGAACAAAAAAGGTAAATTAGACGAAGAGCAAGTAAAAAATATGAATATTATAAATACTTGTGGAAATGACCTTTTAGTTTTGATAAATGATATTTTGGATATTTCAAAAATTGAAGCAGGAGAAGTGGCTTTAAATCTGAAAAAAGTAGATATTCAAGAGTTGATAGACTCTTTATATGACTCGATGTATCCTTTAGCAAAAGATAAAAACTTAGAGTTTATAAAATCATTTAATATTAAAAACACGGAGATTTTAACAGATGAATCAAGGGCAAAACAGATTGTTAAAAATCTTTTAAGTAATGCTATAAAGTTTACAGAAGAAGGAAGTGTAGAGATAAAAATTGATGAAAATGATGAGTATATATTTATTTCTGTTCTTGATGAAGGAATAGGTATTAGTAAAGATAAATTAAAAAATATTTTTGATAGGTTTAAACAAGCAGATGGAAGTACTACAAGAAAATACGGAGGAACAGGACTTGGACTTGCAATTTCAAAAGAACTATCACAACTTTTAGGAGGAGATATAAAAGTTAGTAGTGAAGTTGGTATAGGAAGTGATTTTCAAGTTGTTTTACCTAAAAAAGTAGTTATAAAAAATGTATCAGATGATAAAGTTGATATTTCAGCTGGTACAAAAAGTATTAAAACTGATGAAATAGTATTTTTTGATACAGAAGATTCAGATAAGATGAATGATGAAACAAAAAGTTTAACAGAGCTTTTAATAATAAATGCTGATCATGCAACAGTTTTTCCTATCTTAGTAGCATTTAAGAAAAAAGGAGTGCATATAGAGCATACTAAATCTGTGGATAATGCAAGAAAAGTTATGGAAAATAGAACTTTTGAGGCAGTTATTTTTGATGTTTTAAATTCACAAGGTGAAGATATAAAATCTTTACAAAAAACTGCAAAAGATAATGATTTAGTTTTAGTAGCAATCAGTGATGAAAAGTTCGAACAAGCAGATATAAATATAAAAAGAAGCGAAGTAAATATTAGTTTGGTTCAAAAAGTTATAAATTTAGTTGAAACAAAAAAAAGAGATAAAAAATAAGGAATAACATGTTTAATTTCTCTAACTCTTTAGGTTTTTTACTATTTAAAAAACTATTTTTTATATATATTTTAGTTGTTTCAATTTTTACTACATATGAAATTTATATGCAAATTAATTTGGCAAATAAAAGCTTACAAAAAGAGTTTGAAATAACAAAAAGTTCATATCAAGAGAGTTTAGGGCGAAGTGTCTGGAATTTTGATAGAAAAAATGCATCTTTAACAGTAGATAAAATATTAAGCTCAAATCATGTAAGTGCAGTAGTTATTAAACTAACTTCTGGAGAGATATTTGTTAGTAAAGGAAGAGTTTTAGAAAAAAGTATAAGTAAAAGTTTTGATGAAAAAACTACTACTTCATCAAAGGAAGTTTTAAAAACCTATAGTTTTGATATTTTTAATAAAAATAGTAAAAAAGTAGGAACAGTATTTTTATATTATGACAAAGATACAGCTTATACAATGATAGAAAAAAGTATTTTTTTAATTGCAATAATTACTTTTTTAAAGTTTATTTTTCTATTTATTTTTTTAATATATTTTATTAAGAAACTTATTGTAAAACCCCTAAATAACTTAATAGATGCAACTAAGCATTTAGATGGTAGAAATAAAGTATTTGTAGATGATGTATTAGATGAAAATAATAAAACTGAGTTAGCTGAATTAACTGATAGTTTTAACTACATGGCTTTACGAATCAATGAAGATTTTGAAGAAATGACAAAATTGAATGTAAAGTTAAATAAACAAAAAAAAGAGTTGATTCAAGCAGATAAGTATAAAAACTTCTTTTTAGCAAATATTAGTCATGAATTGAAAACTCCATTAAATCCAATAACTTTAATAAGTTCTGTAATGTTAAAAAATAAAGATAATAGTTTAAATGAAGAAAATTTAAAAAATATTAAAATTATAAATAAATCAGCAAATGAATTAAAAATATTAATTGATGATATATTAGATTTAACAAAAATTGAATCAAAAGATATAAAACTAAATTTACAAGAAGCAAATTTAAAAGAGGTATTTAATACTTTGGTATCTATTTATGATTCTAGTATTAGAAAAAAAGGTTTGATGTTTAATTCAAATTATAATTTAAGTGAAGAGCTTTATGTGGTTGATGTACAGCGTTTTAAACAAGTTTGTCGAAATCTTTTAAGTAATGCAGTAAAGTTTACTTCTCAAGGAAAAATAGAGTTTAACTTTTATGAAAATAAGAATTATATTTTTGTTGAGGTTAAAGATACTGGAATTGGTATTTCAAAGAAAAATCAAGAAGAGATTTTTACTAGTTTTAAACAATTAGATGGTACTACTACTAGAAAATATAATGGAGCTGGATTAGGTTTAGCAATTTCAAAAGAGTTAGTATCTTTGCAAGGTGGTGAAATAGTTGTAAATAGTAAAGAAAATTTTGGGAGTAGTTTTACTTTTAGTGTAAAAAAATCGGATTTAGGTCATGTTTCAAAAGTAAAAACAGATAAACAAGAAAGTGTCTATATTGAGCCAAAAATTGAAGAAGAAAAAAATGAGAAAAATTGTATTACAGTCTTTATTTTAAATACAAATCCCCTATTATTTTTTAAATTAGGTGTAGAATTAAATAAAGATAAGTATATTAAACTTGTAAATATTAAAGATATTAATGAGTTCTTTAAAAAACACGATGACACAATTAAAGAGTATTTAATTGTAGAAAAATTAGATAATAATGCTAAACTTATGAAAATAAAAAATAGTTCTAATTTAAAAATAATATCAATAAGTAAAGACAAAGAAAATACTTTATTTGACTTAGTTGTAGAACAGATTGATAATAAGTATTTACTAAAGTATATAAAAAACACTAAGTAGTTTATATATTTTTTAAGTACTTCAAAATAAGAATGCGATATTATTTAATATAGTATCTTTTAAAGGGTTAAAAATGGAAAAATTTAGTATTTTATTAGTAGATGATGTTGCCGAGAACATTCACTCTTTAAAGATGATGATTGAAGATAGCTTTGATGTTGAGATTTTTAGTGCTTTAAGTGCACAAGAAGGTATGGAAATCTTAATGAAAGAGGATATTAATCTAATTCTTACTGATATCCAAATGCCAGAGATTGATGGTTTTGAATTTGCTGAATATTTAAAAAGTATAGAAAAAACCAAGGATATACCTCTTATTTTTATTACAGGTATTTATGATAAAGATGAGTATAAAAGAAGAGGTTATGATATTGGTGCAATTGAGTATATTACTAAACCAATAGATGATGTTTTATTAGATGCAAAACTTAAAGTCTATATTGATATTTTTGAAAGAAGTAAAAAACGTCAAGATGAAATAGAAGAGAAAAATGAAATTCTTATTCATCAAGCAAAGATGGCAACTATGGGTGAAATGATTGGAGTAATTGCACATCAATTAAAACAACCTTTAAATATTTTGTCTTTGTATTGCAATGATGTAAAAGATACCTATAAACTGGGTGAAATTGATGATGAATTTATAGATGATTTTTCGAAAAAAACTAAAGATAATATTGCATTTATGAGCCAAACAATTGATGGGTTTAGAGATTTTTTTAATCCTAAAAAACCTAAAAAGAAGTTTTTACTTAAAAAAGTTATTGATAACTCAATTGAACTTCTATTAAAACAACTTGAAAAAAACAATGTAAATCTTCATGTGGATATTGCCGAAGAAGAAATTTATGGTGTTGATTCTGAATTAGAACAAGTTATTTTAAATCTTCTTACAAATGCTCAAGATGCTTTTATAGAAAGAAAAGTGGAAAATAGAGATATTTATGTAACTGCTGGAACAAATAAAAAATACACAGTTGTAGTTATTGAAGATACAGCTGGAGGCATAAAAGAGGATAATATAGAAAAGATTTTTGATCCATACTTTACTACAAAAGAGAAAGGTACTGGTACTGGATTATATATGGTTAAACTTGTTGTTAAAACAAGCTTTAATGGAGAGTTAAAGCTTGAAAATAGTCAAAGAGGGGCAAAGTTTATTTTGATACTACCAAATGGTAATTAAAAAACTTAGCTAAGTAAAGCATTAGGGTCAAGCTCTCTTAACTGAGCTTCTCTAAATTTAATTACATCATTTAAGTCTTCAATTCTTTTATTTTTTATATCTATTGTTTCTTGTTTCTTCTCTATATCTACTTTTTTTGCTAAAACTTCTTCTTCTAATGAGTGCATTTTTTCTACTAATAAATCTTTCTCTTTTTTAATTTTTAGCATACTATCTTTATACTCTTCAATCTGTTTATTTTTTAATTTAAGGATTCCTTCTTGTTTCTCATCAAGAGATAACCTTTCATTTTCATAGTGTTTTATTTGTTGTAGTTTTGCATGACTCTTTTTTTTCTCTAGTTCAAGTTCACTTTTTAATAAAGGTACAATATTTTGGTATTTTATGAGTTTTACTTTTAACTCTTCTAACTCTTTTTTTACTTTTGATACTTGCTCTTTTTGTTCTTGAATATTTTTAATTACTTTCTTTTTAAACTCTCTTTTTTCAAGATTCTCTTTTGTTGATAAAAAACCAATACTTATAAAAACTCTTTTTTCATGTTCAATGATTTCAAAAATATTAGTTGTTACATAAAAAGGTTGCTCTTTTACATCTGCAAATTTTAACTCACCTTCCCATTTATTTTTTTGTTTAATCTGTTCTAAGATTGATTCAATTACATCTTTTGGTATATCTTTATGAATTAAAGATTTAAAATCACTTTCTAAAATATCTTCTTGTTGTTTTTCAAAAGCTTCTAAAAATGCACTATTTATAAAAGTAATATTGTCATTTTCATCAAACTTTAAAACAACTGCAATATTATCAATTGCATTTAAGTATTGCTCTAACTCTTGGTTTTTTAAAGTTAACATTCTTTCATAATACTTTTTTTGACATACCTCTTGAGATTTCAGTATTACATCTTCTGTATCAATAGGTTTTAAAATATAGTGATTTGCCTTTAGCTCAATTGCCCTTAATAAATTTTCAGATTCTGACCTAGCAGTAGTAAATATAAAAGGAACTTCTTCATCAAGTTCTCTTATTTGTTCAAGCATCTCTATACCACTCATCTTAGGCATATTAATATCACTAAGAACAAGGTCAACAGGAGTCTTTGCTAAATGTAGTTTTTGAAACTGTAAGTACCCTTCCATGCCATTTGGAGCTAAATATACAGTTTTAAAAAGTCTTTTTAATGTTTTAGCAAGTTTCTCTCTTGCTAAATCCTCATCTTCAACATATAATATTGTCAATTTTTTTAAAAACTCTTTGTTTATCATCTTAAACTCTTTTTTTTGTAGTTCTAAGATTTTATCACAAAACTACAAAAGTTTTTTTAAATCTTCGAATTTATCTATAAAATGCTTAGCTTTTTCAAAGTTGTGACTTTTGGTAAACTCATTTTTTACAATTATACAATCAATATTTGCAGCATATGCAGAATCTAAACCTCTTTGGCTATCTTCAACTATAATCGCTTTGTTAGAAGTAGTATTAAATTTTTTTAATCCAGCTAGATAAGGAGCAGGGTGAGGTTTTGCTTTTTCATACTCTTCTACACATAAAGTAAACTCCATAAAATCAACAATATTTCTATTTTTATGAATTAATTCAAAATCAACTCTTCTTGCTGTTGTAATTATTGCCATTTTATATCTTTTACTTAGCTCTTCAAGAGTTTGTATTACGCCGTTTATAGTTATATCTTTTGTTTGGATAAAGTGTTGATACAGTTTGTCTCTTTTTTCTCTTAACTTATCTACTTGACTCTTTTTTATACCTTTATGTAAAGCTAATTCCCAAGCAGTTCCACCTCTTATCATAATCTCTTGATAAGTATCAAACTCTAAAGTTATTCCAATAGTTTTTAAAATATCATAATTTGCTTGGTAATACCACATCTCAGTTTCAACTAAAACTCCATCATTATCAAATAGAATAAACTCTTTTTTCTCTTTCATTATGTTTTATTCTCAAAAGATTCATACTCTTCATCATAAAAACATCCAAGTTGACAATGTGTTACTTTTATATCTGAATTTTTAATAGTTGAACCTACTTTTTTTAAAGTAGCACCTTTATTTTGTGCCTCTTTCCATGCTATCTCACATTCAACTTTTTTATTATCTTTTGTATTTCTTTTCAATGAATTATATATATCATCATGCATATCAGAGAATTTTAGTTTTCCAAATACACCTAATTCACAATTAGTTATTTCTATATTCATATTTTTTGCAATTTTAGCCATATCTCTTGGCTTCATTCCTATAAGTCTAGCTACTTTAAAAGCTTTTAAGCAAGATAGTTTACCTTCTTCATCAAGGTTTGTTAGTAATAATTGAGTTTGTATATTATCTAGTTTTTTCATAATTTCCTCTATACTAGGACAATCAAATAAATTTAATGAATATTTGTTCATTTTCATTATATACACTATTTATTTATTTTCTTCTTTTTTAACTTATTTTGTAAATTAAATAAAAAATATGTGAAATTTCTTAACATATGTTATTAAAAGAAAATTTTTAGTGAAAAGAAAAAAAGAGGCAAATAGCCTCTTTTGAATAAAAAATTAATATCATTTATCAAGGAGAGAATATACTGTGATTGGTCAGTATATTTGTAAAAGAATTGTATCTATTCAATATTAATGAAATATTTACAGAACATTAATGAAATATTAATTATGATTCCCATTTTGCATTAGGAGCTTTATATTGCTTGATTTTTTCAATTATTTCTTCGATATTATTAGAAACAATTAACATATCAACATATTTTTTATGAAAAAATCCTTCTTTACTACATGAGTACAAAAATTGCAAAAGTTTGTCATAGTATCCATTTATGTTATAAAAGGCACAAGGTTTTTTATGTTCTCCCATTTGAGTATTTGAGATTACTTCAAATATCTCCTCAAAAGTACCATATCCTCCAGGCATTGCTATAAAAGAATCACTTAAAGACTCCATTAGTGCTTTTCTTTCTCTTATCGTATTAACTTTGTATAACTCTTTTAAATTCTTATTTGAAATCTCTTTACTTTCTAAAGTATGTGTTATAACTCCTGTTACTTTCACACCATTTTTTAAAGCTTCATTTGAAATAATTCCCATAAGACCAGAAACACTTCCTCCATAAACCATATCTAGTTTATGTTTGGCTAGTGCTTTTGCAACTTCAATTGCTCTTTTTGAATAAATTTCATTATTTCCAAAACTTGAACCACAATATATTGCTATTTTCACATAAAACCTTTTATAAGATACTATTTAAACCTTAGAGTAAGGTCTAAATAGTATAAGTAATCTTGGAAGAAGAAGTAGTGCAGATGATAAGATTGTTGCCATAACTATAACAGTTAAAATTCCAAAATATATAGTTGGAATTAAGTTTGATAAAACTAAGATTGAAAAACCTACCATAACAGCAACTGAAGTATAAAGCATGGCAAAACCAATTGATTTATGAGCTCTTTGCATTGCATTTATATAATTATGGTCTTTTTTAAACTCTTCTTTAAATCTATGTATGTAGTGAATTGTATCATCAACTCCAATACCTATTGAAATAGCTGCAATTGTAATAGTCATAATATC
The DNA here is from genome assembly GCF_002837275.1 of Malaciobacter halophilus. GTDB lineage: Bacteria > Campylobacterota > Campylobacteria > Campylobacterales > Arcobacteraceae > Malaciobacter > Malaciobacter halophilus. The sequence goes on along the minus strand of NZ_NXIF01000039.1, from coordinate 15,328 downwards.
AAGTGGTATTTCTAACCATCCCATAATTCCAAAAATAATTGAAATTGGAACAATATTTGCTAATATTGCAATTGTTGCAATACTAAGTGATCTAAATAGAATTAAAAACATTATAAATAAAGTTAAGATTACAAAACCTAAAGTTTTAACTTGAGAGTCAAAAAGTGATTGAAGCATATTATTGTATAAAACCATAAGATTTGAAAGTCTTATTTCTACACTATCATCTTTTATAATAGTATTTAAATCTGTTTTTATTTTTTTTAATAATTCATCTCTTCTTAAATCTTTATCAGAATCAATTATTCTTAAAGTAACTCTTGCTTGGTCTTTTTTTATATTTATATATGGATCTAAAATTAAAGCTTTATACTCTTTTGGAAGATTGTTATATAATAATGCTAAATTAAAAGAGTCAAGCTCTTTATTATCATTTAAGGCTTTACCCACTTTTAACATTGTAGCTAAAGATTGAACTTTTCCCACATGTTCTAAACTATTTAAATAGTCATGAACTTTTGTAATAATATTCATTCTATGATTTGTAAACCAGTATTGAGCCTCATTTGCTGAACTATTGAATTCATCTTCAAATGAAGCGAACATATCTTCACTTGATTCATCTTTTGGTGTTTTTTTCTCTTCTTTTGTTGTTAAATTAAAATCAATTATAATATCTAAAGGCGTTGTACCACCAAGTTTCTTATCAATTACTTCCATACTTTGATAAATTTCAGTATCTTTTTTAAAGTAGGAGATAAAACTATTTTCAACTAAAAGTAAAGAGGCTCCTGTTAGTGAAAAAGCGATTAATACAACACTTGCTATTAAAACTTTATTACCTTTATGTTTAACTATTTTTATACATAAATCAATGAAATGTAGGTTGTTTTCAAAGCTTTTATTTACTACTGTTTTATTTAAAAGTATTAATACAGCAGGAAAAACTAAAAATGCTATAAATAAAGAGATTGCAATACCTGCACTCATCATCCAACCAAGATTCATTACAGGTTGAATATTTGAAAGAAGTAATGAACTAAAACCAGCTATTGTTGTAATTATTGCAAAAAAAGATGGACTTAATTTTGAAAGCATTGTATTTAAAACTAATTTAGTTTGTGAAGAGTTTTTATAAATAGAACTAAGCTCTCTATATCTTACAATTAAGTGAAGAACAATAGATATTGTAATAATTAGTTGTAAAGAGATAAAATTAGATGAAATAACAGTAACTTCCCAGCCAAAAAGTCCTAACATACCGCTTGTTGCTACTACTGATAAACTACAAATCAATACAGATAAAGCAACCCATCTAAACTGTCTAAAGATTATCCATAAAATTGCTATTAAAAGTATTATCAATGTTGAGCCATAAATTACTAAGTCATTTTTTACAAAACTGATTATATCTGTGGCAATCATATTAACGCCACCTAAAAATAGTGTTCCTTTGTTTTCATACTCTTTTAGTATATCTCTTATGTTTTGAATATATTTAGCATTGGCTTCTCTTTGAGAATCTCTATAAGATTTAAACTCTAAAGATACATTTTGTAGTTTTTCTAAATCTTCATTTGAAGCTTTATTACTATTTTTTAACTTTAATAGGGCATTTCTTTTCTCAACTAAATCAAAAAACTTTTCATCTCTTTTTAGATTTACAACAATAGCAGTAGTTTTAAAATCGCTACTAACTAAACTATTTTTATATAAAGCAGAGTTTAAAAACTCTTTTTTTACTAACTTTTTATCAAAAGTTTTACTATTTTGTATGGTTTTTACTTCATCAACTAACTCTTGAATAGGTCTTGTGGGAGATTGCAGTAAAGGTACATTTAAAACAGATGTAATACTTTGTGTAAAATCTAATTTATTTATTTGCTCACTTAACTGTTTTATAGTATTTAAACTTTCATTTGAAAGAATAGAGCTATTTGGAGTAAAAGTAATTACTAAAATATCTTGTGTTTCATAGTTTTTTGAAACTTCCCTTGAAAAAGCTAAATCTTTATCATTTTCTAAAAGAAGAGTTTCTGCTGAAGCATCAATCTCAAGTTTTGTTGCAAAGTATCCTAAAAAGCATATTATCAAAAATACTGATAATATTACTTTTTTAGGATGTACGAATAAAAAGTTTGTATAAAATCTTTTTATCATGCTTGATTATTTTTAGTATTTAAGTAGTTTATTAAATCATCAATTGATTTATTTTTTAAGTATTGAGTAAATTGATTTCTATATGTTTGAATTATACTTACTTTAGCAATACTTACATCATAAATGTACCACTGTTTATTTTTTCTATTTTCATAAAATTTATAATCAATAGCAAAATTCTCTTTTTCTCCAATTAAAGTTGTTTTTAAAATAAGTCTTGCTTTTACTTCCTCTAATTCATCAATTTTTATCTCTTGATTATTATATAAATCAAGTTTATCAATATATGACTCTTTTAGTCTATTTTCAAAAGCTTTAGCAAAATTTATTTTTTGTTCATTTGAAATAGTTCTCCACTCTTTCCCAAGAGAAAGCATAGCCATAATTTTATAATCAAATGAGCTATCCATTACTTTAATTATTTGCTCACCTTTAGTCTTCTTTGGAAGCTGTTTATTTTTAAGTATATCAATTACTTTATGAATACTTTTAGTCATCTCTTCTACAATCTGTTCTTTTGGCATTGCAAAAGTGTAACTAGTTAAAAGTACAATTAATAGTAACTTTTTTAACATTCTATTCCTTTATTTGTCTTTCTCTTTGTTGTCTGTGTAAGTCTTTTAAGTATGGATATAAATCAATTGCATCTTTTCTAACTTTTTCATATACATCAAGAGTAAAAGATGAGTTATTCATAATCTTAAATGTTCTTAAACCTAAAGACTCTTCTTGAGAATCAGCTAAATAGTATGACGTATCACCTTTTCTTAAAGGATTAACATAATCATCAACAAAAAAAGCAAAAGTATCTCTTAAGTTAGAAGGGCCTAAAAATGGTAATACTATGTGAAAACCTTCTCCTACTCCCCAAGTTGCAAGAGTTTGTCCAAAATCTTCATCATGATGTTTTATATCAAAGTTATTCTGTTTTGCTACATCAATTAAACCAGCAACTCCAAAAGTAGTATTTAATACAAATAATTGTAACTCTTCCCATGAGTTTTGGAACTTAAACTGCAATAAATTATTTAGAAATCTAATTGGAAAACCTAGGTTTGTAAAAAAATTAGAAATACCTGTTCTAATATTTGGATGAACTACTTCTTTATATGTTGATACAACAGGCTTTGAAACATGTAAATAAAAGCCATCATTAAAAGAAGTCATTGCTCTATTATAACCACTTAGTGGATCAAATTCATTTTGTTTAGGAGTGTTTTTATCAAACTCACTTGAAATGTCCTCAAATGCCATATAAGAACTATTAGTATTAACAATATTTTCATTATTAAGCTCTTTTGCATTACAGGAATACAGTAGTGAAAATAGAGTTAAAATCAGCGCATACTTTTTCAATTTTATTTCCTTGTTTTGTGTGTGAACGTGATTATATAAAAAATTAGTAAAAACTTAGGTAAAACATTATTTTTAACTTATTAATTGTTTATTTTGTTTAAAATTGTAATAAGTTGCATAGGATCAACTTGTACTGAGTTCACTCTTGCACTAAAGTGTAAGTGCGGTCCTGTAACTCTTCCTGTATTTCCACTAAGACCAATAATATCACCTCTTTTTACTTTATCATTTTCTTTAAAATTCATCTTACTTAAATGATAATAACAAGTATAAACTCCATGGCCATGGTCAATAATAATAGAATTACCCGCATAAAATCTATGTTTTGCTAATACTACAACACCATCATTTGCTGCTTTGATTTTTGTTCCAACAGCAGCTCTAAAGTCTGTACCACTATGATAACTTTTTATTTTGTTATTATAAACTCTTTTTGTTCCAAATTCACTTGTAATTTTACTGTTTAACGGATATATGAAATCTTTGTGCCAAAGAAGCTTTTTTGTTGTTGTATTATAAATGTTCATAGCCTCTTGATACTCTTTTTTTGTTCTTAGTTTATCTTTTTTATTTAAAGTAACTTTTGAACTTTTAACATTTATGACTTCACTTTTATAAGTTCCATTTTTTAATTTTAAATATGTTGAATTAAAAACTTTTTTGCCATCTTTTAAGTATGAAACTATAACTTTATAATCTTCTATTTTTTTATAATAAGAAACAGGAATTAAAGCATAGAAACTATCTTCTTTAAAGGGGTTTTTAAAAAACTCTATATTTGTTTTTTTCTCATCTAAAACAGTTAATTTTGGCTCTTTAATATTTTTTGCATTTAGATGCAAAAGTGCAGTTTGAGCATTTGTAATTGTTTTAGGTTCAAAATTTAGTTTTAGTTCATTTGAACTTAAAAAACTAATAATTAGGGTTAATAATATTGCTACTTTTTTCATCATGAAAGGATTATATCAAAAATTCTTAAACATTGTTTTAATTAGTTTGACAAATTGTTTCTAAAGTATTGTACAATTATAATGTTATTGATTACGAATAAAAAGGATATTTTTATGGCAAAAGAGTATAGAATTGAACATGACTTATTAGGGGAAAAAAGAATTAGTATGGATAGCTATTATGGTATTCAAACTTTAAGAGCTAAAGATAATTTCTCAATTTCAAAAGTAAATTTATCACAATTTCCTAAACTTATTAGAGCGTTAGCTCAAGTTAAAAAAGCTTGTGCAATGGCAAATAATGAATTAGGTTTACTTGATGATAAACTTTGTGATGCAATTTGTAGTGCTTGTGATGAAATAGTTGCTAAGAAATATCATGACCAGTTTATTGTTGATGTTATCCAAGGTGGGGCAGGGACTTCAACAAATATGAATGCAAATGAAGTAATAACAAATGTTGCATTGGAAATTATGGGGTATGAAAAAGGAAGATATGATATTTTACATCCAAATAATCATGTAAATATGTCACAATCTACAAATGATGTTTATCCAACAGCAGTAAGATTGGCTTTATATGAATATCTTTGTAAATTACAAAATAAAATGCAAATTTTGAAAGATTCATTTTTTAGTAAAGCAAAAGAGTTTAATGACATTATAAAAATGGGAAGAACTCAACTTCAAGATGCAGTACCAATGACTTTAGGTCAAGAGTTTAACTCTTTTGGACTTATGATAGAAGATGATATTAGTGCTATTGAAATGACTAAAAGAATTGTTGCTCAAATGAACTTAGGTGCAACGGCAATTGGTACAGGTATTAATACTGATTCAAAATATGCAGGTTTAGTAAAAGAGAAACTTGAAGAGGTTACAAATAGACCTTTTGTTACTGCATGCGATTTAGTTAAAGCAACACAAGACACTTCGACTTTTGTTCAAGTTTCAGGGGTAATGAAATCAATTGCAACAAAAATATCTAAGATTTGCAATGACTTAAGACTTTTAAGTAGTGGTCCAAGAACAGGAATAAATGAAATCAATCTTCCAAAAATGCAACCTGGAAGTTCAATTATGCCAGGAAAAGTAAATCCTGTAATTCCAGAAGTAGTAAATCAAGTAGCCTTTCAAGTAATTGGACATGATATAACAATTTCACTTGCTAGTGAAGGAGGGCAGTTACAATTAAATGTTTTTGAGCCAATAATTGCATATAATCTTTTCCAATCTATTACAATGATGTGTAATGCTTCTGAAACATTAGCTTTTAAATGTGTAGATGGAATTACTGCAAATGAACAAAGATGTAAAGAGTTAGTATTAAACTCAATAGGTTTAGTAACTGCATTAAATCCATATATTGGTTACCAAAATGCAACACTTGTTGCCAAAGAAGCTTTAGAAACAAATAGAAGTGTTTATGATATTGTATTAGAGAAAAAACTTCTTTCTAAAGAGCAGTTAGATGAGTATTTAAAGCCTGAAAATATGACACATCCTACTTATTCTAAGGATTGTAAGTTATAGTTAATAATTACATCTTTATTACAATCTTGGTATAATCTGCCAAAAATAAAATATTGGAGTAATTTATGGGTAGAGCCTTTGAATATAGAAAAGCAGCCAAAATGAAAAGATGGGGGAATATGTCAAGAGTTTTCCCAAAACTAGCTAAAGCAATTGAAATTGCAGCAAAAGCTGGTGGCGGGGATCCTGAAATGAATCCAGCTTTAAGAACGGCTATTCTTAATGCAAAAGCACAAAATTTACCAAAAGCAAATATTGAAGCAGCTATAAAAAGAGCCACTGGAAAAGATGCAAAAAACTATACAGATGTAAACTTTGAAGGAAAAGGGCCACATGGAGTTTTAATATTTGTTGAGTGTGCAACAGATAATAATACAAGAACAGTTGCAAATGTAAAAATGCATTTTAATAAAAATGGTGGTCAAGTAGTTCCTACTGGTTCTTTAGAGTTTATGTTTGATAGAAAAGCAATTTTTGAGTTTGAAAAAACAGAAGATATGGATCTTGAAGAGCTAGAATTAGAATTGATTGATGCAGGCTTAGAAGAGCTTGAAGAGGAAGATAATTTATGTATTGCTCTTGCTGATTATACAGATTTTGGTAATATGAATACTAAATTTGAAGAGCTTGGAATTGAGCTTAAAAAAGCAGAGCTAAAAAGAATAACAAATAATCCTCAAGAGTTCAGTGAAGAACAACAAGAAGAGATTGGTAAACTACTTGAAAAGCTTGAAGATGATGATGATGTTCAAGCAGTATTTACAAATATGGCATAAAACAGAATTTCTGTTTTATGTTACTTAGTTTTTATCTAACCACTGTTTTATTTCACTTAATAAATCTTTAAAGTTATTAAAACTTTGTTTTAACTCTTCTTTGTTTAGTTCTTTAGACTCTTTTATCATTTGTTCAAGGTTTTCAAAATCTTTTGCATTTTTATATGCACCTAAAGTTCCTAGCAATCCTTTTAGTGTGTGAATCTCATTTAATAGTTTTTCTATTTCATTCTTTTTTATTAATTCATTTAATTCATCAATACAGTTCTCTCTTTTTGTCATAAAACTTTGCATAAACTCTTTATAAAACTCTTTTTGGTTCATCATTCTATCAAGAGCTGTTTTTGTATCAAGTAGTTTATACTCTTCTTTTTTGATGTTGTTTTCTATTTTTTCTTGATGTTGTTTTGTATTTTTATTTAATACTTTAAATATCTTTTCTTTTAATACTTTTACATCAAAAGGTTTTCCTATATGGTCAATCATTCCATGCTCTAAACACTTTTTAATATCACTATCTAAAGCATTTGCAGTCATTGCAATAATAGGTAACTCTTTGCACTTATCTTTTTGTTTTATTATTTTTGTTGCTTTATATCCATCCATTACTGGCATATGAATATCCATTAAAATTAAGTCATAATATGAACAAGAGTTTTTTTCTATTAATTCAACTGCTTCATATCCATTGTTTGCTACTTCAATATGTCTTATATCCTCTTTTAAGAAGTTTATTGCTAATTCTTGATTTATTTCATTGTCTTCAACTAGTAAAACTCTAGCATCAATACTATTGTTATAGCTATTATCTTCTTCTAAACTCTTATTTAAAGTTTTAATATCTTCTTGTTTTGGTAGTTTTGTTTTAATGGTAAAATAAAAAGTTGTTCCTTTGTTCTCTTCACTTAAAAAGCCAATCTCTCCACCTAATAGCTCTACTAATTTTTTAGAGATAACTAATCCTAATCCTGTTCCTCCAAACTCTTTTGAAATAGAGTTGTCTTCTTGTGAAAATGATTTAAAAAGTTTACTTTGGTTATTTTTAGAGATTCCTTTTCCCGTATCAGTAATTAAAAATTTTAGTGTTATATCTCTTTTTTCTTGTTTTACAAGTAATATTTCTACTTTTACATAACCTTCTTTAGTGAATTTTATAGCATTATTTATTAAATTTGTAAGAATTTGAGATAATCTTAGTTCATCACTTAATATAAACTCTGGTATCTCTTCATCTTGTTTTATTATTAAATCAATATTTTTTTGTTTTGCCATATGAGAAAAAAGATCATTAATATTACTAATGGTTTTTCTTAAACTAACTAAAGAGATAGAAACATCAAGTTTTCCTGCTTCAATTTTTGAAAAGTCTAAAATATCATTTATAATTCTAAGTAGCATATTTGCAGAAGTTTTAGCTTTTACTAAAAACTCTTGAGCTACTTGCTTATCACTATTTATTTTTTCCAAAGCAAGAGTTGTCATTCCAATTATTCCATTCATAGGCGTTCTTATTTCATGACTCATATTTGCAAGAAATTCACTTTTTGCCTTATTTGCTTTTTGTGCTTGTTTTTTTGCATTTATTAACTCTTTTTCAATCATTTTTCTTTTTTGTATTTCATTTTTTAATTTTCTATTCCAAAATACAATAAAACTTATAATCAAAAAAGATATAAAAGCAATCTTGTAAACTAAACTATAATCAACTTTTTCTTCAAACTCTACGGAAATCCACTTATCATAAATAACTTTTAGTTCTTTTTGTGTAAAAGACTCAACTGCTTTATTAAAAATAGTATTTAATAAAGGTTCATCTTTTCTTGTACCAATTGCTAAGTTTGATTCTTGTTCTAATTTCCCCGCTATTTTAATCTCAAAATCACCTTCTTGTTGTAATTGATAACTTATACTTCCTAAAGAGTCTATATATCCAAAAACTTTTTTATTTCTTACTTTATTTATTCCTTCTTTTATATTTTGAACATAAACTATATCTATTTTAGGATATTTTTTTCTTAAAATCTCTTCATATGAATAACCCTCAATAATTGCAAGAGATTTATTTGATAACTCATCTAAACTATTTATAAAAAGTTCATTGTTTCTCGTCGCAATAACAATAGTTTGAGGAATATATGGTCTTGTAAAGTTTAAATACTCTCTTCTTTCTTGAGTATTTTCTACAACTGGTAAAATATCACATTTTTTTTCTTTTATTGCATCTAATGACTCTTGCCAACTTTTAGTTTCATATAGCTTTACTTTTAGATTTACTCTTTTTTCAATAATTTTCATAATATCTTCAGTAATACCTACATGTTTACCATTTTTGATACCTTCATATGGCATTGCATCAGGTAAAATACACATATTAATATGGCCTTTTTTATCAATATAATTTCTCTCTTCTTTTGATAAAAAAATAGAGCTACTAGATTTTAATTCAACTCCATTTGAGCTTATTATAAAGCTATTTTCAGGTAATAGCTTTCTATTTATATTAAATAGTTCTAAAAAGTTCTCATCAAACATATATTTTGTTGCACTTTTAGTTAATATTTTAATATCAGCTGCTTTTTTACCAAGTAAAATTGAGTGTGCCATATTTGCGGCTTCTAATCCTTGTGAGAATGCACTTAATAGTTTTCCTCCTACAATACCATCACCCAATAAAAAATCCCATGCTCCATAAATTGGTACTTTTGAATTTTTAGAAAAATCTTTTATTGATTCATTTGTATTAAAATACTCATTATTTTTATCTTTAAAAAATTGATTATAAAAAATTAGTGAGTCTTTAGATAAATAATCTATTCTTCTTAAAACTTCATCTTTTGAAAGTGGTTTAGGAATTATAATATTTACTCTATTTTTATACTCATCTTGAAGTTTTTTTAATCTTTCTTCTATTAGTTTTCCAGTAGTTAATTGGTCATTTATAATAAAAATATCTTTAGTATTTGGATGAAGTTTTAAAGCAATATCAAATGTCTGTTTAATTGCAAGTTCTTCTGTAACACCTGTAATATTTCCTATACCTTTTAACATTGAAGCTTTAAAGTTATTTATACCTGTAAAAACAATAGGTATTTTAGGGTTAAATATATTATCTTTATATTTTGCTATAAAATCTAAAGCATTGTTGTCTGAAACTATAATCAAATCAAAATTTGAATTTTTATATCTATACTCATAATTATCTTTTAAAAGTTCAATATATTTTTTGTCAAACTTTCTTTTAGTATCCATATATTCAATACTTATTGTAACATTTGAATCAGGAGGAAATAGAGATTTAATCCCTTTTGTTACATTCTCTGTCCATTTGTAACCTGCATGGTAAGAGTGTAAAAGAAGTATTTTTTTAGGTTCATCATATTTGATTTTTGTGTAACCACTTGAAGATAAAATCTTTGAGTGTATTTTACTTTGTATAGATTGTTTGTCATAATCAGTTTTACTAATAAAACTATCAATAAACCATTTTTGATTTAACATAACTCGTTCTTGATATGAAAGTGAGTTTAAAGCTTTATCTAATATATCTCTTAAAATCGGCCAGTCTTTTCTAATTCCTATTTTTTCAAAATATTTTGCTTCGTTATTTATTTTTGCAATACCTTGAAAATAGATATTTGAAATACCATATTTTGATATAATATTTTTAATTACAGGGCCTAAATCAATAGTTGCATCAGCTAAATTTGTTGAAACTGCTTGTATTGCTTCAACTGTATTATCTACTAGTATAATTTTTATTTTGGGATAGTTGTTTTTTATAAACTCTTCTTGCCAATAACCTTTTACAATAGCAAGGGTTCTATTTTCTAAATCTTTAAGCGTTTTAAAAATATTTGCTTTTTGATTTGAGTAGATAGCAGGAGAGATATTTAAAACATTTTTTTTAGTAAATACTGCAAACTCTTTTCTATTTGGAGTTTCTACTAGATTTGAAATTATATCAATCTTTTTATTTTTAAGCATAGTTAAAAAACTATTCCAATTGCTAGCTTTTACAAACTCTATTTTTAAACCAACTTTTTGTGCTAATAGTCTAATGAGGTCATTGGAATAGCCTTTAACTTCAGCATTTTCAATATAATTAAAAGGTTCCCAATGCATCTCCGCATGAACTCTTATTTTGGGGTGCTCTTTAAGCCATTGAATCTCTTCTTTTGTTAGTTTAACAGTAGGTTTATATTCAATATTTTGTGCAAATACAAAACTTGTAAAAACAATTAAAGTAAGGAATTTTATTATATTAGACATAGCTACCCCTTTATTGCCATTTTTAAATTATAGCTACTATTTTTATAAATGTGAAGAGCTATTTTTTAATTACTGATTACTTTTTAGACAGTTTTAATTTACTTATTATTTTTTTTATATTTTCTATTCTTGTTTTTGAATTTGGATGAGTTGATAAAAACTCAAAATTCTCTTTTTCTCCTTTGCTCATATTCTCCCAAAACTTTACTGCTTCATTTAAATCATAACCAGCTTTATGCATAAGGTAAATACCAATTTCATCTGCTTCACTCTCTTGCAATCTTCCATAAGGCATAAGCACACCATATTGGGCTCCTAAACCATAAGCAATATTAAACATTTTATTATATTTAGAATCTTGAGTTGCCAAAACAATATTGCTAATTGCTTGAATACCTTGAGATAACATACCAGCACTTACTCTTTCTGCTCCATGTCTTGCAAGAGCATGTGCAATTTCATGACTTATAACTGTTGCAAGTTGTGAATCATTTTTTGCTATTTGTAAAATTCCTGTATAAACTACAACTTTTCCACCTGGAAGACAAAATGCATTTTTTGCACTATTTTCAATTAAATTAAACTCCCAGTTATAATCTTTTTTTGTAACTTGTGCAATTTTTCTACCAATATCTTTGACTCTTTTTGATTCTTTAGTATTAGTTATAACTTTTGATTTTTTTAATGTTTTTTCATAACTTTGTTCGCCTAAAGCTAACTCTTGTTGATTTGAGATTAATATCATTTGAGCTCTATTTGTATAGGGTGCTTTATGAGTACAAGCTATAAAAAATATAGATAATAGTATTAGTATAAATGTGTGTTTTATATGCATTGTGTTTCCTTTATTAATATAATTTTAGCAAAAAAAAATAGTTTTAAGAATAATATTGTAAAATTTTTCAAATTAGGAGAGAAAATTGCATATACAACAAACAAAAGGGAATTTATTAGGATTATTAACTATACTCTCATGGTCTTGTCTTGCACTTTTTACTGTATATTCAGGTAAAATTCCACCTTTTGAGTTATTAACTATATCTTTTTGTGTAGCTTCTTTAATAGGTCTTATAATGTTAAAAAAACAAAAAAGAGTTTTTAAAGAGCTTTTTAAAATACCACTTCAAGCCTATTTTATTGGAGTAATTGGTCTTTTTGGATACCACTTTTTTTATTTTCTTGCTATTAAAAATGCACCTGCTGTTGAAGCTAATTTAATAAACTATTTATGGCCTCTTCTTATTGTCATATTCTCTTCATTTTTACCAAATGAAAGATTAAAATGGTTTCATATTTTAGGAACACTTTTAGCTTTAAGTGGAGCTTTTTTATTGGTTTTAAAAGATGGTAGTTTACAATTTGATATGAAGTATATTTTAGGTTACTCTTTTGCCTTAATTGCAGCACTTTTATGGTCAAGTTATTCAGTAATTTCAAAAACTCTAACTCATATTCCCACTTTTGCAGTTACAGGTTTTTGTATAGTAACAGCTTTTTTTTCTGCAATTGCACACTTGATTTTTGAACAAATATATATACCAACATTTTTTGAGTTTTTTGCAGCAATAATGTTAGGTCTTGGTCCAGTAGGTGGTGCATTTTATTTATGGGATTTTGCTTTAAAAAATGCAGATATAAAACTATTGGGTTCTCTTGCATACTTAGCACCACTTCTTTCAACTTTGATTTTAGTTTTAGTTGGTATTTCAAAAATGACAATTACTATAACAATTGCTTGTATTCTAATTGTTTTAGGTTCCTTAATAAGTTCAAAACAGTATTTAAAACTATTTAAAAACCTATTTTTTAAATCTTAATAACATATATTCCTTCAAAATCTACACAAACCTTATCATCTTGTAATAATTGAGATTTTATTCTAATAGAAGCACTTTTCTTTTCTTGAAGTTTTCTTTTTAATGTTTGTAACTGCTCTTTTGAAGGTAAAATAGTTTTACAGTAAAGTTCTTTTGTTACAGGAGCTCTATATGCAGTATCGCTTTTTATTACAGCAATCATACAGTCTTCTTTAAAACCTAGCTTAATAACATTTAAATAACATGCACTCCATGCAGATATAGTTACTAAAGTACTTAAGCTACCAGCAAATCCTGTAAGTTTATCATTTATATTTGGTTTTAAAGGTGCAGTAGTGATTAAACAATTGTCTTCAATATTTTTTACATCTATTTGCATAAATTTTGTAAGTGGTATTTGTGTATGTAGTTTATGTTTTAATGCATTTAAATCCAAACTTTCTCCTTTTAAAGGATTTTACCATAAACTAACTGTTTAAAAAACTTCATTTCTTTTATTATGAAAATCTATTAATTGTGTATATTCATCATTTGTAATTACTCCTTTATCATGTGCAGCTTTAATCAAATCTAAAAAAATTGTATCTTCTATTGTATTATGAGTAACTGCATATTTTACTCTTTGTATTAAAGTTTCACAACTGTTTTTACATTTTAAAGCCTCTTCAATTTTATAAAGAGTTTCTTTATTATCTTTTGGAAAATATAAATTTTGACAAAGTTTATCTAGACTATTTTTATCTTTTAGTAAATCTATAATTTTTTTAGTTAATTTAGCATTAGGTTTTAATGCATATGGATTAAACCTAATAAAAGGAAGTAAAAATTTAAAGTAAGTGCTATTTTGAGTAAGTCGCTCTTTTGCTTTTTGTATCTTATAAAAACCATATTGACAAATATAATCAATCAAGATTCGATATTTACTATTTTGAGTATTATCATACTCATTAATAAGCAAAACAATTAAGTATAACCAAGAGAGTATAGAAGTGAAATCTCTTTTAAAAAACTCTTTATTTTGAAGTTTTGTATTTGATAAAAGTGTTAAATTAATCAATGCAGCAAAGTGTGTAGTAGCCCAAATTACTCTTTTTTTATGCTCCTTTAATCCTTTATCAACTTTTATAAATTTTCCTTTAGTAAAAAAATAGATAAGTGATTTTATATTTAAGTTTAGTGTTAGTGCTACACTCTTTTGAACAATTTTATCAAAAGAGTCAATATCATTATTATAAATTGCATTTGCCATTTCAAATAGCTGTGGATTTAATTGTATCATAGCTTGTTTGTGTAGTTCAAAATTTTTTATAAAAATATCTGATGGTTTATTGTTTGCTAAAGATATAGCAAATAAATAAGAAGGAATAAATAAGCTATCTTTAGTTTTAGTAGCATTAATATTATTTGAAATATCTATGGTATTACCCATGATTTTTTTCAATAGTTTACTTGATTGACTCTTCATAATCAAACTTGTCACAAATAACCCATTTTCATTTTTTAATAGTTTTAATAAGTGATTATTTGATGTCTTTAAAAGATAAGTAAAAGCTGCAATTTTCACAATCTCATTTTCAACAGCTTCAAAATTATTATCTGTTATTTTATCTTTATTTTTAAGTTGTATTTGAGAAGTAATTGTTTTAAGAATTAATTTACTTCTTCCTTGAATGATACTTTGAAATGATATAAACTCATTTACATTAAAAGTATCATTTAGCATTTGTAAGCCTTTTCCTATACCTTGTTTTGCTCCTATTATATTATCAATATCTATTACAAAGTTTTCTTTTTTTAAATCGATTAAAGCAATACATACTCCTAGGTTCTTTTTTTTAAAAAGTAAATTATTTGGATCTTTTAAAATAAATGCAAGCTCCATTAGTGTTTGAGTATCTGTTTTTTTTATACTATTTATTTCAAAATCTACTTTAATTTTTATTTTATTTTCACTATTTTTAAATATAGTTCCAATTGAATTTATTGTTTGTTCATCATATTTATTAATTTGTTCATTTAGATTAAAGTAGGGGATTTCTTGAGCTTTTGCAATTTTTCTTAAGTAGTGATCTTTTTGTTCATTTGTTCCATATTTTAAAAGAAGTAAAATTAACTTAGAGCAGTTAAGATTACTTATCAAAGTTGCAAGTTCTAAATTGCAAGATGCAAGTTTTTCTATAATTTTAAAATAAGCTATTAAACTAAAACCTAAACCTTCATACTCTTTAGGGATTAATATAGCCAAAAACTTATTATTTTTTAGAAACTGCCAAGTTTTTGTATTTAAATCATTATTTTTAAAAGTTTCATAACTTTTTTGAAAAGAGCAAAGTTTTTCAACTTCATTATCTAAAAAATCCTGCTCTTTTTTTGAAAGATTGTTATTTTTGTTTTTATTAATTTTATCAAAATCAATAATACCTTTAAAAATATTTGTTTCCATTGAGTTTGTATCTACTTGAAGTGT
>NZ_NXIF01000038.1 GCF_002837275.1 Malaciobacter halophilus | reverse complement strand
TGCCTTAATAGAGAAAAAGATAGAAGAAGCAAAAGTAAAAATAAGAGTATATAAACAAAAAGAGAATGCAATAGTACAAATAGAAGATAATGCAAAAGGGATAAGTGAAAAGATAAAAGATAAGATATTTGAGCCATACTTTACAACAAAAGAGGAAGGTAAAGGAACAGGAATAGGATTATATATGACAAAGACTATTATTGAAAACAATATGGGTGGTAAAATTAGCATGAAAAATTGTAATGATGGTGCTTGTTTTATTATTTCTGTTCCTATTTCAAATGTATAAATAATAAAAAATATATTTTTTTAGCTTATAAAGTGTCTTTTTTATGTTAAAATAAAGCAGGAGTAACTTATGAAAGCTTTATTTTTAATCCTTTTCTTATTTTGCTATGCTTCTTCTCAAAATATTGAGAACCTTCCTATAAATAAAAAACTAACTACAAATCTAACTAATGAAGAAAAAGAGTTATTAAAATCATTGAAAACTATTAATGTCTGTATAGACCCAAACTGGATGCCTTTAGAAAGATTTAAAAATGATAAACATATAGGTATTACTTCTGATTATATGAGGTTAATTGAAAGTAAACTAAATATAAAAATAAATACAATTAGAACCGACTCTTGGTCTCAATCACTAGAGTACGGAAAACAAAGAAAATGTGACATTTTCTCACTTATTATGAAAACAGAAAAAAGAAGCTCTTTTTTAGATTTTACACAGCCTTATCTTACTATTCCATTGGTACTTGTAACAAAAATGGAAAAACTATATATTGCTGATATAAAAAAGATAAATAAAAAAGTAGGAATTGTAAAAGATTATGCTTTTAAAGAGGTATTAGAATTAGAGTATCCAAACTTAGATATTGTAGAGATTCCAAATCTAAAAGAAGGATTAAATAGAGTAAAAAAAGGCCAACTTTTTGGTTTTATTGATACTGTAACAGCAGCAGGTTACCAAATACAACAACACTATTTTGGGGAATTAAAAATCTCTGGTAAGTTTAATAAAGCTTGGAATTTAAGTATAGGTATACGAAATGATATGCCTTTGTTGAAATCTATATTTGAAAAGACTCTTTGGACAATTACAAACGAACAGCATCAAATAATATTAAATAAATGGGTAGGAATAAAATATGACACCCATGTGGATTATAAGTATATTCTAAAATGGATAGGAGCAATAAGTTTAATCTTCTTTGTAATTATTACAATAATTGTAAGAGCAAATAGAAAATTGAATGAAGAGATTGAAAATAGAAAAAAAATAGAAAAAGAGTTGCTTTCTTATATTGAAATAGTAGATGAAAATATAATATCTGCAACGACAGATTTAAGGGGAAATATACTTTATGTATCAAAAGCATTTTGTAAAGTTTCTCAATATAAAAAAGAAGAGCTAATAGGCAAAAGTCACTCTATTGTTAAACATGAAGATATGGATAACAAAGTATATAAACAACTTTGGGAAACGATAAGTAAAGATAAAATATGGAAAGGTGAGATAAAAAATAAAGCAAAAGATGGTAGTGTATTTTGGGTTAAAGTTATAATCTCTCCTATTTACGATGAAAATAAAAAAAAGATAGGGTATACATCAGTAAAAGAGGATATTACTACAAAAAAACAGTTAGAAGAGCTTTCTATAACAGATGAACTAACTAAAACTTACAACAAAAGATACTTTAATGAACTTATGCCAAAACTTATAAATAGTGCAAAAAGGAAAAATGAATATTTGACATTTTCTATTTTTGATATTGACCACTTTAAACTATATAATGACAACTATGGTCATCTTGAAGGAGATAGAGTATTAAAAGAGGTTACTCAACAAGTAAAAAGTAATTTAAATAGAGCCGATGATTTTTGCTTTAGACTAGGAGGAGAAGAGTTTGGTATTGTTTTCAAAGATATAGATTGTCAAAAATCAAAAAAATTCTTAGAAAAAATCAAAAAAAGTATAGAAGAGTTAGAAATCCCCCATGAAAAAAATAAAGTCTCACCTTATGTAACTGCTTCTTTTGGATATATTTGTACAAAAGCAGATGAAATAAAATGTTTAGATGAACTATACAAAAAAGCTGACGAACAACTATATAATGCAAAGGATGCAGGAAGAAACATAGTCTTACCATAAAATAACTTTTGTTTTAATTCTAATTATTATACAATGCCATAAAAACTAAAAGATAGAACTTTAGGATAATATATGGACATAGACCTACTTGAAGGTTTAAAAGTTTTATATGTAGAAGAGGATATAAAAACCCAAAAAGATTATGTAAAACTTTTTTCAAAATATATAAAAAAACTTATTTTAGCAGAAGATGGACAAGAAGGATTAGAACTTTATAAAAAACATAATCCTGATATAATCATCACAGGTATTGATATGCCTAAAAAATCTGGTTTACAAATGGCTAAAGCCATAAAAGAATTAAATCCTTTTCAAGCAATTATCATAAAAACAAGACATGATGATACAAAGAGTTTATTAGAAGCTTTTGATATTCATATAGATGGATATATATTAAAATCTGACCCAAAAGAGAAGTTATTAAAAAAACTTGAAGAGATAGCTAAAAGAAATAGTATAAGAGTAAATAATATAAAAAAAAGACAAAAACTTGAAAGCATCTTACAATACCAATCCAATCTTATTTTATTGACTGATTTTAAAGATATATTCTATGCTTCCCAATCTTTTTTAGATTTTTTTAATATCTCAAAAAAAGAAGAACTTTTTTTAAGATATGATAAGTTATTTGATATTTTTATCAAACATGATGAGTATCTTCATGGAAATAATAAAGAAGAGTTTTTGGCAAAATTCAATGAAACTACTACCCTTAGAAAAGTTGTTTTACTTTTAGATAAAAGCTTTAATCCTAAAGCTTTTCATCTTAATATAGATAAAGTAGAAAAGGAAGAAAATAGATATATCTTAAGCTTTGCAAATATCTCAATCCTGCAAGAAAGAAGTTTAGAAATCTCATATAAAGCCTATATCGATGGTCTTACAGGAGTAAATAATAGAAACTGTTTTGAGGAGTCATTTGAAAAAGAGTTCAAAAACTTCAAACGAACAAATAATAGTTTTTGTATTAGTGTAATAGATATTGATTTTTTTAAAAGTTTTAATGATACACATGGTCACTTAATAGGTGATGAAGTTTTAATCATGATTGCAAATACAATAAACGAAAATATTAGAGAAAATGATTTTTTTGCAAGATGGGGAGGCGAAGAGTTTGTACTACTTATGAAACAAACAGATATAAATATAGCCAAAAGAGTATGTGAAGACATAAGAAAACTTGTAGAAAATACACAACATAAAAAAGCAGGAAATATAACTTGTAGTTTTGGTGTAACGCAAGTAAAAAATAATGATAATATTCAGAAGGTATTTCAAAGGTGTGATAAAGCTTTATATAGAGCAAAAAATGAGGGAAGAAATAGAGTTTATATAAGTTAAAGTGAACTTCTTCATTAAATAATCATTAAATCAAATATGATATTATATATCAGTTATATAAAGGATAAGATATGTTTGCTATATATAATAATGGAAGCGTAGGCTTTAGAAGTACAGCCGATAACTTATATGAATTAAAAAACTTAGATGCTCCATCAGAAGTTAGACTTAAACCTGATGATGACACACTATTTCAAGACTACTTAGACCATGAAAAAGAGAATAAGCAAACTAACCAACAAAATCAAAAAGCAGTAAATGCTTACAAAAAGATGGCTAACCTTGACACATCTGAAGAGGTTTATCAAGTCCAAGATATTATGACTAAAGATATAATCTACATTGATAATAAAGTCACTGTAGAACAAGCCTATGAGAAACTAAAAGAGGAGAGTGTGAGTCATATCCCTATCGTCTCTTTTGGTAAAAAAATCATAGGCATAATAAATAAAAAAACTATCTTAAATCTACTTATAGAAGATATAGAAAATCATAAAGCAGTACTAAATAGAAAACTAGAAGATTTAATCTTGCAAGAAGTTATAACTGCTGACCCAACGGCAGATATTAGAAGTGTATGTAAAATAATGCTAGATTTTAAAATAGATGCAATTCCAGTTGTAAATGAAGAAGATGTAATAGTAGGGATAGTATCTAAAACAGATATAATCAAAGCAGTTTCACACTTGCCAAAACTACAGCTTTGGTCTTAGATATTATATTAAAATCGTAAATCTATAATTATAAAATGGCACGCCTGGTAGGAAATTCCTTAATCATTCCATTTAAGCCAATAATTCCGATTTGATGGGGATTTTCATACATCATAATTTTCCTTATTGTTGTAATCTTGTTGTAAAAACATTAATTTTGTTGTAATAATGTTGTAATATTATATCAGAATTAACTAAAATCCTAAAATATTAAATAATATTTAGTTATTATATTTCAAATAAAAATAAAGGATTTACTAATGACACAACAAGAAATGAAACAACTTAAAATAGGTGATAAGATTTTAGACTTAGAAGTTAGTCAGAACTTTGGGAAAAAATCTATTTGTGAAGTTATTGAAGTTGATGAAACTGGAATTTTAATTACAACAAATGACAAAGATTTTGAAGGAGCATATCCCCATAGATTTTTATTTGAATGTGATTATAATTCTATTCAAAATATTTAATAGTTTATCGAACATAGTCAGACCAGACTAAGCCAAACCAGACCAAACCGAACAGATACCCTCAAAAAATTATATTTTGAAAACATATTTTAAAACTATTTTTCAATAATTCAATGTTTTAATTTAAATATGCTTCACTTTAAATATTTAATAAATTATAAACTTGATATTTTGAAAATGTTAATGTTTTGAAATTAATTTTTCAAATAAAGGTGGAATTCTAGTTGCAACTATTGAAACAAAAGGAAAAATAAAAGAGACAGTAGTTCCAGCAACTATTGAAGTAAATAACAAACTAATATTTAATCAAAAAGATATAACAGATCAACTAACTGCAGATAACTTAATAAAAATACTATCTTCTCAAGGTGAACTTACAAATGAACAAATCATATTAGTAAAACAAGTAGTAAAGAGTGGCATACAAAAACTAAAACATTAAGTGGTATGGGAGCTTTAATTGTTCAAGCAGTAGCTACATATCTTACTTATGGTGCAGGTTCAGAACTTACCGCAGGTATTTCAAATACAGCATTAAAAGCAGCAACAAGAGCTGTTGTTTCACAAATGATAAGTGCGGCAGCAACTTCAGCTATTACAGGAAATAGTTTAAAGCTTGATGCAAAATCTATGATACAAAGTGCAGTAACAGCAGGAGTACTTAGTTATGCACAAGGGCTAACTGAACTTGATAAATTAAACCAGTTAAACTTAGGAGAAGTTGGAACAAAAATTGCAAAAGTAACACTTGATGCAACAATTAAATCAGGTGTAAATAGTGCAATAAATGGAACGGTTTTTAAAAATGGATTTGTGAATGCATTAATAGTTGATAGTGCTTTTAAATATATTGGACATGAATTATATTCAGAAAACTCTGCTTATAAAGATGTACTTCCTCCTAAAACAGTTACACATGCAATCTTAGGTGGAACCGTTGCAAAATTACAAGGTGGTGATTTCACTTCTGGTGCAATATCAACGGCAGTTTCACATGTTACGGCAGAAGCTATGGTTAATCATTATATGGATGATGTATTAACGAATAAGATATCAGAAGAAGAACTATCTGCAAGAACAAAATTTGTAGCAAATCTTACCTCTACTGTTGTAAATAAAATTGCAAGACCAAATCAAAGTGATAAAGATTTAAATATATCTAATCAAATAGGTCAAAGTAATGTTGAGAATAACTCTTTAAAACTTATTACTACGGCTATTAAAATAGCAAGAAAAATTAAGAAGATAGAAGGTAAAATCACAAAAGATAAGCTTAAAGATATAGGCTTAGATGAAATTGCAGATATTTTAGAAGATGGTTCAACGATATTAGATCCAAGTTCATCAATAGCTGAAAAAGCAATGGCTGCTGCTGATTTGATTATTTGGACTGAACTTAATAATAAAAAGACTAAGGTTGCTTCTAAAATTGATGATAAAAAATTTGATAATCTGGCAGGAACACCATTATCAAAAGATGTGAAAGCATATGCAAAAGATTTAGAGAAAATTGGAAATTTGAAAATATCATCAGAACAAAAAGATTTATTAAATAATGCATTAAAAGGGAAAAAATATAAAAAGTTAACTGATGAAGAATATACATTACATATAAAAAACTTTAACAAAGCAAGTACTAAAAAAAGACTAAGAAGAGAATGGGAAGAAAATACAGGTCAAAAATGGCCAACTTATACTAGAGAAGATGGTAAGATAGTAAATTATGATTTACATCATATAATTGAAAAACAAAATGGTGGACCTCATGAATGGTGGAATATGATGCCACTGAGAGGAGGTAAAAATGATAAAGGTCAAAATACACATCAAGGTAGTATTCATCAAACAGAATCAATAAAAATGCACACTTGCATGGGAATTAATAAAGAGGAATGAATATGTTAGATATAAAATCAATAAAAATAAAACTAGAAAAGTTAGTAGAATATTATGATGGGGAACTAAAACCTACTGAAGAAGAAATTAATAGGTTAAAAAGCATGAATTTTCCAGAAAGTTATATTACATTTATAAAAGAATTTGGGTGGGGTTTAGTTTTAGAAGACTACTTACACTTATGGGAAGAGCCTGAAAATTCTTTCAGTGTATATTCAAATAGCCTTATACATTTGGAAAATTCAACTATTTTTGGTGAGAACCTTTCTGGTGAAATGCTTTTATTTAACAATAAAAGTGGAGAGGTATTAATTGTTTTTGCAAATGGAGAAATAGAAAAAAAATTCTCATCATTCGAAAAATTTATAGTTTATTATCTAGATTATATAATTGAAATTGAAGAAGAATAAAATTCCGGGGACAGGATATATAATTACAAATTGTAATACTTTTTTCTAAAGCCATTTTATTTCTGTAAACTTTTTTATATCAGAAAAAAGGGAGAATAAAAGATGGCAAGAATAAGAAGAATAGTAATACCAAATCTACCCCATCATGTTACACAAAGAGGTGTTCGCTCTATGAACATTTTTTTAAAGATGAAGACTATCAACATTATAAAGAACTACTTTTTACTCAATGCAAGATACATGGTTTAAAAGTAGTGTCATACTGTCTTATGACAAATCATGTGCATTTGATTGCTATTCCTAAAAATAAAGAGTCTCTTTCAAAAGCAATAGGAGAGACTCATAGATTGTACACAAAAAAGATAAACTTTGAACAAAAAGTAAAAGGGCATTTCTTTCAAGAAAGGTTCTATTCTACTCCATTAGATGAGGATCATTTTTTATATGCATTAAAATATGTAGAACAAAATCCAGCAAAAGCAGGTATGGTAAAGTATCCATGGGATTATAAATAATCAAGTGTAAAATATAGATTAAAATATATTCAAAAAGATAGATTGTTATCAAGTTGTGAAGTTATAGATAATATATCAAACTATAAAAGATTTTTACAAGAGGATACAGAAATAAAATTAATAAAAGAGAAAACAAGAACATAGAAACCTTGTGGAGATGAAGAGTTTTATGCTAAGATCCAATCAATAACAAGGATAGATTATAGTAAAAAAAAGCCGGACCTAAAGTGAAAGATAATAGAAATAATAATTAGGTATTCTGTCACTGGAATTTCAAGTGGAAGGTTGATAGACAGAAAAAAAATGATAAAAAGGGCTAATTAATGAATAATCAAATGATAAAATTGTTTAAAAAAGAAATAGATGTAAGTTTTAATATAAAATTTTCTGTTGAAAAGAATTTACTACAAGAAGAAATCTTTAAAATATTAAGTAATGATTCTTTAATAATAGAATGGTTTCAGCATTTAGAATTCTTTCAGATTCGATGGTTCATAGAAAATTTGTATTTATATAATGTAAATGAATTATTAGATGGTCAAATAGGATATAGCATAGATTCAAATACAAATAAACCTATTCCTTCTTGGAATAAAAATTGGTTAGTAATAGGATATGCTTCATCTGATCCAATAATTTATAATCTTAAAACAAAAAAAATTTATAGTAGTATTCATGGTACAGGGAACTGGGATTTAATATTGATTTCAAATAATTTTGAAGAGTTTCTTACTCTTTTAAACTTATGGATTACTACTATTTCAAATAAGAACATAATTTATAATGAATATGGAGAGATAAAAGAAAGTATATTAAGTGAATTTAAAGAGCTTATTAACGATGCTTGTTTAGATAAAAATTTATATGAGCATTTTATTAAGTTAGATTGGATTTATTAAAAAAGCTTTCATTCTCAAAAGTATAAAGTTAAAATGAATAATATAGGAATTAAAGTTGATACGACATGGATAGAGTTTGGATATTTAGAGAGTCTTTATTCTTTTTTTCAACAGTATGTTATTGTATATTAGAAAATATAATTTTTAATAAAATTAATCTAAATATTACTTTCATAGGCACTTTTTAACTTTTTATGATTATCAATTTTTATTGCTTCTCACATGATTTTAGGGGACAAGTTACCTCTGCTAGGCAAAGAAATGAAATTATAGAAAGAACTGGAAATAAAATTAAACCAGAAGATATAACATTTAAATATTAAGATGGAGAAATAATGAAAGTAGTTGGCTTTAAGATATATTCAGATTGGATAGAGTTTGGTTATTCTGAAACATTATATTCCTTCTTTTCAACAATATGCTATAGATTAGAAAATAGTAAATGGGGAAGTAGATTTCCTATATTAATGAATTGCTACATAATATCGATATTTTAGGAATTATGAAAAGTTCATTTTTTAAAGAACAGATTGATTTAATGACACCTAAAGGTGCTACAATTAGACATTCAAAAGATGCCTATAAGTATTCAAAAATACCTATTCCAAAGAAATCACTTATCAAGAAAATTTCCATGCTCACAAAATCATATATATTAAAAGAAAGATTATTAAGAGATAAGTTTTACTCAATTAATGAAATCATTTCAAATGAACTAAAAGAGAATCAAAAGTCTAACAGTTTTGAATATAAACTGCTTACCTTTAATGACTTAATTGAAAACAATAGATTTGATACAGGATTATATACGGAAAACTTTAAAAAGATAGAACATCTTATTAAAAATTATAAAAATGGAAGTGATACAATTACTAATTTAGGGTTCTACTCTATCAGAGGACAAAATTTAGCAGTATCAGTAATAGGAAAAAGTATCTATTCAGATAAAGAAAAACATAACTTCTATAAACTATTTTTACCCACACATATAACAAAATATGGAACCATAAGTAAAGTTATATATTTTGGAAATAGTAGAAACTTAATTGAAGTAAAAAATGGTGATATTATTTTTGGTGCTGAAGGCTTTGAAAAAGGGAGAAGTCATATTTTAACTCATCAAGTAGGAAAACTTACAACAAATTATCATGGTACTATTTTAAGAGGTGAAAATAAAAAAGATTATGAGAGCATATTTTTAAAATGTATGCTTGATTGGTATAGAGAAAAAGGAATTATTGATGCTATTGCTGTTGGTGGTAATGGAGGCAGTTTTTCTACAAAATATTGGAATTTTTTACATTTACCAAAATTTGAAGATAAAAAACAAAAAAAGATAGCAAAACTTTACTCTAATCACAAAGATACATATATCAATCATATCTTGAATTTTAATCCTGACAAATTTGAAGAAGATGATAAAAAAGTAAATAAAGACAGTGGAATTTTAGATTTAGATATACAGATTAAAACCATTAAAAATCTTATTAATAATGAAATTAAAGAAATTGTATCCTAATTATTTTTATATTTATTAATAAAATATAATTAATTTAATTCTGCTGATACTTTTTATTAAATAAGACAAGAAGAACAGAGAAAAGCAACGGAGTTGCTTATTCTCCTGTTCAAACTATTTTAGATAATCAAATGCCTTGACTAATGCTAAATGTTGATTTTGAGAAATAAAAGGCACTTGAATTAAATCCTTTTGTGATGAAATTCCATCCTTAATAATTGACCTACCTCTGTTAAAATTTGCAACCTCTTTTGCAGTCAATTCTTCTATAACTTCTTTTGTACCTATTACGGCATTTCTGTTAAATTCAGAATCAGTTTTTAGATATTCTTTAAAAAGTTGTAAATAAGTTGTAATTTTTACTGATTTAACTTTGTTAAAGTCCGATTTCTTGGGATATATTGGATAAATGGCACGCCTGGTAGGATTCGAACCCACAACCACCCGGGCCGAAACCGGGAGCTCTATCCAGTTGAGCCACAGACGCGCTTATAATAGGTTGGAATTTTATCAAAAGAAAACTTAAAATTATATACTTATCTTTTTATTTCTATGCATAAGTTCATCAGCTACTAGTAAAACATCTTCCAATTTTTCATCTTTTTGAAATTTTGATAATCCATATGCAAAAGAAAACTGTATATTTCTAACTTTTGCTGTTTTTAGTTTTTGATGAGAAAGTTTATCTTGTATCTGTTTTAATAAAAGCTCAATATCTAAAGACTTTGATGCTTCTTCGTTAAATATTATTATAAACTCATCGCCTGCATATCTTAAAATCTTAACTCCACTAAAATCCAACTCTTTTTTTAAATAATTTACAAAGTATTTAAGTATTTGGTCGCCAATCAAGTGACCATAGGTATTATTTATTGTTTTGAAGTCATTTATATCAAGAAATACAAGTGTCCCCTCTTCTACAAAACATCCATCATTTAAATAGTGATGAATAAACCATTTTCTATTATATGCTTTTGTAAGACTATCAGAAAAAAGCTCTTCTTGTAAAAAGTTAATTTGCTCTTTCATATTTGCAAGTTCATTATATATATTTTCAAGAGACTTATCATCTTTATTTAAAATAGCAGTTCTTGCATCATTTGTTGATTGATGTAAAATATTTAAGTTATCATTTGTCTGTTTTACTATACTTTGGACATTTGTACTATCTTCATACAAGTCTTCAAATACTACATTCTCATCTTCTAAGTTTACTTTTAAATTATTAGCATAGTTTTCAAATACTTTTGAATACTTACTAGGTAAAATAATATCTTCATCTTTTAAATTTTTTACTGTAAGAAAAGTTACTTCTTTTAGCATATTACCCATAATTATCCTTATAAATTATCTAATACAATAAGTACAAAAAATACTATTCCTAAGTAACCATTTACTGTAAAAAATGCTTTATCAATCTTTTTAAAGTCTTTATTTACTAAATAGTGTTCATAACTTAGCATTAAAGCACTTATAATTACTGCTATATAAGCAAAAGTTGAGCTATTTGATACTATTACAAATAGTAACCAAAAAAGTACTGTTAAAAGATGAAATACCCTTGAAATCATCATAGTATTTTTTGCACCAAATCTACTTGGAATTGAGTGAAGTCCTAACTGTTTATCCACATCAATATCTTGTAGTGAATACAATAAGTCAAACCCTGCAACCCAAAACATAACTCCAATACTTAGTAGTATTGCCCATAAAGGAATAGTTTCACTAACTGCCACAACACCTGCAATAGGAGCAAGCCCTAAAGATACACCTAATATCAAGTGTGCAAGAAAAGAGAATCTTTTAAAGTATGAATATGAGCCAATAACAATCAAAATAGGCACCGACATATAAAAAGCTAAATCATTCACAAAATATGCAACAACTATAAAACCTATTGCATTTAGTGCTACAAAAACTGCCATTTGTGAAGGAGATATTCTTCCATCTACATTTGGTCTATTTACTGTTCTTGGATTAAGTGCATCTATATCCCTATCAAGATACCTATTAAAGCCCATAGCAAAATTTCTTGCTGTTAAAGCGGCTAAAATACCTAAAATACATAAAGTGAAACCAAACCAACCATTTGCAGCAACTACCATTGCAATAAATATAAAAGGTAGTGAAAAGATTGAGTGTTTGAACATTACTAGTTCATTAAAATCATTTAATAGTTTTGTTAATTTTTCCATGGAATCGATTTTATCTAATATTACATATAAAGTAATTTATGTAGTGATTTTTCAACTATTTTTTATTGGTATTTGATTACAATTTTATAAAGGATTTAGATGAGATTTATACAAACACTATTTTTAATATTAATTATTACTATATTTACAGCTTGTGCTACAAAAAACCAATCAAGTATTCAAAGCTCAAACAACAAGCAAATTTCTGAATTATTAGATGAGATTCATCAAAAGGATTTAAAAATTACTAAGCTTGAAAAAGAGTTAGAAGAGTACAAAAAAAGATATAACTAAGATGAAACAAATAGCAATCATAGGTTCAACAGCTTCTGGTAAAACTGCCTTAGCATTGGATATTGCAAAAAAAACTAACTCAATAATTTTATCTTTAGACTCTTTATCTGTTTACAAACAAATAGATATAGCCTCTGCAAAACCGACTATTCAAGAAAGAGGAGATATTATTCATTTTGGAATAGATGAAGTCTATGCAAATGAGACTTTTGATGTAATTCAATTTATAAACTGTTATGAAAGGGCAAAAGATTTTGCTTTAAAAAACAGTAAAAATCTTATTATTGTAGGAGGTACAGGTTTTTATCTTAAAACTTTAGTTGAAGGCATCTCAACAGGAATTGATTCAAAACATAAATTAGATATTCCTAAAGAAGAGGCATATGAGATTCTATACGATTTAGATAAAGAGTATATGCAAAAGATCGCGCCAAATGATACTTATAGAATAGAAAAAGCTTATAGTATTTATACACAAAGTGGTATGACTCCAACACAATTTTTTGAAAAAAATAAAAAAACGCCAATTATAAAAGATTTACAGATTTTTGAAATAGTTTGGGAAAGAGAAGAGTTAAGAAAAAGAATAGCTTTAAGAACAAAACAGATGATTGAAGATAAACTTATTGATGAAGTTATATTTTTAGAAAAAACTTATACTAGACAGCCAAACTGTATGAGTTCAATAGGGATAATAGAAACATTAGAATATCTTGATGGAAAACTTACAAAAGAGGAATTAGAAGAAAAAATCTCTATAAATACTGCTAAATTAGCAAAAAGACAAAATAGTTTTAATAAATCACAATTTCAAGAAAATAAAACTTCAAATATTATAAAAAACTTAAATTCAGATATTCTTAAGTTCTTTTCGCTATAATCCCACACCTAAAAGAGTTTATTAAAGGGCAACATATAGATTTGACCTTTTAGTAGACATTAGAAACCTTAAGGAAGATAAAGTGAAAAAGAACATTCACCCAGATTACAAAGCTTGTACAGTTAGTTGTGCTTGTGGAAATACATTTGAAACAAAATCAAATGTAGAAACATTAAGAATTGACATTTGTTCAGCTTGTCACCCATTCTTTACTGGAGAGCAAAAAATTGTTGATGCTGCTGGTAGAGTAGAGAAGTTCAAAGCTAAATATAACTTAAATAAATAAGACCTTGTCTTGTTAAAATTAGTTCCCACACCCATAGGAAATTTGGAGGATATCTCTAAAAGAGCGCTAGACGCCCTTATGGAAGCGGAACTAATCTTTTGTGAAGATACAAGAGTTACTAAAAAGCTACTAAATTTACTATCAGAAAAATATAACCTAGATTTTGAAAATAAACAGTTTCAATCTTTTCATTCACATAATGAAAATCAAATTTTAAAGACTTTAAATAAAGATACTTTTACTAAAAATGTTGTTTATGTAAGTGATGCAGGAATGCCTTGTGTTAGTGACCCAGGTGCTACGCTTGTTGATTTTTGTATTAAAAATAATATTGAATATGATGTTATTCCAGGAGCAAATGCAGTGCTTACTGCCTATGCTATGAGTGGTTTTACACATACTTCTTTTACATTTCATGGTTTTTTAGCACATAAAGGAAGTCATAGAGCTTCAAATTTAAAAGCAATTATGCAAAGTGATAAACTTGGTATCCTTTATGAGTCACCACATAGACTTTTAAAACTACTTGAAGAGATAAAAAACATAGATGAAAATAGAACAATATTTTTAGTAAAAGAGATAACAAAACTTCATCAAAAAAGCTTTAAAAATAGTGCAAAAGTAATTTTTGATGAGTTTAAAAATATGAATATAAAAGGTGAATGGGTTATAGTTATTGAGCCTACTATTTTTGAAGGTCAAGCTTTAAATATTGAGGATATAAAAGATTTAGATTTAGCTCCAAAAGTAAAAGCAAAACTTCTTTCTAAACTTACAGGAAGAAAAACAAAAGAGATTTATCAAGAACTTATGCAATAGATATAACCAAAGTTATACCTATGCGTTTTTTTCAAGTTGCTCAAGATTTTCTTGAATTACTTCAATTGTATTAATACTCTCTATCAATTTATCAAAACTTCTCATCTTTTCTTCAATAAAACCATTTGTTTGCTTTGAATTTTTTTGAATTTCATTAAAAGAATCACTTATTTTAAATACATCTTCTGATACATTATGTAATTTTACACTTGCATCATTTATAGATACAGATATGCCACCAATACTTTTTGTAGCAATATCAACTGATTTATTACTTTGAGTAAGACTTGTTTGAGTTTTACTTGCAAGTTTTTTTACTTCATCTGCAACAACTTTAAAACCATATCCATACTCTCCAGCTCTTGAAGCTTCAATAGCAGCATTTAAAGCAAGTAAGTTTGTTTGAATTGCAATTTCAGAAATTGAAGATAAAACAGTTTTAATATCATTTGCATCTTCTGTTAACTTCTTCATATCATCAACTAAACTATTATTTGTAGTAACATTACTTTGTATCTCTTGTGTAAATTTCTCAAATCTATTCATTACATCATCTATTACTTCATTTCCTTCTTTTGTATTTTTATATACAGAATTAATAATAGTAACCATATCTTGAATTAAAGGGAAGGCATCTTTTAAATTATCTAAAAGTGCTGTTCTTACTCTTGAAAGTAACTGATATTGGTAAAGTTCTCTTTTTTTATAGTACAAGCAAAAAGAGGCATATTTACTTACAAAATTATCAACATAATCATCATAAAACTCTTCGTTTTCTTCAACCTTATAAAAAAACAAAGCAGTTAGTGTTTGATTGATATTCAATCCTAATAACTCACCAAAAGTAGAAGAGCCTGCAATAGGAATATCATTAAATGTTTTTAAAGAGTTTAACTTGTCTTCATTTAATAATCTTCTTAAAATACAATCATTAAATAGTGCTGCTATTGGTTTTTGTTTTTTTTGATATTTAAATCTTTCATAATCTTTTTGAGTCGTACTTGTAAACTCTTTATTTTTTACTAAATACAATATATCTCCAAAAGCGACATCACAAAAAAATGACAATTGTTTATTTGAAATATCTACATTTGAAATTGAACGAATATATATTTCATCATCAAGTTTAATTGCAAAACTATAATCTTTTAATATTTCTGGCAAACTTTCAATTGGAGTTGAAAAATATTGACTTAGTGCATCTAATATATTAACAATTTGATTTGTTTTCGTACTTAATACACTTTGAACTGTTCTTTTTTGTACATCAGATTGAGCTACTAAAAAAGAGATTTTCATATCTTCACAACTTTGTGATTTAAAAACTCCATACTTTATAGTTGGCTTTAATTTTATTAAAACAACTACTGCATTATGTCTTAGAACTGTTTTATCATTAAAAATAAAAGTATCTTTAAAATCCAATTTCCCACCAGCAGAGCCACCAATTAGTAAGCATGGAAGTTTCTTACTATCATAAACAGCTTCTGCAAAGAAGCTCTCACTATTTGATAAACCATCAATAAAAGTTAAAGCAAAACAGTCTTCATGATTTATTTTAAAAGATATTTTATTCTTATTTATTTCATCTTTTATCTTTGTAATTCTAGTTGTAGGACTAATAGTACTATTTGCAATATCCTCACTAAATAAAGGTATTGTTAAAATCTCAATATTTTGTATAACATCTTCACTAAATGCTTGTAAAATAATATTGTTACTATTTGAATTAGTTTCATGGTATAAACTATCTCTTTTTTCATTTAGATTAAATGTACAAAGTTCTCCAGCTGTTGTTGTAAGTACAACTTTTGTAGAAGAGGGGAAACTAGATTTTATTTGTTCAGAAATTGTATGAAAATTAATATTCGCAGAGATAAAACCAACTATTAATTTTGGGGCATTTTCATTGAAATATAGAGTTTGTAACTTTTCATTACTTAATTGCATCTCATTTGTATCTAAAACCTTAATATATTCACTACTAAGATTACCATCCATAAAAAATCCTTCTTAAATTATAAGAGACTACTTTAACAAGAATCTCTTTTATGGGTAAAATATCCAATCTTTGCTTTAATCATCATTACCAAAAGGTTATTTTAAAGAGGTTTATCAAGAACTTTTAGATAAAATCTTGCCCATGATAATATATGGAAAACAAATAGTACTATATGTACTTGAAAAGCATCCTCACTTAATTGAAGAGGTTCTATTCTCAAAAGAGATAGATAAAAAACTATTCTCAAAGTTTTTAAAACTAGGGAAAAAAGTTATTAGAATTGACAATAAAAAAGCCCAAGGTCTTGCACAAGGTGGGAACCATCAAGGATTCTTTTTAAGATTAAAAGAGTTTGAATATACACAAATAAGCGAAATAAAAGAGAAAAACTTTATTTTAGTTTTAGATGGCTTAACAGATGTAGGGAATATTGGAGCAATAGCTAGATCAGCTTACTCACTTGGTGTAGATGCAATTATTGCATCAAATGTAAAATCACTAAATAACTCAGGAGTTATTAGAACAAGTGCAGGAGCAATGCTAGATATTCCTTTTGGGCTTTATACAAACACTCTTGATTTAGCAAATGAGTTAAAACAATGTGGTTTTGCACTAATTGGTGCGACTATGGATGGAATAGATTTAAAAAAATATGGGAAAATAGACAAGACAGATAAAGTTGCTCTATTTTTAGGTAGTGAAGGTGAAGGTCTTTCAAAAAAAGTTGCAAAAAAACTTGATTTGAAAGTATCTATTGGTATGCAACATGAGTTTGACTCTTTAAATGTATCTGTTGCAGCAGGAATATTAATATATAATTTAACAAAATAGAAGTAGAACATGATAAAAAAAATATTTTTCTTAACTCTTTTAACTTTAACACTACAAGCATCAACAGTACTTGATAATAAAATCTCAAACCTTATTGGAGAGTTTGAATATATAAAACACAAGAACCTGATAAACTATATTTTCAAAGATAAACAGAGCTACTTTATTGGGAAAAATATTGACTATATCAAAGTAATAAGAAAGCTTCAAGAGAATGGACTTTTAAAAATCACTTTAGATAGACCAAAAGATATATATATTAAATTTAATACAAATCACGACCCTATTAAATCTTTAAAAATATTAAAAGATACACTTAAATCTTTAGGTTTTTATTACTACTTCACAAAAACACTAAAATATGATGAACAAAATTTAAACTGGGAAATCAAACTAAAAACAGAAGCCGCCATCGACCCTCTCATTTTAGCAAATGAACTTTACAAACAAAATAGTAGAGTTGCTGATATAAAAAGAGAGGGAGATAATAAATGGGAATACAGTATTGATACAACTTTTTCAACATTAAATAACTCAATACAAATAACAGCAAATGAGAAAAAGTATTTAAGAAAACCTCTTAAGCCCTATTTGATAAAATTAAATGATAGTGTAAGCAGAGTAACAATTGTATCAAAAATATTAAATAACTGGTTTCCTAAAGTGGTATTTTATGATAAGCATTTAAATATCTTAAAGCTTATAAAAGAGGATAAGGTGCATGGAAAGTTAGTTCTTGAAGTGCCACAAGACACTAAATATATAAAAATAGATGACCTATATACGCTTATAAATATAAAGCGTGGGCTAAGTATTATAACGAAGGAGTAGTAGTGTTTCCTGAAATTGAATTTGAAAGAATGAAAAGACTTCCAAACTATGTATTTGCGGAAGTAAACGAAATAAAAATGGATGCTAGAAGAAGAGGCGAAGATATTATAGATTTTTCAATGGGTAACCCAGATGGACCAGCGCCTAAGCATATTACAGACAAGCTAAAAGAGGCTTCAGATAAGCCTAAAAATCATGGATATAGTGCAAGTGCAGGAATTTATAAACTAAGACTTGCAATTTGTAATTGGTACAAAAGAAAATATGGAGTTGATTACTTTGACCCAAATAAACATGCTTGTGCAACAATGGGAAGTAAAGAAGGATATGTTCATCTTATTCAAGCTATTGTAAATGTTGGAGATGTTGCAGTTGTTCCAGACCCAACATATCCAATCCACTCATATGCATTTATGCTAGCAGGTGCTGCTATTCATAACTTTGAATTGCCATTTGGCGAAGATTTCAAAGTAGATGAAGAGCTATTTTTTGAAAGATTACAAAAAACACTAAATGAATCAATCCCTAAAGTAAAATATGTATTGGTTAATTTCCCACACAATCCATCTTGTGCAACAATTAGACCAGAGTTTTATCAAAGATTAGTTGATTTAGCTAAAAAAGAGAGATTTTATATTATCTCAGATATTGCTTATGCAGATATTACATTTGATGGATATAAAACTCCATCTATTTTCCAAGCAAAAGGTGCAATTGATGTTGCTGTTGAATCATTTACTCTTTCTAAGTCATACAATATGGCAGGATGGAGAGTTGGTTTTATGGTTGGAAATGAAAAACTAATTGGAGCACTTAAAAGAATTAAATCTTGGCTTGATTATGGAATGTTTACACCTATTCAAGTTGCAGCAACTGTTGCACTTGATGGCCCTCAAGAGTGTGTAGCAGAACATACTGAGAAATATAGAAAAAGAAGAGATGTTATGGTTGAAGCGTTTAAAGATGCTGGTTGGGAAATGAGTGTACCAAATGCTTCTATGTTTATTTGGGCAAAAATCCCACAAAAAGCGCAACATCTTGGAAGTATGGAGTTTAGTAAACAACTTCTAACAGAAGCAAAAGTAGCAGTAAGTCCAGGTATTGGATTTGGTCGTTATGGTGATGGATATGTAAGAATTGCTTTAATTGAAAACGAAAAAAGAATTAGACAAGCAGCAAAAAATATAAAAAAATATTTAAAAACTTTATAATTAGTAGGATATAAAATGTTAAAAATAGCAATTATTGGTGTAGGAACAGTAGGTTCAAGTGTAGCAAATATATTAAAAGAGAATAAAGAGATTATAACTGCAAGAGCTGGAAGGGAACTAGTACCAACAATTGGAGTTGTGAACAATTTAAATAAAAAAAGAGATGTAAGTATAGAGTTAACAGATGATATTGAAAAAGTTTTAAATGATGACTCAATTGATATTATTGTTGAGCTTATGGGTGGAGTTGAAAAGCCTTATGAGGTTGTAAAAAAAGCTTTAGAAAAAGGCAAAGCAGTAGTTACTGCAAATAAAGCACTATTAGCTTATCATAGGTATGAACTTGAAGAGATAGCTAAAGATATTCCTTTTGAATATGAAGCAGCAGTAGCAGGAGGAATTCCTATTATAAATGCTTTAAGAGAAGGACTAACTGCAAATAATATTCAATCAATTCAAGGTATCATGAATGGTACATGCAACTATATGTTAACAAAAATGATTG
Organism: Malaciobacter halophilus; assembly: GCF_002837275.1. Taxonomy (GTDB): domain Bacteria; phylum Campylobacterota; class Campylobacteria; order Campylobacterales; family Arcobacteraceae; genus Malaciobacter; species Malaciobacter halophilus. The sequence goes on along the minus strand of NZ_NXIF01000038.1, from coordinate 64,241 downwards.
ATGAAGGTGTTGAATACGAAACTATCTTAAAAGAAGCACAAGATTTAGGTTATGCAGAAGCAGACCCAACTTTTGATGTAGGTGGTTTTGATGCTGCACATAAACTTTTAATACTTGGTTCTATTGCATATGGAATTGATGCAAAACCTGAAGATATTTTAATTGAAGGTATTGAAAATATCACAAGTTATGATATTGAGTTTGCTAAAGAGTTTAACTACTCTATTAAACTATTAGGTATTGCAAAAAGAGAAGATGATAATATTGAATTAAGAGTACATCCTGCTTTTGTTCCAAAAAATCAAATGATTGCTAAAGTTGATGGAGTTATGAATGGTATTTCAGTAATTGGCGATAAAGTTGGTGAAACAATGTATTATGGGCCAGGTGCAGGTGGTGATGCAACGGCAAGTGCTGTTATTGCAAATATTGTTGATATAGCAAGACGTGGGAAAGGTTCTCCAATGCTTGGCTTTGAAAGAAGTTATGGAAATAAACTTTCACTACAAAATAAAAAAGAGATAAAAACAAAATATTATTTAAGATTGGAAGTTGCTGATAAAACAGGTGTTTTAGCAAAAGTTGCTTCTATTTTAGGTGAATGTGGCATCTCTATTGAAAAGATGTTACAAAAGCCATTAGGTAATCAAAAATCAAACCTTTTACTTTCTACTCACTCTTCAGTTGAAAAAGATATTTTAAAAGCAATTGAAGAACTAGAGAATACTAAAGTAGTAACTCAAAAACCTGCAATGATTAGAATAGAAGATTAATCTTCTACTCTAATCTTTTAAACTTACTTTTTAGCTAATATCTATTTTATAACTTAATTAAGGTTAACATTTGAAAACAGACTCACATTTAATAAAAGAAGATATTCCAACCTTACTTAAACAAATAGCCATTCCTGCAAGTACTGGTATGTTTTTTAATACTATGTATAATGTTGTAGATACATTTTATGCAGGACTTATTTCAACTCAAGCAATTTCAGCACTCTCACTTTCATTTATGATATTTTTTACAATTATTGGGCTTGGGTATGGTTTTTCATCAGCAATTACAGCACTTATTGGAAATGCAAGTGGTCGTTCTAAAAGATTTTTAGCTTCACTATATGCACATAAAGGAATCTTCTTTATGCAGCTTATTGCTCTTGCTTTAACTCTAGTTGGTTTTTTAATATCTCCATACCTATTTACACTTTTAGGTGCTAGTGGAGCTTATATGGATATGGCACTAGATTATATAAATATAATTCTTGCAGGTACAATCTTTTTTATGACAAACTTTGCTTTAAATGCAATACTTGTATCAAGAGGAGATACAAAATCATATAGAAATACTTTAATCTTTGGATTCTTTGCAAACTTAGTTTTAAATCCTTTGTTTATTTATGGATTTTTATTTATTCCTGCAATGGGAATAAAAGGAATAGCCCTTTCAACAGTTTTAATACAGCTTTTAAATGCCCTTTATCTTCTTAGAAAAGTTATGGATACAAAGCTTGTACACTTTGAAAAAATAAGCTACTTTTTTCCTCATAAAAAAGTCTATAAACAGATGATAAATCAAGGTATCCCTTCTTCTATGAATATGCTTATTATGTCTATTGGTTCACTTATTTTAATGTACTTTGTATCACTTTATGGAGTAAAAGCTGTTGCAGGATATGGAATAGGCTTTAGAGTTGAACAAATCATGCTTTTACCCGCTCTTGGGCTTAGTTCTGCTGTACTATCCCTAGTTTCAAATAACTTTGGTGCTAAAAGATTTGATAGAGTTCAAGAAACAGTAAATAAGGCTTTAAAATATGGTTTTATAATTGCTACATTTGGAATAATTTTTTTATATATTTTTGGGAAAACTATTGTTTCACAGTTTGATTCTGACCCAATTGTAATTGGTTTTGGGTATGATTATTTAGTAGTTGAAGTATTGATTTTTTATGCTTATGTAATACTATTTATTTGTGTTTCAACGCTACAAGGAATAAAAAAACCTAAGATGATTGTATACATAGGTTTATATCGTCAGCTAATTGCTAAATATGCTATTGCTTATGTTATAGTTATTTGGCTTGCTTTAGATTATATCTATCTTTGGGTTGGTGTTCTTATCATGATTTATAGTGCTGCGATTTTTGCATACTTTTATACTCATAAGTTATTAAGTAAATATAAACTTCCTATAAAATAGAAAGTTTATATTAGTAGTTATACTTGTTTACCAATACCTTTTGTTAAATGAAGAATAAAAGCTAAACCTTTTCGTGTCTCTTCATCTTTTAATAACTTAAGTAAGCCAAATAGTGAAGGTATTTCATTTTTCTTTATTTCTCTATTTGCATATCTAACAGCATTTTGAGTAACAAATCCTGCAGTTGCTAAATTATCTACTGTTCCTACCATCTTATCAACCATAGGAGCTGTTGTCATCTCAATATTATCTGATAAAACCGCTAGTAAATCAATAATATTATCAATTCTTCCTGTTTGAACTAGCATTGAAAACTTTTCTTCAAGTTCTTGCATCTCTTTAGTTTTTAAAACTTCTACTTTTTCACTCATAATCTCTCCTATACCATTCCTCGAGCTGCTGCCCAATAAATACCCATATTAAAACCTTTTCTAACAAAACTACCTAGTTTACTACAAGGTGTTGGCTTTACATCTTCTTTATAGTCATACCAAAGTGGCATTCCACAAGATAACCCCATCTGAGCAATTGCAATAACTTTTCCATCATAACTTTCAGTTGGGTACCCATATCTAATTTCAGAAGCAATATTATCTGCAACTACATCTGTTTGATTATGAATAGTACCTCCTGCTTTAGAAACTGGTAAATCAACAGTATCCCCTAAAGTATAAATATTATCATAGCCTTTAACCTTAAGAGTTTTTTTATCAGTTGGTAACCATCCTTCATCATCTACTGCTTTTGATAAGCCTGATTCTCTAATAAACTTAGTTGCAATAAATGGAGGAGTTGACATTAATATATCAAACTCAATCTCTTCACCCTCTTGAGAATAAGCAATTTTTTTATCAGGGTCTACTTTATTTAATGTAAAACTAGTTTTATACTTTACACCTATGCCATCAAAGATTGAAGGTAAAACTTTTGATGTAGGTCCTTGTAAGAAAAGACCATCTGTAACTGCTTGTGCAACTTTTGGATAAGTATATACAATCTCTATATCATCTCTTAATCCCTGTTCTTTTAAATGGTCATGTAACATAATTGTAGTTTCAATAGGAGCAATACCACACTGATGGGGAACATTTGGAGTTTTAGGGAAGTTTACAGTTACTAAAACTCTTCCTTTTTTTAACTGCCCAAATTTTTTTGCTAATTTTTTTGCTCCATCATAAGAGTAAAACCAATCTCCACCCTCTTTTAATCCAGGAATTCTATCAACTGCTACTTCACAACCTGTTGCAAGAATTACAAAATCATATTTATATATAGTTCCACTCTTACCTTTTACAAAATTTTCATTAGTATCAATCTGTACAGCTTCATCTACTAAAAAGTTTATTTCAGGCATTAAAAGAGTTCTTTGTTCTCTTACAAACTCCTGTCCAGAAGCTTTATGAAAAGCCACATACATAGCACCAGGTCTATAATAATGATATTTTGAGTTTGAAATCATTGTTATTTCAATTTCATCTTTATCAATTTCATACATCAATTTTTTTGCTAAATTATTTGCTGTCATAGTACCAGCTGTACCACCACCAACAATAAGAATTCTTTTCTTCATTAAAACTCCTTTATATAAGAGAGTCTAACAAAAGAATAGAAGAAAAGAATAAGAGTACTATAAGATTTGTATAAGATTTACTCTAAAGAAAGTTTGTATCCAAACCCTTTTATATTTTCAATGGAGTTTTTATAGAGTTTTTTTCTAAGACTTGAAACTACCATTCTAATAGCATCATTTGTTGCTGGTTCTTGCCAAACTACATTTTCAATTTGTTCTAAACTTACAATAGAGTTCTTGTTTTCATATAAAAACTCAAAAAGTAAAGACTCTTTTTTTGTTAGATTTATTTTGGTATTTTTATTGATTATTACTTTTTGAACAAAATCATAAGTATAGTTTTCTTTTAATTCTACTTTATTTAAAAACATAGGCTTGTTTTTTACACTTAATGATATAGAAACCAATAATTCATCAATATCAATTGGTTTTTTAAAATAAAAATTTACTTCTGCATCAATTGCTCTATTTAAATAGATTTGATTATTAAAAGCAGTCATAACTATTCGAATACAATGTGGATTAACAATAGCAATTTTTTGCAAAAAATGTAAGCCATCAACTTCTGGTATTTGAATATCAGCTATTACTACATCTATATTTTGATTATTAAATATCTCAAGGGCATCCATAGCATTACTAGCAGTTTTTACTTCTTTAAAATAGATTAAAAGTATTCTTTCTAGCCATTTTAAAGTACTTTCATCATCTTCTACAATTAATAGGGTTAAAGGTTGTAGTTTAATATGTAATTTTTCCATTATTTTTGCTCTTCTGATTTTAATGAGATAGTAAATACTGCCCCATTTTCATTATTTCTAGCCGATAAACTTCCATTCATATTCTTTTCTATAATTACTTTTGACATATACAATCCTATACCGTTCCCATCTTCTTTTGTAGTAAAGTAAGGTTTAAATATTTCTTGTAAATTTTTTTCAGAAATTCCACCAGCATTATCTGAAATACTAAGCTCAAGAAAATTTCCATTTTGAACAAAATCAATGTTAATAAATCCTTCATGCTGTTTTCTTCTTATAAGTACATCCAAAGAGTTATCTACTATATTTAATAAAGCTTGTCTAAACTCGTTTTCTAAACCATAAAACTCTAAATTAACCCCATCTTCAATATTTATATTAAGAGTGATATTTTCATTTTTCAGCTGTATATCTACTAATTTAATTGTATCTTTTACACTATTTAATATATTGAAATATTTCTTTTCTTTAGAGATTTTAAAAAAATTACTAAAATCATCAATTGTTTCAGACATAAAATTTATTTTTTCAATCATTTCATTTTCAATCTCATTTAATAAATTAAAATCAAAATTTTCACTATTTGATAAATGTCTTAAGCCTTGAGTAATAATACCTAAACTATTTAAAGGTTGTCGCCATTGATGAGCAATTGCTTCAATCATTTCACCCATAGAAGCCAATCTTGATTGATGACACATTATTTCATACTGTTGTGTTCTTTTTTTAACTTCATGATTTATTCTTCTTTTTAAATCATCTTGATATTTTATATCTTCTGTTATATCCGAAGTAATCATTACTATTTCATTTGTACTTTTTATATAACTTAAAGACATACTAGCATTAATTTGTTTTCCCGATTTAGTCACACATATTTTTCTAAATCTTTCAACAATACCTTCTTGTATTGCTCTTTGTACTGCTGTTTTACTAGGTTGTGCATATTCAGGAGAAGATAAAGAGATACAAGATTCATTGTATAACTCTTCCATTGTATATTCCATCATTGTTTGGAAAAACTTATTTGCATAAAGGAAAGTACCCTTTTCATTTAAAATTGATATTCCATTTCCTGCTAAATCAAAAACAGCTCGTAGTTCTTCTTTTTTAGATCTTAAGTCTTTAAGACTTTTCTTTAACTGTAAGTGCATATTTCTATATTTAGTAATGTCTTTGAAATAATAAATTTCATCATGGCAAGAGACTTCATAATCTTTTTTATTCCAACAAATAATTAAGCTATCTATTTTTTTTAATTTTAGCAACATCAATTTGTTATAAGTAACTTTACTAAAGTGTTCACTTAATTTAGTATTATTAATCTCATCAAAAACTTCACCATAAGAGTTTATTATCTTATCATCTTTGACAATTAATATTATTGTTTGGGGAAGATTGTTTAGTATTTTTAAATATAAAGTTTCATTTTCCATAATTTATAATAACTATGTTATATGTTAAAGTTTTATAAATGATACTTATATTATTTAAAGAAAAAAACTCCGTTACTATTTAACTCACTTAAAGGCTCATATAAAACCTCTTTTGCTTCTTGAAAATCTAACTCATTTTCAAAACAAAGCTCTAAAAGGTGACTTTGAATATTTTTTGTTTTATTAATTTTCTTCAAAAGATAAAAAAGTACAGGATTTATTTGTCTAAATTTAACCTCATCATCTTTAAAATCATAATAAATAATTGCAAAATTCTCCTCTTTTTTTTCTATATTTGCATTTAAAATATCATAATCAAATCTTTTTAATCTACAACTATTTGAGAGTTTATAACTATTCTCATAATGAAACTCTTTTATCTGTTCATATTCATACTCTTGCATTGATAATTCAAGTTCAATCCAATCAAAATATAAAAGGTCATAAAGATATTTTCTATCATGAAATAGTCTATTTTTTTTTACAAACTTTCTATAGTCATTTGCTATTTTCCAAACAAACTCTGTGCTACAAGGTTCTTTTAAAAAAACTCTTATAGACTCTTCTAACTCTTTAGCAGATATATACTTTTTAAACTCTATGAAAGTATTTTTTATAACCTCTTCGTATCTATAATAGACTAACTTTTGATATACATTATATGCATCTTTAAACTCTTCTTTGTTTCTTTTTGTCACTATATTGATAAACTCATTTTGAATATCTTCTTCTATATTAGGCATGATTAAACCTTTTATAAATCTTTTTCATCTTATTATATTCAGTTACAAGTTCTTGTAAAGGTGGTATATTGTTATCTCTTTCAATCATAACAGGAGCATTTACCTGATTTAAAGTGTACTGTAAAAGTTTCCAAACTCCACTACAAATTGGCATACCATGAGAATCAATTTTAAGATTTGATTCTTCATCAAAGTAGTGTCCTGCTATATGCATATATGCAACTTTACTCTTATCAATTTGGTCTATAAACTCTCTTGCTTTAAAAGAGTGATTTACAGAGTTTACAAATACATTATTTACATCCAAAAGCAGTTTTGCACCTGATTTTTCTAATACTTCATTTATAAAATCAACTTCTTGCATCTTTGCATAAGGAACAAAATAGTATGTTGCATTTTCTAAAATTAGATTTCTTTGAATTATATCCTCAACCTCTTTTATTCTATCACTTATAATATTTACCATTCTTTTTGTCATAGGTAAAGGTAAAAGTTCATAAGTTTGCTTTTTATTAAAAGATGAGAAACTAAGGTGTTCAGAATAAAACTCTATATTATATCTATCTAAAAACTCTTTCATTTTTTTTACAAAACTTCTATTTAAATTGTCAGCTGAACCAATAGATAAAGATAAACCATGAGCAACAGTAGGCTTAGAAAACACTATTTTTTCAAAAGCTTTTTCATAAACTCTTGGCATATGCATCCAGTTTTCAGGAGTAATCTCCCACCAATCAGGTGAGAAATTACTATGCTCTAAGTTTAATAAAAAATCACTTCTTAAACCTAAACCACAACCTTTTAAACTAATCATATTAATTTCTTAATTACTTCCACATTTACCAGCTCCACAAGAACCAGTAACTTTTTTATCTTTTCTCATACTACTATTTTGCATATCATTCTTCATATCGCTACTTCTCATGTCACCTCCACACTTACCAGCACCACAAGAGCCTTTCATGCTTTTTTTCATCTCTTTTTGCATATCTCCACCGCATTTACCAGAGCCACAAGCACCTTTCTTTTCTATTTTTTTCGTGTCTGCACCACATTTACCAGCACCACAAGCTCCCCCATTTCCTGCAATTGCTGTTGTTGTAGTAAGTGCTGCGCCTAGCATAGCTCCTGCTAGCTTTAATTTTGTATTACTTTTCATCATGAACCCTTTTGATTTTTATAATTTTAAAATTAAAGTTCTACTGCTTGAACTTGAACTTCAATATCTACTTCTTCACTTACTGCAATTCCACCAAACTCTAAGGCTTTATTCCATTTAAGTCCATATTTTGTTCTATCAATTTCCCCTTCAAGTGAGAAACCAACTCTATTATTACCCTCTAAGTCTTTTATTGTTCCACCAATCTCAACTTCTAATTTTACTTCTCTTGTAACACCTCTTATTGTTAAATCACCAATCATGATACCTTCATCATCACTTTTTTTAGCATATGATTTCATTACAAACTTAAGTTCTGGATATTTTTGTGCTAAAAAGAAATCTGCACTTCTTAAATGATTATCTCTTTTTTCAATACCTGTATCTATTGATTTTGTTTTAATTGTCGCTTCTAAAGATTTAAACACTTTAGTTTTATAATCAAAATCTACTTTTGCATCAAACTCTTTAAACTCACCTTTTACATTTGTAATCATAAGGTGCTTAACTGAAAACCCTACTTCTGAATGTGCTTTATCAATTGCATGTGGCGATGCACTTAATAAACCTACTAGCATTAACAATCCTGCTAAAACCTTAGATGTGAACTTCATAATATCTCCTTCTCGTGTCATTTTTCTTATAAAAACATTATAAGATACTTATGTGTACTGTTTGTGTAGAAATCTTATTTATAATTATGTTATACTTGCCTTAACTTTTAGGATTAATTATGAATATACTATTATTAGAAGATGACCTTATTTTAAATGAAATTATCACAGAATATCTTGAAACTAAAGAGTTTACAGTAACTTCAACCTATGATGGAGAAGATGCTTTAAGTAATCTATTTTCAAATATTTATGATTTATTACTTTTAGATGTAAATGTTCCAAATATAAATGGCTTTGAAATTTTAAAAAGATTAAGACAAGAGGGTATTACAACACCTTCTATATTTATTACTTCGCTAAATCAAATTGATGATTTAAAAAAAGGTTTTGATGTAGGTTGTAATGATTATATTAAAAAACCTTTTGAGCTTGAAGAGTTAGGATTAAGAATTGAAAATATTAAAAAAACTTTTAATATTGATGCAAATAGTTTAATAATTGATGAAAATATTACCTTTGACACAAAAGATTTAATACTTAATAACGATGGGATTATTCATCATTTACCACAAAAAGAATCAAAAATCTTAATATACTTAATAAACAATGCAAATAAAATTGTAAGCCATGATGAACTTATATCAAATGTTTGGGGATATGAAGAGACTCCAAGTTCTTCAACTCTTAGAACTTATATAAAGAATTTACGAAAAATCTTAAGTGATGAGTATATTCAAACAAGAAAAGGAGTTGGTTATAGTTTTAACAAGAAGTGAAAAATCTGCATTAGTTAGATTTCTAAGCCTATATCTTGGCTCATCATTTATTTTACTTACAATTATTGCATGGCTTTTTTACAAAGTTGAATCAAACTTATATTATGATTTGATTACATCAAATATGAAAAGTGTTGCATCTAAAATCTCTTCAACTATAATATATGCACATATGACAAACCAAAAAATCAATCCTGAAAAAATTAGAAAAAATATTGATTTTGATTTTGCATTATATAATCACAAATTTAAAAGACTTGTAGGTAATATTGAAGATGATATAGATTTTACAAAAAAGATAAAGCAATATAAAAATAGTTTTATTCTTATTGATGATTCTGCATTAGGACATCTAGGGGTTAATTATGTAGTTATAAAAGAGAATATTTTTTATAAAAAGATACTTCAATTAAAAGAGAAAATTTTTATCTCCTTTTTGTTAATCTTTGCATTTTTATTTGTAACTGGGTTTTATTTAGCAAAAATGTTTATCAAACCTATTACAAATGAAAGACTTAAGTTAAATAACTTTATAAAAGATACAACACATGAACTAAATACACCAATTACAGCTATTTTAATGTGTACAAGCAAAGGTTCATCACTTAGTGAAAAAAATCTTCAAAGAATAAATCTAAGTGCAAAAAGAATATCAGAAATATATAAAGACTTAATCTATCTTTTCTTAGAAGATAAGAAAAAAGAGTCGCCAAAAATTTTAAAAATTGATGAGATTTTAAATGAACAAATTGAATACTTTAAAGCCTTAGCTTCTAAAAAAAGAATAGAGATAATCACACAAATTGAACCTACTACTTTTTATATAGATAAAGAGAGCTTCATTAGATTAAGTAACAATCTTATATCAAATGCAATAAAGTATAATAAAATTGATGGAAATGTGACAATTATTTTAAAAAATAATAAACTTATAGTTAAAGACAGTGGAATAGGAATTGATAAAAAGAATTTAAAAGATATTTTCAAAAGATTCTATAGAGCAAATGATGTTCAAGGGGGGTTTGGAATAGGTTTAAATATAGTATATACAATATGTAAAGAGTATAATATTGATGTTGATGTTGATTCTACACAAAATGTTGGAACAACTTTTACTTTGACACTAAATTCCACGTTAACTGCACAATAAAAATGTAAGAATTCCTTTAAAATAACAAAAAGGAGTTCTTATGAAAAGTTTTTTAAAACTTTTTTCTATTCTAATCTTAGCATTTGGTATTGCAAGTGCATCCTCACTTTCACAATCTGGAAATAAAAATGGTTATGAGGTAAAACTTACATCAGAAAAATCATTAGTTGTTGGAAATAATAGCTTATATATCCAAATTTTTAAAGATGGTAAGGTAGTTACAAATGCAAAGGCAAAAGCAAAATTTTATATGCCAGAGATGCCAGGTATGCCATATATGGAGTTTAAAGACAAGGCTAAACTTGTAAAAGACAAATATAAAATTGATATTAATTTCTCTATGGGTGGAACATGGCAATATCAATTAAAATTTAAAACAAGTGATGGAAAAGTTCACAAATTAAGAGGAAGTGTGAACTTATAATGAAAAAGTCTCTATTTGTAATCACTCTTTTTATATCAAGTTTAACCGCAACTAGTATTGATACTTTAATAAATAGTGCCATATTAAAAAACAGTGAACTTAAAAGTATAGAAAAGTCTATTTTGATTGCAAATGAGAATATTATGCTTGCAACAAAATACACAAATCCAACTCTATCTTTAGGTTTAACAGGTATTCATACAAATGAAAACTATGATAAAAGAAATTTAGAACCAATGCAAGCACAGTCAATAGGAATAACTCAGGCTATTCCTATAACTGATAAACTAGAGATTAATGAATCAATTCAAATTACAAATAAAACTATTTTAGCTCTTAGTTTAGAGGATAAAAAACTATTATTAAAATCAAAAATTTATGAACTTGCTTATAAAATAGCTATCTTAAAAGAAAAAAGAGATTTTATATTAAAACAAAAGAGTAATCTAAAAAAGATTGAAAAATTACAAAATTATAAGTATCAAACCTCTAAAATAGATGTTAAATCTCTATTTGATACAAAAATTGCAACAAAGAATTTTGATATTGTATTAAATAATTTAGATACAAACCTTCAAACACTTAAACTAAATTTAGAAGAAATAACATATAAAAATATAAATCATATTGATATAGATACAACAATTAATAAAAAATATCTTAAATTAAAAGCAAATAATCATCCTAAAATAAAGGCTTTGCAACAACAACTAAAGTTAAATAAACAACAAGAAGCATTTGAAGAAGCCTCAAAAACTTCTGATATTAAACTAAATGCAACTTATGCAAATAGAACAGAGTATCAAGATTATGTAAATATTTCTGTTTCTATTCCTTTATCTATTTATAATACAGAAAATATAAAAGTTAAAAAAGCACAACTTCAATATTTAAAAACAAAAGATGATTTACAAACTTTAAAACAAAACTTTATCATTACAAACAAAATATTACAAAAAGAGCTAGATAATAGTTATATAAATCATGAATTAATCACAAAAGATATTGTTTTGCTACAAAAAGCTATTGAAAAGAGTTTAAATATTGATAATAGATTTAAAAACAATACAACAAAAATAATTCAAAATCTAAATAAAACTATTAGTTTGAAAATTGCAGCACTAGATGAAAAAACAAAATACTTTACTGCTTTAGCAAAAGCAATATATTATGAAGGGAAATAGATGAAAAAGCTACTTACTATATGCTTAGTTGGATTAACTTTAGCAAATGCAAAAATAATTGAAGTGGAACAACTTTTTAATAAAAAAATAACAACCGTAAAAAAAGAGAATATATCTTTTACAAAAGAGTTTTATGCAAATAGTTTAATTATCGAAGATAAAGTAATTGATATTGTAACTAGGTTTGATGGATATATTACAAAACTAAATGCAAATAGGTTATATATGGATGTAAAAAAAGGTCAAGCTCTATTTTCTATCTATTCTGATGATATTTATAATATTACAAAAGAGTTAAAAGTTGCAAAAAGTTTAGATAAACAACTATACAAAAGTACCCTTGATAAACTGGAAGTTTTAGCTATAAATAAAAAAGAGATTAATAAGCTTAAAAACTTAAAAAATGAGTTTAAAGACGTTACTTTTTACTCTCCTACAAATGCTATTGTTTTACAAAAAAATATAAACTATAAATCTTTTGCAAAAAAAGGGAATCTTCTTTTACAACTTGCAAATATAGATAAGCTTTGGGTAGTTGCAAAAATTTATGAAAGTGATTTAAAAGATATAAAAGTAGGTCAAAGAACAAAAATATTTTTTGATGGATTAAAGCAGCCTATTGACTCAAAAATTGATTTTATTTACCCAAATATTGATTCAAAAAGTAAAACTGTTGATATACGAATGACTGTAGATAATAAAGACAAAAAGATTTATCCAAATATGTTTGCAAAAGTAAAAGTAGAAATTGCAAATAGCAGTATGCTAACTCTGCCTAAAACAGCAGTATTAAATAAAGCAAATAAATATTATGTTTTTGAACCAATTTCAAAAAGTGAGTTTGAACCAATAGAGGTTGAAGTAAAAAGAGTTTCATCAAATAAATATCAAATTCTAAGTGGTCTAAAACAGGGACAAAAAGTAATAAATAATTCACTATTTTTACTTGATAGTGATGCAGTTACAAATGGTCTTTATGAAGACAATGATGAAGATTGGTAGGAAATAAGTTATGGTTGAGAATATAATATCTTATAGTATAAAAAACAAATTTTTAGTTCTTTTTTCTATTATAGTATTAACTTTAGGTTCTTTTTGGGCTGTTAAAAATACTAGTTTAGATGCTTTACCTGACTTATCTCCTCCACAAGTGATTGTACAGGTTAAATGGGCAGGACAAAGTCCTAAAACCATTGAAGAACAAGTTTCATATCCTCTTATATCAAACTTGATGAGTTTACCAAATATTGAAACAGTAAGAGCTATGAGTTCTTTTTCTAATGCATTAATTTATATTATCTTTAAGGATAATACAGACCTTTATGAATCAAGAAATAGAATATTAGAGCAACTATCTCAACTTCAAGGTGAATTTCCTTCAAATGCAAAAATTACTATTGGGCCTGATGCTACTGGAGTTGGCTGGGCTTATGAGTATGCACTTAAATCAGATACAAAAAGTTTAGATGAGTTACGAACTTTACAAGATTACTATTATAAATATGCTCTTTTAGGAGTAGATGGAGTTAGTGAAATTGCATCAATTGGTGGATTTATAAAAAACTACGAAATTACTTTAAATCAAAACAAAATGGTGCAATACAATATTGGTATTGATGAGATAAAAAAAGCCCTTGAAAAGAGTAATAATGATAAGGGTGGAAGAATAATTTTAGAAAATGGTTATGAACATATTATTACAGCAAGAGGTTATTTACAAAGTATTTATGATATTGAAAATATTACTATAAAAACTCAAAATAATATTCCTTTAAAGATTAAAGATATTGCAAATGTAAATATAACCTCAACAAACAGAAGAGGAATGGCAGATTTAAATGGCCAAGGAGAAACTGTTGGAGGGATTGTAATTGTTAGATATGGAGAAAATCCTTATAAAGTAATCAAAAATGTAAAAAAGAAACTAGAAAGTTTAAAGGTTAATGGAGTTGAAGTAGTTGAAACATATGATAGAAGCTCATTAATTGATAAAGCCATTGATACTTTAAAATCTACATTAATAGAAGAGTCTATTATAGTAATGGTTGTTACAGCACTATTTTTATTTCATGTAAGGTCAGCACTAATTATTATTCTTACTCTTCCAATTACTGTTCTTTTAACTTTTTTATTTATGAAAATATTTGGAATGGGTTCAAATATCATGAGTTTAGGTGGTATTGCAATCGCAATTGGAGCTATGGTTGATGCAACAATTGTAATGGTAGAAAATGCCCATAAACATTTACAAAAGAATCAAGATATTTCAAATAAACAAAGAGTTGAAATAATTATAAAATCTGCAAAACAAGTAGGACGTCCAATATTTTTTGCTTTGATTTTGGTTGTTGTATCTTTCTTACCAATCTTTGCTTTAACAGGACAAGAAGGAAGACTTTTTACTCCCCTTGCCTTTACAAAAACATTTGCTATGATTAGTGGAGCTATTTTATCAATAACTATTGTTCCTATTTTAATGATATTTTTTATTAAAGGTAAAATTTTAAGTGAAGATAAAAATCTTTTAAATAGATTTTTTGTAAAACTTTATTCACCACTATTAAAACTATCTTTACGATTTAGATATTTAATTGTAGCCTTATTTTTAGGAACTATAATCTTAGCATATCCAGTTTATAAAAAACAAAACTGGGAGTTTATGCCTATGATGAATGAACAAACTTTTATGTATATGCCTGTAACTCCTTATGGTTTAGGTGTTGATTTGTCAAAAGAGTTAACTCAAAAAACAGATAAAATTCTAAAATCTTTTCCAGAAGTTGATACAGTATTTGGAAAAGCAGGAAGAGCTAATACAGCAACAGACCCTGCACCACTTGCAATGATTGAAACAATTGTTACTTTTAAACCTCAAGAGAAGTGGAGAGAAGGTATGACATACAAAAAACTTATGCAAGAAATGGATGAAAAACTAAGAGTTGCAGGACTTATTAACTCTTGGACTTATCCTATTAGAGGAAGAATAGATATGCTTTTAACTGGTATTAGAACTCCTCTTGGAATAAAACTATATGGAAATGACCATGAAACTTTAGAAAACTATGCACTTAAGATAGAACAAAAATTAAAAAACTATGATAAAACTCTTGCAGTATCATCTGATAAAATAAACTCTGGATACTATTTAAATATTGATATTGATGATAAAATGCTTTCAAGATACTCTATTACTAAAGATGATGTTTTAAATACAATATCTTTAGGAGTTTCAGGAACACAAGTATCTACTTTTTATAAAGGTTTAGAAAGATACCCTATTAGTTTAAGATATGAAACTACACAAAGAGAAGATATTACAAGTTTACAAAATCTTCAAATAAAAACAAAATTAGGTTTCCAGCCTTTAAAACTATTTGCTAATTTAAAGTATGAAGAAGGTCCTTCTGTTATAAAATCAGAAAAGGCATTAAATGTAAACTTTATCTATATTACTCCTAAAAGTGGAGTTAGTGCAAAAGAGTATAAAGACAGTGCTAAAGAAATTTTAAAAGATATACAGTTACCAACTGGTTACTATTTTGAGTGGGCAGGACAAAGTGAATATTTAGAATCAGCTATGCAAAAACTTACATATATTATTCCTTTAACATTAATGATTATATTTATATTAATCTATTTTGCACTAAAAAATGTAACATATACATTTATTATTTTCTTTACTCTTCCTTTTGCACTAACAGGTGGTATTTTTTATCTTGAATATTTAAACTTTAATATTTCAATTGCAGTTATTGTAGGTTTTCTTGCTCTTCTTGGTGTTGCAGCAGAAACTTCAATAGTTATGCTTGTATATTTGCATGAAGCAATGATTGAATTAAAACAAAAAGGATGTCAATTTACTAAAGAACATATTTTCCATGCAGTTTTTAAAGGTGCCGTTTTAAGACTAAGACCAAAACTTATGACTTTATTTGCTATCTTAGGAGGTCTTATTCCTATTATGTATATAAATGGAGTAGGAAGTGAAGTAATGCAAAGAATTGCTGCTCCTATGATTGGAGGAATGGTTTCTTCTGCCTTTTTAACACTTATAATTATTCCTGCTATTTTTTATATATTAGCTTTAAAAAGAACTGATAAAATCTTAGAAACTCATATTTCTCATTAAAAAGTCTTCTTTTATGAAGACTTTTTATTTTCCATATTTTTTCCATATTAAACTACTAAAATCATACTACAAATCAAGAAAAAGGATGTATGATGAAAAAACTTACAATTTTAGGAGTATCTTTATTTACAAGTGCACTTTTTGCTTCAAACATGAATCATCATGATATGCAAAATATGAAACAATCAATGACAAAAGAGCAATGTATAAAGATGCATAAAACTTTTACAAAACAAAATTCTCAATCTAGTATAAAAAAGAGTAATTATGATAGATTATTAGAGGATTTAAATAAACCAGCAAAATATTCTGGATAAAGACAGCTTTATGCTGTCTTTAATTTATAGCCAATACTTTTTATAGTTTCAATAGTATCTTTTCCAACAATTTTTCTTAAGTTTTTAATATAAGTTCTAATTGTAGTATCAATTGGTACTTCATCATAAACCCAATTGTTTAAACCTATTTCTTGTATGGATACTGCTCTATTTTTATTCTTTAAAAGATATTCAAATACTTTTGCTTCCATTTTTGAAAGTTGATATTTTATTTTCTGTTTTTGAATAATCCTGTTATTAACATCATAAGCAATTGTAGAAGTAATTTGTACAAATTCGGAATCTATACTATATAATCTTTTTAGATTTCTAATTCTTAAATTTAGCTCATCTAACTCAAAAGGTTTTTTAATATAATCATCACAACCTGCCTCAAATCCTTCTTGCATATCATCTGCTTGATTCTTTGATGTAATAAAAATCGTAGGTACATAAATAGAGTTTTCTCTTAACTTTTTTAATAAAGAAAATCCATTTAAATAAGGTACATTAACATCTAAAAGTAAAATATCAAAAAGATTATCATAGATTAACTCTAAAGCCTCTTGTGAATTAGTAGTTGCTTTCACATCATAGTTATTTTCAATTAAATACTCTTCAATAATCTCATTTAAAACCATATCGTCTTCAAGTAATAATATTTTCATTTTTCAACCATTTTTATTTAAATATATAAAAATAGTATGGATTTATCGTGTAGAATTGTATTTATTAAAAGATATTTTAGATTTTAGCATATAATAAAAAATAGTTGACATTCCACCACTTGAAATAGCCATTAGCATTATCATAATTTGGTATCTTACTGCAATTAAGGGGTCAACTCCTGATAAGATTTGTCCTGTCATCATACCTGGTAAGGCTACTAAACCTACGGCTAAAAGTGAGTTTATTTGAGGAATCATTGAAGCCTTAAAACTAATCTTTCTTGCTTGTTCAAAACTCTCATTTCTACTTAACTCTTTTTCAAACCTTTCAATACTTAAAGAAATAACATTCATAGAGTTTGCAAATATCATCCCAGCAATTGGAATAACATATCTTGGTTCATAAAAACTCTGTAAGTTTAATACAAATTCTATAATTAAAAAAAGATGTATAAAAGATGATACAAATGTAGCTATAAAAATAGAGGTATAGTTTTTAAAACTCTTGTCTTTGGTTACTCTTAAAATAATAAAAGTTGATACAATAAGCATAAAAAGAAGTATAAAAGAGCCAATAAGTATATCTTTTGTTTTAAATATAAAAATTAGTACATATCCAATTAAAATAAGTTGTAAAACCATTCTTACACTTGCATAAGCTATCTCTTTTTTATCATTGGTATATTTATAATAAAAGTAAGTTACGAAGGCTAAAGGAAGAAGCATAAAAGATAGTTCATAAAACTCTATTGTTTTCATATAATTACTTTTTTAAAAGATTAATAATTATACTTTTTAGTTAAATAAAAGAAGCTAAAGTATAAAACTTTAGCCTCTAAAACTATACAATTGCAGGTTTATCGAAAACTGTTATTTCTGGTGCTTGCTTAGTATATTTTTCTATTTCTACTAAAGCAGTGTTTGAAATGTTTCCTTGTGCTAGTTTTGATGTTCCTTTATCAATTGTAAGTTGATTTACATCACCATGTTTGCACATTGTTTTATCTTTTCCAGGTTCTTTAGGGTCGTACCATCCACCCTCATCCATTTTTACTACTCCTGGAAGTACATTATTTGTTACTATTGCTCCAGCAAGAGTTGAACCTCTTTTATTATAAACTTTTACAATATCTCCATTTTTGATACCTCTTTTTTTAGCATCTTCTGGATTAATCCAAATTGGTTCTCTTCCATTTACTTCATATAAATCTCTAATCCAAGTATTTGATAACTGTGAGTGCAGTCTATATTTTGGATGTGGAGATAACACATGTAATGGATATTTTTTAGACTCTTTTGAACCTAACCATTCTGCTGGCTCTATCCAACTTGGATAGTGTAAACAATCATCATAATTAAATTTCTTGATTACTCTTGAACTAATCTCAATTTTTCCAGATGGTGTCCCTAATGGATGCAACATTGGATTTTGTCTATATTTTTCATATCTAGTAAAGTTTTTATCTTCTTTCCTTACTTCAAACTTCACATAACCTTTTTCCCAAAACTCTTCAAATGAAGGCATTTTTATACCCTTATTTTCACCTTGCATTTTTGAGTTGTTATAAAACTCTTTTATCCAATCCATTTGTGTCTTTTTACCATCTGTAAACTCTTTTTCATACCCTAGTCTTTTACTAATTAGTCTACAAATTTCATAATCATCTTTTGACTCTTTTACTGGCTCAATAGCTTTTTTCATAGCTATAATATGACTGCTGTTATAATCTCCAATGATTTCAATATCATTTCTTTCAATCTCTGTTGTTGCTGGAAGAACAATATCTGCCATTCTTGCTGTTGGTGTCCAGTGTGGCTCATGCACGATAAATGTTTCTAATCTTTTCCAAGCTTCAATCATATTATTTCTATCTTGGTGATGGTGGAATGGATTTCCACTTGTCCAGTAAACCATTTTTATTTCAGGATACTCTATTTTTCTACCATTAAAGTCAATAACTTTTCCAGGGTTTGAAATCATATCTACCATTCTTGCACAAGGGATATTATATGGTTCATATTTTGTCCATGGTCCTTGTCTTGAACTATTTATATTTGTAGAAATTCCTCCTAATCCTGGTGCGTGTGAACTAGGAGTTCCCCCGTTTGAATAGTGATAACTAAATCCAAAACCACACCCTGGAACACCAATTTGCCCAAGCATACAAGCTAATGTAACTAAAGTCCAGTGAAACTGTTCCCCATGGTCAGCTCTTTGAACTCCCCATCCAGCCATTAGCATACTTTTTTTATCTTTTAATGTTTGAGCAAATTTTTTAATCTCTTCTTCTTTAACACCACAAATATTTGATGCCCATTTCAATGTTTTTGGTGTATTATCAACTTTTCCTAGTAAATAGTCTTCAAAATCTTTAAACCCAACTGTATACTTTTTGATAAACTCTTCATCATACTGTTTTGTTGTATGTAAATAGTGCATCATACCAAGCATCATTGCTACGTCTGTATTTGGTTTTGGTTTAATCATTGTTGAATCAAAATACATTGCAGTATCATTCTTCACTGGATCAACTGAATATACATCAATTTGACCTTTTTTGTGAGCTTTTTTTAGTTGCTCTAAGTAAGGAAATGCTCCATGCCCAGCTACATCCCACTCAATCTGACAAGTAACTAATGGGTTTGCTCCCCAAAATACTACATTTTTTGCATGTTTTAAAACTAACGGCCAAGAAGTTTGTTGTTCATATACCTCAATACTTCCTAAAACATGAGGTAGAATAATTTGAGCGGCACCTGTTGAATAATCCCCTATTCTTCCCACATAACCACCTGAAATTTTCATCATTCTATTCATTAGTGTTTGTGGATTATGAAGTTTCCCTGTACAATACCACCCATAGCTTCCTGCGTAAATACTTTTATATCCATACTTTTTTTGTACTCTTTGTATTTCAGAAGCAACTAAATCAAGTGCCTTTTCCCAACTTACTCTTACAAACTTCTCAGTTCCTCTTTTTGAAGTATCACTTTTATGTCCGTGTTTTAAAAACCCTTCTCTAACCATAGGATACTCAACTCTTGTTTTTGCATATGTTCTACTTGGTAAGGCATTAATCATTGGAGATGGATTTGGGTCATCTTCAAAAGCAGTAACACCTGTAAATTGTCCTCCTTTAACGTGAGCTCTAAATGCTCCAAAGTGAGAACCACTTATTGATTTAGATTTATTTGCAACTGGACCACTTATTAAACTATTTGCTGATAAATTGTTAAATAAAAGTGCACTAGCAGCTGCTGCACTACTTCCTTTAAGAAACTCTCTTCTTTTAATATTACCCATAACTTACTCCTTATTTTCCATGTGCTTGAACATATTTCACAACATATTGCATATCTGCATCAGTTAACCCAGCTCTTGGTTTCATTGATTTAATAATACTAGGCCATTGATTTACTGTATAGTGCTCTAACTCAGGTGCAGCATGACACGCACCACATCTATTAGCAAATAGCTCTTTACCTTTTGCATATACACTATCAATACTCTTAGCCAAAGAGCCCTTTTTTATCCAAAGTGTATATGATACATTTTTCCATTGTGTGTCATATGTATCTGTTTTTTTGTCATGAACTTGTGGTTTTTTAGTTTTGTTATCATTAAGTACTAAATAGAAAACTCTTTTTCCTACATCTTTAAAAAGTACATTCTCAAATCCATAAGCAGCCCATCCACTTACTTTTATCTTTTTAAAGTCCCCTTTTGTTCCTAAAACTTCAACTGGTGTAGCAGTGTCAATTTTTCCAATCACTTTTTTCGAATTTGCATTTAAAAATACCTTTTGGTCACTATTTAAATAAGCTTTTTGTCCTGCAAAAAGTAGCGAATTTGAAAAAATTAAACCTATTAAGATTAAGTTTCTCTTTTTCATAGTCTTTCCTTAAATTTTTTACTTAATCTAATTGTATAAGTAAAGTGTGAACAAACTATGAATTTTTTATGCTGTTTTAGATTTTTAGTAAGTAGCCCATACCTTGGACATTTTCAATTAATTCTGGATAAGTTTTTTTTCTAAGTTTTTTTATAAAAGCTCTAATTGTCTCTTGTGTCGCACCTTTTTCTTGCCACACATAATTATCAATCATCTCAAAAGTTACTATATGTTCTTTATTGTGAATTAATATATCAAGTAATCTTTTTTCTATTTTAGTTAATGATACTAATTGTTTATTTAAATACAACTCTTTATTAGTAAGAGAATAAGTAAAGCCATTTTGTAATTCAATAAACTCTTCAGAACTTCTTTGTTGACCAATAACCATCTGAATTGTAGTAAGTAATTGCTTTTTTTCAAAAGGTTTTTTAAGTAAATAGCTATTAGATAAACTAATTGCTTCTAAGATATTTTCATCAGTGTCATAAGCTGTTAAAAAAATCACAGGAACTAAAGAGTTATACTCTCTAATTTTTTTTAACATCTTAAGTCCACTCATTCTTTGCATATTTATATCTGATAAAACTAAATCAATATCATTGGATAAAAACTTTTCTAATCCTTCTGTTCCATCCTTTGCTTCAATAATAGAGTTTACGTACTTGTAAATTGAACGATGCAAAATAAATCTTAAATCCTCTTCATCTTCTACTAATAGTACATTTATATCTTTTAAAATCGTCTCTAGCTTTTTTATCATTTACTCTCCTTTAGTTCAATAACAAAAGAGGTTGGATTCTTATTACTTTCTAAAAATATCTTTCCTTTCATTTTCTCTTCAATTAATAACTTACAAAGATGAAGACCTGTTCCTGTTCCTTTTTCACCTTTTGTTGTATATGCAGAAGTAAAAATATCTGAAACTTTAGAAGAATCTACTCCATTAGCATTATCTTGAAACCTTAATATTATATTATAATCATGTTTTTCTAAATATATAGATATCTTAGCTTCATCAAAGTCACTACTGTTAATTTTCTCTACAAGTGCATCTTTAGAGTTCGAGATTAAATTTATTAAAACCTGTTTTAAATATGTAGGATAACCATGCACCTTATACTCATAAGAACTATTATAATAGAAGTTAATAGATATTGAATTCATTTTTATAAGAGCAGAACTAATATTGATTATTTCATTTATAATTTGTACTAAGTCAAACTCTTTTACCTCTATTTGTTCTTTATAAAAACTTCTAAATGCATCCATAGTTTCACTCATAAGTTCAATATTTTTCCTTGAACGTAAAATATACTCATTAATATCTTCAAAATCTTTTTCTTGTATTTTTTCATCTATATTATTAAGTAATAAAAGTAAAGAACTTAAAGGCTGTTTCCATTGATGAGATATTGCACTAACCATCTCACCTAAAGCTATCATCTTACTATTTTGAATAAATATCTTCTCTTGTTTTTGTTTATTCTTCTCTATAAGTCTTTCATTTGTAATATCATTAACTGTTACAATAATACCTTCAAAATATCTATTTGCTTTAAGTAGTGGAGTTACTTGAAAATTAAAAATATTTTCATTTCCTACTTTATATGTTGATATTTTTATAGGATTATTTTTTGCTTGTGTAAAAAAATGTGTATCATTTTCAAAATAGTAAGTATTACCAATTTTATGTGGTATTTCTAAAATATTTTTTTCATAAAGTGATTTATTAGCTAAAGAGAATATTTTTTCATAAAATTTATTTACAAAAACTACTTTACCCTCTTTATCTGTCATTAAAACTCCCCAACTAGAGCTTTTTGCAAAAAGCTCTAAAAGATTTTTATTTCTTAAAAGTTTTCTTTGAATATTTGATAAATATAAAGCTGCAATAATTCCTATTGACATCAATATTGCAGCAATTAGTAGATTTCTAAATAAAGAGCTATCAATCTTTTCAAAAATCTTCTTTTCACTTAAAACTGTTATAAAAACCCAATCACTATTTTCTAAAGAGTCATAAGTAAAAATATAGTTTTCATCTTCTATTTTATATGTTTTAACACCAGAATCATTTATAGAAAACTCTTTACTAATACTTTTTAAGAACTGTTCATCAATATTAAAAGAGAATTTTTTAGGTCTTAAAACAACATCTCCACTTTTAGTCATCATAAAAGCAAAGCCCTCTTTTAAAGGCATTAAAGATAGTATATCATGTCTAAAATCATCGATTTTAATATCACTTGATAAAACTGCATATAGCTTATCATCTTTAAAAAGTGGAGTTGCTATTGAGATTACATTTGAGTCTAAATCTGAATCTAAATATGGTTTTGTTACTACAATTGATTTTGTATTTTCTACTTGCTTATACCATTGCCTTTTGGTTACTTTATACCAACTAGGAGCTATCCAGTTTATTCCAGTAATAAAATAGTCATCAAAGTATCCTATATAAACACTTCTAAAGTCACCATTTCGTATAGCTAAAGCAAGTGTCTCTTTTATTAATAAGTAGTCTTTTATTCTATCTTTTTTCTTTATGTAGTTAGCAGTTGCTTTTATGATTCTTTTTTTCTGTAAAAGTTTTTCATCGATTTTAGATTTATAAGCTTTAACTAACTTTATTTGACTCTGTCTTGTAGAGTCAAGTAAAAGCTCTTTATTATTTGTATAATTAGAATAAACAATATAAATATATATACTTAAAATTGCTATTAATAAAAATACTAAGGTTAAATACTTTTTAGTATATAGTTTTACATTGCTCATAATAACCCAATTTTAGTTTTTTAATAAGTCTTTTAGACTATCCTTTGGATTTTTTCCTTCTAAAATGGAATAAACCTCATTTGCTATTGGGGTATAAATATTATGTTTTTTATTTAAAGAGTTTATCGCATAAGAAGTTTTAACTCCCTCTGCAACTTCCCCTAACTGCTTTAAAATTTCATCTAAAGTTTTATTATTTGCAAGGCCTAATCCCACTCTAAAGTTACGACTTAATTCACTACTTGCAGTTAAAAACAAATCCCCAGCACCACTTAATCCAATAAATGTATCCATTTTTGCACCAAAGTGGCTACCAAATCTTTGCATTTCTACTAAACCTCTTGAAATAAGTGAAACTCTAGCATTATTTCCTAAATCCATTCCTTCACATATTCCACTTGCAATTGCAAGTACGTTTTTATAGGCACCACAAATCTCTGCGCCAATAACATCATCACTATAATATGTTTTAATAAAATTAGGGAAAAACTTCTCAAACTCAAGAAATAATTGTTTATTTAAACTATTTAAAACTATTGCACAAGGTAACCCTTTGATTACCTCTGCTGCAAAAGAAGGACCAGAAATAAAACCTAAATTCTGTGTAGGAATAAACTCCTCATAAATTTCATTTAGAAATTTTCCAGTAGTAGCTTCAATTCCTTTTGAAGCTACAAGAATTTTTTGTCCTTTAAACTCAAAATGATTACTTAACCAAGTTCTTATTTGTTGTGCAGGGATTGCTATTACTAAATATTCACAACTCAGTGCTGTTTGTAAATCTGTAAAGTTTTTTATATCTCTTTTTGTTCTTGAAGTGATATAACACTCTTGCTTTTGACTAAGAGCATAGTGAAGTGCTTGTCCCCACTTTCCTGCTCCTATAACTGCTACTGAGCCTTCTTTCATTATGATAATCTTTGTTTTAAAAGTTCATTTACTTTTTGTGGATTAGCACTACCTTTAGATGCTTTCATAGTTTGACCTACAAAAAATCCAAAAAGCTTCTCTTTTCCTGATTTATACTCTGCAACTTTATCTTCATTTGCTGCAAGAATACCATCAATAATATCTAAAATAGCACCATCATCAGATACTTGTTTTAATCCAAGCTCCTCAATAACAGCATCTACTTGCATATCAGGTTTTTTTATTAAGTAATCAAGTACTTCTTTTGCTGCTTTTCCAGAGATTGTCCCATCTTCAATTCTTTTTACAATTGCTGCTAAAGTTTTAGCTTGAACTGGTGAATTTTCTATATTTACACCTTCTGAAAATCTTGCTGGTAATTCAACAGTTAACCAAGTTGCAGCATTTTTACCACTAATTTTCTCTTCCATCATCTCATCAAAAAATTTAGCAGTTTCTAATGAAGCAGTAATAACCGAAGCATCATACTCTTTTAATCCATACTCATTTACAAATCTTGATTTCTTTTCATCTGGAAGTTCAGGAATTTTTGAGTACTTTTCAATCATCTCATCAGTAATTATTAAAGGAAGTAAATCTGGGTCTGGGAAATATCTATAATCAGCCGCATCTTCTTTTCCCCTCATAGATCTAGTTTCACCTTTTTCTGGGTCAAAAAGTCTAGTTTCTTGAACAACTTCTTGTTCATAATATCCATCTTCCCATGCTTCAATTTGTCTTTGAACTTCATATTTAATTGCTTTTTCAATGAACTTAAATGAATTCATATTTTTTATTTCACATCTTGTATAAAGTTTTTCATCGCCTTTTGGTCTAATTGAAACATTTACATCACACCTAAAAGAACCCTCTTGCATATTTGCATCACTAATACCTAAATATCTTACAATAGAATGAAGTTTTTTAAGATAAAGTATAGCCTCTTGAGCACTTCTCATATCTGGTTCTGAAACTATTTCAAGAAGTGGTGTTCCTGCTCTATTTAAATCAACATGAGATACATCACCTGCATGAATATTTTTACCTGCATCATTCTCTAAGTGAGCTCTTGTAACTCCTATTTTTTTACTTGTACCATCTTCAAAATCAATAACAAGCTCACCTAATCCCACAACTGGAACTTCAAATTGAGAGATTTGATAACCATTTGGTAAATCTGGATAAAAATAGTTTTTTCTATTAAAAACTGATTTTTTATTTATTTGTGATTTTAAAGCAGTTCCTAACATTATAGCTTTATGAACTGCTTGTTTATTTAATACAGGAAGTGCGCCTGGTAAACCTAAACAAGTTGGACATACATTTGTATTTGGGTCTTCTCCAAAACTTGTGGCACAAGAGCAAAATAGTTTACTTTTTGTATTTAACTGAACATGAACTTCTAATCCAATAATAACTTCAAACATCTATTTCCTTTTATCTTACAACTTTAATATTAGCAGTCAATTTTAATTTTTCAAAATACTCTTTTAAAAAGTTTTGTTCTCTTTTTTGCATTAATACTGTAAAAATTTTATTTTTAACCTCTTCAAAAGCTAAAGTATTTACTCCTTTTTTCTCTCTTACTAATAGTGTTACATACTGATTATCAGCAGCAATTACAGGAGTAAATTGATTTACTTTTGTATCATTTAAAAGATATCTCATTTGAGAATTTAGTTTCTCTTGCTCTAAAGAGATATTACTTTGACTTACTTCATTACTTACAGCCATAGGGTTTTTCTGAACTGCTATTAAAGCAGCTTTATTTCTTGATGCATATTGAATTACATCAATTGTCTTTGCTGTTGTAAACTGATTTTTATTATTTTCGTAATAGATTTTCAAATCTTCTTCAGTAGCAATTTTTAGGTTTCCTCTTACAAGCTTACCTATTAATTTCTCTCTTTGAATTCTTCTTTTAATCTCTTCTTCATAAGCTTCGTAATTCTTATACTTTTGCTTAATAATAGATTTAAAAGTATATAAATCCATACCATTTGAAGCTGCAATTTTTTCTAAATAATTATTTATATCAAAAACATCAACATTGATATTTTTATCTTTAATTAGTTGTTCATATAAAACCTCATCAATTAAAGAACTTACCGCTTCTTTTTTACTTACTTTTGCTTGAACCATTCTTTTATCAATATCAAAAAGTGTGATGGGTTCATCATTAACAACTAATGCAACTGCATCTACTAAACCTGCAAAACTGATAGTTGTTGATAATAAAAGTGTACCTAATAGCTTTTTCATAATCTAATCCCTTTATCGTAAAAGTGATATTTTACCAAAAAAATAGTAAATATCACTTTTATGAAAAAACAATTGTAAGAATTAGGTTTTATTTAGCCTTTGAACACTTATTTATTAAATAAAATATTGAGTTATAATCAATACCTGAATACTCACTAAGACCAATTTCACAAGTTTTTGAAGTAGAAAAAGCATACTTTACATCTTTTACACTATTTGGAAGATTTCTTAATGCACTTTGATTAAGTTCTGGATAGTTAAAACCTCTATCTCCAGCAAAACCACAACATGTAACATCAGCAGGTACAACTACTCTTGTTGAACACATATTTGCAAGCTTTATAAACTTCTCATGTAAGCCCATTTTTCTTGAAGAACAAGTAGTATGAATAGTAATTGCTTCATCAATTTTTTCAAGATGTAGTTTATCTACTAAATGCTCTAAAGCAAACTCTATTGGCTCAAAAAGTTTTAAATTAGTTTTAAAACTCTCTACCATTTTTTTTGTACATGGGCTTGTATCACAAAGAATAGGATACTGTGCATTATTACTAGCTTCAAGTAAAGCTTTCTCTAATTGTTTAGATTTTACGTCTGCTTGTTTTGTAAAACCTTTTGATGAAAAAGGCATACCACAACATAAATTATCAATATTTTTAGGAAAGATTATTTCAAATCCTGCTTTATTTAATAACTCAACAGTTGTATCAAACAACTCTTTTTCCTCTTTACTAGCACTACTTAAACCCATAGTTCTATTAATACATGAAGGGAAATACACAACCTTTAAATCACTAGCTTTTTGTTCAACCCTTGTATTAATTGAAATACCTTTTGGCAAGTGTTCACTCCATCTAGCAACTCTATTCCCAGAGATTTTTCTAAGTGATGAAGTTAAACCTTTCATCATATTTGTACCTAAAATAGAGTGAGTTAAATTTGCAGCTTTTAATCCAAATTTCATCCCTGTTAAAGTTGCAGAGAAATTATTTGTAATCATATTTGCTACTCTATCTTGTGTTATAGTAATTTGTTCATGTCTTAAATGCTTTGTTAAACTTCCTGTATCAATTCCAACAGGACAGGCAGTAGAACATAAACTACATGTTGCACATGTCTCTATTCCATCATATTGATATAACTCTTTTAACTGTTTTGCTTTTTCAATATTATGTTCTTCATCTTCTAATCTTGAGATTTCTCTATTAATAACTATTCTTTGTCTTGGAGTTAATGTTAAAACATTTGAAGGGCATACAGGTTCACAAAAACCACACTCAATACACTTATCAACTAACTCATTTGTTTTTGGTAAAGGTTTTAGATTTTTTATATGGGCTTTTTTATCTTCATTTATAATTACACCTGGATTTAAAATGTTATTTGGGTCAAATAGATATTTAATCTTTTTCATCATCTCATAAGCAGTATTACCCCACTCTAACTCAACAAAAGCAGCCATATTTCTACCTGTTCCATGCTCTGCTTTTAAACTACCTTGATACTGTACCGCAACAAGTTGTGTTACATCATACATAAAGTCATCATATCTTTTTATCTCCTCTTCAGTAGAGAAATCTTGTGTAAATACAAAATGTAAATTCCCCTCTAAAGCATGTCCAAAAATCAATGCTTCATTATAATTATGCTTTTTAAATAGTGCTTGAAGTTTTAGTGTTCCTTCTGCTAGATACTCAATTGGAAAAGCAATATCTTCAATAATTACAGTTGTTCCTATTTTTCTTACTGCACCAACAGCAGGGAAGAGCCCTTTTCTAATTTTCCAATATTGTGTATACTCTTCAATATCTTTTGTAAAATATAACTCTCTTGCTAATGAAAACTCATTTAAACTATCTTCAATTTGCTTAATTTGTACATCTAATTGTTTATCATCTCTTGCTCTTGTTTCAATTAATAAAGCAGTAACATTTTCATCAAAATCTTTTATATATGATGGCATTTTTGGATCATCTTCAATACTTGCAAGCCCTGCTCTATCCATAAGTTCAACAGCATCAACACTTATTATATTTTTCTCTTTTTCAAGTTTTAATTTTGTTACTGCTTTACAAGCTTCATTAACATCAGTAAAATAAACCAAGGCACTTGCTTTATCTTTATAATCTTCTACTGTATAGTAAGTTACTTCTTTAATAAAAGCTAAAGTACCTTCACTTCCAATAATTAGATGTTGTAAAATTTCAAACTCATCATCAAAATCAACTAAGGCATTTAAACTATACCCTGTTGTATTTTTCATCTTAAATTTTTTTCTAATCTTTTCATTTAGTTGTTTATTTGCTTTTACATCTTGTGCATACATTTTCAAACTTTGTAAAAACTCTTTATGAGTTTTTGCAAACTCTTCTTTACTATTTTCATCTGCTGTATCTAAATGTGTTCCATCACTAAAAATCAATTTCATTGATTTTAAGGTCTTATATGAGTTTTGTGATACTCCACAACACATACCAGATGCGTTATTTGCAGCTATTCCACCAATCATTGCAGCATTTATACTTGCTGGGTCTGGGCCTATTTTTTTACTATATTCAGATAAAATATTATTTGCTTGTGCACCAGTTAAAGAAGGAGCCAAAGAGATATATGATTTATCCTTTGCAACTTTAAAATCTGTCCAATTTCTTGAAGTAATAACTAAAATAGAGTCACTTATTGCTTGACCTGATAAAGAAGTACCAGCAGCTCTAAAAGTAACACTTAATTTCATAGCACTTGCAACTTTTAATATATCTTCTACTTGTTTTGAAGTCTCAGCTTTTATAACAATTTTAGGTATAAGTCTATAAAAAGAGGCATCTGTTCCATAAGCTAAGGTATGTAAATCATCTGTAAATACTATATCTTGGGGTATTTTTTCAATTATACTATTATAAAACTCTTTATGCTTTCCAGTTAACATTTTTAATCCTTAATTTTATTCTATTTGCAATATTTATATTAAAATCAAAAAAGTAACTATTCAAGTCTTGGTACGGTGTAGATTCTTTGTTGGGGGTCATCAATAAAAAAGAACATCTTATCACATTGAATAAATATAAGATTTTCAATAAGTTTTAATATATCTTTTTTACTCATAATCTTCATCCTAAAATATACTTAGGATAAGAGTTAACTCTTATCCTAAAGACTTGGATTTATTCCAAAAAATTCAGGGAATACTGCAAGTAGTCCTAATACAATAATTTGTATTGCAATAAAAGGCAGTACACCTCTATAAATTTGCATCGTTCTTACAGTAGCTGGAACAACTCCTTTTAAGTAAAAAAGTGAGAAGCCAAAGGGTGGAGTTAAGAATGATGTTTGTAAATTCATTGCTATAAGTATAGCAAACCAAACTGGATTTATATCTAAATTTGCTGCAATTGGAACTAAAATTGGAACAATAATATAAGAAATCTCAACAAAATCAATAAAGAATCCTAAAATTAAAATTGCAATCATTGTAAAGATAATAAATCCCCATTTTTCATCGCCTGGTAAACTCATCATAAAGTGCTCAACTAACTCATCACCACCTGTATAAGTAAATACCATTGAAAAAGCAGTTGCACCTATTAAAATTGCAAATACCATTGAAGTAATTTTTACAGATTCCAAAGCCGCAGCTTTTACCATACTAAATGAAAAACTTCTATACATAAAACTTAATACAATAGCTCCTAAACATCCCACAGCTGAAGACTCAGTTGGAGTTGCTATACCTGCAAAAATTGAACCTAAAACTAAGATAATTAGTGTTAAAGATGGAATAATATCAATTAGTGCTCTTACTACTTGTTTAGATTTTCTTCCTCTGCTTGGGTCTGCTGGAATTGCAGGTGCCATATCTTTTCTTATAAAAGCAACAACTAAAATAAAAAGAATATAAGCTGCAACTAAAGTTAAACCTGGCCAAATTGCTGCTTTAAATAAATCTCCTACTGGAACTTGAAAAACATCTCCTAAGATAATTAATACAATTGAAGGAGGAATAATTTGCCCTAATGTTCCAGAAGCACAAATTGTTCCTGTTGCTAACTCTGTATTATATTTATACTTAAGCATAACAGGAAGAGAGATAACACCCATTGCAACAACTGAAGCACCAACTACACCAGTAGATGCAGCAAGTAGTGATCCAACTAATACAGTTGAAATTGCAACTCCACCTCTTATTTCTCCAAATAAAAAGCCCATTGATTCTAGCAATCTTTCTGCAAGTCCAGTTTTTTGAAGAACAATTCCCATAAAAATAAACATTGGAACTGCCATTAAAATAGTATTGTTCATTATAGACCAAATCCTATGTGGCATAAAATCAAACATATACATACCTTCTGCAAAACCATCAGTGATTATAGCCGTAATACCCATACTAGCATCAGCATATGTATATATCTCAACAATACCAGCAACTATTCCAAAAAATACAGAAACTGCACCAAATGTAAAAGCAACAGGGAATCCAATTAACAGCATAAATAGTGCTGTAAAAAACATTATTATACCAATCATTATTTATCCCCTTGCATTTTTTTACTTATTTGCTCTTTATACATTTGTGCTTCATGTGCTATTGAATGGTCTTCGTACTCATGTAAACCTAAATAAATATTTAAATTTCTTATAAAAAAACCAACCGTTGTTATAATTAAAAAAGTAAAAGATAGAGGAATCATTGCTTTAATAATCCATCTATGTGTTAATCCACCTGGGTCACCAGAAATTTCATTAAATTCAAAAGCCTCTTGTGCAAAACCAATAGAAGAGAATATAACTAATAAAGAGATAGGCAAAATAAAAGTAAGTGCACCTATCATATTAATCATAGCTTTCTTTTTTGATTTTAATCTATCATATATCAAATCAACTCTAACATGACCATCTTCTTTAAGTGTATAAGATACACCAAAAAGTATTACTACTGAAAAAAGATGCCACTCCATCTCTTGCATAGCAATGCTACCTGACTTAAAAAAGTATCTCATAATAACATCATAAAATACATTTAATATCATCAATACAAGTACAATTGCTGTAAAATATCCGATGATATTTGCAAACTTATCAAAACCCTTTTCTAGTTTTAAAAGCATCATAAAATCCTTTTTGTTTACTCTCTCAAATGAGTTAAGTAAATGTAAGTTTTACACTTAATTAATTCATATTATAAAACCCTATAAAAGAAAAAAAATAGCCCTAAAAGGGCTATTTTAAACTATTACAAATTAGTGTGTAATTAAGTAATTTTATAAATTATCTTTTAAGTACTTATAATCAGACATTTTAGTCCACTCTCTTGCTTTTTTCATATAAGCTTTTTGTGAATCTAAAACCTCTTTTAATAATGGGCTCTCTTTTGCTTTTTCAACTAAAAGTTCATCATTTGCCTTTTTCATAGCATCCATAACTTCTTTAGGGAAAGTTTTAATTTTGATATTTGGATAATCAGTTGCAATTTTAGACCAAGCATCTGCACTCATATGATAATTTTGAATATACATATCATATGCTGCAACTCTCATTGCTGTAACTAAGATTTTTTGTAAATCTTTTGGTAATCTTTTAAATTGTCTTTGATTTACTAAAAATTGTAACTCAGTTGCTGGCTCATGCCAACCTGTATAGTAGTAAGGAGCAATTTTATGGAATCCCATTTTAATATCCATACCAGGTCCAACCCACTCTAGTGCATCAATAGTTCCTCTTTCAAGAGATGTATAAAGTTCTCCTGATGGGATATTTGTAACGGCTAAACCTAATTTTGCCATAACTTCACCAGCAAAACCTGGAATTCTCATTTTAAGACCTTTTAAGTCCTCAAGCGAATTAATCTCTTTTCTAAACCATCCACCCATTTGATTTCCTGAGTTTCCACCTGGAAAAGATAGTACTTTATGTCTTTTGTATGCTTTTTGCATCAATTCTAAACCACCACCATAATAAAACCATGCATATTGTTCAGGTGCAGTCATACCAAATGGCATAGTTGTAAATGGTAAAGTATTAATATCTTTACCTTTCCAGTAGTAAGAAGCTGAGTGACCCATTTCATACTGACCACCTTTTACCATATCTAAAATTCCAAATGGAGCTTTATGTTTATTAGAAGCATCAACTCTAATATCTAATCTACCATTTGACATCTCTTTTGCAAGTTTTGCCATATTTTTAGGTGCATCAATAAATGGAGATAGAGTTGAACCCCAAGTAGTTGCCAATTTCCACTTATATACTCTATCTTTCGCAAATGCTGCTGTGCTTAGTCCCGCAACTAGCGCAGAAGCAACAAGTAACTTAGTTGTCTTTTTTAACATCATAACATCTCCTTTTATGTTGTATTGACACAAATTGTAACTACTTGATATGATAATGATATGATATTTTGAAATTATTATGTAATTTTTATGTACTCTTAAAGATATAACCTGTATCAACAACAGTTTCAATATATCTATTTGAAAGAGCCTTTCTTAGGCGTCTTATTAAACTTCTTATTGATTCAAGTGAAGCAAAACTTCCTTCCCAAACATAATTTTGGATTGTGTCATATGATAAAACTTGATTTCTTTTCGTTAAAAATAGATTCATAAGTAATCGCTCTTTTTTTGTAAGTCGCTGTTCTTCATTATTTATAAATACAACTGAAGATTTATAGTCAAAATAACAGTTACCATCAAAATAGATTAAATCATTTTTTATTTGACATAATCTTTGTACTTTTATCTCAAGTTCATCAATAAAAAAAGGTTTTTTTAAATAATCATTACAGCCAAAAGCATAAGACTCTTTAATTACTTCTAACTCTGTAGATGCACTTATAATTATTACTGGTACCTCATCATAAAACTCTCTAATTTTTTTAAGTATTTTTATACCATCAATATTTGGAACATTAATATCAAGGATAAAACAGCTAAAACCTTCTGTTATACTGTTAAAAGCCTCATTTCCATCAAGATAAGAATCAACTTTATACCCTTTTAATTTTAATCTTTTAGTAATTGTTTGATTTAACTTTTTATTATCTTCTAAAAGCAATATATTCATACATTAATCCTTTTTATAGGGTACTTTTATTGTAAATACCACACTATTTCCAATATTTTTTACTTTGATTTTACCTTGCATCTTATCTTCAACAATTACTTTTGCCATGTAAAGACCTATTCCAGTACCATCCTTTTTTGTTGTAAAATATGGTTCAAAGATTGAAGAGATTATTTTTTCATCTATTTTACCACCATCATCAATAATCTCTATTTTATTATAATCTTTTGATTTTGAGATATTTATTATAATATTTCCTTTACTATTTTCCTTTAAAGAGTTTTCAATTATCTTGGTTTTTGCATTATTTATTAAGTTTAGTAACACTTGTTTAAACTCATTTTCATATCCATAAACAACTAACTCTTCATCATCTAAATAATTAAATTTCATATTAATATTTGAGTAAAATACCTGTTTTCCTATAATTTCATTGATTTCATCAAGTGCTTTTTTTATAGGAAAAATCACTTTTTTAGTAGAAGGTTTTAAAAAATTCCTAAAATCACTTAGAGTTCTTGACATATATTTAATTTGAACCATTGAGTCATTTACAAACTCTTCAACTTGGCAATCTTTAAGTTCATTTAACAAGTATGAAGTTTGTATATCTTGTATTTGTGCAGATAACTCAACTAATGGCTCATTCCATTGATGAGCAATTGCTGCAACCATATCTCCCATTTCAGCCAATTTACTTTGCTGAATTAAAAACTGTTTTTGTTGTACTCTTTCTGTTATATCATCCATAATACAAACTATTCCACCAATTCTTCCATCTATATTTTTATATACTGCTTTATTTAAAATAAAATACTTTATCTCTTGATTACTAAGATGTAAAGCCATTTCTGAGGTATCTGTTTTAAGTGTTTTTAATAGTTTTTCATCAATTTTTGTATTTTTTATTGCAATTTCATGGGGAAAAAAATCAAAAGCTGTTTTTCCAACAACACTTTGTTTTGAAAGACCCATTAAGTTTGCAAAAGCTAAATTACATCCCATAAACTTTCCATCAACATTTTTATAATAAATTGCATTTGGAATAGTATCAAGAAGAACTTTATCAAACTCTAATCTATTTGATAAATCCCGTTGAAGCTTTTTTCTTCTATTAATATTAGCTTTCATCAAAATAATTAATACTATAAAAACAATCATTGTTGCAATTGTAATATTTACTAATAGTTTATATTTTCGATAAAAAGAGAAAGGTCTATTTACAATATTAAATTCATCAATATATTTATCTATTTTAATATCAAATTTTTTTAATTCATTAAAATCAAAAATATATCTATTTGGAGACTCTTTTAAAATAGGAATCTCATCTACTTTTTTCCCATTTAAAACCTCTAATGCCATTTTTGAAACAGCATCCCCTTGTGCTTGTGCAGATGTTAATAGCCCTCCTATTACTCCATAATTTAAATAAAAGTCCCATAAGCCATAAATAGGTACATGAGAAAAACTTTTTATATGTTCTAAACTCTCTTTATAAGTAAAAAATTTTCCTGTTTTATCTTTAAATAGAAGTACAAAAAGTAAAGCTGTGTTATCACTTGTTTTAGATACATGCTGTTTTAACTCTTTCATTTGCATATCATCAATATACTCAATTTCAAATTTTTCTTCATATTCAGGTATGATTTTTTGTAAATCATCTTTCATAATAAGCCCTGTTTTAGACCTATCATTTATAATAATCAATTTATCTAACTTTGGATGCACCTTTGAGATTAGTTCAAAGTTTTTCTTTAAATCTACTTGTTCAATTACTCCACTTATATATTTTCGCATTCCATTTTTTTCAATAAGTTTTTCATCAAAATAGTTTATTCCACAAAAAAGAATTGCAGTATTAGGGAAAAGTGTTTTTTGATACTCTACTAAAAACTCCAAAGCAGAATTATCACTTGCAATAATTACATCAAATTTTCTATTTTTAAACTGCTGTTTATAAAGTTTTTTAAAATATTTTTCATTAGATACCTTTTTAGTATCCATATAAATTGTTGTTAAGTTTATATTTGAGTGTGGTTTAAAATTATTCTCAATTGCTTTG
The DNA here is from genome assembly GCF_002837275.1 of Malaciobacter halophilus. Lineage (GTDB taxonomy): Bacteria > Campylobacterota > Campylobacteria > Campylobacterales > Arcobacteraceae > Malaciobacter > Malaciobacter halophilus. Next base: position 28,145 of record NZ_NXIF01000038.1, on the reverse strand, counting down.
GAGATATCATCACTCCATTTATAACCTTTATGGTAAGAGTGTAAAAGCAAAACCTCTTTTGAAGGCTCTTGTGAAAATAAATATGTAAGTAATAATAGGCTTAAAACTAATATCTTTCTCAAAATATAATCCTTTAAGCCTATATTATATCATTATGAAATAAAAATTACATATCCTGATTTTGGTCCATGTGCTCCAATTACTAAAGATTGTTCAATATCTGCAGTTTTTGAAGGTCCACTAACAAACACTCCATAACCAGATTCATCAAAAGATAACTTTTCATATGCTTCGTGCATATTATTTAAAATATCCTCTTTTTTTACTACAATAACAATATTTTCAGAAATAAAATATAAACCTCTATGTCTATTTTGTTTATTTTTCAGCCATACAGCACCATTTTCTGCAACGGCAAAATTTCCTTTTACAATACATAAATCAATATCTTTTAAATTATGTACATCCTCTTGTGCATTTGCATCAAATGTTCCTAAAGAACAAGTTTCAACATTTGTAGCTACTATTTTTGCTTCAGGATAAAGCTCTTTAATTGTTTGGTCTAAATCTTCTTTTTTTATATCTAAGGCTTTTCCTCCAACATTTTCAAGCATTTGAGAAAACATATGAAACTTATCTTCAAATGTAATTCCAAAGTTATCATAAGATGGAAGAGGCATATCTTTTACAACATTATTTTGTTTAATTTTAGCTAGAATTTGCTCTTTACTTGTCATCTTCTAATCCTTTTTTATATAACTCTTTAAAGCTATTTTTTGGCATTGGTGGTAAATCTCTTTGTTTTCCCCAAACATTTGCTTTATTATAAATAAATGATTTTGGAAGAATAGGAACTATTTTTCTTGCTACTTTTCCTGCAATATCAAATAATAAAGGATGAGACATTAGCCAAGATGTTGCTTTCATTGCAAACTTCTTTTTAGAATCAATAATATCTTGTGCTGTTAAATCTTGTCTATGATTATACAGTTGTGAATCCAAATCAATTTTTACAGGACAAACATGAGAACAAGAACCACATAAAGTACAAGCAAATGATAGAGTTTTATGTTTCTTAGGGTCTCTAAATGTTCCTAAAGTTGAACCAATAGGTCCTGGAATAACATACTCATATGAATGCCCTCCACTTCTTCTATAAATAGGACAAGTATTCATACATGCTCCACATCTAATACAGTTTAATGCTTTTTGATACTTTTGAGACTGTAAAAAAGGTGTTCGTTTGTTATCTACAATTATAATATGCATCTGTCCACCCTCAACTGGCCCAGCAAAATGAGATGTATATGAAGTAATAGCTTGTCCTGTGGCACTTCTTGCAAGTAATCTTGTAAATACTCCTAAATCTTCTAATCTTGGAATAACTTTTTCTATTCCCATAGAAGCAATATGAAGTTTTGGTAAATTTGCACCCATATCAGCATTACCCTCATTTGTGCAAACTACAACTGCTCCTGTATCTGCAATTGCAAAATTAACTCCCGTAATTCCTGCATCTGCATCTAAAAACTTTTGTCTTAAATCAGCTCTTGCAGCTCTTGTTAGATAAGTAGGGTCATAATTACCTTTTTGTGTTCCCATTTTTTCATGAAAAGTATCAGAAACATCTTGCTTTTTCAAATGTATTGCAGGTAAAACTATATGAGAAGGTGGCTCTTTTCTCAGTTGAACAATTCTTTCTCCTAAATCTGAATCAACAACTTCTATTCCTTTTTCTTCTAAAAAAGGATTTAAGTGGCACTCCTCAGTTAACATAGATTTTGATTTTACTACTTTTTTAACACTGTTTTTTGATAAGATTTTATACATAATCTCATTATGTTCTTGCGCATCTTTTGCCCAATGAACAGTTATTCCTTTGTTTGTAGCATTTTTTTCAAACTCTAATAAATATTTATCAAGATTTGCCATTGTATGAGTTTTGATACTATTTGCATACTCTCTTATTTGTTCCCACTCAGGAATAGATTTAGTTGCCTTATCTCTTTTCTCTCTTACAAACCATAAAGCTTGGTCATGCCAATGCATTCTTTCATCATTTGCAACAAACTCTTTTGCATTTTGTGGATGTTTATTACTCATATTTAACTCCTGCAAGTATTTCAACTATATGCATAACTTTAATATTTTCATTATTTCTATTAATAATTCCATCCATATGCATCAAACAAGACATATCTGCACCTGTTATTACTTGTGCTTGAGAATCTATGTGATCTTTAATTCTATCTTTCCCCATAGCAACTGAAATATCCTCTTCTGTTACACTAAATGTTCCACCAAAACCACAGCACTCATCATCTCTTTTTAAAGAAACTATTTCAATATCTTTTACTAAGGCTAATAGATTTTTTAATTTAGATTCATAAGGAATATTAAGCTCACTAGCACTTCCAAGTTTAAGCATTCTATGCCCATGACATGAATTGTGTACCCCTACTTTATGAGGGAAACTCACATCAAACTTCTCAACTTTTATAATATCATGTAAAAACTCACAAATCTCATATATTGATGTTTTTACTTTATTGTAATCACTATCATTGTGAAAAAATGGTTCATAATGCTCTTTTACCATAGAAACACAAGAACCACTTGGAGCAACAATATAATCATAATCTTTAAAGTTCTCTACAAACTGTTTTGCTAATGTCTCAACATCTTTTGAACAGCCTGAATTAGCCATTGGTTGACCACAGCAAGTTTGACTCATAGGGTAATCAACATCTAAATTTTGTTCTTTTAAGATTTTAAGTGTTGCCATACATATATCTGGATAAAGCTCATTCATAAAACAAGGTATAAATAATCCAATTTTCATGCAAACTCCTTTTAGTTATAACAGATTTTACACTACAAATATGAAAAAGTTATGATATTCTTATCAAAAATGCCTTTTTTAGGCTATTTTTCAAGAAAAATAGTACAATCATTTTCTAAATAATTATCTTCTACACTAACTTTATTACTTAGTTTTTTACAATAACTTAAAATATTATCTTTATTTATATTAGTAAAGCTATGAGTTTTTAAAAAATTAAAAACAAAACCTTTATTGCTTGCAAAAAAACAGTTTTTAATAAAACTTTTCATCTGTACTTGAGTCAATAAATTCATAGCTCCACTACAAATATAATAGTCTGCAAAAGGTAATTTATCATTTAATACATCAAGCTTATAAAATTTATAGTTTGGAAATCTTGTTTTACTGATTTGAATCATATGCTCTTCACAATCTATTCCAATATAACTTTTAAAATAAAGTTTTCTATTTTGTAAGAAATTTAAGTACTCTGCAAAACCACAACCAGCATCAATAATACTTATATTTTGCTCTTGATTTATATATTTTGAAATAACCTCAAACCTTACATATTGGGAAAATTTGGAGTTCCAGTGAACTCCCCTTGCTGTTATTCCATATTTTAAAATAGCTTGTTTATAAAAAGTGTGATTATCTAACTGCATTGAACAATTTGTTCTATTATTACACCATTATCTTTTATGAACTTTGTAACTACATCTGAATTAGTATGTTCATAAGCTCTATCATAAACTATTCTTTTAATACCACTTGCAATTAAATTTTTTGAACAATCTGCACAAGGTTCTAAAGTTACATAAATAGTGGCACCTTCAATACTAATTCCATTTCTTGCTGCCCAAATAATTGCATTCATCTCTGCATGAATCTCATAAGTTTTTGACCAATCATGGTGCTCTTTTGTATATTCACCTTCCCAATGTTCGCAACAGTTTACATATCCAGCTGGTGTTCCATTATATCCTGTTGAAAGTATTCTTCCATCTTTTACTATTACTGCACCAACTTGTTTTGACACACATTTTGATGCACTTGCTATCTCATGAGCAATATTTATAAAATTTCTATCACTTAACACTTAAACTCCATAGATTAAATTGGTTTATAATCATTTTTTTGCTATATTATAGCGAAAATTAATCAAAAAAGGTACGTCATGGATTTTAAAGAAATTAAAGAACTAATTAAAGTATTTGACAAAAGTGAACTTAATAAACTAAAAATAAAAGAGAGCGATTTTGAGATTTCTATGGGGAAAGGATTTGATGGAACTGTTGAAGTTGCTTCTGCACCTGTAGCACAACAAATTGCTGCTCCTTCTCCAAGTATAAGTGCACCAGTTGAAACTTCTTGTACTACTGAAAAGAGTACTCAAACTTGTTCTGATACTATCAATTCACCAATGGTAGGAACATTTTACGCTGCTCCATCACCTGATTCTTCAGCATTTGTAAAACCAGGGGATACAGTTAAAAAAGGTGATACTTTATGTATCTTAGAAGCTATGAAAATTATGAACGAAGTAGAAGCTGAGTGTGATTGTAAAATTTTAGAAGTATTAGTAAATGATGCTGATCCAGTTGAATTTGATATGCCACTGTTTACAATAGAAAAATTATAAGAAAGAGCTAAATATGGCCGAAATTAAGAAAATTTTAATAGCTAATAGAGGTGAAATTGTTCAAAGAGCTATTAGAACAATTAGAGAGATGGGAAAAACTTCAGTTGCAGTTTATAGTGCAGGTGATAAGAATGCATCTTATTTAAAACATGCAGATGAAGCAGTTTGTATTGGTGGAGCTAAATCAGTAGATTCTTACTTAAATATTCCAGCAATAATTACAGCAGCTGAAATGACAGGTTGTGATGCAATTTTCCCTGGTTATGGTTTCTTATCTGAAAATCAAGACTTTGTTGAGATTTGTAGATTACATGGTATTAAATTTATTGGTCCTTCTGTTGAAGTTATGGAAAAAATGGCTGATAAATCAAAAGCTAAAGAAGAGATGGTAAGAGCAGGTGTTCCTGTTGTTCCTGGTAGTGAAGGAGCTATTCATTCACTAGATGAAGGAAGAGAAATTGCAAAGCAAATTGGTTATCCAATTATGGCTAAAGCTGCTGCTGGTGGTGGTGGTAGAGGAATGAGACTTATTAATGAAGAGTCAGAATTTGATCAACTATTCATGTCAGCTTCTTCTGAAGCCCTTGCAGCTTTTGGTGATGGAACTATGTATTTAGAAAGATTTATCAATAATCCAAGACATATTGAAGTTCAAGTTGTTGGTGACTCACATGGTAATGCAATTCATATTGGTGAAAGAGATTGTTCATTACAAAGAAGACACCAAAAAGTTATTGAAGAATCACCTGCAATTTTATTAAATGAAGAAACAAGACAAAAACTTTTAGATGTTGCAGTTAAAGCTACTAAATACTTAAATTATGAAGGTGCTGGAACATTTGAATTCTTAGCAGATGACAAGCAAAACTTCTACTTTATGGAGATGAATACAAGACTTCAAGTAGAACATCCAGTATCAGAGATGGTATCAGGAATTGACATAATTGAACTTATGATTAAAGTTGCTGAAGGGGAAAAAGTTCCACCGCAAGAAGAGATTAAATTTAGAGGTCATGCAATTGAGTGTAGAATTACAGCAGAAGACCCTATTACATTCTTACCTTGTCCAGGAAAAGTAAAACAATGGATGGTTCCTGGTGGAAGAAATGTAAGAGTTGATTCTCATGTTTACACAAACTATGATGTTCCTCCATATTATGACTCAATGATTGGAAAACTAATTGTTTGGGGAAGAGATAGAGATAAAGCGATTAATATTATGAAAAGAGCATTAAATGAATTTGAAGTAGAAGGAATTAAAACAACTATTCCATTTCATATGAAAATGATGCAAAATGATGATTTTAAAAATAATAACTACGATACAAAATACTTAGAAAACTACAAAGGTTAAAAGTAGGGCAATAAGCCTTACTTTAACTCTAAAGCTTAAATTTATATAAAATTAGATATAATTGGGCAATTATACACAGTTATATACCTATTTTACTTTGATTTCAACTCAGAGATTTTAAATTATTGACACCCAATTATTTATCATAAATTTTTTTAAAAAAAAGAACAAAAAAGAAGTTATATAAAGTGTATTTTAAATTCAAATATACGAAGGTAAGAAGTGACTTTTAAAGAGTTCAATTTCAAAACAAATTTACAAAAATCAATTGATGATGCAGGTTTTAAAGAGCCTAGTCCAATTCAGCAAGATGCAATTCCTGTTATTTTAAAAGGAAAAGATATAGTTGGTCAAGCTCATACAGGTACAGGAAAAACTGCAGCATTTGGTTTACCAGTTTTAAATATGATGAAGTGCAATAAAGAAGTAGAAACAGTTGTAATTGTTCCTACAAGAGAACTTGCGATGCAAGTATCAGATGAGTTATTTAAGTTTGGTAAAAATCTAAATATAAATACTGCAACAGTTTATGGTGGACAATCATATAGCAGACAATTAAAGCATATCTCTAATGCTTCAGTTTTAATAGCAACTCCTGGTAGGTTTTTAGACTTATTAAGAGGTAAAAAAATAGAAATCAAGCCTAACTTTGTGATTCTTGATGAAGCAGATGAAATGCTAGATATGGGATTTTTAGATGATATTAAAGAGATATTTACATATATGCCAGAAAATAGACAAACACTTATGTTTTCAGCAACTATGCCAAGTGCAATTAAGCAATTAGCAAAAAATATATTAAATGAACCAGAGTTTATTACTATTACAAAAAGTGAAATAACAAACTCAAAAATCAAACAATCATTTTATGTAGTAGATGAGTATGAAAGAGATGATGCCCTACTAAGATTATATGATTATAAAAATCCAGAGAAATCTATTATTTTTTGTCGAACAAAAAAAGAAGTTGATAGACTTTCTACATTTTTAGTATCTCAAGGCTTTAGTGCAAAAGGTCTTCATGGAGACATGGAACAAAGACAAAGAGAAGAAGCAATTAATGCTTTTAAAAAGGGAAGACTTGAAGTACTAATAGCTACTGATGTTGCTGCTCGTGGTTTAGATGTAAATGATGTAACGCATGTATTTAATTACCACTTACCATTTGATTCTGAAAGTTATGTTCATAGAATTGGAAGAACAGGAAGAGCAGGAAAAGATGGAATGGCAGTTTCAATTGTAACTCCTCATGAATTTAGAATGTTACAAAAGATTCAAAAAACAACTGGTGGAAAACTTGAAGCTAAAACTATTCCAAATATCAAGTCAGTTAAAGATAAAAAAACTACTACTTTAATTGGAAAAATTAAAGAGCAAGAGGTTGATGAAGCTGCACTTAAAATAGTAGAAGAGCTTAAAGAAGATTATGATATTTCTACAATTGCATTTAAACTAGCTTCAATGCTTACAAACTCAACTTATGTTAAGGGTAATAACTCAATTGGTAAATCGCATAAAGATATTCAAAAACTAATTGAAAGTGCTGCAAGACACGGAGGAAGAGATAATAGAAGAGGTGGAAACCACAGAAGAAGAGGTGGAAACTTTAGAAATAGAAGTAAATCTAATTCTTCAAATAGAAGACGAAGAAGTAACTAAAAATAAAGAAGGTATTCCCTTCTTTATTTACTACTTTTGTAATATTTAATTACCGCTCTTTTTGCTTTTTTATAAGCTGCTTTAGTATCTCTACCAAAACCTCTAAATACTCCATCTTTATTGAAGAATTCAACCATTTCAAGTTTACCTTTTTTAGTATCAACTACTCTAAATATATTAAAGTCTTGTTTCATTTCTTCAATTTTAGGAATATCGTTTTTTGTTAAAATTCTAATACTTAACATAACTACTCCTTTATGTATTTTCTCTATATTTTATAGCCATTATATATATAAAATCTTAAGAACTCATTAATTAATTATTTTATTTTACTATTTAAATACTATTAAATTTCTAAATTCAAAAAGAATAATATATAGAGAATTTAAATATTATAAATATTAAATCTATATATTTTTTAAGCTTTCTTAAAGGTTATGTAAAGAATTATCCATTACAATACTATATAAATTAAATTACAAAATGGTTACATAAAGGGTTACATTGGACTTTGAAACTATCAATAAGATGGATAAAGCTACAGATAAGACACTTCCAGGCTTTGCTAAACTATCATTAGGACTACTATTTATAGTTGTTGTATTTTTGTGGAGTTATACTTCTCATGGTAATGTTCCAAATAATTCATTTTTAATTATTGGAGCAGTATTTGGTGCATATATGGCTATGAACATTGGAGCAAATGATGTTGCTAATAATGTTGGGCCTGCAGTTGGGTCAAAAGCAATGACAATGTTCTGGGCAATTGTAATAGCAGCTACTTTTGAAGCAGCTGGTGCATTAATAGCCGGTGGAGATGTTGTTAAGACTATAAAAAAAGGAATAATTGATCCTGCATTAATCTCTGACCCTGATATATTTATATGGGCAATGACTGCAGCTTTATTATCTGCTGCTATATGGTTAAACTTTGCAACTTCAGTAGGTGCTCCTGTTTCAACCACACACTCAATAGTTGGTGGAGTAATGGGTGCAGGTATAGCAGCTGCTGGCTTCTCTATTGTTTCATGGGGAACAATGGGTAAAATTGCTGCTTCTTGGATAATTTCTCCACTCTTTGGTGGTATTATTGCTGCAGGATTTTTGTTTTTTATTAAGAAAAATATTATGTTCCAAAAAGATATGGTAACTTCTGCTAAAAAATTTGTTCCTTATTTAGTTGCTGTGATGTCTTGGGCTTTTTCTACATATTTAATCTTAAAAGGTGTAAAAAGATTAATAAAACTTGACTTTTTAACTGCATCTATTATTGGTTTATTTATTGCAGTAGCAGTATATTTTCTAGTAAAACCACTAATATCAAAAGCTGCAAGTAAAATTGAAAACAATAGAACAGGAATAAACTCACTATTTACAATTCCACTTATTTTTGCTGCTGCTTTATTATCATTTGCCCATGGTGCAAATGATGTTGCAAATGCCATTGGTCCACTTGCAGCAATAAACGATGCTGTTGTTAGTTCTGCTGTTTCAACACAAGTTGGTATACCTTTTTGGGTAATGGCAGTAGGTGCTATTGGTATTGCTATTGGTTTAGCACTTTATGGGCCAAAACTTATTAAAACTGTTGGTTCAGAAATTACAGAATTAGATCAAGTTAGAGCTTATGCTATTGCTATGGCAGCTGCTGTAACTGTTATTATTGCAAGTCAACTAGGACTTCCTGTATCATCAACACATATTGCTGTTGGTGGAGTATTTGGAGTAGGATTCTTAAGAGAGTTCTTAGACTCTAGTGAATCAAAAATCTTAAGTGATATTAGAAAAAAACTTAAAAAAGATAAAAAAACTTTAGATAAACATGAAAAAGAACTAATTGAGCTTGAAGATAAAGAGAAAAAGAGCAAATCTGATTACATAAGAATTGTAGAACTTTATAAACTTATTGAAGAAAAAATTGAACAAGTTAGAGTAGAAAAAAGAGACTTTAAAGCTAAAAAAAGAGTTAAATATGTAAAAAGAGATGCCGTTAAGAAAATTGTAGCTGCTTGGGTTATTACTGTTCCTGCTGCTGCTTGTTTATCTGCATCAATCTTCTTTATGATAAAAGGAATTATGTCGTAAGATTACTTACAGTAATCTCCGACTTCCCCTTTTATTGCCTTATCAATACTAGTTAATAAATCTTTTATTTGAATAGGTTTTCTTAAATAGTGAGCAAAATTCTTTGATATTTCTGTTATACCATAATCATCACAATCATAAGCAGAAACTGCGATTATTGGAGTCTTTTGTTTACAGTTTTTTCTAATTCTTTTAGCCATATCTAAACCTGATATTTTTGGCATATTTATATCAGTAATAATTGCATCTAATCTATTATGATGCTTTTTATATGTATCAATACCTTCACTTCCATCTTTTGCAGTAAGAACATCTTTAAAAATAGATTTCAAAAGTGAACTTGTATGCTCTCTTATAAAATCATCATCTTCTACATATAAAATATTTAGTTTTTGTAAATCTTTAATCATATTGAAAATATATCAAACATTATATTACTTTATGATAAAATTGTAGTTATTTTATAAGTAAAGGTATTCTATCGAAACATTAATCTCAGTACTTCCTGTCTATTTTTTTATACTTATTGGATTAATAACAAAAAAAGCTTTTAAAGAGAAGATTGATGAAAAAAGTTATGTGATTTTATCATTTTATTTTCTTCAACCTATTTTAGTATTTTGGGGATTAACAAAAAGTCCTATTGATTATGGTTTTATTATGTCTCCTTTTATCTTTTATTGTGCAATTTTTTCAGTTTTAACACTGCTTTTACTATTCTCAAATGCAATTTTTAAAAATAGTAAAGATAAAACTATTTTTTTAGCAGTATCATTAGTAGGGAATACAGGGAATATAGGAGTTCCTTTAGGGATTGCACTATTTGGAGAACAATCAGTTCCTTATACAAGTATTATTAATATTGCAAATATGTTTTTCATATACTTATTTAGTGTATATTTTTTTGCAAAAGATAGTTTTAGTGTGAAAAAATCAATAAGCTCAATTATCAAACTTCCTGGACTTTGGGTTGCTTTTTTTGCAATCTTAATAAACTATTTTCAAATTCCTATTCATAATGATATATCAAGAGTTTTACAAATGGGTGCATATGCAGCTATGGTTTTACAACTTATAGTATTTGGTGTTTACTTAAGTGAAGTAAAATTAAAAACAATAAATTGGAAATTATCTTTGCATATATCATTTATAAAACATATTCTTCTTCCAGTAGTTGGAATTATTATCGTATTACAAAGTGATTTAAGCGTCTATGTGGCTTCAATTTTAGTTATGCAGCTAATGGTACCTCTTGCAGTAAATAATGTAAATTTAGCAGCTTTATATAACTGTAAGCCTTATGATGTAACTGCAAGTGTACTAATATCAACTATTTTATTTTCAGGATTGCTATATTTTTACTTATATATTATTAAATATTTTATAGGAGATGCTTAGTGTGTGGTATATTAGGTGGTAACTTTATAGATGATAGATTTGATAAAGCAATAAAATTCATAGAAAATCGTGGCCCAGACTATCAAGAGATTAAACAAATACAAAACAATACCTTTGCTCATACAAGATTATCAATTATTGATTTACATAGCAATGCAAATCAACCTATGGTTTTTGATGAAATTCTACTTGTATTTAATGGTGAAATTTATAATTATAAAGAGTTAATCAAAGAGCATGATTTAAAATGTCAAACTCACTCAGATACAGAAGTTATCATAAGACTTTATCAGAAGTATGAAAAAAATTTTTTAAACTTTTTAAATGGAATGTTTAGTTTTTGTATCTTTGATATGAAAAAACAAACTTTTTTTTGTGCAAGGGATAGATATGGCAAAAAGCCATTTTTTTACTACTTTAAAGATAATAAGTTTATCTTTTCCTCATCAATTAAATCAATATTAGAACTACTTGATAAAAAACCAAAACTAAATAAAGTTGCACTATCACAATATATGCAATATTTTGTAAGTTTAGATGAAAATACCTTTTACCAAGATATTAAAAAACTAAAAGCAGCAAACTATCTTTTTTTAGAAAATAATACTTTAGAGATTAAGAAGTATTACAAAATCAATACCTATAAAAAAATAAAAGATGAAAAAACTGCAATAAATGATATTGAAGAGCTTTTATATAAAAGTGTAAATACAAGACTAACATCTGATGTTGAAGTGGGTTCTCTTTTAAGTGGAGGAATTGATAGCTCTTTGATTTCAGCACTTTACACAAATATTTCAGGAAAAAAAATACATACTTTTAGTGTAGGGTATGATGAATATGAAAATTATAGTGAACTAAAGTATGCACAACTTACAGCAAAGCATATTGGCTCAATTCACCATCCATTAGTTATATCACAAAAAGATTTTATAAATAGCTTTGAAGAGACTTTAGAAGCACTAGAAGAGCCCCATGCAGATAGTGCTGCTATTCCTTTATTTCTTTTAACAAAAAAAATTAAACAAATGGGAATAAAAACTGTATTAAGTGGAGAAGGCAGTGATGAAATATTTTTAGGCTATGATAATTATGCAAAATTTTTAAAATATTATGAGTTTGAAAAAACATTACATAAAAATCAAACAAACTTCCTAAACAGTATAATATCTGCTTTACAAAATAATACAAAAGAGAGCGAATATTTAAGAAGAATAATTAAAAAAGAGAATCTTTATAATGGTTTTGGAGAAGTTTATACAGCTATTCAAAAGAAAAAGCTATTTAAAAAAGTACCTACTTTTAAAAGTGAAACGGCAAAAAAAGACCCAGTTGATTGGATGAGTTATATAGATTTAAAAGTTTGGCTAGGGCAGGGCTTATTAAGTAAAGTTGATAGGGTATCTATGGCTAACTCTTTAGAAGTTAGAACACCTTTTTTAGATTACAATTTAGTAAATTATATGTTTAGTATTGATTCTAAAATAAAAGTAGGGGATACAAATAAATATCTTCTTAAAAAAATAGCTTCAAAATATATCCCTGAAAAAATTATTAGAAGAACAAAAAAAGGATTTAATTCTCCTTTTAATGAGTGGATTCAAAAAGAGTATAAAGATGAAATATTAAACTTAATTTTACGAGTAAATAAGCAAACAGATCTATTTAATGAAACTTATATAAAAGAGATATACGAGCTTGCAAAGGATAAGAAGTTTAAACAACATCTTTGGTCATTATTTATATTTTCTAAATGGTTTGAAAAAGAGTATTTATAAAAACTGCTTAAATAATATACATCTTTAAATCAATATTAGATATTATTTTAGAAGCTAATAATTATGAGGGAAAAAATGAATATACTAATTCCAGTAGACTGCAACAGTAGACATGAAGCTATAATAAGTGCCATTGAAGAAGCAAATTATTGGGCTTATATTGACTTAGATGAAGGAAGAATAGTAAATTGTGACTTTTTTAAAGACAGAAAAGAAGCAAATTGCTGGATTGATTACATCATTGTTATAAATGAAACTGATTATATAGTTGATTTTAAGCAAAAAGAGATTGCTGTTCTTAGTGCAAATGAAGAAAAAAGTATTGATGAAATAGTTGAGTCTTTTTTATTAGAAAAATTAAAACCACTTAAATGTTAAACTTTTCTACTAAAGAGTTAGATACTTTAACTAAAATAATTAACTCTAGAAGAGATGTTAGAGGTAACTATTTTAATGATAAAAAAGTATCTAATAAAGAGTTGAAAATTATTTTAGAATCTGCTTTACAAGCACCATCAGTAGGATATTCTCAACCTTGGCGTTTTAAAATTGTAAAAAATAAAAGTATAAAAAATAGAGTTTTCAAACAGTTTGATAAAAGCTATAAAAAAAGCTTTAAAAAATTTAAAAAAAGACCACTTTATAAAAGTTTAAAGCTTGAAGGTATAAAAGAAGCACCTATAAATATTGCTGTATTTTATAAAAAAAATAAAAAACAAGTACTAGGGCAAACTTATATGAAAAGAAGTGGAGAATACTCTGTTGTTTGTGCAATTTGCAATATGTGGTTAACAGCAAGAGCTATGAATATTGGACTTGGTTGGGTATCAATAGTAAAACCAAAAAAAATCAATAAAATCTTAAATATTTCAAAAGAGCATAAACTAATAGGTTATTTATGTATTGGATATACAAAAGATTTTTTAGAAGAGCCAGAATTGAAAACATTAAAATGGGAAAAGAAAAAAAGCTTAAAAGAGTGTATTCTTAAATAATTTTTTTAAAGGGAGAAAAATGAAAAAATTAATTGGGAAATTAGGAGTAATATCTGTTTTACTTATTGCTATGAGTATGACAGTATGTGCAAAACAGAAAGTTTATAAACTAAAAATGGCTACCACTTGGGGTAAAACAGCAACACCACTAATTGATACTTCTTTACAAGTAGCACACTTAGCAAAAGTTATGTCAAATGGTCAGCTACAAATTAGAGTTGATAGTGCAAATAAACATAAAGCACCTTTAGGTGTATTAGATATGGTTAAAGCAGGGCAGTATGATTTAGGACATAGTGCTTCATATTATTGGAAAGGAAAAGATATTAACACTTTACCTTTTACTTCTATGCCATTTGGCATGACTGCACCTGAACAATACGCATGGTTTTACCATGGAGGTGGCTTAGAGTTGATGCAAAAAGCTTATAAAAAACACAAAGTATTATCTTTCCCTGGTGGTAACACTGGCGTTCAAATGGGTGGATGGTTTAAAGATGAAATTAAATCAGTTGATGATTTAAAAGGCTTAAAAATGAGAATCCCAGGTTTTGCAGGAGAAATTATGGCAAAAGCAGGAGCATTAGTTACAAATATACCACCAGGTGAACTTTACACAGCATTTGAAAGAAATACTATTGATGCATTAGAATGGGTTGGTCCATCAATGGATATAAATATGGGATTTCATAAAGTTGCAAAATATTACTATACAGGTTGGCATGAACCAGCTTCAGAGTTACAATTTATTGTCAATCAAAGAGTATTTAATAAATTACCTAAAAGATTACAAGAGGTTTTAGTTTTAGCTTTTAGATTAGCTGCATATGATATGTACATTCAAAATTATGATATGAATGCTAAAGCTTGGCAAAAGATGAAAAAAGAGCATCCAGAAATAAAAATCAAAAGCTTTCCTGATGATGTAAAAAAGCTTTTAAAAGATGCAAATAAAAAGTTAAGAGATAATATGGCTTCAAAATCTAAACTTTTAAAAGAGATATTCAATTCACAAGAAGAGTATATGAAAAAAGTTAGAGAGTGGAGTATAATATCTGACTATCAATACATTAAAGATAATCTATAATATCAAACTCTTTTGAGTTTGATATTATTATAATTGCTCTTTTCCTATAAAGTTTTTACTTTTTGCTTCTTCTACAATATTTGTAGCTAACTTTTCTGTAGAAAATGCTATTTCTTGTACTTGTGCTGAAGTAGTAGCATTACTTTGCGTTTTTTGTTCAAGTTTTGAAATTGTGTCGTTTATTTGTATAATACTTTTTTCTTGTTCTAAGCTAGAAAAAGACACCTCTTTTATTAATTGTAATGTTTGTTCTATATCTTTATTTAAAGTGTTATAACCATTTATCATTTCATCTGAGATATCTCTTCCTTCTTTTGCTTTTATAGTTGCATTTTCAACTAAATCTTTTATCTGTTTTGCTGCTTGAGATGATCTTGCTGCTAAATTTCTAACTTCTTGTGCAACAACAGTAAATCCTTTTCCTAACTCTCCTGCCGTAGCAGCCTCTACTGATGCATTTAATGCTAAAATATTTGTTTGAAATGCAATTTGATCAATTACTGTAATAGCATTATTAATCAAGGTTACTTGCTCATCAATCTCATCCATAGAAGAGCTTGTTTTTTTAGCTAAAACTTCTCCTTTTTTTGTTGAATTACTAACATCTTTAGATAAGTTAGTCATATCATTAATTTTAGCAGTACTATTTTTTACATTTGAAGTAATAATTTCTAATGAATTTGTAGTTTGTTCAAGACTTTTTGCTGTTAATAACGAGCTTTCATTTAATTTATCAACATTTTCAAGGAGTATATCCGAACTATTTTTTAACTCAACTCCTCTTTTTGTACTTTGAACTAGCATATTAGAAATTGATTCGCCTAAGGAATCTATTCCTTTAAGTAAAGAATCTATTTCTCCTTGTGAGTTTATAGAGGTTTTTTGCGTAAAATCTTCGTGTTGATACTTATTTAATGTCTCAATAGCATGGCTTACAATATTATTTAAAGTATTAAGCATACTATTTAATGCATTAACTAATTTTTTTATAGACTCATTTGAACTAGTTTTAGTAACTCTAGCACTTAAATTACCTTTTTTAATCTCATTTACTACAAAATTAACATCTTGTATTACTTCATTATCTTCTAGGTGCTCTTTTTCTATTTTATTTATATAATTGTTAAAAATTTGTGCAATTTGTGCTGTTTCATCTTTAGTTTTTATATCAATTTTTATATCTTTACTATTTGAACTTGTCAATTTTTGCATTGCATCTTTTAATATTTCAAGGGGAGAAACTATATTTTTTGATAATAGTATATTAAATATTAGAAGCATAGATGAAAACAGTACCATCAAAATTATAATAGTAACAATTGATTCATTTATTGTAGTGTTATATTTATCCTGTGCTAAATGAGAGTTATTTTTTATTATTTTTATAATATCAGTAATTGTAAACTTTAAATCTCTCCATGCTTTTAATGACTTTTTCATATCATTTTTTTCTAAAAGTTTACCTTCAATTACCTTTTTATTTAAAGAGTTTGCTGTACTTAAAAAATTAATTACTTTTGGCTTAAACTTTAAATATAAATCATAATTTATTTTCTCAAACTTAATAGCTGCCTCTTGAACATTTTTTATAGCCATTTTCATAGTTTTTTTTGCTTTAGCAGAGTTTGGATTTTGAAAAACAACACCAGAAGAAGAGTTATACAGCAAGCCATTAATATAAATTGCACTTAATGTTTCACTCTGTTTAGAAATAGCAAGAGAGTTGTTGTACTCTTTTGATAATGAGTCTAAAATGTTATAAATTATCAAGCCTAAAGCTAGCAATGAAAAAATTATCAACGCGCTGTTTAGCTTTAATTTTGTTAATATTGTAAGTCTATTTAGCATAACCATCCTTATAGATATAATATAAGTTTTGATTATACTAAAATATTACTTAAATTTAAAAATTATTTTTTTCAATTAATAAAAATTATTATTTACCTAATCCCAAAAATCTTTTAGGGATTCATCATTTTTATCAATTGGTCTTTCTTCAATATAAACCTCTTCAAAATTATCCTCATCTAAAGCACTATTATTTTCTTCAAAGTTTATACTTTCAATCTCTTCAAAAGCTTTTTTTAGTTCTTCCTCATCAATCTCTTCAATTGAATTTTTATCACTTTGAACTACTTTATGTACTTTTGCTTGCTCTTTTGGTTCTTCTTTTTTGTGTTTATTCTTTACATCACAAATATCTGTCTTATCTTTTAATTTTATATACTCTTGCATGAGAGTTTCATAAGTATCAAAATCAAGTAACATAAAACTAGGTTTTCCATCTCTTAAAATGACTGCTTTTTCTATCTCATTTTTATTAAGTTTTTCAAAAACCATTTTACTTTTTCTAATTAGCTCTGTTGATGAGAACATCTCTTTAGATGTATATTGTAAATAATTCATTTTGTACTCCAATACAAATTACAGTATGTATTATTTTACAAATTCTTCTATATTATTTATAATAGAATTTATAAGTCGATTACGAGCTTCTATTGATGCCCAACCAATATGAGGTGTCAATGCTAACCTGTCTTTATTTACTACTTTTAATAAAGGTGAATTTTCTTCAATAGGTTCCTTTGATACTACATCAATACCACAATAAAGCCTTTTAGTATCAATAATAGTTGCTAAATCCTCTTCATTTATTATTCCACCTCGTCCTAAATTCATAAGAATTGCATCATCTTTAATCAAAGATAAATTTGTTTTATTAAGCAAATTAGTAGTTGTATTATTTAAAGGACAATGTATTGAAATTATATCTGATTCTTTAAGTAAGTTATCTAAATTTTTACTTTCAAATTTTGTATTATTATTCTTACCACTAGTTGAATAATAACTCACATTACAACCAAAAGATTTTGCAATATTTGCTACACTTTCACCAATATTTCCAAGTCCTATTATTCCCCAATTTTTGTTTTCTAGTTCGTAAAATGGTTTGTCAATATGAGTGAATATATCAGATTTTTGCCAATTGCCTTCATTTACATATGAAGTATAATAGTTAAGTTTTTGGATGAAATAAAATACATAAGAGAATGTAAGTTGTGTTACGCTTGCAGTTGAATAACCAGCAACATTTTTTACCTCAATATTTTTGAGTTTAGCGTATTCTAGGTCAATATTATTCATTCCTGTTGCAGCAATACATACTAATTTAATAGAAGAATTATCCATTATTTCTTTATTGATTACAACTTTATTTGTAACAACAATATCTGCATCCTTTACTCTAGTTAGTGTTTCAGTTGGTTTTGTAACATCATAAACTATTACTTCCCCAAACTTATTGAAACCATCTAAGCAAATATCAAATCCTAAAGTAGCTCTATCTAAGAATACTATTTTCATTGTGTATACCTTTACATATTTTATTATGTAAAGGTATCAAAATTTAGCTAAATTTAATTTAAAATGATTTTTATTTGTGTTTTGTACTAAATATCTGCTCAGCCCATTCAGTAATTGGACCTCTTAAGACTTTTTCTAGTTTTATAGCAAATGGTTTTACTAAATCACTCTCTTCTTTTGTAGATTTTAAAAGAGTAGTTAAAGCATTCGTGTGTTTATTTACATAAAAGTTATCAATTTGTTTATTACTTCCTAAAATTACAACTTTACAGCTATTATCAATTCTTGATAAAACCATTTGCATTGTTTTATTAGACATATTTTGTGCTTCATCTATAATTACAAATGCATTTGATAAAGTTCTTCCTCTCATCTCTCCTACCCACATAGTTTCAATACTATAATTTTGAATAAGCTGTTCTATTCTTGCATTTACTTCTGCATCATCAAGTTCATCATATTGAAAATTTTTCTTATTAGATTTCTTTTTATGCTCACTTCTTACAATATAATCTAAACTATCCATTAAAGGGTGATTATATATCTTAAACTTCTCTTCATATCCTGGTAAATACCCAATATCTTCACCTTTATCTAATGATTCTATTGAGTTTCTAATATATATTATTCTTTGAAAATGTTTTTGTCTTACTAATTTTAATGCTCCACTTAAAGCTAATAAAGTCTTACCACTCCCAGCTTTTGCTTCTATTATTAATACATTAAAATAGTGATTTAAAATAGCATTTGAGAAAAATAATTGCTCTTTATTTAAAGGAGTAATGGTTTGATTTCGTACTTCAGTTTCATCAAGAACAACAATTTTTTTATTTTGTACACATGCAAGTAAAACTTGGTCAGAACCTTTGATCTTAAAACAATATGCGAAATTATATGGTTTATATTCACTGTCATAATCAAGAATAGGGGAGTTACTAATAGTTTCTAATTGTTCAAATTTAATCTCAATAGTTTTTATGAACTCATAATTAAACTCTTCTTCACTTGAACCAAGTAATGAGTCAGTTTTAATATCCATTGAAATTGCTCTTGTTCTTGCCATAATATCAAGAGATAAGAAATCAGTATCACACTCATAATATGTTTGTGCAAACTTAGCAATTTCTAGTATCTTTCTATCATTTATAATATTTAAAGCAACATTTTTACTATTAATTATGTACTCTTCTTTTGAGATTACATCAATTGTTGCTTCAATATTATCTGTAAGTTTCAATCTTACAATTTTAAAATCATTAACTTTTTT
Organism: Malaciobacter halophilus; assembly: GCF_002837275.1. Lineage (GTDB taxonomy): Bacteria > Campylobacterota > Campylobacteria > Campylobacterales > Arcobacteraceae > Malaciobacter > Malaciobacter halophilus. Next base: position 8,693 of record NZ_NXIF01000038.1, on the reverse strand, counting down.
ACTCTGTATGATTTGTGAATTTTCTAAAATCCTCGCAAACTCTCTTGCTTGAAAATTAATCTCATCAAATCCACTCTTTTTTGAGTCAATCTCATCTAAAACAGTTTCTGGTAATACAATTAAGTTTTTATCTTCATCACTTAATTTAAAAATATTTTTTGCATCTTCTAAAAGAATATTTGTATCTAAAGTATAAACTTTATCAAACATCATGATTCATCTTTTGGTTTTTGTCTTAGTACTTTATAGATTATAAAAGCACCAAAAAGTAGGGTAATAAAAGTGAATAATAAAGAAAAAGTCTTTACTACTACATATCCAACTATTAAAATAGATAAAACAGTAGGAACTTCATTATAAGCTCTAAAGAAGTTACCACTTTTTGGATAAATACCTTTTTCTAATCTTTTTCTAAAATACTCCATAGAAAAAGAGTAAGCTACTAAAAGTCCTGCAAAAAATAGTTTTGCAAAAAGCCATGGGTCATTTAGATTAAGCATCTCTGGTCTTAAATATATCATTAGTAAACCACTTATTACTGTTGCCCACATTGCAGGAAGACCAATATATTTATACATCTTATACTCTTGAATCTTCACAACCTCTACAAAATCTGGTTTATTTTTATGTTCTGTGTGATATACATACAATCTTGGCTGATAAAAAAGCATTGCCATCCATGACATCATAGCCATGATATGAAATACTACTATCCATAAGTAATATTGCATTAAATCCATTATTCTTTTCCTTTAATTTTCTTAAGCCATTCATTTAAATTCTTTTCAAAACCTATATTTTGACTTTCATAATAACTTACTGGCTCTTCAAGATACTCTTGTTCTACCCATCCACCATAATCATGAGGATATTTATACCCTTTATGCAGTGAATCTATATGTTTTGGTATCTGTAAAATTCTACCATGTTTTATATCAGCTAACGCTTTATTAATTGCATTATATGAGCTATTAGATTTTGGAGATGAGGCTAAATATACTGCACATTGTCCAAGTATTATTCTAGCTTCAGGATAACCTATCTTATTACAAGCATGCATTGTACTTACTGCTAAATTCAAAGCATTTGGATTTGCATTACCAATATCTTCACTTGCAAAAATAACCATTCTTCTAGTTATAAAATCAACACTTTCACCACCATTGATTAATCTTCCTAAATAGTAAAGTGCTGCATCAATATCTGAACCCCTTAAAGATTTTATCATTGCACTTGCTAAATCATAGTGACTATCACTTGAACTAACTCCATCACCTATCACATTTGAACGCAACTCTTTTAAAGTATCAAAACTTATATTGTTTTCTATTTTAGAAGCAAAATTAAGCAAATTTAACATTGCCCTAGCATCACCACTACTTGATGCAATTAAGTACTCTCTTGCCTCTTTACTTAGCGTTATACCACTATTTTTTAGTGCTGTTTGTATTATTCCATCTAATTCAATATTTGTAAGTGGCTTAAACTCATATAAAAAAGATCTTGAACGAATAGCAGAAGTAAGAGTAAAAAATGGATTTTCTGTACTTGCTCCAATAATTATAGCTTGATAACTCTCCATTATTGGTAACAGTACCTCTTGTTGATTTTTTGATAATCTATGAACTTCATCTATAAAAACAATAGGCTTTATTAAAGAGTTTTTATATTTATCAAAAACTTTTCTTAATTCATCAATTTTAATTGTAGTTGCATTAAAATAGTAATAGTCACTATTTATGTGTTTTGCAATTATTTTTGCAAGAGTAGTTTTTCCAGTGCCAGGCTTCCCATAAAAAAATAGATGTGGTATCTCTTTTTTCATCAAAAGCTTATATAAAGCTTTGTCTTTTCCTATTATATGAGATTGACCAACAAACTCTTGTAGAGTTGTTGGTCTTAATTGGTTTGATAAATCAATCATCATCACTATTTAGATATCTTCTTAAGTTTCTATACTCTTCTTTACTTAAGTATCTACTTTTTCCTGTTGGTAGGTTATTTAGCGAAATACCTCCAAACTCTAATCTTTTTAAATCCATAACATTAAGTCCAAAGTGTCCAAAAAACCTTCTAAGCTCTCTATTTTTACCTTCACTAATTGCTACTTTCAATTTAGAAAAGTTATGATTACTTGAAATTATCTGATAAGCAACAAATGGAGCAAAAGACATAGATTTAATTGATGATTTTTCATGAGCACCAGAAGTTGCATCTTCTAACTCTAATCCTTCCATCATTGCGTGTTCTACTTTATAGTTTATCTCTCCATCAACTTTTAATTTATATATTCTTTCTAAATTAGAGTGCATAAGTTTATTTACAACATCTACACTATCTGAAAGTAAAATAACACCTTCACTTGCATAATCTAGTCTTCCTATTGGCATATAGTGTCTATATTTCTTACCTAAGCTATCATAAATAGTTTTTCTACCTTGTGGATCATTTTTAGTTACTAACTCACCTTTTGGTTTATTATATACAATTACTGTGTACATTCTATTTTTATCAGCTTTGATTACTTTCTTATCAATCTTTACAAGACTATTTTCAGTTACTTTTGTTGCTAGATTTGAGATAACTTTTCCATCAACAGATACTCTACCTTCTTCAATTAGCTTATCAGCTTCTCTTCTTGAGTAAGTACTGTTATGAGATAGAAACTTATTTAATCTAATTAATTCTACACTATTTTTATTTGTATTTTTATCTTTAGCCATGGTTTTCCTTATTTTATACCTGCTTCAATTAAATCATGAATATGTAAAACCCCAACTAACTTTTCGTTATCATCAACTACAATTAATAATTGAATTTTATAGTCTTCTATAATTTGTAAAGCATCACTTGCTAATATATTTTTATCATTTAAAACTTTTGGATTTAATGTAGCTACTTCTTCTATATTACAATCAATTGAGAAGTCTTTATTCATAAGTGCTCTTCTTAAATCACCATCACTTAATAAAGCAACTACTTTTTTATTCTCATCTACTACAATAACACTTCCAAGTCTTCCTTCACTCATTGTTACAATAGCATCTTTTAATTTTGTTTCACGTGAAACCACAGGTAAATTATCTTTTCGTAATAAGTCAGAAACTTTTACAAAAAGTTTCTTACCTAAACTCCCTCCAGGATGAAATGAAGCAAAATCCTCTTTTTTAAACTCTCTTTTTTTCATAAGACAAACTGCTAATACATCTCCCATTGCCATAGTTAATGTAGTAGAAGAGGTTGGGGCAGTATCTAAAGGACATGCCTCTTTTGTAACATTAATATTCAAAAAGAAATCAGCATATTTACCAAGAGTTGAATCTTTACTTTTTGCCATTGCAATCAAAGGAATATCAAATCTTTTTAAATGGGGAAGAATTTGAATTAACTCTTCACTCTCTCCACTATATGAGATTCCTAAAACAATATCATCTTTTCCAATCATACCTAAATCACCATGCATAGCTTCAGTAGGATGTAGAAAAAATGAACTAGTACCAGTGCTAGCTAACGTAGCAGCAATTTTACTACCTACTAATCCAGATTTACCAACACCAGTAACTATTAACTTACCTTTTGAGCTAACAATTAAGTCAATTAGCTTTTCAAAATCAAAATCTAAATTTTGTGCTGCTAATTGTAACTCTTTTGCTTCAGTCAATAACACCTCTTTTGCAAGCTCTTTATAATTCATTTTTTATCCTTACTGAACAATTAGTGTAGGTACAATCATTGGATATTTTTTATATTTTCTAAAACAATGTTTTCTTACTACTTTTCTAATTTCATCTTCTAAAATTCTATTGTTTTTAAAGATACCTGGTTTTGCATTTTTTAATGCAATTTGAAGAATATCTTCAATCTCTTTTGCAAAACTTCTATCTTGTCTATCTGGAACTAAACCAAATGATGTAACTTTAGGCTTTTGTGCAAGTGTTCTTTCATTTTCATTTACTTGAGCGACAATCATTACAACACCTTCATTTGCCATAGTTTGTCTATCAATAACTATATCATCTGCTATTTTATTATTTAATTGATTATCAATATATACTTTTCCAGTCTTAACTGTTTTTACTTTTTTAAGATATTTTGGAGTTACTTCTACTTGTTCTCCATCACTCATAATATATAAGTTTCTTTCTAAAATACCACACTCAACACCTGTTTGTCCATGTTTTAATGCATGATTATACTCACCATGAACTGGCATAAAGAATTTTGGTTTAACTAATCTTAACATTAATTTTTGCTCTTCTTGAGCAGCATGTCCAGAAACATGAATATCACTAAAATCTTGATAAGCTACTTTTGCTCCAGCTTTTAATAAATGATTAATAATTCCTGAAACACTAGCTTCATTACCTGGAATAGCTTTTGCAGAAAGTATTACTTGGTCACTAGGTTTAATTTTAATATGTCTGTGTTCATGAATAGCCATTCTGTATAAAGCACTCATAGCTTCTCCTTGACTACCAGTTGTAACAATTAAAACCTCTGCATCATTATATTTATTTACTTCATGAGGATCAATGAATGACTCTTTTGGAAATTTTATATAACCTAAACTCATAGCTAAATCAAGATTTTTTTCCATTGACCTACCAATAATACAGACTTTTCTATTAAACTTAATTCCTCTTTCAATAGCTTGTGCAACTCTGTGAATATTTGATGAAAATGTTGACATAATAACTCTACCTTTAGCAGTAGAGAAAATCTTATCAAATGTTGGTCCAACAGTTTTTTCTGATTTTGTAAATCCAGGAGAGTGTGAGTTTGTAGAATCACTTGTCAATAATAAAACTCCTTGTTCTCCATAATATGCTAATCTATGTAAATCAGTTGGATACCCATCAATTGGAGTATGGTCAATTTTAAAGTCACCTGTATGAATTATTGTTCCTGCTTCTGTTTTTACTGCAATTGCAGATGAATCAATAATTGAGTGAGTAATATGCATCCATTCAACTTCAAACTCTCCAATTTTTATAGGAGTTCTTTTTTGAATTGCTCTAAAAAGTTTTCTATGTTCTCTCATTTTATGTTCATCAAACTTTGAACCAATCATTTCTAAAGGTAATGATGTTCCATAAACAGGAAACTGCATCTCTTTAAATAAATATGGCATAGCTCCAATATGGTCTTCATGTCCATGTGTTATTACAATACCAGCAATTTTATTCTTTATCTCTCTAATATATGTAAAATCAGGAATTAAAATATCAACACCATGCATATCATTATCTGGAAAACTCATCCCAACATCAACGATAATTGCACTTTTTTCAGTTTCAATTACCATCATATTTCCACCAATCTCACCTAATCCACCAAGTGGTGTAATTCTAACTTTTGCATTAGTATTTAGATTTAATTTATAATGAGGGTTCAGTCTATCCCTATGAATTTTCTCATTTATTTGATGTGCTTTTTTTAAATCACCTATCCATCCATCACCTTTTAGTGGTTTTGGTCTTGGTTTTCTTTTTCTCTGAGTTGTAGCATTGTTATTATTACTATTATTTTTTTTATTATCTTGTGGAGTATTGTTTTTATTGTTAGTAGTAGAATTATTACTATTTCTTGAAGCCGGTTTTCTACTATTTCTCTGTCTTGAATTTGTTGAACTTTTTTGCTGTTGTTGCTTTGGCTTCTGCTGCTGTTCTACTTTATCCTCTTGAACTTTCTTCTCTTCCATTTTTAACCTTTGTATACATTTGGCTATACAAAGATGCGCTAACTTCATGAGGTCTTTTGTTCTCATCTATATTAAGTGCACTAAAAATCTTAGAAATCTCTGCTTTTTCTAAAAGTGAGGAAAGATTCTTAGAAAGTTTTTTCCTTGGCTGTGAAAAACAGGCTTTTAAAAACTTTTTAAAATCATCACTTAAAGATTTAGTCATATCTTTTCTAAGATATAGTATAGAAGAAACAACCTTTGGAGCAGGGTTGAATGATTCAGGAGGTACATCAAAAAGTATCCTAGAATCGGTTGTTAATAATTGTGAAATAATACCTAAAGAAGAGAACTCTTTTTCATTTACTTTTGCAATAAATTTCTGTGCTACTTCTTTTTGTATCATAACTATTATATGCTCACAATTAGCATCTTCTAACGCTCTTAATATAATGTTTGTTGCGATATAGTAAGGTAAATTCGCTATTAAATCATATTTACCTTCATGTAACGTATTTTGCCCTTCCCAAGCTTGTAGTACATCTTTGTGTACTAATTTAAATCTGTTACTTGCTATCTCGTCTTGAAATTTAGACCTTAAAACACCAATTAAATCAGTGTCTACTTCATAAGCAGTCATATCTTTGTACTTGACTAATTTTTCTGTCAAATCACCTAAGCCAGGCCCAATCTCAACAAGATAATTATTATTGTTGGGCATCGCTTGGATGATTCCGTTTAAAACAGCTTTATCTATTAAAAAGTTTTGTCCGTATTTTTTCTTAGCTTTAATATTTTCCATAAGACAATAGTATAGCTGATTTTAACTTACATTTAGATAAGATTTTTCAGATTAATTGGAAGGAAAGATGTTGAGTAATTTTGCAAAAAGAATAATACCTTGTTTAGATGTGAAAGATGGAAGAGTAGTTAAAGGTGTAAACTTTGTTGGATTAAAAGATGCAGGAGACCCTGTTGAAGTAGCTAAAAGATACAACAATGAAGGTGCAGATGAGATTACTTTTCTTGACATTACTGCAAGTCATGAAAATAGAGATACTATTGTTGATATTGTTAAAGATGTTGCAAAAGAGGTTTTTATTCCTTTAACTGTGGGAGGAGGGATAAGAAAACTTGATGATATATATAAACTACTTAATGTAGGTTGTGATAAAGTATCTGTAAACTCATCTGCTGTTGTAAATCCTGATTTTATAGATGAGGGTGCAAAAAGATTTGGAAGTCAATGTATAGTTGTAGCAATTGATGTAAAAAAAGTTGAAGATGGTTCTTATCACGTATTTGTAAAAGGTGGTAGAGAAGATACAGGACTTGATGCATTACAATGGGCTAAAGAGGTATATAATAGAGGAGCTGGAGAGATTCTTCTTACTTCTATGGATACAGATGGAGCAAAAACTGGATTTGAACTTAATATTACTGAACAGATTTCATCAATTGTTGATATACCAGTTATAGCTAGTGGTGGTGCTGGTACAATGCAACATATAAAAGAGGCATTTGAACATGGTGCAAGTGCTGCACTTGCAGCTTCAATATTTCACTTTAAAGAGATTGATATAATGGATTTAAAGCACTACTTAAAAGAAAATAATATTCCCGTAAGGATTTAACATGAAAAAGATTCTAATAAGTGGACTACTTATGTCCACTCTACCTTTTTCACTTCTATCATATGAAGTGAATTTCAATAAAACATTCTCAAAAAAACTTCTACCTGATACTTTAAATTCTGATATAAAAGTTAGAATAGAGCTTGATAGCGAGAAGGAAGTATCAAATAAACTTGATAGATATAATGATTATATAAAAAATGTTAAGTATATTGAGAAGAATCTTGGAGTATTTAACATAAGACCAAGATATAGATATGTTAGTAAAACTCCAAAAATTGATGGTTATTTAGGAGAGATAAAATATAGTATAAAATCAAATGACCCTAAAAAAGTTAGTAGATTTATAAATGGCCTTATAAATTTAAAAGAACATAGAGATACTTCAATTATTGTATCAAATCTAATGTGGAAAGTTAAGGAATCTTCTTCAAATGTTGCAGTTGATTTATTAAGATTTGAAGCAATAACTTGGGCTGAAAAATATGCAAAAAACTTATCTTCAGATTTAAAAAGAGAGTGTAAAGTAAAAAATATAAATATTAACTCTTTACAAAATCCATACTTTAGAGGCTCAAGAGAAGTAATGTATAGCGCAAAATCTTCTGATGCAGCTATTGCAGTTCCTGAACAAACTAGCAAACCAATTAAGATGAATGTTAATTATAGATTGGAGTGTAAATGATAATTTGTGCAGGAAGAAGTGAAACTTTTAGTTTTGCTGAACCAATGGGAGTAGGCTTAATAGAAATGTCTATAAACTTAACTAGAAGATGTCTTTTTGATAAACCAGATTTTTTACTTTTTGTTGGAAGTGCTGGCTCGTACGGAGAACATAATATATTTGATATAGTTGAATCAAAAAGAGCTGCAAATATTGAATTATCATTTCTTGAAAATAACTCTTATACTCCATTAGATAATGTTTTAGAATCAGAAAATAAATTTGTAAAAAATGATACAATTGTAAATAGTTCAAACTATATCTCATCAAATTTTTCATTAAGTAAAAAATTTAATGCTTATGGAATCGGAGTAGAAAATATGGAATTTTTTGCAGTATTGCAAGTTGCAAAAGAGTTTGAGATTCCTGTTGGAGGAATTTTTGTTGTAACAAACTATACAAATGAAACTGCTCATGAAGATTTTCTAAAAAACCATAAAGAAGCAATGAGGAAACTCACTAATTCCTTAATGGAAAAAAATATCATAAAATAATTGTAGTTAATAAAACTACAATTATTTGTCTATTTAAATCTATATATTTACATTTCATTACGATGTTTCACGTGAAACATATTTATTGATTTTTTCATGTTTTATATTTTACTTTTTAGATTTCATAATATTTTAAAAAATTTCATTTGGATGTAATATTA